>NZ_SMUS01000019.1 GCF_004353185.1 Clostridium cuniculi | reverse complement strand
AAATATTAATTTGGAAGGACCATTGAAATTAAGCCGTAGAATTTAATAATTGATGGAGTAAAGTTGCGTAAAGAAGTTTTTACTGTTTGAGCGAATAGCGAGTTTAAAAACTTTAGCAAACTTTACGGAATCAATTATATAAATTCTAGGTGAAAATTTCACGGTTACTGGAAAATAAATATTTCATTTTTTCGCTTCCACGTAGCGAAGAATTTAGTTATAGTGTGTGTTGCGAAATTCGGAAGGGGACATTCCTTCAAAGGCTTTAAAGGTTTTTGAAAAATGGCTTTGATCATAAAAGCCCAATGATATTGCTATATCAAGCATACTTTTATTTGTTGTAAGTAATAACACTTTAGCCCTATCTATTTTTATTTTCTTAGAATATTTCATTAGAGATATTCCCATATGTTTTTTAAAACAAGTTGATGCATATTCTGGTGTTATTCCAAGATGTTCAGATATTTTTTCAAGTGACATAAAACTTTCAATATTCATATGAAGGTGCTGAAGAAGCTTGTTTACTATAAAGTTATCCTTAACTTCTATATCACTAATTAAAAACTCAAGATAGGCTTCAGCCATTTCTATTTCTAATTCTTGAAGAGATTTTAAATCATTAAGAGTTGGAATTTTAACATAATATTCATTATAAAGAGTATGAAGATATTTCTTAGAAATACCATGTCTTATAATTTCTTTAGAGAATATTGCATTCCATATATATAAATCAATTTTTTTATCCTCCATATTTAAATCATCTTCTAATTCACCAATATGTTTTTGTTTAATTTTATGAAGAATAGCAGGTCTATTACTAGTGTCAATAAAAGAAGAAAATTCATTACTAAAAATATTTAAGTCAGAAATAAAACTTTCATACATAACAATTACCCCCCATAATATAGAAAATCATATTAATTATATATATATTATATTATAAATATACAATCAAGAGTATGAAAAATTTTTATAATAATTATGTAAATGTTTTAAAAATAGAGGTGAAGTTTATGAATAAATATGCTGTTTTTCATATTTTAGATACTCCTTATTCTTATGGAAAAGATAAGGATACTTTGATTGTAAGAGTTAGAGTAGCAAGAAATGATGTTAAGGAATGTTATATTTATTATAAAGATAGGTATGATTGGGAAAATCCATATAATAAAAAAGCTATGAATGTAGTTGCAGAAACAGAACTTTTCACATATTATCAAACAGAAATATCAGTTTTTAGAAATAGATATAGATATTATTTTGAATTTATTGATATGAATGAAGAAAGCTTTAAATATAATGAAAGAGGATTTGTAAATCCAGAATTTAAGTATAATGATATGAATTCTTTTCAGTTTCCTTATATAGCAGAGGAAGATTTATATAAAGAAATTAAGTGGTTACAAGAAGCTGTTGTATATCAAATATTCCCTGATAGGTTCTATAATGGAAACCCTGCAATAAATCTTCAGGGAACAGGTCAATGGGGAAAAGGGAAAGTTCATAGAAGAAGTATTTATGGTGGAGACTTACGAGGGATAATAGAGAAGTTACCTTATTTAGAAGAATTAGGTGTGAATTTAATTTATCTTACACCTATATTTAAATCTGACACTAACCATAAATATAATACTGAAGATTATTTTAATATAGATCCACAGTTTGGAACATTAGAAGAAGCAAAGGAGCTTGTAGAAAAGGCACATGAGTTAGGAATTAAAATAGTTTTTGATGCTGTATTCAATCATTCAGGTTCAGATTTCTTTGCTTTTAAAGATTTAATAGAAAATCAACAAGAATCAAAATATAAGGAATGGTACTTTATAGATACATGGCCAGTAAAGAAAGCGAAAAATAAGTACTATACTTTTGCTAATGGCTGCGATAATATGCCTAAACTTAATACTAATAATAAAGAAGTAAGAGAATATTTATTAAGGGTAGGAGAGTTCTGGATTAAGGAAATCGGAATAGATGGATGGAGACTTGATGTTTGTGATGAAGTTGGACATGAGTTTTGGAGAGAGTTTAGAAAACGAGTTAAAGCTGCTAAAAGTGATGCAATAATAATTGGAGAGATAATGCATGAAGCTAACTCTTTTTTAAAGGGAGACCAATTAGATGGAATAATGAACTATCCTTTTAAAAATGCTATTATAGATTTTTTTGCTAAAGGAATTATAAATGGAAGAGAGTTTCTAGATATAATGGCAGAAAATAGAGTATTATATATGGATAGCATAACTAAACAAATGTGGAATTTAATAGGAAGTCATGATACGAAAAGAATTTATAATGAATGTGATGGAAATATTAATAGAATGAAACTTGCTATAGCATATCAATTCTTATATATGGGTGTTCCATATATATATTATGGAGATGAAGTTGGACTAGATGGGGGAGATGACCCTGAAAATAGAAAATGTATGATTTGGCAGGAAGAAAAGCAAAATAGAGAATTATTCAATTTTTATAAAAATATGATTAATATTAGAAAAAATAATAAGGTTTTTATACATGGTGATTTTGAAGAGGTTTATTGTAAAAATAACGTTATAGCTTTTAAGAGAGTTTTAGATGGTGAAGAAATTCTATGTATATTTAACAATGGTGATGAGAGTGTTTTAGTAAATATAAACTCAGAATCAAAAGCAGTAAATTTACTTACAGAAAGTGTTGAAAATTTAAGAGAAATAAAGTTAGATAATCTTTCTTTTAAAATATATAAAGTAGTTAAATAATGATTTTAGATTAATAAGAAAAAGAAAAGGCTAGTACAAATTTGAACTGATTCCTGTCTACTTAACAAAGACAGTTAAATTTTGTACTAGCTTTTATAGTAAGTTAACTGAAAGTATATTGACAAAAAATAAAGATATGATAACATTAAGATAAGAAAACAATTTCAAAAGTCTTTAAAAAGAAAGAAAAATTTTTTTGAAGACTTTATTAAAATAATTAATAAAGAAGTGATAAGATGAGTAAAATATTAAGAGGTAGCTTTGAGTTAATGAAACAATTAAATGTTTCAGCTGTACTTAAGGTTATAAAAGATAATGGAAGCCTATCACGTGCAGAGATCGCCAAATTAACTGGTTTGACTCCGGCTAGTGTTACCAATATAACAAAATTTTTAATTGAGGATAATTTTCTTATAGAAAGTAAGATAGGAGAATCTAGTGGAGGAAGACCACCAATAATATTAGAATTTAATCCAAATGCTAGATATGTAATAGGTGTATGTATAGGTGTTGGAGTCATAGATGTAGTTATAACTAATCTTTCAGCTAATATAATAATAAAAAAGACTATGAGAATAGAAGATGAAAGAGATGATTATGATTTAGTTTTTAGGAAGTTAGTTAATTTAATTAATGAAGTAGTTCAAACTAGCAAAATAGATAAAGAGAAAATATTAGGAGTAGGCGTAGCTTTACATGGTATAGTTGATGCAAGAACGGGAATATCTATACATGCTTTATACTATGGTTGGAAAAATATAAATATAAAAGAAAAGTTAGAAGAAGAACTGGGATTAACTGTATATGTAGATAATGACGTAAGGGCAATGGCATTAGGAGAAAGTTGGTTTGGAGCAACAAAGGATATAGCTAATTTTGTAACTTTAAATATATCAAATGGTATAGGAGCAGGGATTATTATAAACAATACTCCTTATTATGGAGTTAATTTTAGTGCAGGAGAAATAGGGCATATAGTAGTGGAAGCAGATGGTGATAAGTGTAACTGTGGAAATTATGGTTGTCTTGAGACTGTTGCATCTAATAACAATATAATTAGAAAAGCAATTAAGCTTATAAAGCAAGGTGTAAATAGTTCTCTTAGTAAAGATATAGATGATATAAACAATTTATCAATAGAAGATATATGTAAAGCAGCCAGCGATGGTGATGAGCTATCTATAACAATATTAAAGGAAGCAGCTAGGTATATTGGAATAGCTATTAGCAATTTAATAAATATATTAAATCCTACAGCAATAGTAGTTGTTGGAGAGATATTTGAGAATACAACACATACTATTGAAACTTTAAGTGAAATAGTTAAAAATAGAGGGCTTAAATTATCAAGTGAAAATGTAAGGATAATTAGAAGCTTATTAGGTAGAGATGCCGCAGTAGTTGGTGCATCAACATTAGTTATTCAAGAGATATTTAACTGTAACAATATAAAATAATCTATGATATTAAGTTTAAAATATATTTTAAATAGTATGAAATTAATAGTGGATGGTGAAAATTATGAATAAGATTGGGTATGAAATTGAAAGGCTTTTAAAATTTGCTTTGAAAAAAGAGATGATTTCTAAGTGGGACATAATTCCAACTAGAAATGCATTGATAGATTTATTAAAAGTAGAAGCGCCTTTTGAAGGAGAAGTAGAAGAGGATATGGAAGAGAGTGCAGTTGAAATATTAAATAATATTTTAGATTATGCAGCTGAAGTGGGGTTAATAGAAGAGAACACTACGACTTTTAGGGATTTGTTTGATGCAAAGATAATGGGATTATTGATGCCAAGAGAAGGGGAAGTTGTTAAAACTTTTTATGATAAATATGAAAATGAATCAAAAGAAAAGGCTACAGATTGGTTTTATGATTTGAGCAAAGCTTCAAATTATATAATGACTGAGAGAATAGCTAAAAATCTTTGGTGGCCAGCTAAAACTGAATATGGTGATTTAGAAATTACAGTTAATTTATCAAAACCAGAAAAAGATCCTAAGGAAATTGCCAAAGCAAAACTTATGAAACAAGTAACATATCCAAAGTGTTTGCTTTGTAAAGAAAATGTGGGATATGCAGGAAGAATAAATCATCCGGCAAGACAAAATCATAGAATTATTCCTATGAAACTAACAAATAAAGAATGGTTTTTACAATATTCACCATATGTTTACTATAATGAACATTGTATTGTTTTTAGTGGAGAACATGAACCAATGAGATTAACAAGAGATTCAATTGAAAGATTAGTTGAATTTACAGAGGTTTTACCACACTATTTTATAGGATCTAATGCAGATTTACCTATTGTAGGCGGTTCAATATTGACTCATGATCATTATCAAGGGGGAAGACATAAATTCCCTATGGAAAAGGCTATTGTAGAAAAATATTATGAAAGTGAAAAATATGGAGAGCTTGAAATTGGAACTGTTAAATGGCCAATGTCTGTAGTTAGAATAAAGGGAAATAATAAAAAAAGTGTTATAGATTTAGCTATGGATATATTTGAAGCATGGAAAAATTATTCTGATGAAGAAAATGATATAGTAGCATTTAGTGGAGATACACCACATAATACGGTAACTCCAATTGCAAGAAGAAAAGGTGAAGCTTTTGAATTAGATATAGTTTTAAGAAATAATAGAACTTCAGAAGAACATCCAGATGGTATATTCCACCCTCATAAAGAACTTCATCATATAAAGAAAGAAAATATAGGATTAATTGAAGTTATGGGACTTGCTGTTTTACCAGGACGATTAGAAAAGGAGTTAGATACTATAGCTAAAATTCTTTGTGGTGAGGTAACTTATAATAGAACAGAAGCAGAAAAGAATAATGAAATTAATAAGCATATACCATGGATAGAAAGAATGATGTCTGAAACTTCTTCATTAACTTACGATGAAGCTAAAGTGTTGTTAAGAAAAGAGGTAGGAGATATATTTGCAAAAGTTCTTGAAGATGCAGGAGTATTTAAGAGAAATGAAAAAGGACAAGCTGCATTAGAAAGATTCCTAAGCACAGTACTTTAAAATAATTTAAGAGAGGTTGAGAAATAATATGAATAGAGAAAAAATGATAGAGTTATTTAAAAGTGAATATGGAGTAGATAATAGAGAGATAAAAACTTTCTTATCTCCAGGAAGGGTTAATTTAATTGGTGAACATATAGATTATAATGGTGGATTTGTGTTTCCTGGAGCATTAACAGTTGGGATTTATGCTGCCTTATCATTAAGAAATGATAATAAAATAAGAATGAGATCTAAGAATGTTGATGGAGAGGTAATAGTTAATCTAGATGAAGAATTAGTTTACAAGAAAGAAGATGATTGGGGCAATTATCCAAAGGGCGTTATAAAAGCACTTAAGGATTTAGGGCATGAAGTACCAGGAATGGATATAGTTTTATATAGTAATATTCCAGATGGAGCGGGACTTTCATCTTCAGCAGCACTTGAAGTGTTAATGGCATATATAATACTTTATTTAGAAAATCCAGAGCAAATTGATAGGGTTGAGATATCTAAGATTTGTCAAAGGGTTGAAAATGAGTTTGTTGGTGTTAATTGTGGAATTATGGATCAATTTGCAGTTGCAGTAGGTAAGAAGGATCATGCAATACTTCTAGATTGTGCATCTCTTTACTATGAATATGCGCCTTTAAATTTAGGAGAATATAGTTTAGTTATAATGAGTACTAACAAGAGAAGAGAACTTGCAGATTCAAAATATAATGAAAGAAGAGCAGAGTGTGAAAAAGCTCTTGAAATTATAAATGAAAATAAAAATGAAAAGTTAGATAATCTTTGTCAAGCAACAATAGATGATATAGAATCATTTATTACTGATGAAACTCTAAAAAGAAGAGCCAAGCATGTTGTTACTGAAAATGAAAGAGTTAAAAATAGTATGGAAATGCTGAAAAATAATGATATATTAGGGTTTGGTAAATTGTTAACAGCATCTCATATGTCTCTTGAAAATGATTATGAGGTTACAGGTATTCATCTTGATACATTAGTACATGAGGCTTTAAAGATAGAAGGATGTATTGGAGCCAGAATGACAGGAGCTGGATTTGGTGGATGTGCAATTGCTCTAGTAAATAATAATAAGGTTGAAGAATTTAAGGAAAAGGTATCAGTAGCATATCAAAAGGTTACAGGAATTACACCATCATTTTATACAAGTAATATAGGTGAAGGAACTCACGTACTATAAAAATAATTATAAATAGTAAAAAGACTGTCTTATAATAAATTTGCCTTGGAAAAATAAAGAAAGGCTGAATTTATTACGGACAGTCATTTTAGATTTTTATATTAAATTACAATTAGAAAGTTTACGAAATTTTTGATAATAGTTTTTAATTAAGCATATAGATAAAGATATTGACTATAAATTAATATAAAAGTATAATTTTAAAGTATTGCTAAAAAAGAGGATGAAATTAATATTCGCATAATAACGAATGAAAAAAACGTTGACTAAGATAATATTCGTTATTATACTAAAGATATGACATGTTATTTAGGAGGCTTATTTTATGAAAAATGCTTTAATATTTCAATCAGACTTTGGTATAGCGGATGGTGCAGTTAGTGCAATGTATGGAGTTGCATATTCTGTAGATAAAACATTACAATTATTTGATTTAACTCATGAAATACCACAGTATAATATTTGGGAGGCTTCATATAGATTAATTCAAACTGTAGTTTATTGGCCAGAAGGAAGCGTATTTGTTTCTGTAGTAGATCCAGGTGTTGGATCACATAGAAAGAGTATAGCAGTTAAGACTGCAAAAGGTCAGTACATAATTACACCAGACAATGGAACACTTACTCATATCAAGCGTATGTGTGGAATTGTAGAGGCAAGAGAAATAGATGAAACTATAAATAGATTACCTAATTCAGGAGCATCTTATACATTCCATGGAAGAGATATATATGCATATACAGGTGCAAGACTTGCTTCAGGGGTTATAAGTTTTGAACAAGTTGGACCAGAAATTCCAGTAGATGAAGTTATTGAATTACCAGTAGTTGAATCAACTAAGGAAAATGATATAGTAACTGGAACAATTGATGTTTTAGATGTTAGATTTGGTAGCCTTTGGACAAATATTGGTAGAGAGCTATTTACTAGTTTAGGAATAAACTATGGAGATAGAGTAGAAGTTTCAATAAAAAATGATACAAGAGAAGTTTATAGAAATATAATGATATATGCAAAATCATTTGCAGATGTTCATGTTGGAGAAACTTTAGTTTATGTTAATTCATTAGATAATTTAGCTGTTGCTATAAATCAAGGTTCATTCTCTAAGGCGTATAACATACAAACGGGAACTAATTGGATAATTTCTATTAGAAAGGCTCCAAGAGTAGTTTACGAATAAAATTAATTTTAATTAATCATAATGTATATAAAAAGGAGGAGACATAATGGGTAACAAATTATCTATTAAGACTATTGTTGCAATTGGTATTGGAGCAGCTGTATTTATGATATTAGGCCGTTTCGGTTCTATTCCTTCAGGAATACCAAATACTAATATTGAAACATGTTATGCATTTTTAGCTTTAATGGCAGTTTTATATGGACCAGTTGCAGGTGTTGCTATTGGATTCATAGGACATGCATTAAAAGATTTAGTGTTTTATGGTTCACCTTGGTTTAGTTGGGTTATTGCATCAGCAGCTGTTGGACTTATTATAGGATTAGCTTGGAAGAAATTAAAGGTTAATGAAGGTGAATTTGGTAAAAAGGAAATGATAGTTTTCAATATTTATCAAATAATTGCTAATGCTATAGCATGGCTTTTAGTTGCACCAACATTAGATATAGTTATATATGCTGAACCTGCTAATAAAGTTTATTTACAAGGAGCTGTAGCAGGAGCTTCAAATGCAATTACAGTTGGAATATTAGGAACTATATTATTATATACTTATTCTAAGACTAGAGTTAAAAAAGGAAGCTTAGATAGAGAATAATATCTATTTTAAATACCGGAGTCTTTAAGTCTCTGGTATTTTTAATGATTAAAGAAAATTTTATATTATAAAATTTTTTTCAGAATATACATATGATTAAAAATATAGTATTATCTTTAATGGGGGTTATTAATTAAGGTTTTGCTAATGGTAAAATTTTAATAATATAACTTAAATAAAGTGCTTAATAGATTATCTATTAAGCTTTAAAGTGATTAATAAAAATTAAATTAATATATTGAAGTTTATATACAAAAAGACGAGGAGATTTGCTATGAAAAAACCTGTAATTGAGTTCGTGGATTTTACTTTTCAATACAGAGCTCAAGCAAAGCCAACATTAAATAATATAAATTTAACCATATATGAAGGAGAAAAAGTACTTATAGTAGGACCATCAGGCTCTGGAAAAAGTACTCTTTCAAATTGTATAAATGGCCTTGTACCATTTTCTAATGAAGGTGAAATTTCTGGTAGTTTAAAGGTTAAGGGAAAAGAAACTAAAGAAATGAGTATATTTGAATTATCAAATTCAGTAGGTACTGTACTTCAAGATCCAGATGGTCAGTTTATAGGATTAACAGTTGGTGAAGATATAGCCTTTAAATTAGAGAATGATTGTGTATCACAAGAAGAAATGAAAGAAAAAGTTAAAATTGTTTCTGAGATTGTAGGGATAGATACTCATTTAAATTCTGCACCTTATAGTTTATCAGGAGGACAAAAACAACGTGTAACATTAGCAGGTGTTATGGTAGGGAACGTAGATATTCTTTTATTTGATGAACCACTTGCAAGTTTAGACCCTGCAACAGGAAAAAGTGCTATTGAACTAATAGATGAAATTCAAAAGAAAACTAATAAGACTATATTAATAATAGAGCATAGATTAGAAGATGTATTACATTGTCCAGTAGATAGAATAATAGTTGTTGATAATGGTAAAATAGCTGCTGATATAACTCCAGAAGAGTTATTAAGTTCAAATTTATTAGTTGAAACAGGAATACGTGAACCATTATATATTACTGCATTAAAATATGCAGGATGCAATATTACACCGGAAATGAGTCCAGAACATATTAATACACTAAAAATAGATAGCTGTAGAGAAAAATTAAAAGAGTGGTATGAAGATACTGTAGAAGATAAAGAAGAAACAAGCGATGAAACTATTCTTGAAATGAAGGATGTAAAATTCTCTTATGAATCAGGTAAGGAAATATTACACGGTGTTTCCTTTAAAGTTAATAGAGGTGAAATGGTTAGTATTGTAGGTAGAAATGGAGCCGGTAAATCAACTATTTCTAAGTTAATATGTGGATTTTATAATCCAACAGAAGGGCAAATATTATTTAATGGTAGAGATTTAGTTAATGATACTATTAAAGAACGTGCGGAAAAAATAGGAATAGTAATGCAAAATCCAAATCAAATGATATCAAAAACTATGATTTTTGATGAGGTAGCTTTAGGTCTCAAAGTTAGAGGGGTTTCTGAAGATGAGATTAAGAATAGAGTTTTTGAAACATTAAAGATTTGTGGATTATATGAATTCCGTAATTGGCCAATTTCTGCATTAAGTTTTGGTCAAAAGAAACGTGTAACAATTGCATCAATATTAGTTTTAAATCCTGAGGTTATTATTTTAGATGAACCTACAGCAGGCCAAGACTTTAAACATTACACAGAAATTATGGAATTTTTAAAAGAATTGAATCAAAAAGGTGTAACAATAATAATGATAACTCATGATATGCATTTAATGCTTGAATATACTAATAGAGCAATTGTATTATCCAATGGAGTAAAATTAGCTGATGATATAGCAGCTAATGTTCTTACAGATGAAGAAGTAATAAATAAGGCAAATTTAAAGGAAACATCACTATATGAATTAGCTGTAAAGGCTAAGTTAGATAATCCAAGAATATTTGTTAAGAAATTTATTGATTATGATAGGAGGATTAGATAGATATGAGTACAATGATTGGATATTCAGATATAGATTCACCTATTCATAGATTAACAGGAGCATCAAAGTTAATTGCTTTAATTATTTGGGCTTTAGCTTCGATGATTACATATGATACCCGTGTACTTTTAGGTATGTTTGTTGTAAGTATAATTGTGTTTAAAATTTCAAAGGTAGAATTTAAGCAAGTTTCATTTGTTCTTTACTTTATATTAATATTCTTATTATTAAATAATGTAGCTATCTTTATATTCTCACCATATGAAGGTGTTCATATATATGGCAGTAGAACAGATTTATTTAAGATTGCTGGTCCATATACTGTAACGAGTCAGCAGTTATTCTATCAATTTAATATAACTTTAAAGTATTTTTCAATAATACCTATGGCATTATTATTTATGGTTGCTACTAATCCAAGTGAGTTTGCAGCTTCGTTAAATAAAATAGGTGTAAGTTATAAAATTGCATATTCAGTTTCAATAGCTTTAAGATATATACCGGATATTCAACGTGATTATCAAGATATATCATTTGCACAACAAGCTAGAGGGATAGATATGTCTAAAAAAGAAAAATTAACAAAAAGAATTAAAAACTCAGCTTCTATATTAATGCCTTTAATATTCTCAAGTTTAGATAGAATAGAAACTATAAGTTCTGCTATGGAGCTTAGAGCATTTGGAAGTAATAAAAAACGTACGTGGTATAATGGAAGACCATTTAAAAAGGGTGATTATATAGCTATAGCTATAGTTAGTATTATATTAGTAATTGCTATATTTGCTACAATAATAAATGGTGGACGTTTCTATAATCCATTTATTTAATAAGAAAATTATAGGTCAATACTATAAAATATTATAGTATTGACTTTTTTTGATGATTTTGTATGACTAAAAATAGAAAATAAACAAAAAAATAAAATTACTGCTATAAATTATAATTTTATTGTAACACTTTTGTAAATTAATTTTAGCTCTATATAGGTATAATATAAAGTAGAGAAATATATAAGAAGTAGCTAGGGGGAATTGAAGAATGTATAAGTTAAGTAAAATTATAACAAAAAATAGTGCTTTAATAGTAGTTTTATTAATAGCTTTTGTATTTAGTATAGGAGCTTTCTATCAAGATAAATTATATAATGAGAATAAAGAAGTTATAGCTATTCAAAATAAAAGTTTTGTTGATAATAAGATTTCTGAATATACTAGCAATGATAGTGCTGATGGAAATGCGCAAAGTAATGAAAATATTAATACTGCTATAAATAGGCAGAACTTAGTATATACTTCTTATGAAAATGATCTATATGCAGATAATGCTAAGGACGTAGAGAATATGCTTAATAAATGGAATTACTTAAGGGAGGATGGAAAAAAGGTTGCATATTTAACTTTTGATGATGGTCCTTCAACTGAAGTAACACAACAAATATTAGAAACCCTTAAAGTTAATAATGTAAAAGCTACATTCTTTGTATTAGGTAGTAATGTTGAAAAAAGTAACATACAAAAGGAACTATTGAAAGAAATGGTTATGGAAGGACACGCCATTGGAAATCATGGATATTGTCATGATTATAGTATTTTATATCCTGGTAGAGTTGCGAATCCAACAGTTTTAGTAAATGATATGAAAAAATCAGAGGAGGTAATGAGGTCTGTTTTAGGTGATGGTTTTAGCACAAGTGTTATTAGATTGCCAGGTGGACATATGTCATGGAATACAAAAGCCCTAGATCCTGTTCTTGAGAAGAATGGATACACTTACATAGATTGGAACACTTTAAATGGAGATGCTGAAAGCAATGATAGAACAGTTGAACAGTTGGTAAATAGATTGAAAGGATCTATAAGAGATTTAGCTGGAAATGATGATGTATTAGTTATATTAATGCATGATACAAATGCAAAGAAAGCGACAGCACAATCATTACAAGAAATTATAGATTACTTAAAGTCTTTAGGATATGAGTTTAGAACATTAAAGTAGAAGGTTTATTAACTAATACTGGGTGAATAGTGTATTTATCCAGTATTTTATTTGTATATATTAGAAAATATAAATAAAGATTAGTTTTATAGAGTTGAAAGGAAATTTATATGAAAAAAATATTAATAGTTGAAGATGAAGATAGTATAAGAGGGTTTTTAAAAATAAATTTAAAAAGAAATGGTTTTGAGGTTTTAGAAGCTAACAATGGAGAAGATGGATTAAAGATATTAGATTTAGAAGAACCAGTTCTAATAATATTAGATGTTATGCTACCTGGTATAGATGGATTTGAGGTTTGTAAGAGAGCTAGAGAAAAAAAAGAAAAGTTAGGTATTATAATGCTAACTGCAAAGGGGCAAGATATGGACAAAATAATGGGACTTGAATATGGAGCAGATGATTATATGGTAAAACCTTTTAATCCAATGGAATTATTACTTAGAATAAAAGCTATATTAAGAAGAATTGGAGTACAGGATGAAAAAAAAGTTTTAAAAAATGGAATATTTACTGTGGATACATATGGGAAAAAAATATTTAAGGGTGATAAAGAAATTGATTTGACTCCAAAAGAATATTCGATTATAAAGTTATTTATAGAAAATCCTAATAGAGCTTTTTCACGAGATGAATTATTAGATTTAGTTTGGGGAAAAGATTATTTTGCAGATTCTAAAATTATAGATGTAAATATAAGAAGACTTAGAAGTAAAATAGAAGATTATTCATCTAAGGAAGGATATATAGAAACAATATGGGGATTTGGATATAGATGGAGAGGCGAAGATAGTGAAGAGTATAAGAAGTAAGTTGTTAAAAAATTTTCTTATAGTTATAATATCAACAGTTTTAATATTAGATGTATTAACGTTATTATGTTTAAAGGGGTATTATTATAAAACTACTCAAAATACTTTAGTTAATCAATTAGAAGCATATATTAATTTTTATCAGAAATACTTTTCTAACAATAAATTAATAGAGAATATATATGAAAATATTGATGTTTTTTGGAATACCAATAAGGAACAAGTTGAGATATTAGATCCAAATGGAAATTTGTTAATGGATTCATATGGAATAAGAGATTCTGAACTTTTAAGTACTCCTGATATTACAAAGGCTAAAGAAGGAGAAGTTGGTGTATGGACTGGAAATGTAAGATCCTATAATGAAAAAATAATGATAGTTTCTAAAGCTATTAATTCAAAAATAGATCCCAATGAAACAATAGGTATAGTTAGGATAATTTTTTCGTTAAAGGAAGTACATAAAATAATAGATTCGTTTAGTAAACTATTTTTAGTCATTTCAATAATTGTAATAGCATTAGGAATAATAATGAGTTTGATAATAGCTAAGGATATTGTATCTCCAATAAAAAAGATAACAGCTGTTGCAAAGGAAATGGCAAAAGGAAATTTAAATATTAGAAGTGATATTGCTGATAATATCGAAATTGCTCAATTGTCAAAGACACTGAATTATATGGGGTGTGAGGTTGAAAAGAGAGAAAAATTGAAAAATGAATTTATATCCTCAGTTTCACATGAATTAAGAACACCATTAACATCAATCAAGGGGTGGGCTATAACTTTAAAGTATGATTGTAGTGATATGGATACAGTAGCTTTAGGACTTGATATTATTGAAAAGGAAAGTGATAGATTAACTGAGATGGTAGAAGAATTATTAGATTTTTCTAAGCTTATAAATGGTGTTATTTCCTTAAATATAAAAGAGCATGACGTAAAACACTTTATTGAATATATTGCAAATTATATGAGACCGAGGGCTGAGAGAGAAGGAAAAGAATTTAGTATAACTATAGATGAAAATGTTGGAAAAGCTTACTTTGATGAAAATAAGCTTAAGCAGGTTTTAAGTAATATTATAGATAATGCTTTTAAGTTTACTGAAGAAAATGGAAAAATAAGTTTAAATACTAAAGTTGAAGAAGAATATTTAGTATTTAGAGTAAATGATAATGGAAGTGGAATAAATAGTGAAGATTTACCAAGGGTGAAAGATAAGTTTTATAAAGGGAAAAATAGTAAATCAAAAAATGGAATAGGTTTATCTATATGTGATGAAATAGTAACTTTGCATAAAGGGGTTTTAGAGATTAAGAGCAATGAGAATGAAGGAACTGAAATAATAATTAAAATTCCTTTAAAGCAGGGAGAAATGTAATATGAATAAGAAATTTTTGATAATATTATCTCTTGTTATAATATTATTTTTTGGATGTAAATCAAAGGTTAGTAATGATGAAAGTGATAATGTTTTTAACTTTATTGGAACTTGGAAAATTGATTCAGTAGAACAATTAGGAGAGAAAGATGATGAAGAAGATAATAATTCTTTAATTGGAGATGAAATAAAGCTAAGTAGCAATAAAATTAATATTGCAGATAATTATGAAGCCAATATTCATTATAAGTTAAAGGTTGTTCAGGGGGATTATATTCTTTCATACGAAAGCAACTTAACTATGAACACTTTTATGAATGGTAGAGAAACTGTAGATTTCATATCTATTATTGATCAAAATCAAATAATAGGTGAATTCTTTTTAAATTCTGATACTGAGATGATATTTTTATATAAAAGTAGTTTGTTCAAATTAAGTAAAGTAAATAAAAATGTTAATTTTGATGATGTTGAAAATACTACGTCTATAGCAAATGAAACTGACGAAGAAGAGTTTGATGTAAAAGAAGGAGTTATGTTAGGAATTAAAACTCCAAGTAAAAAAATTGCTGATGGAGTATATAGTAACGATGAGTATAGAACTTTATGGATATCTCATGATAACTGGGAAATAGGAAGTATATATGAAAAGTCTAGTATTATTTTTCCAAGAATAAATGGAATATGGAAATTAGAAGTCAATCAAAAGAGCATGAATGGTTTTGAATATGATGAGTTTCAAGTGGGAAAATATAATGAAAAAATAGAAAATCATGCAGTTGAAAATATAATCTTAGATAAAAGTGAATATAAAACTATAAAATTTGTTGGGAATGATTATATATCAATAGGGAAATATGAAGGGGATTCTTTTGAGGGAAATTATCCAATTTATCAAATAATACCTATAAATAATATTAATATTAAAAATGGATTACAAATGGACGAAATATTTATTGGTTCTGAAAAGGAAGAATATTTAGAAGAATTTCAAAATAAAATTAATAGTTTATCTAAAGAACAAATAGATAAAATAAATCTTTCTTTAATAGATTATAATAATGTAGCTATTGAAAGAAGCATAGGACGATGGAGATTTGTTGCTAATTTGTTACCTAAAGATATGAGTGATGCAGGAGAAAGCTTTAAGTTATCAATGCTACCAGATAGTAGATTTATAAATTATAATTCTTTGTATATATCATGGAAGTCTCTAAAGCAACAGTTAGGATTTTTTAAAGATGTATTTATATCTCCTTTATGTAAGATTGCATTAGTTCAATTTGATAGCTATATAGCAGTTTATAAAATAGAAAATGGAAGTATAATAACGGAACCTTTAGTTACTGTACCTATCGGTGAAGATGATGAGATAATAATGGCAGAGTGGTGTAGTGGAAGTTATGTAGAGCAATGGGAAAAGGCTTTTGTTGATGGTGAATTAATAATAGGAGATTAAAATTAATTTAAAATATCCTTGAAAATATAGTGTTCATTTTTATAAAAAAAACAATATATTACATAATCAGAAAAAATTTTTAAAAAAGTTTATAAAAGTGTTGTAAAAAATAGTAGATGTGTTATAATTAGAGAGAAGTCAAATTTTTGACTAGTTACAAGATTTAAAGTAGATTAATAAAATTTCTCCTATTCAAGAGATATGTTATTAACCATGATAAATCTTAAGAAAATGGAGGAATTTATAATGGCAGATAAGACTATCGTATGCAGAGACTGCGGAAAAGAATTTTTATTTACTGAAGGAGAGCAAGCTTTCTACAAAGAAAAAGGGTTTGATAACGAACCAGTAAGATGCGTTGATTGTAGAAGAGCAAGAAAAGCTCAACAAAACAACAGAAAGTAATTAAGTTTATAAGATTGTAAGAATTTTTCTTACAATCTTTTTTATTGTGTAAAAATATTTTTTGATTTGTATTTTTATATTATATATATAATTAAATAAGTCAAAAATAGATATATAGTTAACTATAAATTAATAATTACATTTATAAAAATAACTATATAAATTATACTAAATATGGTAAAATAATAAAGATAGTAGCAATCCAACATATTAGGAGGCAATAAGAGTGAATAAGGATAAAAAAAGATATTCTTTAAGAAATAGAATAATAATTTCAACTATATCTATAGTACTTGCCGTTGTTGTTGGAGTAGTTATAGGGTACTATAGTTATGTAAAAAGTAAAATATATGCAGAGCCAAGTGAGATAGAAATTAAAACTGTAGAGAAGAAAAATGAAGAGGAAGTTGATTATGAAGAGGTTGAAGGTATAACTAATGTATTGTTAGTGGGGACAGATGCTAGAGATTTAAAAGAAAGTGCTAGAGCAGATTCTATTATAATTGCAACTTTAGATAATAATAATAAGGAAATAAGATTAACATCGTTATTTAGAGACACACTAGTTGATATTGATGGGTATGGTCCTTATAAATTAAATGCAGCTATGGCTTTTGGGGGAATAAATTTATTAAAAGATACAATACAAGAAACATATAATATAAATATAGATAAGTATATAATAATAAATTTCTGGGGTTTTGAGGCTATAATTGATCAAATGGGTGGATTAGAAATTGATGTTAAAGACTATCAATTAGATGAATTAAATAAGTATATAGGTGAGTCTACCGGAGGAAATGATTGTCCTGTTACAGAGAGTGGATTGCAATTGTTAAATGGAAAGCAGGCTTTATCTTATGCAAGAATAAGAAAAGGTGTTGGAGATGAATTTGAAAGAACTGAAAGGCAAAGAGAGGTATTGTTTAAAGTGGCTGAAAAGCTAAGAGAAACAAAACCTACAAAGTATTTAGGAATTATGAATAGTATGCTTGATTATATAAATACTAATATAGATCTTTTAGATGCTTTAAATATGGCATATACAATTTATAAATTTCCAAGCTTAGAAACAAAACAAATTCATATACCAGTTACAGAATTAGCCGATGATATGAATTATGGTGGAGAAATTGGATGGGTATTCATAATGGATAGGGAGCAAAACACAGAGATTTTGCATGATTTCATATTTAATGGTATAGAGCCAGATGAAAGCAAATTTGATTATAATTCTTTAAGAGAAGCACTTAATGAATATAAAACTGGTGAATGGATTGATGAATATGAAAGTGATTATGAGAATAGTAATTCAGATAATAATATAGATTATGAAAAATATCAAGATAATAACTCATATGAGGATGATGAAGAATATATTGATGAGGAATGGGAATAAATCACTATGAAAATTAGTTAATAGGTTAATAATGAAAACATTATAAATCAAAGATAAAATAAATTTTTAAATTATTTTATCTTTGATTTATACTATTATTTTTAAGTTAATAAGGAAAAGTTGTAATTAAAACTATAAATTTTAAAATATATATATTAATAGTAATATATTATAAAAAATAAAAAAAATCTAATTATTTTTATAGATATAAAAGTAGATTTGGTATAAAATTATATTAAGCATATATTTGGTAACGATTCCAAAGTTATGTTTATATAAAGTAGACTTAATTTAATGGGAGATGAGGAAATGGGTAGAGAATTAATATTTAATAATGAATTTGAAAAATTATATAACTATGATGGAGAATTAGGAGTAGTTTATTCAAAGGAGAAAAGTAAGTTTATTTTATGGGCACCAACAGCAGAAAAAGTTGATTTAGTGTTATATGGTGATGATGGATATGATTATAACTGTAAGCCGGTTAAAACTTACAATATGAATAAGGGCATTAATGGAACTTGGATAGTAGAAATTAATGAAGAGTTAAATGGGGAATATTATAATTATTTAGTTACTATAGATGGAATAGTTAATGAAGTTGTTGATCCATATGCTAAAGCAGTAGGAGTCAATGGTAAACGTGGAATGGTAATTGATTTGAATAGTACTAATCCAGAAGGATGGGAAGAAGATAAGAAACCCGAACTAAAGGAACCTACAGATTCGATAATATATGAGGCTCATGTAAAAGATTTAACTATAGATGAGACATCAGGCATAAAAGATGAATTTAAAGGTAAATTTAAAGGTCTTACTGAGAGTAATAGTCATATTCCTGGAACTAATGTAAAGACTGTAATAAATCATATAAAAAATATGGGATTTACACATATTCATTTATTACCATCTTTTGATTATGGCTCAGTAGATGAAACAAAGCTTGATGAACCTCAATTTAATTGGGGATATGATCCAGAAAATTATAATGTTCCTGAGGGATCTTATTCAACAAATCCATATTTAGGTGATGTTAGAATAAGAGAATTTAAGGAAATGGTAAAGGCATTACATGAATCTGGAATAAGAGTGATTATGGATGTTGTTTATAATCATACTTTTAATTTAGATTCATGCTTAAATAAAGCTGTTCCTAAATATTATTATAGACAAGATGAAGAAGGAAATTATAGTGATGCTTCAGCTTGTGGTAATGAAACAGCTTCTGATAGATATATGTTTAGAAGATATATGGTAGATTCAGTAGTATATTGGGCTAAAGAATATCATATTGATGGATTCAGATTTGATTTAATGGGTATACATGATATAGAGACTATGAAGTTAATAAGAGAAGAGTTAAATAAAATAGACCCAAGTATAATTGTTTACGGCGAAGGATGGATGGGAGGTCCAAGCCCTTTAAAAGAAGATGATGCGGCTTTAAAGAAAAACACTTATAAATTTGGTGAATTACAAATAGCAGCTTTTAGTGATGATTGTAGAGATGGAGTTAAGGGGCATGTTTTCTATGAAAAAGAGGCTGGATTTGCAAATGGAAAAGATGGACTTGAAGAAACTATTAAATTTGCTGTTGTTGCATCAACACCACATAAAGAAGTAGATAAAACTAATATAGTGTATTCAGATGAATTTTGGGCTAATGAACCTTATCAAACAGTAACTTATGCATCTGCACATGATAATTATACTTTGTGGGATAAGCTTCAGATAGTATCACCAGAAGCTAGTAAAGAGGAATTGATAAAAATTAATAAATTAATAGCTGGTATAATATTAACTTCACAAGGAATAAGTTTTATACATGCTGGAGAAGAAATGGCAAGAACTAAGGTTGATGAAGATGGAAAATTAGTAGAAAATAGTTTTGCTTCTTCCGATAAGGTAAATAAAATTTATTGGGATAGAAAAATTGAGTATAAGGATCTAGTTGAATATTATAAAGGGTTAATTTCATTAAGAAAAGAATATAAAGCATTTAGAATGAATAGCAATAAAGATATACAAAAAAATATTCATTTCTTAGAAAAGGGAAAAGATTTTGAATCTGATAATTTAGTTGCATATATAATAGATTCTAAGAATATAGATGATAAGTGTTCTAAAATAGCAGTTATAATAAATGCAAATGAAACAGAAGAAAAGGTAAATCTTCATGAAGAAAATTGGGGAGTATTTGTTAATGATAAAAAAGCAGGAAATAAAGTTATAGAAGTTTTAAATGATGATATAGTTAGTATTGCTCCAAAATCCATAAAGGTATTAATAAAACAATAGATTAAATATATAAGCAATAAAATAGAATATATAGAATGTAACTTAATATGAAAATTAATTAGTTGCATTCTATATTATATTTCAAACTAATAAAAAGGGGTGAGCTTTATGGGAATGAATATGATAGTTTATCAGATAGTTAATGAATTCAAAAGATTAGGAGAAGTAGTTGCAATAACTTTAGCTGGATCATGTGCCAGTGGAAGAAAGGATAATTATTCAGATATTGATATAAATATAATTACAGATAAGGATATACCTATTGAAAAAAGAGAGAGTATTGTAAAAAAGTTTTCTGACTTGATGGAGATAAATAATACCTTTTGGGGAGTATCTGATGAATTTGTATTAAGAAATTCATCAATACAAATTGATATAGTTTATTTTGATTTTAATTGGCTAGAGAATGAATTAAAAAATGTTCTAGAAAAACATAATGCATCTATTGGATACAGTACATGTTTTTGGCATAATGTGATTAATTCATTAATAGTTTTTGATAAAACTGGGAAATTTAAAAATCTTAAAGAAAAGTATACTATAAAATATCCAGCAGAGCTCAAAAACAATATAGTTAGTAAAAATTATCCTATATTAAAAAAGAATTTCTCAGCATATTATAACCAAATAGAGAAAGCTATAAATAGGAAAGATATAGTAAATTTAAATAATAGAATAGCTGCATTTTTGGATAGTTATTTTGATATTATATTTGCTATAAATGAAATTCCACATCCAGGAGAAAAAAGGCTTTTAAGTATAGTTAATACTATGTGTAATAAACTACCTAATAATGCATTAGAAGATATTGAAAAATTAATTAAAGATATTTCAAAATGTGATAATGTAATATTAGAAGATATTAATGAAATTGTTATGCAGTTAGATATAATTCTTAAAAGTGAAAATTTTATAAGTTAAACTGATAATGTTTACAGTAACTGGTATGATTGTTATAATTAATATGATATATGACATTATGTTATATAAACATATTAATGGAGGGGAATAATGAGAATACAAAGAGAAGAAATTTTAAATAGAATTGATGGCAAAGAGGTCTATGTTTACACATTATCTAATGAAAATACAAGCATAAAAATAACAAATTATGGAGGTATTATATTATCATTAATTACACCAGATAAGCTTGGAACAAAAGATGATATTGTTTTAGGATATGATAATTTTGAAGACTATAAGACTACAACGACATATTTTGGTGCTATTATTGGACGTTGTGCTAATAGAATTGGAAAAGCTGAAATTGATGTAGATGGAGTAAAGTATAAACTTGCAAAAAATGATGGTAATAATCATCTACATGGTGGTGTTAAAGGCTTTAATAGGGTAGTTTGGGATTCAGAAGTTTTAAATGATAAGGATGGAGATTATTTAAAGTTATCATATCTGAGTAAAGATGGTGAAGAAGAGTATCCGGGAAATTTAGAGGTTACTGTTGAGTATAAGTTAACAAAAGAAAATGAACTGATTATTAATTATTATGGAAAATGTGATAAAAATACAGTTTTAAATTTAACTAATCATTCATATTTTAACTTAAAAGGTCATGCTTCAGGAGATATATTAGATCATAAGGTTAGAATTTATGCAAAAAATATAACTGCTTCAGATTCTGAAAGTATACCTACTGGTGAAATAAGAAGTGTAGAAGGAACACCTATGGATTTTAGCAATTTAAAATGTATTGGAGCAGATATAAATAAAGAATATGATCAATTAATTAATGGAAATGGATATGATCATAACTGGATTATTGATGACTATACAGGAGAGCTTAAGAAGGTTGCAGAAGTTATAGAAGATAAGACTGGAAGAATGCTAGAAGTATTTACTACAAAGCCAGGGGTGCAATTTTATACAGGTAATTTTTTAAATGAAAATGAAATTGGAAAAGGTGGAGTAAGGTATAAAAAGAGACAAGGATTATGTCTTGAAACACAATACTTCCCAGATAGCTTACACCATTCAGGTTTTTCTAATATAGTGTTAAAAGCTGGAGAAGAATATAAACATACTACAGTTTATAAAATGAGCATTATTAATAAATAATAAATAAAAAATGACTAAGAGAGAGGTTTACTCCTTAGTCATTTTTTTGCAGTTGCGACAATAACCGTATATTTCAAGACGATGTTCTGTTACATCAAAATCCATATCTTCTCTTAGATGCTTTTCATAAACACATAGAGGACAATCAGTTATAGGAAATACTTCTTTACATTGTTTACAAATCAAGTGATGCCTATGTTCAGAAGTATTCATTTCATAAGATGTTCTATTATCGTCTCCTAAAATACATTTAGAAAGCACATTTTTATTAGATAGAGAATCTAATATTTTATAAATTGATGATAAATTTATAGAAATTGAACTTTCCTTTAATTTTGAATAAATTTCTTCAGCACTAAGAGGTTGTGTACTTTCGGATAGTACCTGAAGTACAGAGGTTCTATGCTTAGTTACTTTTAATCCTTTTGCTTTAAGTATATCACTAAAGTTAATTTCATTATCCAATTTATTACCTCCAGGTATTATTTAATTATATTATACAAACTTACGTCTGATAATTAAAGTTATAAAGAATATTACTGCTGACACAAGAACAATTGTTGCTCCTGTAACAGTATTTAAATAATATGAAATTATTAGTCCTGTAATACCAGAGAATATAGCAATTAATACTGAGAATAAATGATATTGACGAACATTTTTAGAGATATTACGAGCTGCAGCAGCAGGTAAAACTAAAAGGGAATTTATTATTAATAAACCGACCCATCTTACAGTTAAAGTAACTATAACAGCTATAGTACAAGTAAAAATAATTTCTATTAATAGAGTATTCATACCACGACTATTTGCAAGGGATGGATTTAAGCTTGTTATAAGTAATTTATTAAATATTAAAGCCCAAAGTATAATAACTATAATAAATACAATAAACAGTAAAATGATCTCTTTTTGAGTTATGCTAAGTAAATCTCCTACTAAGTAAGATGAAAATTTACTTAAGCTACTAGAAAAACTCATAAGTACTAAACCTAAAGCTATTGCAGTAGATGAGAAAACGCCAATTATTGTATCAGTGGATGAAGTTCCTTTATTTTTTATAATTGTTATGGAGATTGCAAAACAAATTGAAAATAACGTTGCTCCCCACATTGGATCAATACCACCTAAAAGAATTCCGATAGCTATTCCAGTAAAGGCTCCATGTCCTAAGGAATCTGCAAAGAAAGACATTTTATTGCTCACAACCATAGTACTTAAAAGTCCGAAAAGGGGAGTAACTATTAAAATAGCTAAAAAAGCATTCTTCATAAAATCGAAAGATAGCCATTGGAATGGCAGTATTAAATGAATAAAATTATATATAGAATCAAACATATCTTAAATGCCTCCTGTTTTAGATGAGTCTTCATTAGAATGATTTAATGATAATCCAAATATTTTTTGTGTAGCAGGATTATTAAAAACTTGTTTTGGGCTACCGGAACAAACTATTGTTCCATTTACAAGTGCTACACGATCAGAATATTTATAAACTAAATCTAAATCATGAGAAACTAAGATAATTGATAAATCATAATTCTTTTTGATATCCATAAGTATTTCATAAAATAATTCTAATCCATTTTGATCAACTCCAGATACGGGTTCATCTAATAGTAATATATTAGGCATTGGATCAAGTGCTAATGCAAGTAAAACTCTTTGAAGTTCTCCACCGGATAAAGCTCCAAGACGTCTATCTATTAAATGAGGAACTTTTACTCTTTTTAGGCTTTCTAATACATCTTCTCGGATTTTCTTTTTAGGTCTTAACCATGAAGGCATAGAAGTCTTACAACAGACAAATAAATCAAGTACACTAATAGGAGTATCTTTATCAAATGTTAAATATTGAGGAACATATCCAATTATAGGTTGATGATATTTATTATCATTCTGACCGATAAAATTTAAATTTCCAGAATGTTTAACTTCTCCAAGTAAGGCTTTAAGTAAGGTACTTTTACCAGCACCATTCGGTCCAATAATAGATGTAAGCTCTCCACAATGAATATGGAGATTTACATCTTTAAGTATTTCGTTATTACCAATGGTAACAGAAAAGTTTTCAATTTTTGTGCAGCAAAAGTTATTGCAGCTATTATTTTTATTAAAGTTAGCTTTTTTTATCATTTTAACGCCTCTTTTAATACATCAAGATTTTTTTTCATTTTATTTATATAATCATCATAAGCATCAGGATTAGAGTCTCCTGTTACTATAGGATCTAATTCATAAACTGTAGCACCAGTTTCAGCAGCGATAGTTTCTGCAACCTTAGAAGAGTATTGAGGTTCAGTAAATAAAGCTCTGATATTTTTTTCTTTTACAGTATTAATTATCTCTTCAATTTCTTTTGCTGATGGTTCAGAATCAGGTTCTATTTCAATAACACCAGCTATGTTTAAATTAAATTCTTCAGCAAAGTAAGGAAATGCTTCATGGAATGTAATTATATCTCTATTTGGTAAGTTATCTAATTCTTCATGCATTTCATTTTTTAAGTCTTCCAATTTAGAAACATAAGTGTTAGTGTTTGATTCGTAAGCTTCTTTGTTCTCAGGATTTAAATTTTCAAGTTGAGAAGAAATATTTTTAACTTCTTCTATGTTACCTGTCACACTAACCCATACATGAGCATTATATTCATGGTCGTGATCATCATCTTCAGAATGTTCATCTTCAGTGTCGTGATCATGATCGTGGTCATCATGGCTATGTGTATCATCTTCTAAAAGAGATAAACCTTTAGTTGCATCAACTATTTCAAGATTAGGGTATTGTGAAATTATATCATCTAAGAAAGATTCCATTCCAGCACCGTTTACAACTAGAATATCAGCATTTTCTAGTGTTTTTAAATCTTGAGGTGTAAGTTGATAATCATGAAGACATCCAGTTTGTGATTTAGTCATGTTTGTAACAGTTACATTTGGAATATCTTTTGTAATGTTAATTGTTGATATATATAGTGGATAAAAAGAAGTTACTATATTTAAAGTATCATCATCAGTAGTTTTATTTGAATCCACAGTATTATTACAACCTATAAATAAGAATGATGTTGTAATAAGTAGTGTTAGTAGTTTTGGCAATTTGAATTTCATAACTTGTCCTCCTAAAGTCAAATGATAATAATTTGCAATTATAATAAACATTATACTACTTTTATGAAAAAAGTAAATTAAAAAATTTTTTTTTATTTCCAGCGAATATTATATATATCGACAACAAAATATAAAAATGTATAAAAAAGTTATTAAATGTGAACAAATATATAAAAAAATAAAAAAATGTTCGTAAAAGGTATTGGCATTTTAAAAATTTCTGTTATTATATAAAAGTAAACTCGTTCTCCCATTGGGGAAAGAGTAAATTTAAGTAACAAAAGATAAAAAGGAGATTATATTAATGAATAATTTTTTAGATAATTTCTTTAAGCTTAAAGAAAACAACACAATTGTTAAAACAGAATTTATAGCTGGTATTACTACATTTATGACTATGGCATATATATTAATAGTCAATCCTTCAATTTTATCAGCGGCAGGGATGGATTCAGGAGCTGTATTTACGGCAACAGCAGTATCAGCAATAATTGCAACATTAATAATGGGATTATATGCTAAATTACCTTTTGCTCAAGCACCAGGTATGGGATTAAATGCATTCTTTGCGTATACTGTAGTATTATCTATGGGATATTCCTATCAATTTGCATTAACTGCGGTTTTATTAGAAGGATTAATATTCGTATTATTGACAGTATTTAATGTAAGAGAAGCTATTGTTGATTCAATTCCAGTAAATATTAAAAAAGCTATTTCTGTTGGAATAGGATTATTTATAGCATTACTTGGACTTGAAGGCGCTGGAATAGTTGTTCATCCAGCTGATGGTGGAACAATAGTTGCTTTAGGAAATATTACATCCGGAGCAGGGCTTTTAGCAATTATAGGGATAGTAATTACAGGTATATTAGTTGCAAGAAAAGTTAAAGGTGCATTATTCTTAGGAATGATAATAACAGCAGTAATAGGTATACCAATGGGAGTGATAGATCTTCCGAATAAAATATTTAGTATGCCACCATCAATTAGTTCAACATTTATGCAATTTGAATGGAATAATATTTTCTCTTGGGATATGGTAATAGTATTATTTACATTATTATTTATGGATATGTTTGATACTATAGGAACTTTAGTAGGTGTTGCAACTAAAGCAAATATGTTAGATAAAGATGGAAGAGTTCCCAATATTAAAAAGGCTCTTTTAGCAGATGCAGTAGGAACAACAGTAGGAGCATGTCTTGGAACAAGCACAGTTAGTACTTTTGTTGAAAGTGCTTCAGGTGTAGCAGAAGGTGGAAGAACTGGATTAACAGCAGTGTCTACAGCATTTATGTTCTTTTTAGCATTATTCTTATCACCTATATTTGGAGTAATTACTTCAGCAGTAACAGCTTCAGTTTTAGTTATTGTTGGATTATTTATGATTGAAAATATAAAAGAATTAAATTTAGAAGATTATACAGAAGCAATTCCAGCATTCTTAACAATAATAATGATGCCATTTTCATATTCAATTTCAGATGGTATAGTATTTGGTGTTGTATCATATATACTATTAAAATTATTTACTGGTAAATGGAAAGAAATCAGTTGGGGTACGGTAGCAGTTGGAATAGTGTTTGTATTAAAGTTCGTATTTATATAAAATGAAATTTTATAAAAGCTCACTTTGATGAATAGTCAAAGCGAGCTTTTATTTTTAGAACAATTTCTTTTATTTATAAATATAGTATAAAAGTAATTCTAAAATTTATTTATTACATTTAGTAATGTATCTAAAGAAGAAGATAAATTACTTATATCTTCATCACTTAAAGGAGAAATTTTTTCTCTTATTACTTCTTTAATGTATTCTTTACCTTCTTTTAAAACTTCTAAAGCTTTAGGTGTGGCTTGTATTAATATAACTCTTCTATCAGTAGGATTATAATCTCTAGTAACAAGGCCATCTTCTACTAATTTATCGATTACAGGAGTCATATTAGGTTTAGATACATAAAGATCTTTAGCCATTTTAGAAATAGATATTGGGCCATTGTGAACTAAATAAAATAATACTTTTATATGTGAATGGGGAATATTAAATTTTTTTGCAAGAGCATTAGGATTAAAAATATGTTTATTGAGAGAAAATAATAATAGATATAAATTATCTGATATATCATTTAAATTTAAAGTAGTCATGTCAGCCTCCTTACAATACTATTGATAATATTATAATCGATAAAAAAATAGTTTACAATATATAGTTATAAAAATATAACTATTATAAAAAATAACAATTTGTATTGACAGAAAATAGTTATGAAAATATAATTATTATAAAAATAGAAATTTATTAAATTTAAACAAGGAGAGGAGAGCTTATGCTTAATTTATTAAAACACCTAAAGCCTTTTGTTGGTTCAATGATACTTGCAATAGCACTTTTATTTGTTCAAGCTATATGTGATTTATCGTTACCAGACTATATGTCTAATATAGTTAATGTTGGAATACAACAAGGTGGAGTAGAAAATGCTGTTCCTAAAGTTATTAAATCATCAGAAATGGAAAAGCTATTTATTTTTATGAATGATGATGAAAAAAATGTTGTAGATGATAATTATACTTTGTTGGATAAAGATAACCTTACTACAGATGAGTATAATAAGTATGTAAAGGACTATCCAGAATTAGAAAATGAAAGTATTTATAAGTTAAATACTAAAGAAGAAGAAAAAATAGACAAGTTAAATGATATATTTGGAAAGCCAATGCTTATTGTTTCAATGTTAGAATCGCAAGGGTTAAATGGAGTTCCAGGTATTGATGGTATGGCTCCACAAGGTATGGATTTATCTACTATGAATCCATTTGAAATGCTAAGTATGATGCCTCAAGAGCAAATAGATAGCATGTTATCAAATGTAGATGAAAAATTATCAGATATGCCAGAAAGTATGATAACTCAAGCTGCTACTAGTTATGTAAAAGAACAGTATAAAGATATTGGAATTAATACTGATAAGCTTCAATCTAACTATGTAATTATAGCTGGAATAAAAATGGTAGGTATAGCTTTAATTAGTATGGCAGCTACAGTTATTGTAAGCTTTATTGCGGCAAGAGTTGCAGCTGCATTAGGTAGAAATTTAAGAAAAGATGTATTCAACAAAGTTGTTGGATTCTCAAATGCAGAATTTGATGAGTTTTCAACAGCATCACTTATTACAAGAACAACAAATGATATACAACAAATAATTATGCTTGTTGTAATGGGATTAAGAATTGTGTTCTATGCACCAATTTTAGGTATTGGGGGAGTTATTAAAGTTATTAATACTGGAGCATCAATGGGATGGGTAATAGCAGTTGCTTTAATATCAATATTACTTTTAGTAATTGTATTATTCAGTTTTGCTATGCCGAAATTCAAAAGTGTACAAAAACTTGTTGATAGATTAAATCTTGTTACAAGAGAAAGTTTAACTGGTATGCTTGTTATTCGTGCATTTAGTACTCAAAAGTATGAAGAAGAAAAATTTGAAGTTGCTAATAAAAATTTAACAAGAACAAATCTTTTTGTTAATAGAGTTATGACAGTAATGATGCCATTAATGATGTTTATTATGAATGTAATAACATTACTAATTGTATGGGTTGGATCTCATAGAATTGATGAAGGTATTATGCAAGTTGGAACAATGATGGCATTTATGCAATATACTATGCAAATAATTATGGCATTCTTAATGATATCAATGGTTTCAGTTATATTACCAAGAGCCATGGTTTCTGCTCAACGTGTATCTGAAGTGTTAAATGTTGATGTAGCAATTAAAGATTCAGAAAAACTACAAATGTTTAATAATGATGAAAAAGGAACTATTGAATTTAAAAATGTTTCATTTAGATATCCTGGAGCTGATGAAGATGTAATAAGTAATGTTAGCTTTAAAGCATTCCCAGGAGAAACTACTGCATTTATTGGTAGTACAGGTAGTGGTAAATCTACATTAATTAATTTAATACCTCGTTTCTATGATACAACAGAAGGTGAAATATTAATTGATGGTGTAAATATAAAGAGTGTATCTCAATATGATTTAAGAGAAAAAATAGGATTTATTCCTCAAAAGGGACTTTTATTCTCAGGTACAATTGAAAGTAACTTAAAGTATGGTGGAGATCATATAACTGATGAAGATATGATAAAAGCCTCTGAAATTGCCCAAGCAATGGAATTTATAAATAGCAAAGAAGAGGGCTTTAATACAGAGATTGCTCAAGGTGGTACAAATGTTTCTGGTGGACAAAAACAAAGATTAGCAATTGCTCGTGCTATAGCTAAAAAGCCAGAAGTATTTATATTTGATGATAGTTTCTCTGCATTAGACTTTAAGACTGATGCTAAACTTAGAAAAGCAATAAACACTGAATTAAAAGAAAGTACGCTTTTAATTGTTGCTCAAAGAATAAGCACTATAATGAATGCAAATCAAATTATAGTTCTTGATGAAGGTAAGGTTGTTGGTAAAGGAACTCATAAAGAGCTTATGGAAAACTGTGAAGTTTATCAACAAATAGCTCTATCACAACTTTCAAAGGAGGAGCTTTCAAATGAGTAAAGATAAAATGAGGGGCCCAATGGGTAGAGGTCCAATGGGCGGAATGGGAAGAGGTGGCGAAAAGGCTAAAGATTTCAAAAAGACTATGAAAACTCTTGTGAAATATTTAAAGCCTTATAGCTTATCAATAATAATAGTTATAATATTTGCTATTGGTTCTGCTGCATTTTCAATTGTAGGACCAAAGATATTAGGAGAAGCAACTACAGAAATATTTAATGGATTAGTAAAAAAGGTTACAACTACTAATGCAGAAGGAATTAATTTTACTCGTATAGGAGAAATACTTTTATTTTTAGTAGGGCTATATTTAATTAGTGTAATTTTCTCATTAGTACAAGGATGGGTAATGTCAGGTGTTGCTCAAAAGGTATCTTATAATATGAGAAAAGAAATATCAGAAAAGATTAATAGAATGCCCCTTAAGTATTTTGATACTAAGACTCATGGTGAAGTATTATCAAGAGTAACAAATGATGTTGACACTGTAAGCCAAACTTTAAATCAAAGTTTATCACAAATGTTAACAGCAGCAACTACACTTATTGGTGTACTTATTATGATGTTTTCAATAAATTGGATAATGACATTAGCTTCATTAATTGTAATTCCAGTATCAGCAGGATTAATTGCTTTTGTTGTTAAAAAATCTCAAAAATATTTTAAGACTCAACAAGAATACTTAGGATATGTTAACGGTCAAGTTGAAGAGGTGTATTCTGGTCATAATGTAATGAAGGCCTTTAATGCAGAAGAAAGAGAAATTAATAAATTTAATGAACTTAATGATACACTTTATAATAGTGCATGGAAATCACAATTTTTATCAGGTATGATGATGCCTATAATGACTTTTGTAGGTAACTTAGGATATGTAATAGTATCAATACTTGGTGGATGGTTAACTATTAAAAAAGTTATTGAGGTTGGAGATATTTTATCTTTCGTTCAATATATTAGATCATTTATGCAACCAATTGCTCAAACTGCACAAATAGCAAATGTACTTCAATCAACTGCAGCAGCTGCTGAAAGAGTATTTGAATTCTTAGATGAAGAAGAAGAATGTTTAGATGTTGAAAATCCAGTAAGCACTGAGAAGATAGAAGGAAAGGTTGAATTTGAGAATGTTCATTTTGGATATAATCCAGAAAGAACTATTATTAATGATTTTACAGCTCATGTAAAACCAGGACAAAGAGTTGCCATAGTAGGACCAACTGGTGCTGGTAAGACAACGATGGTTAAGCTTCTTATGAGATTCTATGATGTTAATGATGGGGCCATTTTAATTGATGGTCATAATATTAAGGATTTTAGAAGAAATGATTTAAGAAAAATGTTTGGTATGGTTCTTCAAGATACGTGGTTATTTAATGGAACTATAATGGAAAATTTACGTTATGGTAGATTAGATGCTACAGATGAAGAAGTTAAACAAGCCGCTAAAGCAGCTCATGTTCATAGCTTTATAAAAACATTACCTCATGGTTATGATATGGAGCTTAATGAAGAAGCAAGTAATGTATCACAAGGGCAAAAACAATTATTAACTATTGCTCGTGCAATATTAGCAGATCCTAAGATATTAATACTTGATGAAGCTACAAGTTCAGTTGATACAAGAACTGAAGTATTAATTCAAAAGGCTATGGATAATTTGATGCATGGAAGAACAAGCTTTATAATTGCACATAGACTATCTACTATTAGAGATGCAGATCTTATTCTTGTTATGAAAGATGGAGATATAGTTGAACAAGGAAACCATGAAGAGTTATTAGCTAAGAATGGATTCTATGCAAATCTTTATAATAGCCAATTTGAAGGAGCGGAAGCATAAGATTAATTATTAAAATAATGTGTCTTAAATATAATTAATGAAACTTTGACAAGGTGGATTGCAAAATCCACCTTGTTTTTTAGCATAATTTAATTTTTTGACCTGCTGTAATAATATTTAAATCTGATATATTATTAAGTTCCATTATTTTATTAATGCTTAAATTAAACATTTCAGAAATACTTTCTAAGGAGTCGCCTTCTTTTATTGTATATACACCAGATGAGTAAAGTTGAAGTACTTGATTTTTAGAAAGCTTATTCGGATTTTTTATATTGTTTAACTTAGCAATTTTCTCATAACTAATATCAAATTTATTAGATATATTAATTAGTGTATCATTTTCTTTTATTACATAGGTAAAAGGATATTTACAGTTTTGTACTCTCCATTCAATAATATTAGTATCCTTTGTTGGTGTAATAGGGGTAAAATAGTCTGTAAAAAGATGATTATTAATTGTGATATATATTTTTTCAGTTTTATAATAATTTTTTAAGGTATTATAAATACAATCAAAGAAAGCTTTTGCTTTAAGTGTATTTTCTTTTAGAGTATTCATAATGCTTTCATGAAAATCTATATGAGCAAAATTATTTTTATAATTATAAGATATTTTATTTATTTTTGTATTACGATTTATTATTGGAAGTAATCCTGTGGGAGGGGTTTGAAATAATTTAGAAAAGCCTAAAATTATATCTTCGTTAGTATTATAGTTTAAAGTTTTATTTGAATACCAAATAGTATTTAAACTTTCATCAGGATAATATATTTTAACATTTTTAGAGTACGGAGAATTTTCTATTATATCTTCAAGTTCACAATATGATAATCCCATTTTTTCAATATAATATATACTTTTAACAAGGCCTATACCTAGTACGTAGTAATCTACAGAGAATTCAGAGTTATCCTTAGATATAGTAACAATTTCTATGGCCGAAGGAAATAAGTTAAATTGAGTTTTAACTTTAATATCTACATTAGTTATACAGCGTTTTTTTCCATCAGATAAAAGCCACATATTGTCTTTGACAATAGGCTCCTTTATTAAATAATCATCCATATTATTGGGTTCATCTAAGAAATTCTGATGATGGTAAGTATTCCCCATTTGGAAGGAGAGTTTAATACCGTTATCAGTATATTCGTAAATATTTACGATATTAGTTATACCATTATCAAATCTAACTTGAATTTTATTATTATTAAAATAATCTATTGAACTTTTGAAGTTAATTAAATTATTATTAAAATAATTTATTGAACTTTTAAAGTCAATTAAATTATTATTAAAGCCTCTGTAAATATAAATTGAATTTGAATTAGGTGGAAAATATTCTTTGGATTTTATATTCATAGTAACTCACCTCGTAATCATTTGTGTGGTAATTTTTTTATTGATATTACAGTATATGAAGAGGATGGAAACAGTGTTTAATATAAAGTAAGGATTTATTAAAACTAAAGAAGAATTCATAATATTATAATGTTTTAAAGAAATATTTATAGTGTTAATTTATATTGACCAGTACAAAAAAATATGATAAAATTTAAAATCACCCAAAAAGTTCTCCTAATGTGTTATAATGAAAAGATAAACATATAAGGAGGTAATTATTTGTTTAATATAGGAGATAAAATTGTTTATCCAGGTCAAGGAATCGGTGTTGTGAATTGCATTGAAGAGATGGAATTTAAAGGTGAAAAGCAAAATTATTATAAAATAGATATTATTAATAGTACTATGAAACTAAAGTTACCAGTTAGTAGAGTAGAGTTTACTAATATTAGATTAATAAGTGATAGTAATGAAATAGATACTGATTTAAATAATTTTAGTGATTTTATTGTTAATGAAGAAGAGATAAAAATATCTACAGCAAAAGAAAGAATGATTACTAATTCTAAAAAAATAAAAGAAGGAACATTAAATAATTATTTAGATGTTATATGTAACCTTACTCAGGTTATGCAAGTTGGTAATATAAACGCTAATGAAAAACAAGTTTTAAATTCAACAAAATCTTTAGTAGTTGAAGAGATAAGTCAATCGAAGGATTTATCTAAAGAAGAGGCAATTGAATTATTGGAAAATGCAATAAAGTTTTAATAATGAGCTAACTAGATGTGTTATTTGTAGAATAGCTAAAAAGAACAGTAAAATAGAAGATAATTTTATTATTTTTAATGAGTTATGCCTAAATAGGCATAACTCATTTTTAGATTATATGGAATTAACTATAATTTAAACTAATAAGATAATTAAAAATCTCTTTCTAAAATACTTATTTTTTTAGGATCTTCAAAATCTTTTAATGAATCTATTCCTAACTTATCTAAGACATCATCAAGAATTTTGCTATGAACAGCTACTTTTATTGAAGCATCGTAAGCAAAGTCGTCTACTGCTTTTTTACCTTCTTCAGGAGGAACTAAAATTTTAGGTCCACCAACACAGCCACCAACGCAGCCCATACCTTCAATAAAGCTTGCATTTGCTTTACCTGCTAAAGCCTCATTAAGTACTGCTTTACATTCTTTAACTCCTTCCGCTTTTCTAGCTTTAAAGTTTTTAATGTTATCGGGATAAAGTTCTTCTACAGCTTCTGAAACAGCAATTGAAACTCCTCCAGTACGGGCATATAATCTTCCACCTCTAGATGTATATTCTATAGATGGAACTCCTTTTAAGTCTCTAGGATGAATTCCTAAAGATTCAAAGATATCATTAAGTTCTTGGAAAGTTAAAACGAAGTCAATTGCACCAGCAACATCTTTTTCCTTGGCTTCTGCTTTTTTAGCTATACAAGGTCCTACAAATACAACCTTTGCATCAGTATTTAATGACTTAATTACTCTACCAGCTGCAATCATAGGAGAAACTGAAGGTGAAAGATTAGGAACAAGTTCTTTATAAACCTTCTTTAACATTCCTACCCACATTGGACAACAACAAGAAGTTATCATTAAGTCATTTGGACTTTTTACGTGTTTATTAAACTCAACTGCTTCTTTTATGGTCAACATATCAGCAGCAAAAGCAACTTCAATCATATCTGTAAATCCAATTTTAATAAATGCAGCTCTTAATTGATCCATAGTTACATCACTACCAAATTGACCTATAATAGCAGGAGCAACAGCAGCGATTACAGTTTTATTATTTTTTAATAAATCTAATATTGGTAAAAATTCTATTTTGTCTAAAATACGTCCATTAGTACATGAATCAACACAAATACCACAATCAATACAAACATTATTATCAATAAATGTTGTATTATTATCAGGATCAAATTTTATAGCATCAAAAGGGCAAGCTCTTTGACAACCATATGTATTATTTGCGTCTGGATTACAGTTTGCACCGGAGCATTCAAGTTTTTCTACTATTTTTTTATTTACATTATAATTAGTTATTGATTTTTTTAAGTTATAAACATAATTATTATCAAAATCAACTTTTACCCCACATAATGAAGTAATTATTTCAAAGGTTTCTTGTGGAGACTTTTCATGACAAGTAATTATTTTATTAAGGGTTTCATCAAAATTACCATCATAATAAGATTTTATTAATATATCAAAAAGATCAGCGTACTTACTATTCATTATGTACCTCCTAAAATAGAAAGAATAAATAATTCTGTATAATTTAGTATATCTCTATTACTATATGAAAATACTTAAATTTAAAAAAAATACATACCATAAATGTTAAAAACAAGGCTAATGACTATTTTGTATAAATTTGCTATAATATGTTGAAATAAAGATTGGGGTTAGGTGGAATATGACTAAAATACTAAAACGGGTTGGAATATTTTTATTTATATTAGTATGCGTTTTTTTTAATAATGTATATGCAGAAAAAATTAATAACATTAACTTTAACAATATGACTATAGATGATGGATTATCTCAATCATTAGCTGAGTATATATATCAAGATAGTTATGGCTACATTTGGATAGGTACTAGTGATGGTTTAAATAGATATAATGGTAATGAGTTTAAGATATATAAAAATAGTAAAAATGATGAAAATACAATAAGTAATAATGCAATTACTTCATTAGTAGAGGATACGAATAAGAACTTGTGGATAGGTACTTATAGTGGATTAAATAAGATGAATTTACTTACTGGAGATATAACAAGGTATTTAATTTCTGAAGATGATAAGAGTTCTTCAAATTCAGTAATTGAAGAATTAATGGTTGATTCAAAAGGGAGGCTTTGGGTATGTAGTCTCAGTTCGCTAAATTTATATGATAGTAAAAATGATAAATTTATAAAAATAGAAACTGATTTGTTTAATGATAAAGTTATTCAAGATATTTCAGAGGATAATAATGGGGTTATATGGATATCAACTAGTGAAGGATTATATAGATATAATTCAGAACAAGGAAGAATTGAGAAGTTTAATGATCCTAAAGATAAAATTAATAATAAAAATATTTTTACAATTTATTATAGTAATAATAAATTATGGATAGCCACTAAAAACTATGGATTAATGATTATGGATTTAAATGATTATAGTATAAAATCATATGAATACAATTCAAATGATAATAGTAGCATACCTAGTAATCTTATAAGAGATATACTTAGAGCAAAAGATGGCTCTATATGGTTAGCAACTGATCAAGGACTAGCTTTATTTGATGAAGAAGATGAAAGGTTTTATACATATAAAAAAAATTCAGATAAATATAGCATATGTGATGATAATATTATAAATTTATATGAAGATAGACTTGGAGTTATTTGGTTAGGGACATTTAATGGAGTAAGTAAGTTTTCCATAAATAAAGAGTTTAAAGTTTATAGGAATGATCCAGAAAATGATAATTCCCTGAGTAATAGTAGTGTATGTGGTATATATGAAGATGATGATGGAATGATATGGGTTGGGACATTTAATTCTGGGGTTAATAAAATAGATAAGAGTACTGGAGAGGTAACGAGGTATTATAATTCGGTTAATGATACTAAATCTTTAAGTAGTAATAGAATAAAAGCTATAACAGGAATTGATAACGAAATATGGATAGCCACAGATAATGGATTAAATAAGTATGATAAGAATACAGGTTTTTTTACTACATACAATAGAGACCTTAACAAAAATAGTATTAATAATGATGAAGTTAGAGCATTATTCGTTGATAAAGATGGATTACTTTGGGTTGGTACTAGAGGTGGGCTATGTAGCTTTGATAGAAAAGATAAATTTGTATCATATAATGATGTATTTGCAGAAAATGGGATTTATGAAAAAGTTGTTTCAGCTATTTATGAGGATAGTGAAGGAATAATGTGGATTGGTCTTGGAGCTGATGGTGGTCTAGTTAGTTATAATAGGAAAACTGGAGAGATAAAAAACTATTTATCAGATGAGGATAATTTAAATTCCTTAAGTTTTAATACTGTAAGAGCTATTTCAGAAGATAGTAAAGGAGCAATATGGATAGGAACTCAAAGTGGATTAAATAAATTTGATAAGAAAAGTGGAGAATTTACTTCTTATACATATATGAATGGACTATCTAATGATTTTATATATGGTGTAGTTGTAGATAATAGTGATAATGTTTGGGTAAGTACCAACTATGGAATTTCAATGTATGACCAAGTAAATAATAAATTTATAAGATATTATGAGGCTGATGGAATCTCTAGTAATGAATATAATGGATATTCATATTATAAGAATAAGGATGGTAGTAGTATCTATTTTGGAGGTATAAATGGATTAACAGAGATTACCCCATCGGATATTCAATTATATATGAGTGCTGAACAGGTAATAATAGATAGTATTAGAACAAGTGGTGGTATTGAGATCTTAGACCGTGATAATATTGTACTTGATTATAATTCAAGAGAATTATATATAAAATTCTTTGTTCCAGAATATAGAAATATTACACAAATGCAATATGCCTATAAGTTAGAAGGGCTAGATAAAGAGTGGACTTTTGCAGGAAATGAAAATTATGCAAGATATGCTAGTTTGCAGCCAGGTAAATATACTATGCTAATAGCTGGGAGAAATTATAATGGAGTTTGGTCTGATGTATCAAGCATAAATATTAAAGTAAAGAATTCTATTTGGAAAACTCCATATGCATATTTTATTTATATTATAATAATAAGTGCAATAATATACTTATTTTATAATCAAGTTAAAATATTAGATGGTTTAGTTAGACAAAGAACTCAGGAGCTAAATAATAAATTAAATGAAAATAAAAAGCTATATAATAAATTAATAGAAACAGAGAAATATAAAAACAACTATTTTATAAATTTGTCACATGAATTAAGAACTCCATTAAATGTAATATTATCTATAGAGCAATTAATATCATCTCTTAATAGTTCTGGTATGAATATAAGGAAAGAAAAGATGGAATCTTATATGAATGCTTTAAGAGGAAATTCAAAAAGACTTTTAAATTTAATTAATAATATAATAGATACATCTAAGATAGATTCAGGATCATATAGAATAGATAAAAAAAGAACAGATATAGTAAGTCTTGTTGAAGATACTGCATTAAGTATGATTGAATTGGCTGAGGTGAATGGGTTAGAGCTTATAGTGGATCCTGAAATTGAGGAGTTATTTATTAATTGTGATAAATTAGATATAGAAAGGTGTATAATTAATTTAATTGGAAATGCCATAAAGTTTACGGAACCCAAAGGTAGGATAATTATAACTATAATTGAGCTAAATGACAGTGTAAAAATAAGTGTTAAAGATACTGGGATAGGAATAGATAGTAAATATTATAATAGTATATTTGATAGGTTTGGACAGGTTTATAGTGAAGCATCTGAAGAATTTGGGGGAAGTGGCTTGGGATTAACCTTAACTAAAAATTTAATTAATCTTCATGGTGGAGAAATTAGTGTAGTTAGTGAAAAGGGAAAGGGAAGTGAGTTTATTATTATATTACCTATACAATAGAAAAGGAAGTATTCTATGGAAGAAATAGTTAAAACAATAAAGAAAAATCAATTATTTATTGGATTAAGTGATGAAAGTATAAAAAATGTTTTAAAAGAAATCCAATATTATATAAAAACATATAGTAAAGGTGAAATAATTGCAAATGAAGATGATGAATGTAGAAGCTTATCATTAGTTTTATCTGGAACTGTGGAAATACAAAGATTATATTCTAATGGGAAATATATAGTTTTAAGTAGAATACTTGAGGGTGATGTATTTGGAGAAGCCTTAGTGTTTTCAAAAGCAAAAACATATCCTGCAACTGTAATAGCATTAAGTGAATGTACGGTACTATTTATAAATAAGAATGATGTATTAAAAATATGTTCTCATGAGGAAAAAATATTAGAAAATTTTATTTCACTATTAAGTGATAAAGTTTTTATTTTAAATTCAAAAATAAAAAGTATATCATTTAAAAGTATAAGACAAAAAGTTATAAACTATATTTTAAATGAATCAAAAGAGCAAAAAAGCAATTCTATTATATTAAAGAATACTAAAGAGGAGATAGCATCATTATTAGGTATTCCAAGACCTTCATTATCAAGAGAATTAATTAATTTGAGGGATATGAATTATATTGAATTTAATAGAAAAAAAATAACTATACTAGATATAGAAAGTTTGGAAGAGGAATTATTTAATTAGAAAAAAAGAATTTGTAACATGTGTTACAGATTCTTTTTTTATATAGATGTAGAATAATCACATAGAGTTAAAAAATACATTTTAAGAGGAGATTTTAAGTATGGAAAATAAGATGTTTTGTTTTCAATGTCAAGAAACAGCAGGATGTTCAGGATGCACTAAGTTTGGTGTATGTGGAAAAAGTCCAGAACTTGCAAACATGCAAGATTTATTAATATATGCTACTAAAGGGTTATCAGAAGTAACAACAAGAATAAGAAAAGAAGGAAAGAAGATTGATAAAGAGTTAAATCATTTTATTACATTAAATCTTTTTACAACTATTACAAATGCAAACTTTGATAATGACGTATTTTATAGTAGAGTAAAGGAAACTTTAAGAATAAAAAGAGAGTTAATAGAAAAGCTAGATAATAAAGAAAATTTATCAGAAGTTGCTTTATGGGAGGCATCTTCAAATGAAGAAATGGATAAAAAATCAAATAGTGATGAAGTAGGAGTTCTTGCTACTAAAAATGAAGATATAAGATCATTAAGAGAGCTTATAACTTATGGATTAAAAGGATTATCAGCATATTCAAAACATGCTAATGCTTTAGGATATGATAATGAAGAAATAGATGCATTTATGCAAGAAACTTTAGCTAAGCTTTTAGATGATTCATTAAGTGTTGAAGAATTAATTGCTTTAACATTAGAAACAGGAAAAGTAGGAGTAGATGGTATGGCGTTATTAGATACTGCTAATACTGAAACTTATGGAAATCCTGAAATAACAAAAGTAAATATAGGAGTAGGTAAAAATCCAGGTATCTTAGTATCAGGACATGACTTAAAAGATATTGAACAATTATTAATTCAAACAGAAGGAACAGGAGTAGATGTATATACTCACTCAGAAATGTTACCAGCTCACTATTATCCAAACTTAAAGAAGTACAAGCATTTAGTAGGTAACTATGGTAATGCATGGTGGAAGCAAAGAGAAGAGTTTGAAAGCTTTAATGGGCCAATATTAATGACTACTAACTGTATAGTGCCACCAAAGAATGAAAGCTACAAATCAAGAATGTATACAACAGGAGCAGCAGGTTTCGAAGGTTGTGTTCATATAGAAGCTGATGAAAATGGCGTTAAAGATTTCTCTGCAATAATTGAACAAGCTAAGAAGTGTAAGGCACCAACAGAAATAGAACAAGGGGAAATTATAGGTGGATTTGCTCATGCACAAGTATTAGCATTAGCAGATCAAGTTGTTGAAGCTGTTAAATCTGGAGCTATTAAGAAATTCTTCGTTATGGCAGGGTGTGATGGAAGAGCTAAATCAAGAAATTACTATACAGACTTTGCAAAAGCTTTACCAAAAGATACAGTAATATTAACAGCAGGATGTGCTAAGTATAAATATAATAAGTTAGACCTTGGAGATATAAATGGAATTCCAAGAGTTTTAGATGCAGGTCAATGTAATGATTCTTATTCATTAGCATTAATAGCTTTAAAATTAAAAGAAGTATTTGAATTAGAAGATATTAATGAATTACCAATAGCATTTAATATTGCTTGGTATGAACAAAAGGCTGTAATAGTGTTATTATCATTATTATATCTTGGAGTTAAGAATATACATTTAGGACCAACACTTCCAGCATTCCTTTCACCAAATGTAGCTAAGGTTTTAGTTGAAAACTTTGGAATTGGTGGTATTACTAATGTTGAAGATGATTTAAATATGTTTTTAAAATAATTAAATATTAGAAAAGCGTAATAAAATTTATTAGAATACTTTTTAGAGTGGGAGATATCCCACTCTATTTTTAAATTAAAAGTTTAATATAAAAATAAAAAGGTTCCTAGAATATATACCGGGGGAAGGTATTTTCTAGGAACCTTTTTAATAGGGGAAAGTTTATTTAATACTTTATGATTAAAGTATAGTATATAAATTTGTCAATTTTGTTTCAATTTAATGAAATTGATATGAGTAAATTAATATAAGAATTGTACTTGGGTAATAATGTAAAGTAATTTATAATAGTTTTATAATAAGAAATATAAAAAGAGGCGATTATAAGATGAAAAATTTAGTTATATTTTATTCATTAGAAGATAATACGCGATTAATTGAAAGTACAATAGTAAAAGCTATAAATGTAGATATTGTAGAATTAAAACAAAAAAGAAATATAGTGATAAATGAATTAATAGAGTAGCGGAGGAAGTATATGAAAAAGAATGCAGCACTAAGAGAATTTAAAAAATTAAAAAGTCAAATAAATCAAATAGAAGAAATAGTACATCATTCTAAGGTAGGAGCATTAATAGAACAAGAAACTTCTATTAGAAAGAAGATTAGATTACTTAAAGAAATGGAAAAGGAAGGTTTTAAGGAGTATCAAGATGTATGTGATAGATATGAAGAAATACTAGAAGATGCTTCTAAGAGAATACTTGAAGATTATAATAAAAAAAATAATACGGATTTTGATTTTTATGAAGTAGTTAGAGGAAATTATAATACATTTTTAAATTCAGGTGTTATGACAGTTCTTACTAAACAACATGTACCAAAGCTTATTGGAGAAGCTTTTGAAGAGGCATTCCCAGATAATCCAAAAGATGAATATATGCTAACAAGAAGAATGAAAAGAAAAATATACATTCATCTTGGAGATACAAACACAGGAAAAACTTATAATGCAGTAGAAAGACTTAAAACAGCTAAAAAAGGCGTATATTTATCTCCACTTAGAATTCTTGCCTTAGAGAACTATGATAAATTAAATAATGAAGGCATAGTTTGTGATTTGATGACAGGAGAGGAAGAAATAATAAAAGAAAATTCAACACATGTTTCTTGTACCATAGAGAAAGTTAATTTAAAACAAAGCTATGATATTGCTGTAATTGATGAAATTCAAATGATTAGTGATACACAAAGAGGAATTGCATGGAGTAGAGCAGTATTAGGACTTAGATGTAATGAAATTCATATTTGTGGTGCAATGAATGCTAAGGAATTATTAATTAAAATATTAGAGGATTGTGAAGATGATTATGAAATTAAGGAATATCATAGAAATATACCTTTAATAGTTGAAACTAAAAACTTTAGTTATAATGATGTTCAAGAAGGGGATGCTATTGTAGTATTTTCGAAAAAGAGAGTATTAGAAATAGCACAAGATTATTCAAACAAAAATATAAAAACTAGTATTATTTATGGTGATTTACCACCAGAAGTTAGAAAAATGCAATATGAACAATTTATAAATAAGGAAAATAAGGTTTTAGTAACAACAGATGCTATTGGAATGGGTGTTAACTTACCTATAAGAAGAATAATATTTATGTCTATAAGAAAGTTTGATGGGGAAGAAGTACGAGAATTAACATCTCAAGAAGTTAAACAGATTGCGGGAAGAGCAGGTAGAAAAGGAATATACGATACAGGGTATGTTGCTGGAGTTTCAGATACTCATAATTTTATTAGTAGAAAGTTAGAAGTAAAGGATGATACTATAAAGCAGGCAGTAATAGGCCCATCAGAAGCAATTTTAACTATAAAAAGTCTACCGCTAAATGAAAAATTAGTGCTATGGAAGACTAGAGAATCAAAGATAGATTACTATACAAAGATGGATATAAGTGAGTATCTATTAATATTAGAAAAAATAAAGAGATATAAGCTTAAAGAAGAAGATCAATGGGATTTATTAAAAGTTCCTTTTGATGTTGCAAGTGATGAGCTTATGAATAAATTTTTAGAGTATGTAGATGAGGTATTTGTTGCTAAATTAAATGAAATAACAAAGCCAACATGTTTTACAGGAAATCTTGATGATTTAGAAATTTATTATCAAAAAATTAATATGTATTATTCTTTCTCTAAGATATTTAATTTAAAATTTGATGTAGATTGGGTATATTCAGAAAGACTTAAAGTTAGTCAGGATATAAATGAAATTTTAGTTAAAATATAAGAGTATAACTATCTCAAAATTATAAAATATAATTTTGAGATAGTTAATATTTATGTAATTAATGTTTATGAGTTACTAAATGAAAAATACTTTTTTTAGAAAAACTTTCTTCTACATATTTTTGAGATTTTTTAGTATCATAATAAGCTTGCAAATTATTTACGTATATATTCATTATAAAATCCAGTTGATCATTAGTTAATGAATCAAAAAATAATCCAAATAGCTTGTCTTTATTCCTAGCAACTGTACAGGGAATAATATTATCGTTAATATGTACATTAAGCTTTGTACCTAATTTAACATCTAAGGGAGAATCTAAACTTATGGCCATTCCTTTTTCTGAAATATCTATTAATGAGCCTGTTAATTTTCCTTGGGCTGTATTAATAAAGATACTTATATTTTCTTTAATTGAAATTCTCTCGCTTTTTCTATATATAGGATTTTGGTATGCAACTTTAATACAAATTATTGAACCCAAAAAGTTATATATACTCCAAATAATATTAATTAAGTAAGAGCCTAAATTAATTTTATTAGTTAATAAGTATATAGTTCCAAATATCCAAGCAAATATACTAGCAATTGCAATTAAAATGTGAGGTAAAGCCATTTTAAACTGAAATTGTTTTTTATTAGTAGTTATATCTTTAGATGTAACATTAAATTTTAATTTTAGGCAAAATAGTTCTCGTAATATGGAAAAAGTTATATGAGGGGCCATAGCTACTTCATAATAATGAGACCACTTTAAACTTCTTGTCCTAGGAGAAAGTATATTGAATATAAGTATTTGTCCTAATAAGAAGGGAATAAACATAATCAATAAACTTTTAACTGGAGAATCTATAATTAATTTATAACTTAATAAAAAGATTAACGGTGAAAGTATGTATATAAGTTTTTGAATACTAGAAAGCCAATAGACTACACCATCCAAATATGCTATTTTTTGTCCTAATGTTAAATCTTTATTAAATAGTACATTAAATTTTTTTATTACTTGTAGGTTTCCTCTACACCATCTATCTCTTTGCTTAACAAGTTCAGTGAAGGTTGTAGCACTTAAACCTAAAGCTAGCTCTTCGTTTATAAATTCTGAATCATAACCTTTAGCTTGTAATAACATACCAACAGCCATATCTTCCGTTATTGAGCAAGTTGGATATCCACCTATTTCCATTACATATTTCTTTCTAAAAACAGCATTTGTTCCAACATGTAAAACTGCATTGTTAGCAGCTCTAGCTTCTTCTACATCTCTCATAAAGAAATCTTGTTCATTAGGAATTTTTTTATTTAGATTATACTGATACATATCTTGATTATAATAAACTTGAGGGGTTTGTACAAAAGCCATATTTTCGTTAGAAAAATATCCTACAGTTTTAGTTAAAAAGTTTTTCTTGGGAATCATATCTGCATCTAAAACAGCAAATAAATCCCCTGTTATTATATTTAATGCATTATTTATATTTCCTGCTTTTGCACCTTCATTATTATCTCTAGTAATATAATTAACATTATATTTTCTACATAAGTTTTTTAGTTCAGTTCTATGACCATCATCGCAAACGTAAATTTTAAGCTTATTTTGAGGATAATCTAGATTTTTACTAGCTATTATAGTTTTTTGAAGTAAATCTAATGGTTCGTTATATGTACAAATTAATACATCCACAGATGGAATATTCTCAGGGGCATAATTATTTAGGGATTTACTTTCAAGTTTATAATTTTTACTAAATAGATATTGAAAATTTATAAATGATATTAAGCCTAAAATTTCAGCTGAATATAGGAGAATACCAAATATAAAACTCATAATACCATGATTAATAGGTATAACAGTGAATCTCCATATTATATATATAATGGAGATAATGGAATTTGTAATTATTAGTATTTTTCTGTATTTTGGTTTTAGAGTTGCTATAATAAATGATATTAACAATGCTAAAATAGAAATAATTAAATACATTTAAAATTCCACCCCTTTTTATAACAATTTATATAATAATATTATAATATCGTGGAAATAAACTGTCAAAATAAATAAAAAACAATAAAAGATGTAGAAAAATGTATAAAACAAAATATGGATAAGTACATAATATTTAGTATTATACATACAATTAATATCATTTTTAGGATATTTTTATGTTGTTTTTAATAATAATATTTTAATGACCATGGAAAAACCATGGTCATTTTTATATAAAAAATTCTAATAAAGGGGAAAATAAAATGAGTAATTACTTTATAGGTGGTACTACACAAATAAAATTAAATAAAAAAGGAGGTGGATGTTATGACACCATTATACGACTACAATATTGCAATGGTAATTGGTGATTATATTGTAAAAGCTATTGCAAATGATAAAGACTTAAATATAAATAGTAGAAAATCTAGTTTAATAAAAAGATTATTAAATAAAGTAATTTAATAAAAATAAAGGAGATGTAAGTTAAGCATCTCTTTTATTAAAAGAAAATAATAAATATTAATATTATATTTATACAATATATTAATTATTTTGCTATAATTATAGAGTACTTAAATATTGCATAAAAGTAATTAACAGGTATTATAAAGGAGTATAAATAATTGAGATATTTAAATGAATATAAAAAAGATTTATTTTATAAAGAGCCAGTAGAGTTTAATAAGAATTCGAATAAAGATATATTAAAATATGCAGTAGGTGCTAATTTATATATGAATGGAGAAAAGAATTTTTATGAAAAGATAATTAATGGAGATTTTAATGAGTTAGGTGCAATTTCTATTTGTTTTGAGGATGCAACTAGAGAGGGAGAGGTTGAGGATGCAGAGAATAATGTAGTTAACATGCTTGATAATTTAATAAAGTATATTGGCAATATAGAGATTGCAAATAATATTCCGCTTATTTTTTTTAGGGTAAGAAATTATAATCAATTTCTTAGATTCACTTCAAAGTTAAGAGCTAATCATTTTAGATATATTACTGGATTTATTTTCCCTAAATTTACTACAAAAAACTCAATAGCTTATCTTGAATATACAAAGAGGATTTCTGAAAAGTATAATGAAGTTCTATATGCTATGCCTATTTTGGAGAGTGAGGCTATTGTTTATAAAGAAACTAGGATTCAAGAATTAATTAATATAAAACAAATAATAGACGATTATTCAGATATTATTTTAAATATTAGAGTTGGAGGTACTGATTTTTCTTCTAAATTTGGATTAAGGAGAAGTATTGATTCAAGTATTTATAATATAAGAGTAGTATCAGATTGTCTAATTGATATTATAAATATATTTTTAAGAGAGGGAGAGGATTATGTTATTTCAGCACCAGTTTGGGAATATTTTTCTGAAGATATAAAATCTAAGGAAGTTTCTGGTTTGATAAATGAAATAAAAAGTGATAAGGAAAATGGATTTTGTGGTAAAACAATAATTCATCCAAGTCAAATTAAATATGTGAATTCATTATATACAGTTACTTATGAGGAATATATAGATGCTAAAAGTATAATTACTTCTTATGAAGATGGAGGAGTATTTAAAGGCTATGGTGGAAATAAGATGAATGAAGTAAAACCTCATTTTAATTGGGCTAAGAAAGTTATGAAAAGGGCTAAAATTTTTGGAGTATTAAATGAAGGAATATCAAATGAGGAGTTATATAAGGAAAGTAATTTTAGTAGTAAATCTATAGAAGTGTTATAAAAGTGATATTAAAGGGGATAGACTATGAGTGTAGAGATTAGTATAAGAGAGAATAAATATAATTTAAATTTAAATGATTTAATAGTAATGGGAAAAAGAATTAATAATAAAAAAAGAAATTTTTTGTTTATAAGTAAGGTGTTAGGAAAGCATATTGAAGCTAAGCCTAATGTATGTAAAGAAATAGGTTACAAGTTAGCTGGATTAATTTTCAATAAGGAAGAAAGAGAAGAAACATATAAAAATAGTGAAAAAATATGTGTATTAGGATTTGCTGAAACAGCAACGGGATTAGGAATGGCTGTAGCATCATATATTGAAAATTCATATTATCTAACTACTACTAGAGAAGACATAAAAGAGATAAAATCTATTTTGAAATTTGAGGAAGAGCATTCTCATGCAACAACACATAAATGTTTTCCATTAGATAAGGACAAGCTTATTAATTCAGAAAAAATAATTTTAGTAGATGATGAGATAACAACTGGAAAATCTATGATAAATATAATAAAAGAATTAAAAAAGGTTACTAATGCAAAAAAATTCATTATATTAAGTATTTTAGATTGGAGAAATGAAGAGCATAGGAAGGCATATGATGAGTTAGTGAATAAAGAAAATATTAATGTAGAGGTTTTATCCTTAATATCAGGAGATATAAAAGTAACGGATACAGCTACTTATATGGATAATAATGATAAAGTAATAAATGATACTACTGATGTTTTAAATTATAATGTTTTAGATAGAATTGACTTAAAGACAAACTATGAAAAAGAGGTTGAAAGTTATTTACTACATACAGGAAGGTTTGGAGTTGAATTTGATGAAATACAAGCATTAGAAAGTAAGTGTGAAGATATAGCTAATAAACTTCAAGGGTTAATTGAAATTAATGAGAAAATACTAGTATTAGGACATGGAGAGAATATATATATTCCTTGTAGAATAGCATCTTATATAAATGGAGAGGTTTATTTTAAAAGCACTACAAGAAGTCCAATTTATTGCGAAAATATTGATGGTTATCCTATAAAAGAAAAACATGTATTTTATCATAAAGGAGTAAAGTATTATTTTTATAATAAAAGTGAAATTGAAAAAAAGTATGATAAGGTAATTTTGATAACAGAAGATGATTTAAATATTAAATTAATAAATAATATGATTGCGGTAAGGGTTTAGAGATTATGGAGAATATAAATTTAGTTAAACATAGTTATAAAGAAGATTGCATATTTTTGCTTAAAGATTTAACTGATAAAATACAGGAAATTACAATTCAAGAAAAAGAAGAATTAATAAGAAGCGGAGTAAGCTATTCTGAAATCATTTCAAAAGAGAGTATACCAAGTGAGGATATTAAAAATATATTTCTTAATATTTTAAATAGGGATAAGAGGTTAATTGCATATTATGTTGCAAAGATATTTGAAATAATATATAGACAAAAAGGTAATAACTTAGTAATTGTTTCGTTAGCTAGAGCAGGAACTCCCTATGGAATATTAATTAAAAGATATTTGAAATTAAAATATAAAGTAGATATACCACACTATAGTATATCTATTATAAGAGGTAAAGGAATAGATGCTAATGCATTGAAATATATTTTAACTGAAAATAAAAAGGCAGATATACAGTTTGTTGATGGATGGACTGGAAAGGGTTCTATAACAAAAGAATTAAATAAATCTATAGATATTTTTAATAATGAAAATAAAACTAATATAGATAATTCATTAGCTGTTATTTCAGATCCAGCAAAGTTATGTAAAGTTTGTGGAACGAGGGAGGACTTTGGAATAGCGACTTGTTGTTTAAACTCAACGGTAAGTGGATTGATAAGTAGAACTATTCATAATGAAAAATATATTGGTAAGGATGAGTTTCATGGAGCTAAGACTTTATATTATTTAAAGGATGAAGATTACTCACAATATTTTATTGATAAGATAGATAATGAATTAAAAAAAATAAGCATTAAATATGAAGATTTAGTTTTGGAAAGTATAGATAAAGAGTATTCAATGAAGATTGTTAATAAGGTAAGAGAATTATATGATGTTAATAACATAAATAATATTAAGTTAAGTGTGGGAGAATCAGCTAGAGTTTTATTAAGAAGAGATCCTAGAGTTGTATTAGTTAAAAATAAGAGTGATAAAAATATAGAGCATATACTTAAGTTAGCAGAGGAAAAAGGAGTAAAAGTTATTGAATATAAAGATAGCGACTATAATTGTATTTCAATAATTAATGAAAGATAAATGGAGAAAATATTTTTTATTACGGATTTAGATAGAACAATCATACACTCTAAACATAAGGGTTATAAGTGTGTAGAAAAGCTTGGTGATAAAGAGATAACCTATATGACTGATTATGCTTATGATAAGCTACAGGAGTTGTTAAAAAGAGAAAAGTTTATTTTTATACCATGTACTATGAGAAATATTAATCAGACATTAAGAGTTGATTTTATAAGAGATTACAATCCGAAAATTATAATATGTACAAATGGAGCTCAAATTTATATTGATGGAAAACTCGATAAAGCTTGGGATAAGCAAATGAAATCTTTATGTGATAAAGATGAATTAAATAAAAATATTGATTATCTTGAAAAATTAAAAGAAGAATATAAGAAACTTATAGGAGTTATAGAAGTAAGGAATATTGAAGATTTTTATATTACTGTAAAGTGTATAGACTCATATGAAGCAGAGAAGTTTTACAATATAATAAGCGATAAGTTTCATAAAAATATTAATGTTTTAAAAATAGAAGCTAAGATATTTATTATTCATAATAGAATAAATAAGGTATATGCTGTGGATTATATTATTGAAAGGTTTAATATAAAGAAATTAATTACATCAGGTGATACAGAGGTAGATAGAGAGTTTACTAGTAGAGGAATAACCATTTTACCTAAACATAGTTCTTTTAAGCATGAAAAATCTATAATAACAGAAAAAAGCAAAATACATGCCACAGAAGAAATTTTAGATTATATAGATAAAATTATTGTATAAAAAGTAGAATTATACAATAAGGAGAGGAAAATGTTGAAAGGAAAGTATGAAATAGGTTAAAATTTAGATATAAGGTCTATTTTAAGAAAGTAAGAGGTTTATTTGTAAAATGGCTGTAGGTTTAAAGAATATAACAAGTTATATGTTTAGAACTATCTATGAAAGAGAAGATACATATAATAAGTTTAAGCCATATTTTTATAGATTTATAGGTGTAGATGATAGTTCTAAATATAATGATTTCATTAAGACAATTGAGAGTAAGTTTATAGAGGAGAAAGATAAATGTATTATATTTGATAATTCTATTCCCTTAAGTGGTGAAATGGAGTTAATTCAGTATATTTTTAATGAACTTTCTTCAATGGATGTTTATAAAATGACTGCACAAGATATAACTATATTTAATGATTTTGAAGTAAATTTTAAATTTTTAAGTGCATTAGAATATGTTATACCAATTGCTTGTAGTAAGGAAAATTTCTTTAATGATAATGTGAGAAATAATTTTATAACTAAATTAATTGTTTGGACTTATACCTATGCTAAAGATATAAAATATGATGCTAGTATTAATCCAAAATGTGTTTATTACGGGAATATTCAAAGACATGAAATATATTTTCTAATTATGCTCTATAAAATGGGTTTTGATGTTATTTATATTAATCCATTGAAAGAAGAGTTATGGAATGAAATTGATGATGCAGGATTGAGTGAATGTATAAAAAGTATGGGAATTTTAAGTGTTGAATCTTTTAAGGAAAGAGCTAGTAATGGGAAGATAATTGATAATTTTGAAACCGTTACTAAGCAAATTCAAAGAGATATAGAAGAACAACTTTTTTCCAATACTGGAATGTTTAAGCCTTGGCAGTTTAGAGAAGGATATACAAAAAGTGTTTTATTAGACACAATATTAGAAGATATTTATATTTATTGGAATGAGCCATGTAAATTGAGAAGTGGATTTAAGGTTGAAGGCAATACCGTTCAAGTTCCATGTTTCTTTAAAAAAATAGATGGAATATATAGTGATGAATTTGAGTATCAAAAACTAGTTAAATATTGTACATCATCACCAAATACATTAGTTTTCAATGGAAGATATTTTTCTGAAGATGTGCAATTTACAGATGATATGTATCAGCTTATGTTTTGTCAGCTAAGTGATGGTTCCTTTGATATAGATGAACTTAAAAAGTTACCTATATATAGGTTTTCAAAATATAGTGAAGATGTACAAAATTTTTTATTAAAAAAGTTTAATGAAACAATAAGTAGTACTGAATTATTTAATAGAACATTTGATAAAGAAGAAATATTAAGATTATTAGTATTAGTTTTAGGGTTAAATGAAAGTATTGTTAGATTAATAGATAATTTTGATTTTACAGCAGCTATTCCTAAAATAGTAATTTATCTTGAAGATGAAAATACCATGCCTGAGTCTATGCAGATACTTTTAGGATATCTTCATACTATAGGTATTGATATAGTGATATTTAATCCATCGGGTTTATTTAATATTAATAATGTAATAAAATCTACTGCATTAAATAATTTTAGATTAGATGTGATGAAGTATGACTCTAAATATAATAATTTAATGAATTTAAAACAAGGTGTTTTTTCAAGATTCTTAAGAAGGTAAAAGGAGAGATTTATATATGAATAACAATGATAATAATATGTTTGGACAAACATTAAATGAAGATATATACGAAAATCAGCAAAGAGGATATCAAGGTCAACCAGGAATGTATTCAAATCAACAAATGGGGTATCAAGGTCAACAAGGAATGTATTCAAATCAACAAATGGGGTATCAAGGTCAACAAGGAATGTATCCCAATCAACAAATGGGATATCAAAGTCAACCGGGAATGTATCCAAATCAACAAATGAATTACCAAGGTCAAATGGGAATGTATCCAAATGATAATACACAAATTCCAAATGATAACTTTGATATGTCAACTATATCAGAGTATAAGCAAAGATTAAGAGGGATGAAAGAAGTTCAAGATCTTACTAGTGAAGTAGAAATTCAAAATCCTAATTCTATAGTTATGTTTGGACAAAAGGCAAGTGAAAATATATCTAAGGTTTCTGATGAATTATTAAAGTCAATGAAGGCTGTAAAATCAGAAGAAGCTAGTGAAATGTTAGTAAACTTAACTAAAATAATGGATAAATTTGATGTTAAGGAACTTGAAGGTGTAGAAAAGCAATCTATGTTCTCTAAACTTATGAAAGGTGTAGGAAATAGTGTAGCTAAATTATTTCAAAAATACGATACTATGGGCTATGAAGTAGAAAAAGTATATGTATTATTAAAGAAATATGAAAATGATATTAGAGAATCAAATGCTAATTTAAAGAAATTATATGATGCTAATCTTCATTATTATCAATTATTGGAGAAGTATATTGTTGCAGGAGAATTAGCATTAGAAGAAATAGATGTATATATACAACAAATATCAATGAATACTACCATGAATCAAGAAGAAAAACATATGTTAACTCAAAAACTTGAAATAAGTAAAGAAATGTTATCACAACGTGTATATGATCTTCAAATTGCAGAAAATGTTGCAATTCAAGCAGCACCTATGATTCAGACTATACAAATGTCTAACTTTAATTTAATGAGAAAAATAAATTCATCATTTATAGTTACATTGCCAATATTTAAGCAATGCTTAGCGCAAGCTGTTATATTAAAAAGACAAGAAATTCAAGCCAAATCAATTAAGCAGTTAGACGATAAGACTAATGAGCTTATTATGAGAAATGCTCAAAATACTGCTAAACAATCAGTAGAAATTGCAAGAATGGCATCAGGAAGTTCAGTAGCTATTTCTACACTAGAAAAATCTTTTGAAACAATAATGAAAGGAATTGAGGATACTAAAGCAATTCAAGAGGCAAATAGAGTACAAAGAGTAGAAAATTCAGCTAAACTTGAACAAATTAAACATGCTATGAAAAAGAATATAGCTCAATCTTAAAACAATTAAAAAAGATAAACAGTTATAAATGAAATTAAATAAAATGAAATATACCTTAAAAAGAGTTGAAAATAAATTTGTTAAGTGGTATAATTTATCACATAATATAATTGCGAACAATATTTAGGATAATACTTAAATTAGGGGGGATAAAGATGGGAATTAATTTAGGTTCAATGATGAACAATATGCGTTCTAATGCAACTGATAATGGAGTAAATGCATTAAATTTAAAAAAGAATGATGTTTTAAATCTAACAAAGAAGAATCCGGGCTTAAAGAAAGTAATATTAGGAGCTGGATGGGATGTAGCTAGTATAGGGCAAGATTTTGATTTAGATATAGCTGCATTTTTATTAAATGCAAATGGTAAGGTTCAAAATATACCAGATGATGTAATCTTTTTTAACAATATGCAAGGACAAGGAATTTACTTAGAAGGTGATAATAGAACTGGAGCTGGAGATGGTGATGATGAAAGAATAAGATTAGATTTAGAAGCAATTTCACCACATGTTCAAAAAATAGTTTTTGTTGTTACTATACATGAAGCTCAAGTAAAAAGACAAACATTTGGAATGGTAGAAAATTCTTATGTTAGAATCTTAGATGAAGAGCATAATGAAAAAGAAATTTGTAGATTTAATTTAAAAGAAAATGGTTCAACAGTTACTTCAGTAATTTTCGCAGAATTATATAAAGTAAGTGGAGAATGGCAATTCAAAGCAATTGGAGAAGGAAAAATTGCTGATTTAAATGGAATTTTAGGATTGTATATGTAAGGAATATGAGATTTGGAGGAGAAAGAATATGGCAGGAGTTTTAAATTTACAAAAAAATGATATTTTAGATTTAAGAAAAGCAGAACCAGGGTTAAGGCATGTTATGTTAGGTGCTGGTTGGGATGTTGCTAAGAAGGGTTTTTTTAATTTAGGTGCTGATTATGATTTAGATTTAATAGCACTATTATTAGATAGTAATGACAAATTAATAAATAGAGGAGTAATATATTTCGGAAACTTAAAAGGTGATGGAATATACTTGCATGGAGATAATAGAACTGGCGCTGGTGATGGTGATGATGAAAAGATATCAGTTGATTTAGATAAATTATCACCAAAGTGTGATAAAGTTATATTTGCACTTAATATTTATGATGCAGTATCAAGAAAACAAAATTTCTCTAAGGTAAAAAATGCTTATATTAGAATATTAAATGAAGATAATGGCAATAAAGAAATATGTAGATATAATCTATCAGAAGATGGAGGAAATAATACAGCATTACTTTTTGCAGAATTGCAAAGAGTTAATGGAAGTTGGCAATTTAAGGCTAAAGGAGAATTATTACAAGCTACAGTTAAATCTTTAGCAGATATGTATAAATAGAGGAGGCAATTAATATGGGAATTAATTTAGGTTCAGGATTTGGAAATTTAACAGGAAATACAAATAATAGCGCATCAACAGGTGGAATTTTAAATTTAAATAAAAATGATATATTAGATTTAACAAAGAGAAATCCAGGATTAAAAAGAGTAATGCTTGGTGCAGGATGGGATATTTCAAACAATGGCTCAGATTTTGATTTAGACATAGCAGCATTTTTATTAGATGCTAATAATAAATTTAATACTGTTTCAAATGTAATATTCTTTAATAATAGAGCAGGTCAAGGAATTTCCTTAGCTGGTGACAATAGAACAGGCGCTGGTGAAGGTGATGATGAAACAATAAATATAGAATTAGATAAAATTGATTCAAACATAGCAAAAATAGTCTTTGTTGTTACAATTCACGAAGCAATGGCTAAGAGACAGACTTTTGGAATGATAAACAATTCATATGTTAGATTAGTAGACTTAGATCAAAATGGAAAAGAATTATGTAGATTTAATTTAAAGGAAAATGGATCGACTGCTACATCTGTAATATTTGCGGAACTTCACAGAAATGGATCTGAATGGCAATTTAAAGCTGTTGGAGAAGGAAAAATTGCTGATTTAAATGGCGTATTAGCTTTATATCAATAGTTAAGGAAGTACATGCAAAAGATAAAGTTACTTTTGCATGTATATTTTTTAAAAAAATTAACATTTCAATATTTCAAAAATATTGAAATAAATGATAATATAATATATATGATTATTATATTAAAATATGTAAATTTTATTTAAGGAGAGAATGGGATGATTAAAGGGCTTAATAAAAAGCAAGTAGACGAAAGTAGAAAGCTCTATGGGGATAATATAATCCATGAAGCAGAACCAGAAACGTTTTGGGACAAATTTAAGGGTGCATTTGATGATCCAATGATTAAGTTATTATTGGCAATTGCAGCAATTATGGCAGTAATGGCATTCATGGGATATGCTGAGTTTGGAGAATTAATTGGTATAGCAATATCTGTATTATTAGTAACAGGAATTTCAGCCAAGACAGAAATTGCAAGTGATAATGAGTATAGAAAGTTAAAAGACTCCACTAAAAAGGATGTATGCAAAGTATATAGAGATGGTAAGGTTGTTGAAATTGAAGTAAATGAACTTGTTGTGGGAGATATGGTAATACTTCAAAGTGGAGATAAAATTCCAGCTGATGGATATCTTTATCAAGGAGATTTAAGGGTAGATAATTCAGCTCTTAATGGTGAAGCAGAAGAGTGTAAAAAATTTGCAGTAGAAGATTCTAAGGCATATAAAGAAATTGCTATGACAGCAGATGTAACTGGAGATACTTTTGTTGATGCTCACTCTTTATTTAGAGGTGCAGTAGTATTCAATGGTGAAGGGGTTATGGAAGTTACTAAAGTTGGTATGAAGACTATGATGGGTGCTATGGCTGCAGATATGGCTGATGATGAAGTAGCAAGTCCATTAAAAGTTAAACTTACTAAACTTGCAGAGCAAATTTCTATGTTTGGATATATTGGTTCAGTTGTTATTGCATTAGCATTATTAGGACATAAGGTAATAGTAGCTGGTGGGTTTGCAGAGTATTTCTCAATTGGTGGTGTATTAATATTTAAAGACGTATTAGAAGCAATTATGTTAGCTGTTGTTATTGTTGTTATGGCAGTTCCAGAAGGATTGCCGCTTATGATTGCAATTGTTCTTATGAGAAATACTTCTAAGATGTTACAAAATAATGTCCTTGTTAGAAAGCCAATTGGTATTGAAACAGCAGGTTCATTAAATATATTATTTTCAGATAAAACAGGGACAATCACTAAGGGGCAGTTAGAAGTTGTTGAATTCTTTGATGGAAATTTAAAAGATACTTATAAAGATGGATCTAAAGTAAAAGAAATGATGAAGCTTTGTATTGGTAAAAATACAGGAGCAATGTTTGATGCAAATGGTAAAGTTGTTGGAGGAAATGCTACTGATAAAGCATTACTTGATTTTTTAACACAAAAAGAGATGTCAAAATTAACAGATATAGTTGTTGAAAAATCACAAGGATTTAATTCTGCTAATAAATATTCAGCAAGTCAATTAAGTGGAAAAACAGTATATAAGGGTGCTCCAGAAAGATTACTTGCAAAGGCTACAAAAATGTTAGATGAAAGCGGAAATGTAGTTGATATAAATAAGAATAAAATTAATAAAAAGATAGATGAATTAGCAGTAAGAGCTATGAGAGTTTTATCATTTGCTTATAGTGAAAGTGGATTAGTAGAAGATACTCTTCCTGATGATTTAGTTATTGTTGGATTTGTTGGAATTCGTGATGATGTAAGAATGGAAGCTAAACAAGCTATTGAGGAAGTTCAAAATGCAGGTGTTCAAGTTGTAATGATAACTGGTGATAGAAAAGAAACAGCAGTTGCAATTGCAAAGGAAGCTGGATTATTAAAATCAGATAAAGATGTTGCATTAACTTCAGAAGAATTAAATAAAATGTCTGATGAAGAAGTGAAGGCTATTATACCTAAGTTAAGAGTAATAGCTAGAGCATTACCAACAGATAAATCAAGGATGGTAAGACTTGCTCAAGAGTTAAATCTTGTATGTGGTATGACTGGTGATGGTGTTAATGATGCTCCTGCATTAAAGAGAGCTGATGTTGGATTTGCAATGGGTAGTGGTACAGATGTAGCTAAAGAGGCAGGTTCAATAGTAATATTAGATGATAACTTTAAATCAATTGAAAATGCTATTTTATATGGTAGAACAATTTATAATAATATTTTAAAGTTCATAAAATTCCAATTAACTATAAATGTTGGAGCTGTTGCTGTATGTGCTATTGCACCATTCTTTGGAATTGAAGAACCTTTAAAAATTACTCATATACTTTGGATTAATTTAGTTATGGATGGTCTTGGAGCATTAGCTTTAGGTTCTGAACCAGCCCTTAAGAAATATATGCTTGAAAAGCCTAAATCAAGAACTCAAAGTATAGTTTCTGGTAAGATGATGAATCAAATTATTTTTGCAGGGGCATGGGTAACTGTATTAAGCTTTATATTCTTGAAAGCTCCATATTTTGTAGAAATGTTTACTAATACAGAAGAGCATATGACAGCATATTTCTCAATGTTTGTACTTTGTGCAGTGTTTAATGGATTTAATGTAAGAAGTGAAAATGCTAATATATTTGAACATATAAATGAAAATATGAGTTTCTTAAAAGTAATGGGAATAATAATAGTAGTTCAAGTGGTGTTAACAATTATTGGTGGAGAAATGTTTAGTTGTACACCAATCTCTATAAATCATTGGTTAGTTATAATACTTATGGCAATTACAATTATTCCAGTAGATATGATAAGAAAAGCTATAGTAAATACTTTTAGTAAAGAAAAAGTTAAACAAAATGTAGCAGAAACTGCATAGAAAAAGATGTTAATATAAAAAAGTCAGTCTAGGACTGACTTTTTTATTTAGTCATTAATTAAACTAAGCTTTCCCATTCTTCATAAAGTTGAGAAATAGTATCCTCTAGTTTTTTTATTTCACCATTAACTCTCTGACTTTCAGAAGGATTAGAATAAACAGATTCTAAACAAAGTTGTTCTTGTAAATTAGTTAATTCATCTTCTTTTTCAGCAATTGTTTTTTCAAGATTTTTAATTTTAAGTTGAAGAGCTTTAGCTTCTTTTTCAGCTTCACGCTTTTTCTTCTTTTCATCTTTAAGCTGAGTTTTAGTTTTTCCATTAGCTAATTCTTCATAATCCTCAAAACGTGTAGGGTTAAGTTTTTTTTCTTGATAGTAACTGTAATTTCCAAGATATTCAGCAACACCATCTTCTTTAAGCTCAAGTATACGTCCAATTACTTTATTTAAGAAATATCTATCATGAGATATAACCATTAAAGTTCCATCATATTCTAATATAGCATCTTCTAAAGCTTCTCTAGAGATAATATCAAGATGGTTAGTAGGCTCATCTAGTAGAAGTAAGTTAGATTTAGAAAGCATAAGTTTCAATAGATTTATTCTACATTTCTCACCACCACTTAAGGTATTTATAATTTTAAATACATCATCACCAGTAAATAAGAAAGATGCTAGATAACTTCTAAGCTTAGAAGTTGTTAAGTTAGGAAATTCATCCCAAACTTCATCTAATATTGTTTTATCTAAATTTAAATCTGATTGTTCTTGATCATAATATCCAACATTTACGTTAGTACCTAATACTTTAATACCTCTATCAGCTTCAACTTTATCCATTATTATTTTGAAAAGAGTAGTTTTACCTCTACCATTTTCACCAATTAAAGCAACCTTTTCACCACGTTTTAAATCAATATTTAAATTTGTGAATAATGTTTTTTCACCATAAGATTTAGCCATATCTTCTATATGTAAAACGTCATACCCACTTTTTATAGAAGCTTCAAATTTGATTTTTGAGCCTTCTTTTTCGTGTGTTGGAGCTTCAATTCTTTCCATTTTGTCTAATGCTTTTTCTCTACTTTCAGCAGCTCTTATACTTTTTTCTCTATTAAATGAGCGGAATTTTTCAATAATTGCTTCTTGTCTTTTAATTTCGGCTTGCTGAAGATTATAAGCCTTAAGCTTTGCTTCATAGTTCTTTTTTCGAAGGTCTATAAATTTAGAATAAGGAACGTTATAGCACTCAACTTTTCCGCCAATAACTTCAAAAGTACTAGTTGTTACTGAATCTAAGAAGAATCTATCGTGAGATATTACTAAAACAGTTCCTTTATAATTCTTCATATAATCTTCTAGCCAACTAATTGCTTCTAAATCTAAGTGGTTAGTAGGTTCATCAAGTAAAATAATATCCGGCTTACGTAGTAATAATTTACATAATGCAACTCTTGTTTTTTGTCCACCACTTAAAGTATTTATAGATTTATAAAAATCATCCTCAGTAAAACCAAGCCCCTTTAATACTCTCGATATTTCACCTTTATAGACATAACCGCCTTTATGTGAATATATATCTTGAAGAGTAGTATAATCTTTTATTAGCTTGTCATGATATGAAGCATTATTTTCATCGTAAGGTTCATTCATTTTTATTTCTAAAGATGAAAGTCTTTCTTCAATATTTAGTAGTTCCTCAAATACAGAAAGAGCTTCTTCATAAATATTTTTATCAGAATCTAATGCTAAATTTTGCGATAAATAACCTAAAGTTTTATTTTTATCTATAAATATTTCACCAGAATCTTGAGAGATTTCTTTAGTTATTATTTTAAAAAGTGTTGATTTTCCTTCACCGTTAGCACCAATAATTCCGACCTTATCACCATCATTAATTGAAAATGTAATATCTTTAAGGACGTCGCGAATTCCATAACTTTTGCATATATCTTTACAACTTAGTATTATCATAATTTCCTCCATTTAGACGAAGTTTTCCTTATAATTATACTATTATAGTAAATCTATATCAAATTAAAAAAGGAGATGTTTTTCAACAACTCCTTTTTTTAGATTGCATCCTCAACAAAGAGATATCCAAGTGGTGGTTTATCGTTAAATAGACCTATAATATAAATAGTATAGAATACACCACCATCTAATGTAATATTCTTAATATATTTTGTAGTAATCTGAGAAGATCCCAAAAGTACTTCAAAATTATATATTCCAGCTGATAATTGATAATATCCTGTAGTTTCTAAATATTCAGCTTCATTAAATAGGGTAACTACATTAGGCAAGGCTAGGCTAAGCAAAGGTGCATTTGAAGATAAATTAATAAATCTTAAAAATGCTTGAGATTTAGTTACAGGAACATTATCATCTTTTAATCTAAATAGAAATAAATTATTAGCTAATGTAACTATTGAAACTGTATAATTAGCATTGGCTATTAATTGAACAGTTTGAGTTAATAGTGGTTTATCATAAGTTCCAGCTTTGAATAGTTGAAACTCATATTCACCAGGTGATAACACAGTATATTTAGATATTTTTCCAAAGGCTAAGTTACTTGTTAAAATATAACCATTTAGATAAACATCTACATTTGGAGCTTTAGGTACTGCATGAAGAATTCTCACACTGGTCTTAACCCGAGGGAGTGATTTTGAAAATTGTTCCATATAGGGCACCTACCTTTTACAGTTATCAAGAGAGATTTTTATTATTTTCTTTATTAATAATTTAGCAATAGGATAAGGAATTCTATAGGCTTTCATAGTAGCCAATATTCCTGGATTATCTTTTTCTATTAATGCAAATACTTCATCAACCTCATCCTTAGTACAATTATTTTTTCTAGGTTCAGAGGAAGAAAAATCTAATGATATATCAAAACTTCTTAAAATATCAAGAATATTAACAGAATCATCTAAATATCTTTCATTAACTTTTGGTTCGTTATATGAATAAAGAAAGCTGTCATCTTGTTCGGTTGGATATTCTAAGTCAATATTAGTGTTATTATAATTATTAGGATTCATATAGTTGTTGTTATTATTGTTATTATTGTAATCATTAGTATTAGTTGTATTATTACTATTTTTATTCAAAGATGTGTTTGAATCCAAAGTTGGTATATTCTTAGGATAAGGTGTAAGTGGAGCTAATTCAGTTATTGGATTTGTAGTTAATGGTACTGGTGTTGGATTAATATTTAAATTTGGAAAACCTAATGATATAGTACCTAAAGTTTTAGTCACAGAAATTCCATCTATATTAAATTGTAATGGAAATTTTGTACTATTAGGTGCTAAAGATGAGTCAATATTTAAAGGAATAAAATTTAAATCATCATCATTATTATTATATTTTTCAATATTACTTTTTTTTGAACTCATTAATACCCTCCAAGTAATAATTTATTAATAATATATGTATTTTAAACACATATGTTACTTTATAGAATATGACTATAATGAGAGGTATATTACAAGTGAATAATATAATATGCTTAAATAATCACAATAGATAAGTTAAGGAATATATTATAGTGGAGGGGATTATTATGCATAAAGAAAATATAGATAATTTAAGAAAACTATTTATAGGGTTGGATAAAAAGGTTAATGTAGAGGGAAAAGGAAGATTGATTCCTATAAATTTTGATAATGCAGCTACCACTCCGCCTTTTAAAAGAGTTATGAAAATGATATTAGAAACTAGTGAGTATTATGGATCAATTGCAAGGGGAGACGGTAAAAAATCTCAATACTGTAGTGATTTATATGAAAATTCTAGAAAATATATATTAGAATATTTTAATGCACCAGAAGAAATATATACAGCAATTTTTGTTGGAAATACTACTGATGGATTAAATAAGTTATCTAATATTTTAATTGAAGATAAGAATGATATAGTTATTACTACTAGAATGGAACATCATTCAAATGATTTACCTTGGAGAAATAAGTGTAATTTAAAACATGTTGAGGTAGATAAAGATGGAAGAGTTATAGTAGAAGAGATAGAGATGTTATTAGATAAGTACCAAGAAAGAGTTAAATATGTTACTGTAACAGGAGCATCAAATGTTACTGGTTACGTAAATGATATAAGAAGAATAGCAAGAGCTGCCCATAAATATGGAGCTAAAATAATTGTTGATGGCGCTCAATTAATTCCACATAAAAAAATATCTATGATACAAGAAGATATTAATGAAAATATAGATTTTTTGGTGTTCTCTGGTCATAAAGTATATGCACCTTTTGGAAGTGGAGTTATTATTGGCTTAAGAGAAATATTTAATGAAAAAGAACCATCTTCAAAAGGAGGAGGAACTGTTCAAATTGTACTTGATGATCGCCAATTATGGTTAGATACACCAGAGAGAAATGAAGCAGGAACACCTAATCTTTTTGGAGCTGTATCAATAGCTGAAGCTCTTAGAGAGATGGATAAAATAGGATTCAAAACTATTGAAAGTAATGAGAAAGAATTACTTTCATATTTAATTAAAGAGTTAAAGCAATTTGAAAAGGTAATTTTATATGGAGATAATGAAAATATAAATGATAGATTAGGAATTTTAGTATTTAATATTGATGGAATGACTTATGAAGAGGTGGGGGAAGCACTTGCGAATATAAGAGGAATAGGGGTTAGAGAAGGGGGATTTTGTGCACATCCATATACAAGAAGAATTCTTGGAATAGCAGATAGTGATTTGCAAAGATATATGAGTGAGGTTGGAATCCCAGGATTAGTTAGAGTAAGCTTAGGCGCATATAACAGTAAAAAAGAAGCAAATATTTTTTTAGATACAATTGAATATATTTGTAGACGCTACGCTAAATACTAAATTGTTGGTTATAGCTTGAATGCCGTGATGACGAAAATTAATGATATTATCTCCAGGAATTGTGTAATTTGCGTTAAGAATTTATATTATTTTCTCCGGAAAAAGGTCTAAAGCTTCGAAAGTCACTTTGTTCCCTCAGCTTCTTAACGCTCCTTTTCCTACAAAAATAATTAAATTCTAAAACTTAATTACAATATTCCTTGCAATAATATCATTAATTTTTCTTTATCACTTGCTTCTAAGCTAAAAGATACAATTTTATGCGTACCACATTAAGAAATAATTTATAGCACAAATCATTAACTATAAAGTAGCGTCCTATAAGAAAACACATGTAAAAAGAAAAAATGAAATATTAATTTGGAGGTATAATTGAAATTAAGCCGTAGAATTTAACAATTTATGGAGTAAAGTTGGCGTTAAGAAGTTTTTACTGTTTGAGCGAATAGCGAGTTTAAAAACTTTAGTCAACTTTACGGAATAAATTATATAAATTCTAGGTGAAAATTTCACGATTACCGGAAAATAAATATTTCATTTTTTCGATTCCATGTGGTGCGCGATATTATTCTATTTATTGAAAACTTTAAATGATGGCATTGGTGAAGCTGAAATTATATCTGGAATTTCAGAAATTAAAGGAGCTAAGTATTCTAAAGCTTCTTCTTTTAGATTATTTCCAGATTCATTTATCCATTCAGTTGGGAAGTACTTAACGTTATTAGCAATCTTATCAGCTTCGATTAAGAAGTAAGAAGATTTATAAGGTGCATTATTTTCTCTTTTTATTCCAATCATATAGCCAGATTTACCAAGGCTAGCTTGTCTTAAAGCTTCATATCCAACTTCATAAGCTTCTTCTAAATCTATATTAGAAGCACAGTGCATAGCACATCTTTGAAGAACTCCAAGTTCTAAAGATTTAACTCTATTAGTTATACCAGAAGAGATTATTAAATTCTTTAAGTAAGCACCAACACCGCCTAATTGCGCATGGCCAAATTTATCGTGAGCTTGAGCATGAGCTTCTGCAACAAATTTTCCTTCGGCAGTTCTTATTCCTTCGGAAACAACTATGTACACTTGATTTTGTTCTTCAAATTTATTTTTTACATCACATAAAAATTTATCTACATCAAAAGCAGCTTCAGGTAAATAAATAAAATCTGCTACTTGTTTTCCGTTTAATTTAGCTAATGCAGCAGAGGCAGCTAGCCATCCAGTATCACGGCCCATAGTTTCTAAAATGAATATTCCATTGTTTATGTATACAGATGAATCAAGATAAGTTTCAAGTACACTTGTTGCAATAAATTTAGCTGCACTACCAAAACCAGGTGTATGATCAGTGTACATTAAATCATTATCTATGGTTTTAGGTATACCTATAAACTTAACATCTATTCCAGTTTCTTTTGCATAAGCACTTAGTTTAGCAGTAGTATCCATAGAGTCATTACCACCAACATAAAAGAAAGCCTTAATATCATTAGCTTTTAAGATTTCAAGTAGTCTATCATATTCCTCAGTTGATTCTTCAAGTTTTTTCATTTTATATCTACAAGAACCTAAACCTGATGAAGGTGTATATCTAAATCTGTTTATGTCATCTTGAGAAAATGATGAAAGTTCTATTATATTACCGTTTAAAATTCCTTCAATTCCATTTAAACCTGCATAAACTTTATCAAAAATCCCTAAAGTGTTATTTGCTTCAACTAATCCAACAACGCTTGAGTTTATAACTGCTGTAGGACCTCCAGATTGTGCTATGATACAATTTGCCATTAAAATACGCTCCTTTAAAGTTCAAATTAATTAAGATTTATAATTTTAAATATACATTAATTCCTAGAAGATAGACATTAATGTGATATACTATTTCTTTAAATTTCAAATACAATATATACTATACAACAAAATAGTATTAAATAAAAGATGTAAAAAATAAAATTTACAATATGAATCATAGGTTGATAAAATTAATAATAAAATTATACAAATAATGTAAAAAAGGGGGAAGTATGAATTTAAAAGATTTAATTATAGTTGGTATTGCGTTAGCTATGGATGCTGTTGGAGTAACTGTAAGTATTGGGGTAAATCCCAAAGTTATACGTAGGAATAAAATAGCTTTTATTATGTCTTTTGCAATATTTCAGTTTTTATTCTTTTTTTTAGGTGGAATAGGAGGTCATTTATTTGAAAAATATATAACTACTATTCCTAATATGGTTGGAGGTATTGCTATAGCTATAGTAGGTATATTAATGATAAAGGAAGGAGTTGAAGATACAGAAGAGGATGAAACCTTATTATTGAAGAAAGAAATGGTGTTAATACTTGGAGTATCTGTTAGTATTGATGCTTTTGTTGTAGGCTTTACAGGATTTAATTACATAAGTAATGCTTTAATGATGATAGGGGATTGTTCTATTGTTGGGCTTATAACTTTAGTATTATGTACATTTACATTTTATTTATGTAGATATATAAGAAAGATAGGATTTATATCAAAATATGCAAGTTTTTTTGGGGGAATAACATTAATTATCTTTGCAATAAAAATGATTTTCTTCTAAAAAATTATTTGATTAAATATATACTAATGAAAATTAGTGTTATTAAAGATTTTTTAAATTGATTTGACAATAATAAAAAATTTAGTTATAGTGAATTTAATAAAAGGACAAGTGTTTCTTGAAGAAAGACAATAAAAAGAAAATCCTTTTAAATTAATAATAAAAATATGATTCTAGCAACATGACTGCCGTAGAAACTTAATATTAAGCAGCAACAATTTCAATGTGTAAAAAAATTAATGAAGTTAATGAGAAAGTTTTAGATTTCGTTGTACCTTTAGGAACAACAAGACATTTAGCAGGTGATACTATTACTTTAGTTCTTACTTCTATGGCAGTTATGTATATGAATGATTAAACTACTACTTTTGAATAATAATATTAGTTATTTATGAACAGTTAAAAAAAATTTGAGTAATAAGTATACCTTTGAAGTAATTGGTGTACTTATTACTTTTTTATTTTACACATATTATTAATAATGTATTAACAGGATATAAATTTTAAAAAATATGTGTATAATTTAAAATTATAAATTTATTTATTATAGGAGAGATAAGTTATGAGTTATGAAAAGTTATATATTAATGGAGATATATTGACTCTTGAAGATAATGAATTATACGTAGATGCATTGTTGGTTAAGGGTAGAAAAATACAAAAAGTAGGAACCAAGGAGGAGTGTGAGGCTTTTGCTAGTGATAAAGTAGAAGTTGTAGATTTGAAAGGAAAAACTTTAATGCCATCTTTCATAGATACACATAGTCATTTTTCAGGTTATGCAATTACCTTAACACAAGTAGATTTATCTGAAGCTACAAATTTTGAACAAATTAAAGAATATATACAAAGTTTTATTAAAAAGAATAACATATCTCCTGGAGAGTGGATTCAAGCCGATGGATATGATCATAATTTTTTAGTTGAAAAGGAACACCCAAATTTAGAGTTGTTAAATGAAGCGGCACCTAATAATCCGCTTGTATGTAAGCATAAATCAGGACATATGGGAGTATTTAATTCATTAGGTTTAGAGAAGTTAGGAATAACAATTGAAACACCAAATTTTGAAGGGGGAATAATAGCTAAAAAAGATGGAAAGCTTACAGGATATTTAGAAGAAAGTGCATATATATATTATATAAAAAAATTACCTATGGTTTCTAATAAAGAATTTATGGAAAGCTTAATTAAAGCACAACAAGGATATGCTAGTTATGGAGTAACAACAGTTCAAGATGGATTTGTTGCAGAGGAATTAGCACCCGTATTTCAATATTTAATTCAAACAGATATATTAAATATTGATTTAATTGGATTTATAGATATTACTAATGCAAAAGAATTAAAAGAAAAGTTTAATTGTTGCTTAAAGGAATATAAAAATCATATAAAAATTGGAGGATATAAAACATTTTTAGATGGTTCACCACAAGGTCGTACAGCATGGATGCGTACACCATATTTAGGTGAAGAAAAAGATTATTATGCATATGGAACACAAAGGGATGAACAATTACAGGCTAATTTAGAATTAGCATTAAAAGATAATATGCAGATTTTAGTTCATTGTAATGGTGATGCTGCATGTGAGCAGTATATAAATCAATACGAAAAAATAAAGAAAAAATATGAAATAGAAAATGATATAAGACCAGTTATTATACATGCCCAATTATTAGATAGAGATCAATTAAATAGAGTTAAAAATCTTAATATGATTCCATCATTCTTTGTAGCCCATGTATATTATTGGGGAGATATACATATTCAAAACTATGGTTTTGAAAGAGCTAGTAGAATAAGTTTAGCAAAAGATGCACTAGACAAAGGGATAATATTTACTTTCCATCAAGATTCTCCAGTTATTAAACCAAATATGTTAGAGACAATATGGTGTGCGGTTAATAGAAAAACTAAAGATGGTATTTTGTTAGGTAAAGATGAAAGAATAAGTCCAATGGAAGCATTAAAAGCTGTTACAAAAAATGCTGCATATCAATACTTTGAAGAAAATATAAAAGGAACATTAAAAGAAGGTAAGTTAGCAGACTTGGTTATTTTGGATAAAAATATATTAAAGGTTAAGCCAAGTGAAATCAAAGATATAAAAGTTGTTGAAACTATAAAGGAAGGAAAGACTATATTTAAGAGAAGTTAGTACAATGAAAGTAAAATAAATCCTTTTTATAATAAAGAATATATTTAAGGGGATAAAGAAAGAATATAAATAGATTTAAGTATGTTCTAAATTTTTTATAGAAAGGGTTTGAAAGCTAATGATAAAAAGATTAAGTGTTTCAATTATAGTTATTATGTTTTTAATAACATCAACAACAATAGCAGATGCTAGTGTCATAAGCTCTAAGAATCAACCTCCAAAGGCTGATATTTATAAGGAGGGTATATACCATTTTTCTCAAAGCTCTGGGAATAAGATGACTTTACAATTAGAAACTCCTAATGAACCTATGATTTTGATGGTTATAGAAAATGAGAGTAGAGCTTTAAAGTATTATGTAGAGTTTACTAAAGATTCACCTAAAATTGAAATAACATTAACAAAACCAATATCAGAGCATACTACAGCAATTTTAGGAAAGGGTGAACTTGCATTTACTTATGAATAAATATTTTAATAGAAATTAAAATTAAAATGAAGTTATTTCTAATTACTATTAGTAAATTTAGAAATGACTTCATTTTTTAATCTTCCATAGAGTTTAGTATTGTGATAATTTAAGAGTATTAAATATTTGATGAAAGGGATGATACTATGCCTATATATCAATTGACAGATGAAATAATGTTTCCAAATCCGGAGTTATCAGAAGAAGATGGGTTGTTAGCCATAGGTGGAGATTTAAGATGGGAAAGGCTTTTGTTAGCTTATTGTAATGGAATATTTCCTTGGTATAGTGATGATGAGCCAATATTGTGGTGGTGTCCAAAGCCTAGGTTTATTATAAAACCAAATGAAGTAAAAATATCAAAATCAATGAAAAGAGTTTTTAATAAAGGTGAATTTAAGGTTACTTTTAATAGTGATTTTGAAGGTGTAATAAGTAAGTGTAAAGAGCTTAGAGAAAATAAAGAGGGTACATGGATTACTGATGATATGAAACAAGCTTATATAAATTTATTTAACAAAGGATTTGCTTTAAGTGTTGAGGTATATAAAGGGGATAAGCTTGTAGGAGGACTTTATGGAGTTAATATAGGAAGATGTTTCTTTGGTGAAAGTATGTTTTCTACAGAGCCAAATGCATCTAAGGTTGCTTTAATAAGTATTTGCAAAAGGCTTGAAGAAGAAAATTATTTATTTTTAGATTGTCAAATGCATACTAATCATTTAGAAAGTATGGGTGGAAAATTTGTAAGTTGGGAAGAGTTTAAGATTATGTTGAAGCAAGGAATTGTTTTATAAAATTTATTAGAAATATTGAGGATAAGCAGGTTGAGAAATAATATCTTAGCTTGCTTATTTATTTTAGAAAATATATATACAAACAACTTTCTTTTGTATATAAATAAGTACTATAATAATAGTAAATATAATATTTATGGGGTGAGTAATAATGGGGAAGTGGAAAAGTACAGGGCAATATGCCAAAATGAATAAGTGTCTTGATATAATAGGAATAATTTTAGTTATGGCTTTAATAATTACAACTTTTATGTATTGGGGAAAGGCACCTGATATAGTACCAACTCACTTTAATTTTAAGGGTGAAATTGATGCTTATGGTTCTAAAAATACATTATTTATATTACTGCCTATAGTAATAATAATTTATATAGGACTTGCAATATTATCTAAGTATCCTCAAGTATGTAATTATTGTATTGAAATAACTCCTAAAAATAAGGAAAAACAATATTCAATGGCATCAACATTTATTAGGACTATTAATGTTGAAATGTTGTTTATATTTTTTTATATTCAAATGAGTACAGCTATATCAATGAATAATGGGAAGAGTTTATCAATAGGATTTTTACCAATAGCTTTATTTATATTATTCGGAAGTGTTGGATTTTATATTTATAAATCAGTAAAATTTAAATAGTAAAAAGGTGAAGTAATTTAAAATTGCTTCACCTTTTTTTGGTTAAAAGTTTTATTAATTGATTCTTAAGATAACATCAATAATTCCTAAAGTTAGTTAAATAAAAAAATTTTAACGTATAATATTAACATCTTATATTAATTATGGGGGAAAATGTTTGGATAAGCTAAGAGGTATGTTTGCATTTGTTATATATGATGAAGTAAAAGATATAGTGTTTGGTGCTAGAGATCATTTTGGAATCAAGCCTTTATATTATGTAAATAATGATGAGTTCATAGCTTTTTCATCTGAATATAAATCTTTAGTAACCTTAATTAGTAAAGTAAATGTAGATAATTATGCATTGCAAAATTATTTATCATTTCAATATACACCAAACTATAATACCGTTATTAATGAAATTAAGGAAGTTCCAAATGGAACATATTTTACAATAAAAAATGGGGATATAGAATTTAAGAAATATCATAAATTAAAATTTAGTAATAAAGATGTAATGGCAGAAAATATTTATGATATTATAAATGATTCTGTAAAGCATCATATGATAGCAAATGTTGAAGTTGGAACTTTTCTTTCAGGAGGAATAGATTCTACGATTATTACAGCATTAGCAGCAAAAATTAATCTTAAAATTAAGTCTTTTTCTATTGGGTTTGATGTTGAAGGAAAATCGATAGAAGAATTAGAGGATTATAATGATTCTAATAGAAGTGATAGTAAGTGCAAATTAGCATAAGTTATATAAGTGAAGTAGAAAAGTAAATTTACTTCACTTTTATTATTTTTAATATTAATAAATTGTAATAATTGAATTTATAGTAATGTAATATTTAGATTTTATACTATAGTTATAGTAAGAAATGAAGGGGAGATTACATTATGGCACTTATAGAAGTAAAGAACTTAAGTAAGATATATGGTAGCGGAGAAGCAGAGGTTAAAGCTTTAAAAAATATAAATTTAAATATAGAACAAGGTGAGTTTGTAGCAATAGTTGGACCATCTGGATCAGGAAAAAGTACATTATTACATTTACTTGGTGGAGTAGATAAACCAAGTTCAGGAGAAGTGATAATAAAAGGGGAAAGTATTTATAAATTAAAGGAAAAAGAATTATCAATTTTAAGAAGAAGAAAGTTAGGGTTTGTATTTCAATTTTTTAACTTGATACCAGTTTTAACTGCAGAAGAAAATATTGAAATGCCAGTACTTTTAGATAATGGCAAGATAGATAAAAATTATATGAATGAACTTTTAAAATTATTAGGATTAGAAGAAAGAAGAAATCATCATCCATCAGAGTTATCAGGAGGACAACAGCAAAGGGTTTCTATAGGAAGAGCTTTAGCTAATAAACCATCAATTATTTTAGCTGATGAACCTACAGGAAATCTTGATTCTAAAAATTCAAAGGAAGTATTAGAGCTTTTGAAATACTGTGCTAAAAAGTATAATCAAACATTAATTTTAATTACACATGATATTAATATAGCAAAATCTGCAGATAGAGTTATTACTATTGAAGATGGACAAATAACTACTGATGAGGTGATTAAATAATGAAAAGCTATAGTGATATTACTTTAAAATATTTAAAGGAAAATAAGAAGAGAACTTTGTTTACTATTATAGGGATTATACTTTCATTATCTCTTATTAGTGGAGTTGGATTTTTAGGATTAAGTGTTAGAGATTTATTATATGATAATGCTATTAAAAATAGTGGAGATTATGAATTTGGATTTTGGAATGTTGATAAAAAAGTAATTTCTATATTAAGAAACGATGTTGATTTAGATAAAGTTGGAGTTATTACAAATGCAGATAGTGGATCCTATAAATTAGGGGGATTTGAAGATTGCACTATTTATATTACAAGTGAGGATGAAGTTTGTTTAAAAGATATATTTAAAACAGAGTTAACCGAAGGAAGATTACCTGAGAATGGTAGTGAACTGATAATATCTGATGAAGCTAAAGAATATTTGAAATTAGAGCTAAATGATAAGGTAACTTTAAATGAGATAAATTATAAAAATGAGAAGGAAATAAAAGTTGGTGTAAAAGAATTTACAATTGTAGGCTTTACAAAAGAAAGTTTTCCATCAGATGGAACATGGTTAAATGGAATAACTTTTTTGGAAAAAATAGAAAATAATAAAACTTACAATATAAAATTTACAGTTAAAGATAATAAAAATAAGTATCAAACTGTTGTAAGTAAGGCAAATAGATTAAATATAGAAGAGCAACTAATTGATTCTAATAATGATTTATTAGCTTTAAGAGGTCAATCAGAATATAAAGGTATTAATGATGTAATTAAAGGAATATCTATTTTTGTAATAATAATCATTATGATTACAACTATATTTTTAATTTATAATACAATAAATATTTCAATAACAGAAAGAATGGCTGAGTTTGGAATATTAAGAAGTATTTGAGCAACTCCAAAGCAGATAAGAAATTTAGTTATTAAAGAATCTTTAATATTATGTTTAATATCCATACCTTTTGGAGTACTATCAGGATTTATAGGGGTATGGATTACTGTAAAATTACTCGAAAGTAATATAAGTATGATGTTTAATGATAGCATTTTAACAGTTAAGTTTTATCCAAGTATAATATTATTTACTTTAATAATAGGGGTAATAACAATTTTTATAGCTTCTTTTGGACCAGCAAGAAAAGCAGGAAAGGTATCGCCAATAAGTATAATAAAAGGTAGTAGTGGCGGAAGTATAAAATATTATAATGGGAAGATTGTTAGAAAAATATTTGGTGTTGAAGGATGGGTTGCATATAAGAATATAAGAAAAAACTCAAAGAGATTTATAGTTACAATTCTTTCATTAAGTATATCTCTAATAATGTTTATATTATTTACAACATTAAATATGAAGAGATTAGATGAACTTGCTTATATCAATAAAAGTAGCTTAACTCATGGTAATATATATTTGAGAAAAGATATAGTAAATGAGGTGTCAGATAAGATTAAAAATATAAATGGAATAGATGAAGTATATATTCAGCCATATTTATGGCTAGAATATTTAGCGCTAGATCCAGCTTTGATAACAGATGAATTTAAAAGTAGTTATGGATATGAAAGTGATGAGTTTTTGAATAATATTACAATTTTAGGCTATGATGATAACTCATTAAAAGAATTAGGAGTAGAAAATGGATTAAAAGATGGTGAAGTAATAATAATAAATAGTTTTGCTAGATATAATGAAGATGGAAAATTAGAAAATATTAATATAAGTAATCTAGAAGAGGATGATACTTTTAAGATTCCAGTAAGTAATTTTTCAACTTTAGAAGAAAATTTTTTAGATTTACTAATAGAAGATTTAAATAATGATAATTGTATAGAGTTTAAGGTTAAGAAGATTCTTGATAAGAATCCCTTTCAATCAGATTATAATTATGATTTTAAAATAATTATGAGTAAGGATTTTCTTGAAAAGATAAATACTAGTGAATATATTAGATATGAATTAAAATTTAAGTATACTAATATAAATGATGAGAAATTAACAGAATCAGCATCAAATGAAATACAAAGCATTGAAGAGGATTATAAATTAACTTTGAATGATTTAAATGCAGATAATAAGATGCAACAACAAATGTGGACAGTTATAAATGTGTTTGTTTATGGATTTATTGTAATTATAAGCTTAATTGGAATAGTTAATGTTGTTAATACAATTTCACTTAATATACTTCTTAAGAAAAAAGAGTTTGGTACTTTAGGAACTATAGGAATGAGCGAAAGGCAATTAAGCAAGATGGTAATACTAGAAGGTATGCTTCATGGTATTATAGCATCTATAATTGGTGGAATTATATCTTTAGGATTAGTATTAATAGCAGTTAAAATAATTAATTTTGGACTTACAGTATCGAATAAAATATATTGGCAGCCATTTGTAATAGGATTTGCAATTAATTTATTAGTAGTTCTTATAGCTTCATTGATACCATTAAATAAGCTTAAGAAAATGAGTTTAGTAGAAACTATAAGAAATATTGAGTAATAATATATTTATAAAATATTAAGAGTAGTTTATAATATTAATAAAAAATGGGAGCAGATAAATTTCTGCTCCTATTTTAGGGTAAAAGGGGGAATTTAGAGATGATAAAAATATTATTTATAGAGGATGATTTACCATTAGCATTAGGAGTGGAATATACATTAAAACAAGAAGGCTTTGATGTAGTTCATGCTAAGAATTTAAGTGAAGCTAGGGAGCAATATAAAAATAATGAATTTAACATAATATTATTAGATGTAATGCTACCAGATGGAACAGGATATGAACTTTGCAAAGAAATAAGAAAAAATAGTGAAATACCTATAATATTTATGACTGCATGTGATGAAGAAGGAAATGTAGTTATGGGATTAGATATGGGTGGAGATGATTATATAACTAAGCCAATAAGAGTTAAAGAATTAGTCTCTAGAATAAATGCAGTTTTAAGGAGAAGAGGAGTAGCACCTAAAAAAGAAGAAAATAGTAATAAAATTATAAGTGGAGATATAACTGTTGAATTACTAAAATATAAAGTTTATAAAAATGGAGAGGTTATTGATCTTACAACTATTGAATATAAACTGTTATTACTTTTAATAAAGAATAATGGAAATGTATTAGAAAGAAATTTATTATTAGAAAGGCTATGGGATACTGATGGTAATTTTGTTGATGGAAATGCATTAACAGTTTATATAAAGAGATTAAGGGAAAAAGTTGAAGATGATATAAAAAATCCTATATATATAGAAACAGTAAGGGGAATAGGATATAGATGGGCTAAAGAAGCTAAGGAGGTATAATCTGTGAGATTGTTTAAAAATAAGGAAGCAAAACTTATTGTAATAACTAGCTTTATAACCTTTTTAGTATTTTTAGTAGTTTTTATTTTTGTAACATATAGTTGGTTTAATGATATAAATAAAAAATATATTAATCAAAATATAGCTTTAGTTGCTGCAATAATTGAAAATAATCCTGAACTTGAAGAAGAAATAGTTCCAATAATAACTAAAGGAAATATAAATAAATACTATTCATCAGAAAATAATATTTTAGATAAATATTATTATAATGAGAATTTAAACTCAATAAAAAATCCAATTCTTAAAGATAGTTATAGTAATTTCAAGTTAACTATAATATTATTGTGGGGAGTATTTTTTTTAGTAGTTATAGTATTGATTTTTAAAATTATTTCACCAATATTTAATAATATAAAAAAGTTAGGCGAAAGAGCAGATGAAATGGTTGAGGGAAATTTTAATTCTAACGAGATTAAGTTTGAAGAAGGAGATTTTTATGTGTTTTATAATAAGTTTACTCATATGGGAGAAAGGCTTGAAAGTGCATTAAAAGATCTACAAGATGAAAAGATAAACTTAAAGAATATAATAAATGATATATCACATCAGTTAAAAACGCCACTTTCAGCTTTAATAGCTTATAATGATATATTAAAAAATCATGAAAATATGGATGTTGAAACGAAAAGTAAATTTATAGAGATGACTTCTGAGCAGTTAGATAGAATGGATTGGCTTATAACAACGCTACTTAAATATGCAAGAATAGAAAGTAATGCAGTAAGTTATAATAAAGAAATGATACCACTTAGTGAAAGTATAGGATATGCTATAGCACCATTAAAGTTAAGTGCAGATAATAAAAATCAAAATATAGAACTAGATATTAATAGTGAAGGATATTATTTTCATGATAAAAAATGGATTGCCGAAAGTTTAAGTAATATAATAAAAAATGCTATAGAACATACTGATATTAATGGGAAAATTAAAATTACACTTAAAGAAACACCTATGTCTATTAGCATTACAATAAGTGATAATGGTGAAGGAATTGAAAAAACTGAGCTTAAAAATATATTTAAGAGATTTTATAAGGGTAAAAACTCTATAAATCCTAAAAGTATAGGAATTGGATTATCATTAAGTAAAAAGATAATAGAGGCACATGGTGGCAGTATAACTGCAGAAAGTGATCTTGGAAAAGGAACAAGTTTTAATATAATATTCTTGAAAGTAATAATATAAGGAGAAAAAATGATAAAAGATAAAATTGAAGAATTAATAGAAAGTTTTGATACATTAGTGGAGTTAGGAGTAGTTTTTCACTATGGTAGTGATGAGATAGAACAAGGAGAGATTACTAAAATTGAGTTTACTGAAGATGATACTGTTAGAATGGAATTAGACGAATGTACTGAGGTTGAAGTTGATTTACAAGATTTTATAGAAAATCACTCAAAGGAAGGAAATAACTATCATACTTGGAATGTAAGCAGACAGTTTGATAATTTATTAGAGTCTTAGTAACAAAATGCGCATCGATAAAACGATGCGCATATTTTAATTTGCTATTCAGATGTAATATTTTCTTCTGTTTCTATAGCAGAGGTTTCATCTTTAATCTTAACTGATGTCATATGCCAGCGTCCCTTATCATCTTCGGTAAAAGTTCCTATTAAATATGTTTTTTTATAAGGTTTTTCATAGGCAAAACCATATGCCTCAATTTCGATTGTATTATCAATTTTTGATATTACAGACATAGATTCCACCTCTATTAATCTAAGAGATTTATCTTTCCAATGAGTAAAATAATAATCAACTGAATAAATAAAATTAGAACATCTATAAGATACATACATATTTTTTATGGAGGTTCCTATAATAAATAATGTTAACAATAGAATACTTATTACAATAATTTTTCTATTTCTTTGTATTTTCTTTTTTTTATGATTTATTTTAAGTAAATTTTGCTTTTTTACTGCAGAAACAGTGTTCATACGTTAACCTCCACAAAGAAATCTTTAAGGAAACTCCTACTCTCTTTGTTGTAGGAGTACAGTAAAGTGTACCTTCAACTTACCAAATTGAAACTTGGAGTTTCAGGCAAGTTCCATTAGATAAATAAAAAAATTAGAAACTCACTTATAATTATATATTACCATATTATGTAAATAAGTAAAGAAAATATTGTA
>NZ_SMUS01000018.1 GCF_004353185.1 Clostridium cuniculi | reverse complement strand
TTAACAACTTTGAATAAACATTTTTAAATAAAATAATAAAGATTTTATAATTATGTTTACTAAAATTAAATTCATAAAATGAGTTTTAGTTTATGGATAGAAAAATACAGATAAAGATAAGACGAAAAGGAGAACATTATTATGGATTATTCAAGCTTAATATTAATGGAAAGAGATAATGAAACAGGATTTGTAACAAAAGAACTTGGAAGCTATAAAGTTTCAGAAGGAGCAGAATACATAAAAGGTTTTTATGTTAAAGGAGATAGTGTTTATATAAAATTTGATACAAATAAAGATGTTGAAGAATGGGAATACTCTGCAATATATGATGTATTTAATATGGAGTTATTTGAAAATGAAGGGTTTGAAATTGAAGAAGTTGATGATGAATATAACCCAACATTTTTAATTAATTTTAAATATAAAGATGATCATGACTACATTGAAGAAAAATTATCTCTTTCTATAGAGTTAATAGAAGAAGCTATGGAAAAAGCCTTTAATGATATTGAAGGTAAAGAAGAAGAATATCAATAAAAATAGAAAGGAGATGCCTATAGAGATAGGCTGAAGGTGGGCTATGGAAAGTAAGGTTTTAAAGAAAAGAGAGGAAATACAAGAACAAGATAAATGGAGTATTAATGAAATATACTCTAATGACGAGGTTTGGGAAAAAGAATATAAAGAATTACAAGAAGAAGCACCAAAACTTAAAGAATTTGAAGGAAAACTTGGAGATGGTGAAACTTTAATAAGATATTTTGAAGTAAATGAAAAGGTATCAAGAAAAGCAGAAAAAATTTATGTTTATGCACATTTAAGATGTGATGAAGATACAAGTAATACAAAGTATCAAGCAATGATGAATAAAATTGATGCTTATATGGCTGAATATGCTACTTATACAGCTTATGTTGTACCAGAAATTTTATCTCTTCCAGATGGAACAATAGAAAAACAAATGGAAGAATTAAAGGGACTTGAACCATATAAATTCTTATTAGAAAATATTTTAAAAGAAAAACCACACGTATTAGATAAAAAAGAGGAAGAGTTACTTGCAGCAGCTTCAGATTGTTTAGATGCACCATCATCTATACATAATATTATGACAAATGCTGATATGAAATTTGGTAATATTAAGGATGAAGATGGAGAAGAAGTTGAATTAACAGAAGGAAATTATTCTTCATTTATAAAATCAAAGGATAGAGAAGTTAGAAAAGAAGCATTTAAAGGATTATTCAAAGAATATAAAGCTTTTGAAAATACATTAGCAACAACTCTTTCTAGTTCAATAAAAGTATTTAATTTTGGAGCTAGAGTAAGAAATTATAATAGTGCATTAGAAGCATCATTAAAACCAAATGATATTCCTTTAGAAGTTTATACTAATGCTATAAAAACTATAGATGATAATCTTTCATCACTTCATAGATATGTAGGCTTAAAGAAAAAACTATTAGGTCTTGATGAAATGCATATGTATGATTTATATGTTCCAGTAATTGAAATCCCTAAAGAAAGAGTAGAATTTGATGATGCTGTTAAAATGGCAATTGAAGGATTACAACCTTTAGGAAAAGAATATTTAGATATATTCCAAGAAGGAATTAACGGTGGATGGATAGATAAATATATTAATAAAGGAAAACGTGGTGGAGCATATTCATGGGGTGGATATGATACTAAACCTTATGTTTTATTAAACTATAACTATGAACTTAATGATGTATCAACTTTAGTTCATGAAATGGGTCACTCAATTCACTCTTATTATTCAAGAAAAGAACAAAGTTACTATTATGCAGGTTATACATTATTCTGCGCAGAAGTTGCTTCAACTACTAATGAAGCATTATTAATTCATCATTTAATAAATAAAGAAACTGATAAAAAGAAAAAACTATATTTAATAAATCAAGAATTAGAACAAATAAGAACTACTGTATTTAGACAATTAATGTTTGCAGAATTTGAACTTTATACTCATGAAAGTTTTGAAAAAGGTATTCCATTAACTGCAGAAGATTATAATGCAAAATGGCATGATTTAAATGTTAAATATTTTGGTCCAGAAATGGTAGTTGATTCTGAAATTGATGTTGAATGGTCAAGAATACCACATTTCTATAGTGATTTCTATGTATATCAATATGCAACAGGATATGCAGCAGCATCAGCGTTTGCTAAGAGTATTTTAAATAAGGAACCTAATGCAGTTGAAAAATATGTTGGATTCTTAAAGAGTGGTGGAAGTGATTATCCAATAGAGATTTTAAAGAAAGCAGGAGTAGATATGACTACACCTAAGCCATTAGAAGCAACTATTGATAGATTTAATGAATTATTAGATATGCTAGAGAAAGAAATTTAAGTATGAATAAATTAGAAAATGTTTTATTTAGTGAACTAACAAAACAGGCTGGATTTTATATAAAAGATTATTATAGTGATGCTTTAAAAGAAAATAAGTGGATAGCTATAATGGAGAATGAAGATTTTATTTATGCTGCTGTAGTATGTAAAAATAATGAAAGTGATTTTGTATATTACGAAGCAATGAGCTTTCTAGGAAAACTATATTCAAAAAAAATATCTTTAAATATAGTTATATGTACTACAGAAAATTATGAATCATTAATTCATCAACCTTATAATAAGTTAATTTATTCAGAAAGAGAAAAACAAGTAGTTTACAGCGATAATAGCTGTAAACCGCTTGTTTCTATATTAAATTATAGTATTGAAAAGGAAAAATCAAACAATCCAAAGGTGAAATATAAAGAAAGTCTGGTTACGTATATATTAATATGTATAAATATTTTGATTTTTATAATTACAGCTTTTTTATCTAAAAATATATATAATATTGATTTATATACCCTTATAGCATTAGGTGCAAAAGTAAATAGATTAATTGATAATGGACAACCTTGGAGATTATTAACATGTGCATTTTTACATGGGGGATTAGCACATATAGCATTTAATATGTATTCACTTAAAATTATTGGATCAGAAGTAGAGTATGTATATGGAAAGGTTAAATATATAGTTATATATCTAATTTCCGCCTTGGGAGGAAGCATATTTAGTTATTTATTTAATGCAGATTCAATAAGTGTAGGGGCCTCAGGAGCAATATTTGGACTTTTAGGAGCTATGCTTATTTTTGGAATAAGGCATAAAAATAAAATTGGAAAAGCATATATAATGAATTTATTTAAAGTTTTACTCATAAATATATTTATAGGAGTTACACTAAGTAATATAGATAATGGTGCCCATATTGGAGGGCTAGTATTTGGATGTATTTCTGCTTTAGTAATGAGAGATAAAAAAATATATTAATTTATGAAGGAGTATGCTAATGAGTTTATTAGAAGATAAAGCATTGAGGGTAAATTTAATAACAATGGTAATATTAGTTATTACAGCAATATATGATTTCATGTTTAGAGGTGGAGAAAAGCTTTTTAGAATAGGCTTAATGGCAGTTACTTTATGGATAGTGTATTTTGTTTATAAAAAAACTTTTTTAAGAAAAGCAAGAATAAGTTTTTATTTGATTTATGCTTTTATTATTGGAGCAATGTATTTAGGAAATGTATTTGATTTTTATATAATTATACCTATGTACGATAAAATATTACATTTATTATCAGGGCTTATTATTGGACTGATAGGATATATATTATTTTTACATGTAAGTAATGGTAGTGTAGAGAATTCATTTAAAAGGTATATGCCTATGTTGTTTTCTATAATATTTTCAATTGCAGGTGCTGCTGTATGGGAAATATGGGAATTTTCAACAGATCAATTGTTTGGATTTGCATCTCAAAATAATAGCTTGCATGATACTATGTGGGATATAATATGTGGAACTTTAATGGGGATTGTTGCTAATATTCCTATTTATCTGTATTATATAAAAGGTAAAAAAATAAAATTTATTCAAAACATAAATAAACAAATAAATGAAACTAAATAGAGAAGGGGAAATAGTAGTATTATTTCTCCTTATTTTTTTAGTTTCTTAAGAAAACATTAAGAAAAATAGTAGATAAATGTTAACAAAGAATTAACTTTATATAAGAATTTTATTATATAATAAGAGTGTAATGAAGGGAAATATTACGGTATGTGAAACATTAAAGGGGGTAAAATATAGGTAAGGAGGGAAAGGATGTTTAATTTTTTTAAGATAATAGATAATAAAGGATTAAAGTACATAAGTGAAAAATGTAAAAATAGAACATTTGATAGAATAATGCCTATTATAACCATGATGGGAAATTTGGGAATAATATGGTTGATTATATCAAGTTTAATGTTATTAAAGGTTGAAGATAGAATTATTGGAATTGGTGTTATTTTAGCATTAATATTAACTACAATAATTGGTGAAGGAATAATAAAGCACATAGTTAGAAGAAATAGACCATTTCAAGAGAATGAAGAAGAATTGTTAATAAATAGACCTATAACATATTCATTTCCATCAGGTCATACAGCATCTTCATTTGCAGCTTTAGCAGTACTATTACAAATGAATGGAAAGTTGGGATTAATATTGAGCCCTATTGCAACATTAATTGCATTTTCAAGAGTTTATTTAAAAGTACACTATCCAACAGATGTTATTTTTGGAATGTTTTTAGGAATTACTTGTGGAATAAGTGTAGTTTCTTTATTAGGAAGAGTTGTTTTTTAATATTTAGAATTATGTGATATAATAATAAATTGATTATCGAGATAAATTATATTGTTAGGGGGAGCTTAAATGAATATTCTTATTTTGTCAGCGTCAACTGGTGGCGGACATATGAGGGCATCTAAAGCAATAGAGGGTTATATGACCCAACAGAATAAAGATATAAATGTTAAAATAGTAGATAGTTTATTGTATATAAGTCCAATATTAAATAAAACAGTTACAGGTGGATATGTTTATTTAGCTACTAAAACGCCTAAATTATATGGGAAATTATATGATTTAACTAATAAGGATCATAAATTTGCTAATTTTGTAACTAGACTTAACAATATATTTGCAAATAAGTTATTACCTTTGATTGATGAGTTTAGACCAGATATTATTATAACAACTCATCCATTTCCAACAGAAATGGTATCAAGGTTAAAATCAAAGAAAGAAATAAATATACCGTTAATTTGTATAATGACTGATTATGCTCCGCATAAAGCTTGGATAAGTAATAAAGTAGATGCATATATAGTTGCAAATGATGATATGGTTACTAAAATGATTGCTGAAGGAGTAGAATCAAGATGTATTTATCCATATGGAATACCTGTGGATGAAGTATTCTTTGAGGAAAGGGAAAAACAATTAGTAATTGAAGAATTAGGTCTTGATAAAAATTTGCCAACAATATTGATGATGGCAGGAAGCTTTGGAGTATCCAATGTTTTTGATGTTTATGAGAATATAATAGATATAGATTTGGACTTTCAAATAATATTAGTAACAGGAAGAAATCAAAAGTTATATAATCATTTTGAAGAAGTAATAGGAAGTAGTCCTAAAAAGACAAAGCTTATATACTTTACAGATGAAATTAATAAGTTTATGCAAGCATCGGACATAATAATTACTAAGCCAGGTGGACTAACTGTTACAGAAGCATTAGCATGTAATATTCCAATGGCTGTTTTCGATGCAATTCCAGGTCAAGAGGAAGAAAATGCAGAGTTCTTATTAAAACATAATATGGCGGTAAGAATTAGTGATGGAAATAGTTGTAGAGCAGCTATAGTAGAACTGTTAAAAGATAGTGAAAAACTAGAAGATATGAAGGAAGCTTGTAAGTCATTCGATAAAAATGATTCTACTAAAAATATATTCTTATTAATTAATGAATTAATAGAAAATAATAATATTATAAATAAGCAATAGTTTTAGAAAGGTTGTGTTAAATTTATTTAGCATAACTTTTTTTGTTATTTTTTCAAAAAAAACTTTAAAAATTACCAAAATAGGATTAATATATAAAGTAGGATTAGGATATTAATAAATAACTTAATGAAAATTTGTTAATATAAAAAAGTCATGCAAATGAAATGATTATATGTAAAATGTATCCTAAAATATGTATAAAATATAGCAATGAAAATTAAGGGGGAAGGCTTATGACAGGAAAAGAATATGTTTTAAATGTTTTAGAACAAGTAGAAAAAAGAAATGAAAATGAGAAAGAATTTTTAGATGCAGTAAAGGAAGTTGCGACTTCTTTGATTCCGGTATTTGAGAAACATCCAGAATATATGGAAGAGGGATTATTAGAGAGAATTGTAGAGCCAGAAAGACAAATTATGTTTAGAGTTCCTTGGGTAGATGATAAAGGAAGAGTTCAAGTTAATAGAGGATATAGAATTCAATTTAATAGTGCTATAGGGCCTTACAAGGGAGGATTAAGATTCCATCCAACAGTAAATGCTAGCATAGTTAAATTTTTAGGATTTGAGCAAATCTTTAAAAACTCATTAACAGGGTTACCTATTGGTGGAGGAAAAGGTGGTTCAGATTTTGATCCTAAGGGAAAATCTGATAGAGAAGTAATGAGATTTTGTCAAAGCTTCATGGCTGAATTATGTAAACATATAGGATTAGATACAGACGTACCAGCAGGAGATATTGGTGTTGGTGCTAGAGAAATTGGATATATGTATGGATATTATAAGAAAATTAGAAATGCTAATGATCAAGGTGTTTTAACTGGAAAAGGATTAGCTTATGGCGGAAGCTTAACAAGAACTGAAGCAACAGGATACGGATTAGTTTATTTTACGGAAGAAATGATGAGAGCTAATAATCTTTCATTAGATGGAAAGAGAGTTGTAATTTCAGGTTCAGGAAATGTTGCTATATATGCAACTCAAAAGGCAACGCAATTAGGAGCTAAGGTTGTTGCACTAAGTGATTCAAATGGATATATATATGATGAAAATGGAATAAATCTTGAAGTAGTAAAAGAAATTAAGGAAGTTAAGAGAGGAAGAATAAAAGAATATTTAGAGTACGTTCCTTCTGCTAAATATTTTGAAGGTTGTAGAGGTATTTGGACTATAAAATGTGATATAGCACTTCCATGTGCAACTCAAGGTGAAATAGATGAAAATTCAGCAAAAATTTTAGTTGAAAATGGAACGAAAGTAGTTGCTGAAGGAGCAAATATGCCAAGTACATTAGAGGCTATTGAAGTTTTCCAAAGTAATGGAGTATTATTTGGACCAGCTAAGGCAGCAAATGCAGGTGGAGTTGCTTGCTCAGCTTTAGAAATGTCTCAAAATAGCATGAGAATGTCTTGGAGCTTTGAAGAAGTAGATAATAAGCTTAAAAATATTATGGTTAACATTTATAAAAATTCAGCAGCTGCTGCAAAAGAGTATGGACAAGAAGGAAATATATTAATGGGTGCTAATATAGCTGGATTTAAGAAGGTTGCTGATGCTATGATGGCTCAAGGTATAGTATAGTTACAATTTTAAAATACTAATTAGTAATTAGATTTAAGATTTTAAAAAAATAATATTTTATTATAAAAATCAAATTGCTTTATAGTTTATATAATTATAAAGGGATTTGATTTTTTTATTTTTATTATAAAAAACTACCTTGTTAATTTACTAATAGATATTAAAATTAAATAGTCCAAGAAAAATCACTTGTAAATTTAAATAATGAGGATAAGATATAAATAAGTTAATATTAAAAAATAGGGAATACATATTAAATATTTATAAAGCAAAAAAGAAAAACTCTTAAAGTAGTTACTAATTAATATAAAATAGATTATAATTAAATACCGTAAAAGATAGGACTTTAAGGGGATTTTCAATAAAATTTTAAATAAACACAGAAGTATGATAGAATAAAAAACGTTAATAAAGAACATTAGTTTGATTTTGATATTATGAAATTGTATAATTATATCTAAATTATTACTTAAGTGTTAATAGGTTATAATTTTGGAGGTTTATATGAATAATGAAGTTAATAGTAAATATGATGTAACGGATTTGACATCTTTAGAGAAACTTGAACCAGTTAGAGTTAGACCCGGTATGTATATAGGATCTACAGGAACAAAAGGATTACATCATTGTATATGGGAGATATTAGACAACTCGATAGACGAAATATCTAATGGATTTGGAGATAAAGCAACAATTATTATAAATAAAGATAAAAGTGTTACTGTTATAGATAATGGTAGAGGAATACCAACAGGAATTCATCCAATTAAGAAAAAATCAGGGGTAGAAATGGTATTTACTGAATTACACACTGGTGGTAAGTTTGATAATAAAAACTACAAAACATCAGGAGGGCTTCATGGAGTTGGAGCAGCAGTAGTTAATGCACTTTCTAAATGGCTTGAAGTTGAAGTACATCAAAATGGAAATATATATAAACAAAGATTTGAATATGCTTATGATAAAGATATTAAAAAAGATATGCCAGGAACTGCAGTTACAGCATTAGAAATTGTAGGGAAGTCAAAGGATACCGGTACTAGAGTTACATTTAAACCAGATGGAGAAATTTTTTCAACAACTGATTTTAAATTTGATATTATAGATGAAAGATTGCAAGAGCTTGCATTCCAAAATAAAGGAATACATCTTGAACTTATAGATAGAAGAAAAGATGAAGAGATTAGAAAAGAATACTATTCTGAAAGAGGCTTACTTGATTTTATAGATTATTTAAATGAAAGTAAAACTACTATTCATCCTACACCAATCCTTTTTGAAGGGGAAAGAGCAATAAATAATATTTCAATGTATGGAGAGGTTTGTATGCAATTTACAGACTCTACAACTGAATATATTGCAAGTTATGTTAATAATATTCCTACTACAGAAGCGGGAACTCATGAATCAGGATTTAAAACCGGTATGACAAGAGCCTTTAAAGAGTGGGCAAAGAAGCTAGGCCTTATTAAAGAAAAGGATAAAGAGTTTGAAGGTGATGATTTAAGAGAAGGAATGACAGCTATAGTTAGAATTAAGATTACTAATGCTGTATTTGAAGGTCAAACTAAGACAAAATTAGGAAGTTCAGAAGCTTATACTATGATGAATGATTTAGCATATACTAAGCTTTGTGAATGGATAGAAGATAATAAAGAAGTTGCAACAAGTCTTATAAATAATGCTCTTGCTGCGGCTCAAAGAAGAGAGAAAATTAAAAAGATAAATGAAGCTGAAAAGAAAAAAATAGGTAAAGGAACAGCACCACTTGCTGGTAAAGTTGCGGTATGTACATTAAAAGATAATACTGTAAATGAATTTATCGTAGTTGAGGGAGATTCTGCCGGAGGTTCTGCAAAGCAAGCTAGAGATAGAAGATTCCAAACTATAATGCCTTCAAAAGGTAAAATAATGAATACAGAAAAGCAAAAACTTGAAAATGTACTAGCATCTGAAGAACTTAAAATATTTAATACAGCAATAGGAACAGGAACTTTAGATAATTATAAGGAAGAAGATTTAAAGTACGATAAAATTATAATAATGAGTGATGCTGATGTTGATGGATTCCATATTAGAACTTTATGGATGACTTATATTTATAGATATATGAGACCACTTATTGCAAATGGTCATCTTTATTTAGCACAACCACCTTTATATAAAGTTTATAAACTTGTAAAGGGTAAAGAAGTATCAAAATATGCCTATAGTGATGAAGAGTTAGAGAAAGTAAAGAAAGAAATAGGAAAAGGAGCATTAATTCAAAGATATAAAGGTCTTGGAGAAATGAATCCGGATCAGCTTTGGGATACAACTTTAAATCCAGAAACTAGAACTCTTTTCCAAGTTACTATTGAAGATGCAGCTAAGGCAGAAAAAATGGTATCACTTTTAATGGGTGATGTTGTTGAGCCAAGAAAAAATTATATGTATAAGTATGCAGAGTTTTAGGAAAAGAAAGGAGTTAAATTATGGCTAAGAAGGGACACGACATTCCGAGAGATAACAATATATTAAGAATACCTCTTGAAGAGGCTATGCCAGATAATTACCTTCCATATGCAGTTGAGGTTGCAAAGGATAGAGCTCTTCCAGATGTAAGAGATGGATTAAAACCTGTTCATAGGAGAATACTTTATGGAGCTTATCTTTTAAAGGCTTTTCCAGATAGACCTTATTATAAAAGTGCAAGAATAGTTGGGGATGTACTTGGTAAATTCCATCCACATGGTGATTCATCAGTTTATGATGCAATGGTACTTATGGCACAAGATTTTTCAACTAGGGAACCTTTATTTGATGGGCATGGTAACTTTGGATCTATGGATGGTGATGGAGCAGCTGCTATGCGTTATACTGAGGCTAGATTATCAAAAATAGCTATGGAAATGCTTAGAGATATAGATAAAGATACTGTTGATATGGTTCCAAACTATTCAGATAGTGAGATGGAACCTAAGGTATTACCAGCAAGATATCCAAACCTTTTAGTAAATGGAACATTTGGTATTGCCGTTGGACTTGCAACTAATATACCACCTCATAATCTAGGGGAAGTTACAGATGGAGTACTTGCTTATATAGATAATCCAGAAATAACAACTAAAGAGCTTATGGAGTATATTAAGGCACCAGATTTACCTACAGGTGGTGTTCTTATAGGTAAAAATTCTTTATTGTCTGCTTATGAAACAGGGGAAGGAAAAGTTACTTTAAGAGCAAAAACTAATATAGAAAAACTTGAAAACGGAAGATATGGAATAGTAATTACAGAATTCCCTTATAGAAGAAATAAATCGAAAATACTTCAAACAATATCAGAAATGACTGGTGATAAGAGACATCAAAAAGCTTTAGAAGCAATTACTGATATTAGAGATGAATCAGATAGAAGTGGTATTAGAGCTGTTGTTGAACTTAAAAAGGCAGCAGATTATGATACTGCAGATAAGATATTAAAGTACTTATTTAAGAAAACGGATTTACAATGTAATATAAGTTTTAATATGGTAGCACTTGCAAATGGTAAACCGCAAACTATGGGATTAAAGACTATAATAATGCATTATGTTAACCATCAAAAGGATATAGTTACAAAGAGAACTATAAAAGAGCTTGCCATGGCAGAAAAAAGATTCCATATAGTTGAAGGTTTTATTAAAGCAATTGATGTTTTAGATGAAATTATTAAAACTATTAGAGAGTCAAAATCTAAAAAAGATGCAGGTATAAATTTAATTGAAAAGTTTGGATTTACAGAAATTCAGGCAGAAGCAATATTAGAACTTATGCTTTATAGATTAACAGGATTAGAAATAAAAGTATTCCAAAAAGAGTATGCAGAACTTGAAAAAACTATAAAGAGATTAAGAAAAATATTAGAAAATGAAAAAGAGCTTCTAAAAGTTATAAAGGTAGAATTAAAGGAAATAACTGATAGATTTAGAAATCCAAGAAGAACTATGATAGTAGAGGATGATAGTGAGGCTAAGATTGACTTAGAGGAACTTATAGTAGTTGAAGATGTTATGGTTACTTTATCTAAAGATGGTTTTATTAAGAGAATTCCGGTAAAAACTTATCAAAGATCAAATGCGAAAGCTGAAGATATAGAATATAGAGAAGGTGACGAACTTAAATTCTTATTTAAATCTAATACTACAGAAAATATTCTTTTATTTACTGATAAAGGTAACATGTATCAAGTTAAAGGTATAAATATTCCAGAAGGTAAATGGAAAGAAAAAGGAGAAAGAGTAGATTCTATAATTAAGACTTTAAACCTAGATGATGAAAATATTGTAGAAGCATTCTCAGTGGGAGTATTAGATGGAAGCAAGAGTGTTCAATTTATAACTAATAGGGGTATAATAAAGAAGAGTACTTTAGATAAATTCCAAACTAGTTATAGTAAAATTCAAGCATTAAAATTAAAAGAAAACGAATATGTATTAAACATAATTTTAATAGATAGTGAAGAAGAAAAACAATTCTTAGAGGTAAAAACTAAATTAGGCTTAAAATTTAGTTTAGAGTTACCTAATATAGAAGATACACCGAGAAATATTTTAGGAACTCAGCTATTCAATCTAATTGAAAGTGATGAAATTACAAGTGTAGAATATGTAAATGAGTTTGAACTTATGACATTTAGTGTTGGAGTAACAGCAAAAGGTAAATTAAAGGGATTTGCAAGAGCTAAATCTAATGATAGACTAAAAGTTAATACAGATTCTTTAAGCACATTATTATTATTTACAGACAAAGGAAATATGTATAAAGTACCAGCATTTTTAATTTCTAACGTTGTAAAAGAAGAAATTGCATTAGAAAATATAGTTGATGGATATTCTAAAAAAGAAAAGATAATAGATATATATTCAGTTAAGAGTTTTGATGAAAAGAAGATGGTTTACTTCTTTACTAAAAAGGGTATGATAAAGAAGACTTCTCTTAAAGAGTATGATACAACTTACTCAGTATGTCAGGCATATAAATTTAAATATGAAAATGATGAAGTAATTTCTGTATGTATAGAAGAAAATAGTGGAGAAGTAATTATTGTAAGTAAGAAGGGGATGGCAATTAGATTCCTGAGCGAAAGCGTAAATACTATGGGAAGAATTGCATCTGGAGTTACTGGAATAAGTTTAAAGGAAGATGATGAAGCTATTTCAGGAAGTATAATTTATACAGTAAATAATGGTGTAGATGAAATAGCTGTAGATGACAACATAAATAAAGAAATTATATTAGTAACAAAGAATAAAGAGAAAAAAATAGTAGAAGTAAATAATATTAGAGTTCAAAATAGGGCTGGACGAGGAACTAATATTATGGTTATTAATTTAGATGATGAAATAATAGAAACACAATATAGTTAAGATTTTTGAGTTAGTAATTAGTAGTGAATGAATAAATAAATTTATTAATGAATTTAACTATAACTTATAATTACTAACTCTTAATTATAAATTAAATTTAAGGGGTGTATAAAAGTGAAGGTTGCAGTTTTATTAGCAGAAGGTTTTGAAACTATTGAAGCATTAACAACAGTTGATATTTTAAGAAGAGCAGGTGTTACTTGTAATACTATTGGAACAAAGAGTTTAGAAGTAACTACATCTCATTCAATAACAATAAAAGCAGATAAAGTTTTAAATGAAGAAGTTTATGATTATGATGTTGTTGTATTACCAGGTGGAATGCCAGGGGCAGTGAACTTAAGAGATGATGAAAAAGTTAATGAACTTGTAAAGAAATTTTATGATGAAGGTAAGGTTGTAGCTGCTATATGTGCAGGACCAATAACTTTTGGTAAGATTGGAATAGTTAATGGTAAAAATGCAACATGTTATCCAGGATTTGAGGATCAATTAGTAGGATGCAATTATAAAGAGGAGCTTGTAGTTGTTGATGGAAACATTATTACAGGAAGAGGACCAGCAGCAGCAATACCATTTGCATTTGAAATTTTAAAACATGTAGCACCTGATAAGGTAGGGCAAATTAAAAAGGCAATGCTTTTTAATAGTTAGAAGAGTATTAAGTGACAAGTTTCAAGTGATAAGTGATAAGTTAAGGAGAAAACTCCTTGGGGAGTTTCTTTAATATAATTTTTAGTAAAGTCAGCGATAGCTGACTTTATTCATTAAATTAAAACTTATCACTAAACAAGCGGGGTGATTTTTTGGAAAAGTGGATGGTTAGAAATGTTAAGTTTAATACTGGAAAATTAGCACAGGATTTAGGCGTTAGTGAAGTGGTAGCAAAGCTATTGGTTAATAGAGGAATATATAATGTAGATATGGCAAAAGAATTTCTAGGTGGTAATGTAAGTGACTTTAACAATCCTAAAGAAATGTTAGGATTGAACGGTGCTGTTGAATTAATGAAAAGTAGTATAATTACTGGAGAAAAGATACTTATAGTAGGAGATTACGATGTGGATGGTGTTATTAGCACATATGTACTGTATACTGCTATAAAAAAATGTGGTGGAAATGTTAGTTTCCATATACCTGATAGAATCAAAGAAGGTTATGGAATAAATGAAAGTATAATTAGAAAAGCTAGTGAAGATAATGTTGATATTATAATTACTTGTGATAATGGTATAGCTGCAATAGATCAAGTTAAACTTGCTAAGGAATTAGGATTAAAGGTAATAATTACAGATCATCATGATGTTCCTTTTATTGAGGAAAATGGTGAGAGAAAATATATTGTTCCTAATGCTGACTTTGTTTTAAATCCTAAGCAAGAAAAGTGTGAATATAAGTTTGATAAAATTTGTGGGGCTACTGTAGCTTATAAATTTGTTCAATGTCTTTATGAAGAGTTTAATATAAGTAAAGAGGAACTTTATGATTTGCTTCAATATGTTGCAATAGCTACTGTTTGTGATGTTGTTGATTTAACTTCTGAAAATAGAATAATAGTTAAAGAAGGTCTAAAAAGAATAAATTCAACTAATAATATTGGATTAAAGGCTTTATTTAAGGAAACAGGATTAGAGGAAAAGACCATAACAGTTTATACACTAGGATTTGTTATAGGGCCAAGTATTAATGCTTCAGGTAGGCTTGAACAAGCAGAGTGGGCATTGAAAATGCTTTTAAGTGATAATGAAATAGAAGCTAAAGAATTAGCAGAAAAGCTTAATGATTTAAATAAAGAAAGACAAGAGCTAACAAAAGAGGGCTTAGAAGAAGCTATTGAAATAATAGAAAAAAATAATATGACTAAGGATAAAGTATTAGTTGTATATTTAGAAGATGTTCATGAGAGTATTGCAGGAATAATTGCTGGTAGAGTAAGAGAAAAATATAATCTTCCTACAATTATTTTGACAAAGGCACATGATGGAGCCAAGGGTTCAGGAAGATCTATTGAAGAATATAATATGTTTGAAGAATTACTTAAGTGTAAAGATTTATTAGGTAAGTTTGGGGGACATCCAATGGCAGCTGGAATGTCTATACCAAATGAGAATATAGATGAATTTAGAATAAGATTAAATAATGTTACAACATTAACTGATGAGGATATAATTCCTAAGGTTTCAATTGATATGGGCTTATTATTAAGTCAAATAAATTATGAGTTAATAGATCAAATATCATTATTAGAGCCTTATGGAAAAGCAAATCCTAAGCCTACTTTTGGGATGAAAAAGTTAAAAGTTATAGAGGCAAAAATACTGGGGAAAAATAGAAATGTCCTTAAGCTTAAGTTAAGCGATGGAAGATTATATATAGAAGGAATATATTTTGGTGATATAGATAGTTTTGAAAATTTAATAAAAGATGAGCTAGGTGAAATTGAGTATAATAAAGTATTTAATGGTGTAACTAATAATCTTTATTTAGATATAATTTGTATGCCTGAAATTAATGAATTTAATGGAAATAAAAAAGTTCAGTTAGTTATAAGTAATTATAGAATTTCAAAATAAATTTTTAAAATAAATAATAGGGTGCTTTATAAAGCATCCTATTATTTATTTTGGAATTTTTATTTCATTCCGTTTTCATATTGTTCAACCATACGTTTAACCATTTCTCCACCAACACTACCGCATTGTTTAGAAGTTAGGTTACCGTTATAATCTGTGAAAGGAACTCCCATTTCACTAGAAACTTGGTTTTTGAATTTAGCTAATTTATCTTTAGCTTCTGGTACTAAGTTTTTTGCCATTTAAATTCACCTCCTTATATCTTTATGTTAATAGCTTATCCAATTGAACAGTTTGTATTATATTAAATTAGAGGAAAAGGTGGAAAAATACTGGGTTAGTGGTAGAATATATAGGGATGATTAACTATTTACAACTTGAATTTGGTAAATATTAAATAAATTTTAGAATTAAGAGTTGGAATTTGGTTAAAATCTTAATAAAAGTGTTTAAGATAAAGATTTAAAATTTGTGTAAAGCTATATTATTTTAATAAATATAATTAATAGTATAGATACATTAATAATCAATGAGGTGTTTTAATGAGTAAGTATAAGATCATAATGACTGGTGGGGGAACAGCAGGACATGTAACTCCAAACTTAGCTTTAGTTCCAAAATTAAAGGAAAAGGATTTTGAAATAAAGTATATAGGAAGTTATGAAGGAATTGAAAAGGAGATTATAGGTGACGCAGGTATACCTTATTATTCAATTTCATCAGGAAAGTTAAGAAGATATTTTGATATGAAGAATTTTTCTGATCCATTTAAGGTTATGAAAGGAGTTTTACAAGCAAGTAAAATTTTATCAAAAGAAAAGCCAGATGTTATTTTCTCGAAGGGTGGATTTGTTGCGGTACCAGTAGTTATAGCTGCATCCATGAAAAAGATACCAGTAGTATCTCATGAGTCAGATTTAACACCAGGACTTGCAAATAAATTATCTGCTCCATTTTGTGATAAATTATGTGTAACTTTTAGAGAAAGTTTAAATTATATAAAAGACGGTAAAGGTGAATTAACAGGTACTCCAATAAGAGAAGAAATATTAAAGGGAAGTAGAATAAGAGGAAAAGAAATTTGCAACTTTAAGCAAGATAAAGAAGTAATTTTAGTTATAGGTGGTAGTTTAGGTGCAAAGAATATAAATGATGAAGTTAGATATCATATTAATGAAATATTAAAGAGTTTTAATGTAATTCATATATGTGGAAAAGGAAATTTAGATAAATCATTAGATGGACTAGATGGATATAAGCAGTTTGAATATGTTAAAGAGGATTTACCACATTTACTTAAATATGCAGACTTTATAATTTCTAGAGCTGGAGCAAATGTGATATTTGAATTATTAGCATTAAAAAAGCCAACACTATTAATACCTTTATCTAAAAAAAGTAGTAGAGGAGATCAAATATTAAATGCTAATTCTTTTGCAAAAGAAGGGTATTCATTAGTTTTAGATGAAGATGAAATGATAGAAAAACATAATTTGATGGAAAAACTTTCAGAATTACAATTAAGAAAAAATGATTTGGTAAAAAATATGAGTAATAGTGAAATGAAAAATGGTGTTGATGCAATTATAAATGTAATAATGAATAGTATAAAGAAAAAATAATTTACCATATAACCGTTTTCAAAAGAATAAATTTTAAAATATAGATGCAAAGAACTTGAAAAAAAAATTTAGTGGTATATAATGAAATTGATGGAAAAACTAGCATATTGAACCAAACAAAAGTAAAAGAGGTGCAAAAATGAAAAAAGTTTCAATAATATATTGGAGTAATGGTGGAAATGTTGAAATTATAGCCAATGCTATATGCGAAGGAGCTAGTATAGGAGATGTAGAAATTGAAACAAAGCATGTGGCAGATGCGTCTATTCAAGATGTTTTAGAAGCAGATGCAATAGCATTTGGAAGCCCTGCAATGATAAACGATGATATAGAAGAAATAGATATGAAGCCATTTATTAATAAATTAAAGGAGTTAGAAATTAGAAATAAACCTTTAGTGTTATTTGGATCATGTGGATGGCGTGATACGAAATTTATTGATAAATGGGAAAAGAATATGGAAGATTACGGATTTAAAGTTTTGGGGAAATTAGCAGTTAAAGATTCTGTAGAACAGGATGATTTACGAAAAGCTAAAGAGCTAGGAAAATTATTAAGTTTAGACAATTAATTTTAATTTGTTTTATTTCATATCTAATAAGTGAATAAGTTATACAGTTTATGTAAGCAAAAATGGTATATTTGAAATTAAATATAGTTTAATTTGATATATACCATATTATTTATATGCTTAATTTTAAAAGAATGGAAGCGGAGGTAGACAAGATGAGAAAAATGAAGACTATGGATGGTAACACTGCTGCTGCACACGTTTCATACGCGTTTACAGAAGTAACTGCTATTTATCCAATAACTCCATCATCACCAATGGCAGAACATGTTGATGAATGGGTTGCACAAGGTAGAAAAAATATTTTTGGACAACCAGTAAAGGTTATGGAAATGCAATCAGAAGGAGGAGCAGCAGGAGCTGTTCATGGATCATTACAGGCTGGAGCTTATACTACTACATATACAGCTTCACAAGGTTTATTATTAATGATTCCTAATATGTACAAGATATCTGGAGAAAGACTTCCAGGAGTTATACATGTATCTGCTAGAGCATTAGCAACATCTTCATTAAATATATTTGGAGATCATCAAGACGTTATGGCAGCTAGACAAACTGGTTTTGCTATGCTTGCTGAAGGTTCAGTTCAAGAAGTTATGGATTTATCTGCAGTTGCACATTTAACTGCAATTAAAACTAGAATTCCATTTATGAACTTCTTTGATGGATTTAGAACATCTCATGAAATACAAAAGATTGAAGTATTAGAATATGATGAATTAGCTAAGTTAGTTGATTGGGAAGCTGTTAGTGAGTTCAGAAAGAATGCATTAAATCCAGACCACCCAGTAACTAGAGGTACAGCTCAAAATCCAGATATATACTTCCAAACAAGAGAAGCTGTAAACAGATTCTATGATGATATTCCAGAAATAGTAGAAGGATATATGGCTGAAATAACTAAATTAACAGGAAGAGAATATCATTGTTTTGATTATTATGGAGCTCCAGATGCTGATAGAGTAATTATTGCAATGGGTTCAGGAACAGACGTTGCTGAAGAAACTGTAGATTACTTAAATGCTAGAGGAGAAAAAGTTGGTGTTGTAAAGGTTAGACTTTATAGACCATTCTCAATAGAGAAATTATTAGCTGCAATTCCAGATACAGTTAAGAAAATTGCAGTTTTAGATAGAACTAAGGAACCAGGATCAATCGGTGAACCATTATACTTAGATGTAGTAAGTGCATTTGCTGGTAAAGAAAATGCTCCAGTTATAGTTGGTGGTAGATATGGATTAGGTTCAAAAGATCCAAACCCTTCAGATATAGCTGCAGTTTATGCTAACTTATCTAAGGACGAGCCTAAGAATGGATTCACAATTGGTATAGTTGATGACGTAACATTTACTTCACTTGAAACAGTAGAAGATATAGATGCTACACCAGAAGGAACTAAGGCTTGTAAGTTCTGGGGATTAGGTTCAGATGGTACTGTTGGTGCTAATAAGAGTGCTATTAAGATTATCGGTGACCATACTGATATGTATGCTCAAGGATATTTCTCATATGACTCTAAAAAATCAGGTGGTATAACAGTTTCTCACTTAAGATTTGGTAAGAAACCAATTAAATCACCATATTTAATAGATAAAGCTGATTTTGTAGCATGTCATAATCAATCATATGTTTATAAATATAATGTATTAGATGGAATAAAGAATAATGGTAAGTTCTTATTAAATACAATTTGGACACCAGAAGAATTAGATGAAAAATTACCAGCAGAAATGAAGAGAACTATAGCTGAAAAGAATATAGAATTCTACACATTAAATGCTGTTAAGATAGCTCAAGAAATTGGTCTTGGTGGAAGAATTAACATGATAATGCAAGCTGCATTCTTTAAACTTGCTAATATAATTCCTGTTGATGAAGCAGTAACATACTTAAAGCAAGCTGTTGTTACATCATATGGTAAAAAAGGTGAAAAAGTTGTTAATATGAATAATGCTGCTATTGATGCTGGTGTTGAAGCTGTAGTAAAAATAGAAGTTCCAGCAGCATGGGCAAATGCAGTAGATGCAGAAGTAGCAACTACTAAGGAAGCTCCAGCATTTATTAAAGAAATAGTTGAACCTATGAATAGACAAGAAGGTTTTGGACTACCTGTTTCAACATTTGTTAAACATGGTATGGAAGATGGTACTTTCATGGCTGGTACAGCTGCATATGAAAAGAGAGGAATTGCAATTAATGTTCCTGAATGGATACCAGAAAATTGTATTCAATGTAATCAATGTTCAGTAGTATGTCCTCATGCTGCAATAAGACCATTCTTATTAACTAGTGAAGAAGCTGAAAAAGCTCCTGCTTCAATGAAGACTACTGATGCTAAGGCATTAAAGACAGAAGCTCCATATAAGTTCTCAATTGGAGTTACTCCACTTGATTGTACTGGATGTGGAAACTGTGCTGAAGTATGCCCAGCTAAGAACAAAGCTTTAGTTATGAAACCACAAGATAGTCAACATGATCAAATAGATGCATGGGATTATGCAACAACAGAAGTATCTGCTAAGAAAAACCCAATGAATAAGAATACATTAAAAGGTAGCCAATTTGAACAACCACTTCTTGAGTTCTCAGGTGCTTGTGCAGGTTGTGGAGAAACTCCATATGCTAAGCTTGTAACTCAATTATTTGGTGATAGAATGATGGTAGCTAATGCTACAGGATGTTCTTCAATTTGGGGAGGATCAGCTCCAGCAACTCCATATACAGTTAACCATAATGGACATGGTCCAGCTTGGGCAAACTCATTATTTGAAGATAATGCTGAATATGGTTTAGGTATGTTCTTAGGGGTTAAAGCTATAAGAGATAGAATTGCTGATAATGTACAAGTTGCATTAGAAAGCGATATAGCTGATGAAACTAAGGCTGTATTAAAAGATTGGTTAGAAAATAGAGAAGAAAGCGATGGAACTAGAGAAAGAGCAAATGCTTTAGTTACTGCACTTGAAAATTGTGATGCTGAAATAGCTAAGACTATTTTAAATGATAAAGAATTCTTCGTTAAGAGATCTCAATGGATCTTTGGTGGAGACGGTTGGGCATATGACATCGGATACGGTGGACTTGACCATGTACTTGCATCAGGAGAAAACGTAAATGTATTAGTATTTGATACAGAAGTTTACTCAAATACTGGTGGACAATCTTCTAAATCTACACCAACAGCTGCAATAGCTAAATTTGCTGCTTCTGGTAAGAGAACTAAGAAGAAAGATTTAGGAATGATGGCTATGAGCTATGGTTATGTATATGTTGCTCAAATCTCTATGGGAGCAGACAAAAATCAAACTCTTAAAGCTATAGCTGAAGCAGAAGCTTATGATGGACCATCATTAATAATTGCTTATGCTCCATGTATTAACCATGGTATCAAAGCAGGAATGACTAATTCACAATCAGAAGCTAAGAAAGCTGTAGATTGCGGATACTGGGCATTATATAGATACAATCCAACATTAAAGGGAACTAAGAATCCATTTAGCTTAGATTCAAAAGAACCTAAGGGAGACTTTAGAGAATTCTTAATGGGAGAAGTTAGATATGCTTCATTAGCTAAGGCGTTCCCAGAAGCTGCAGATGCTTTATTTGAAAAGACTCAAGCAGATGCAATGGAAAGATTAGAAAACTATAGAAAACTTGCTAATCAAGAATAGTAATAAATTAATAAAAAAAGAGGTGAAAGCCTCTTTTTTTATTTATAATTTATAAAAAGCTTTTAAAAATTTATAAAAAAAATATATTTTTCTTTTATTTTCCTAAGAATAAGGGTACAATTATAAAGACTAGTTAAGTTTAAACAATATTAATAAAATAAATTGTTTAGCTTATTATTTAAGGAGGAATGTAAAATGGAAAATGAATTAAATAAATGCGGCGAAGGCTGCGGATGCGGACACGATCATGATAGCCACGGATGTGGAGATAACTGTGGGTGTGGAGAACACGAACATGAACACTTTGTTGTTGACTTAGAAGATGATAACGGAAATGTTATATCTTGTCCAATAGTTGATGCATTTGAATTTGAAGAAAATGAATATGTATTAGCTCAAAATCCAGAAGATGAATCAGTTTACTTATTCAGATCAACTGAAGAAGGAGAACTTATAGTTCCAGAAGAAGCTGAATTTGACAAAGTAACAGAATATTACACTAACGTTTTAGCTAACGAGTAATATTTAATGAGATTATACAGAGTAATTTGTATAATCTCTTTTTTTTTAATTTACTTAGTGTTATTGAGAATTTAATTCAGTGTTTTCAATTTACATTTCATAACTAAGGTGATATATTTTTATTATGGGAAATATTACTTAGTTTTTTAAATATAATATTAAAATTCATCTTAAATTTTAATATTATATCATAAGTTAGAATAACAAATTGAGAAGTAACTTAAACTAAGTAAAAGTTATAAATGAAAATTTCACTTAAAAAGAAAAGGTGAATAAGATGAAGTATGCAGATTTACATATTCATTCAAATTATTCTGATGGAATAAAAAGTCCAGAGGAAATAATTGATTCAGCAATAAAAGATAACATTAAATACATCTCTATAACAGATCATGATTCTATAGCATCACAGTATGTTACTAAGAATAATTATAAAGAGGTAAATATAATTCCAGGAATAGAACTTAGTACTGAATTTAGAGAAATGGAATTGCATATACTTGGATACTTTATGGATATTGATAATAAAGAATTACAAGAAGTTGTAAATGAATTAAATACTCAAAGAATGAAAAGAGTTGAAGAAATACTATTTAATTTAAAAAAATATGATATAAAATTAGATTTGGAAGATTTGGCTATAGATATAGATTCAACTGTAGGAAGAAGTCATGTGGCAAACGCAATGGTTAGAAAAGGGTATTTTGATAACTACAAAAGTGCATTTAGAAGTTTCTTAGTTCAAGGAAAACCAGCATATGTTAAAGGGTTTAGGTTAAATTATAGAGATTGCATAGATGTAATTAATAAGTCTGATGGAGTAGCTATTTTAGCTCATCCAGGTCAAATATATAGAAAAATAGAAGTTGAGAATATTTTAAAGGAATTAAGGTGTTTTGGACTTAAAGGAATAGAAGTATATCATCCAAGCCATTCGCAAGGAGATATAAATAAATTTTTTAATTTAGCTAAAAAGTATAAGTTATGTATAAGTGGAGGAAGTGATTATCACGGTAGAGCTTTAGGTTATGATAATTTAACTATAGGTAGTTGTGGATTAAATGAAGAGTATTTAGAAAAGTTTATTAAATTTAATAAGAGATAATGGGGGCAAATCAATGGAATTATCAAGAAAAGCACAAAGAATAGAAGCGTCAGTAACTTTAGCAATAACAGCAAAAGCTAAAGAGATGAAAGAAAATGGAATTGATGTAATTAGTTTTGGAGCAGGTGAACCAGATTTTAATACTCCAGCAAATATAATTAATGCGGCTATAAAAGCAATGGAAGAAGGTAATACAAAGTATACCAATGTAAATGGAATACTTCCATTAAGAGAAGCTATATGTAGGAAGTTTAAGGAAGACAATGGATTAATATATAAACCATCACAAATAGTAGTATCTACAGGGGCTAAACAATCACTTGCAAATGTATTTTTAGCAATATTAAACCCAGGTGATGAGGTAATTGTACCAAATCCTTATTGGGTTAGTTATCCTGAGCTTATAGGGTTAGCAGATGGAAAAGCAGTATTTGTAGAAAGTGATGAAACATCTTCTTATAAGTTTACTAAAGAAAATTTAGAAAAAGTAGTTACAGAAAAGACTAAAGCTATTATATTAAATACACCTAATAATCCAACAGGAACTATTTATAATAAAGAAGAATTAATAGAAATAGCAGAGTTTGCTAAAAAACATGATCTTATAATAGTTTCTGATGAAATGTATGAGAAATTAATATATGATGGAGAAAAGCATGTAAGTATTGCTAGTGTTTCTGATGACGCATATGAAAGAACTATTGTTATAAATGGTTTATCTAAGTCTTATGCTATGACTGGATGGAGATTAGGATATTGTGGAGCATCAGAAAAAATAGCAAAGCTTATGACTAATATTCAAAGTCATATGACTTCTAATGTTTGTTCTATAACTCAATATGCAGCAGTTGAAGCCTTAAATGGACCTCAAGATAAAGTTAAAGAAATGATTGTTGAGTTTGAAAGAAGAAGAAACTATATGGCTAAGACTTTAGAAGAAATGAATAACTTAAGCATAATTAAGCCACAAGGTGCATTTTATATTATGATAAATATTGATAAATGCTTAGGAAAAGAAATTAATGGAGAAAGAATTAATGATTCAATGGATTTCTCTGCTAAGTTATTAGAACATGAAAAAGTAGCAGTTATTCCAGGAAAAGCTTTTGGATTAGATAACTATGTTAGAGTATCTTATGCAACTTCAATGGAGTCAATTGAAAAAGGTTTAGAGAGAATAAATAAATTTGTTAATAAGTTGAAATAAGCAAAAGGGGCTGAGGCATATAAAATGCTCAGCCTTTATATAGTTAAGCTGGAGGAAAATAAGTGGAAAAATTAGCGATATTTGATATAGATTATACAATAACAAGAAAAGAAACATTAATGGAGTTTTTTAAATATCTTGTATCTAAAGATATAAAAAATATAAAATTTCTGCCAAGAGCATTATATTCAGGGTTAATGTATGGAGTAAAAGTTTATGATGAAAAAAGGGTTAAAGAATGTTTTTTAAAGTTTATTGAAAACATAGACGAAGCAGAATTAGCTAAGCTTACTAAATCATTTTATGATGAAAAAATAAGCAAAATACTTTATAAAGATGCAGTCGATATGATAAAAAAATTAAAAAAAGAAGGATATATGGTAGTACTTATATCGGCATCACCAGAGTTTTATGTTAAAGAATTTTATGCAATAAAAGAAGTAGATTTAATAATTGGAACTAAGTTTACATTTGAGGGTGGAAAATTTATAAGAAAAATGGACGGAAACAACTGTAAAGGTGAAGAAAAAGTTAGAAGACTAAAAAAGGTTTTAGAAGAGAAAAATATAAAAGTAGATTTTAAAAATTCATATATGTTTTCAGACTCATTATCAGATAAACCATTATTAGATCTTGTTGGAAATCCATATTTAATTAATTATAAAAAGAAACATGAAATAGAAATTTTAAGATGGAAATAAATAATCTTCAAAGGAGGTATAATAGTAATGGAAGCGATAAATAAATTTTATTTAAATAATGGAATAATATATCCTATTAATGATTTTACTGATGAAGATTATAAAGAAAAGATAATATATGAGGTTTTAAGAGTTGTTAATGGGAAACCAGTGTTTTTAAAGGAACACTTAGCTAGAATGAAAAAATCATTTAAACTTATAAATAAAGAATTTCCATATAGTGAAGAAACCATAGAAAGTTTAATAGTTAAAGTTATTGAAAAGAATGATAATGCTATTGGTAATATAAAAATTACATATAACATAAGTAATGGTAATTTAAAAATATATTATATAATGCATTCTTATCCTGATGAAGAATACTATGAAAAAGGAGTAAAAGTTATTCTTTATTACGGTGAAAGAGAAAATCCTAATTTAAAGATAGTTAGTACAGAGTTTAGGGCAAAAATTGCAGAGAAGATGAAGGAATCTAAGGCTCATGAAGCTCTTTTAGTAGATAGAAATGGTTTTATTACGGAAGGCAGTAAATCAAACTTTTTTGGAATAAAAGATAAAAAGCTTATAACAGCTAAAGGTGAAGCAGTGCTTAGAGGAATTACAAGAGATAAAATATTTAAAATAGCAGAATCATTAGGTGTAGAAGTAGAGGAAAAGGAAATAAGAGCCTCAGAAATAAGTGATTTAGACTCATTATTTATTTCAGGAACTTCTGTTGCTATATTACCAATATCTCAAGTTGATGATATAAAGTTTGATGTTAATAATGAGATTTTAAGAGATATTATGAAGAAATATAATGATCTTTTAGAAGGAAAATTATATTAATATTTAGAAATAAAATTTAAAAAATGATAGTTACTGGATATATATTAAGTGTAATGATTATTTTTGGAGGGAATTTTATGGAGATAAGTGAACTTGTAAATTTAATTGCTAATGTTGGTTTTCCAGTAGCTATTAGTGCATATTTATTAATACGACTAGAAAAGCAAATAATGACATTAACATTTTCAATAAATAAGCTGAATACCATAATTTCGACTAAACTTGGTATTGTAATTGATAATGAATAGCAAAAAATGAGTGTATCATAGGGATACACTCATTTTTTTATTAAGATGTTATAGCATTAGTTATTGGAGGTACAACTTGTTTCTTTCTAGAAAGAACTCCAGGAAGGAATGCACCTTTATCTTTTAAAGTAACCTTAAATGCTTTTTCAACTATTTCAGGTTTAGCACCTGTAACTAATATTTCAGAACCTTCGTTTAAAATATCAGTTAATAATAGCATAACCATTTCTAATCCAGCTTCTTTAGCCTTTTGATCCATGTAATTTAACATTTCTTCTTTTAAAGGCATAAATCCTTCAATATCCATTGTATTAACTTGAGAGATACCTACTTTAGTACCTTCAATAGTAAATGGTTTGAAGTCTGTGTTGAAGATTTGTTCAACAGTCTTACCTTTTAATGAAGTACCTGCTTTAAACATTTCTTTTGCAAATTCTTCTATATTTATACCAGCAATTTCAGCAAGCTTTTTGCAGATATACTTATCTTGTGGAGTGCAAGTTGGGCTTCTGAATAATAATGTATCAGAGATTATTGCTCCACAAAGAAGTCCTGCAGCTTTTCTTGATGGTCTAATACCATTTTCAAAGAAGCATTTAGCAACTATTGTTGAAGTACTTCCAACTGGTTCATTTCTGAAGTAAATTGGATTATTAGTTTGAATATCAGCAACTCTGTGGTGGTCGATGATTTCTACTACTTCAGCATCTTCTAATCCATCAACAGATTGACCTCTTTCATTGTGGTCAACTTGAATAACTTTTTTCTTATGGTTAGAAATTAAGTGGTATCTAGAAACAGTACCAACAACTCTTCCGTTTTGATCTAAAACAGGATAGCTTCTAAATCTAGTTTCACTCATAATTCCTTTTATGTCATCAACTAAATCATCAGTTGTGAAAGAAACTATATTTTCTTTAACCATTACATATCCAACAGGGATACTTTGAACAATAAGTCTTGAAGCTGTAAATGAATCATGTTGAGTAACTATTACAGTAACACCATGTTCTTTAGCTAAGCTTATTATTTTTTCAGATGGAGCATATCCACCAGTAACTATCATTAATGAAACATTAAGGTTAATTAATTCAGCTTGTGCTTCTTCTCTATCACCAACAATAGCAATATCACCTGCTTCTATATGCTCAGACATAGTATCAGGTTGCATAGCTGTAACAGCTATCTTACCAGGGAATTGTTTTGTATCTTCATTTGCATAACAAACTTTAGCAGATAAAGTATCAATTATGTTATCTAAAGTTGTATTACTTTTTGCTAATATTCTGTTATCCCATATATCCATGTAGCAAGAAGTAAGGTTAGCAACAGATAATACTCCTAATAAATGGTCATTTTCATCTGCAACAGGTAAAGTCTTTATATTTTTATCTCTCATGATTGTCCAAGCAGTTTTTAATGAGATATCAGGAGAAATAGGACTTATATTATCAAATTGTAAGTCTTCTACTTTAAGTTTAACTGTGTTTAAGAACTTTGGGGCTTCTGCACCAAAATAATCTAATATGAATTGAGTTTCTTGGTTTACATTACCAAGTCTGCAAGCCACAGTTTCAGTTTCACCAATTTTATTTTTAAATTCAGAATATGCATAAGCTGCACATATTGAATCTGAGTCTGGATTTTTATGACCAGTTACATAAATTATATCTTTCATGTAATATGCCCTCCTTAGTATATTTAGATAAATAAAGCAATTAATTTGTTAGGTTGCAAAAGGCAACTTTTAATAATTTTAAACTAGCAAACTGCTATTAAAAAAAGACTATCTTATTAATAGCTTTATACATATTTTCACATAATACTATTCTATATTTGTAAATGTGATTTGTAAATAAAAATGTAAAGTATATTAAATAGAAATTTAACTTAATTATTCATAGTATTACATAAACATTAATATATATATACAAGAGTTCTTGATGAGGAGGAGAAAGAGTGATACAGGAAAAAGAATTTACTAGAGGATTAAGTACTAGAGAAGCAGAAAAAAGAATTAAAACCTATGGTTTAAATGAACTTAAACATAAAAAGAAAAAGTCACCAGTTTTAATTTTCTTATCTCAATTTAATGATTTCTTAGTATGGGTATTAATGGGTGCCACTATTATATCAGGATTTATTGGAGACAAGGCAGATGCAATAACGATACTTATTATAGTAATTGTAAATGCAATATTAGGTTTTGTACAAGAATTTAGAACTGAAAAGTCATTAGAGGCATTGCAGGAGATGGCAGCGCCAACTTGTAAAGCTATAAGAGATGGAAATATTAAGGTTATAAATTCTAGAGAGTTAACAATTGGAGATGTTGTAGTATTAGAAGCAGGAGATAGAATTCCCGCGGATGGAACATTTATTGATGCTGCTAATATGGTAGTAGATGAATCATTATTAACAGGAGAATCAGTAGGTATATCTAAAGATACAAGCAAAGGAAAAAATGAAGGATACATGGGTACAATAGTTTTAAAAGGTAGAGGATTGTTATTAATTGATTCTATAGGTATGCAAACCGAAATGGGTAAAATAGCAAATCTTTTAGATAACATAGAAGAAGAAAAGTCACCTTTAAGAGAAAGACTAGATTCTTTAGGTAAAATATTAGTAATAGTTTGTGTTATAGTGTGCGTAATTGTAACTGTTCTTGGAATATTAAGAGGAAATGATATTACTGAAATGTTCCTTTTAGGTGTGTCATTGGCTGTTGCTGCAATACCAGAAGGTTTGGCTGCTATAGTTACTGTTGCATTAGCATTAGGTGTAAGTAGGATGCTTAAGAGAAATGCATTAATTAGAAAATTGCCAGCAGTTGAAACTTTAGGATGTACTTCTGTAATTTGTTCGGATAAAACTGGAACTTTAACTCAAAATAAAATGACTGTAAAAGAAATTTTAACAAATGGGAAAATTTATGAATTGGATAAAGAGAAGTTAAATAATTGTGAAAAGCTAAAGGAAGCTTTTGTATATTGTAATGATACAAATTATAACTATGATATTAAGGATATTGATAAAGCTGTTATGGGAGATCCTACAGAAACAGCTTTAGTTAAAGTGTTTTTTAATGATACAAATGAAGCAGAAAGCTTTATTTCAAGAGCTAACAGAGTATTTGAAATACCATTTGATTCTACTAGAAAAATGATGACTGTAATAATGAATGCAAATGGTAAGGAAAGTTGTTATATGAAGGGAGCACCGGAAAGAGTATTAGAGAGATGTAATGCTGTATTAGAAAATGGTAAAATAAAGCCTCTTACAGCTCAGAAGAAAAAGCAAATATATAGTTATATTGAATCTATGTCTAATAGAGCTTTAAGGTGTATAGCAGCAGCTTATAAAGAAGAGCATGTAGTTAAAAATGACTCTGTTGAAGATAATTTAATATTCTTAGGAGTTGCAGGAAGTATGGACCCTCCTAGAATAGAAGTTAAAGATGCTGTATTAAAGTGTAAAATGGCAGGGATTAAGCCTGTAATGATAACTGGAGACCATAAAAATACTGCATTAGCAATTGCAAAGAGTATTAATATTTGTACTACAGATGATCAAGCTATTACTGGTGATGAATTGGAAAAGATGTCTGATGAAGAATTAGTAAAGAGAGTGGAGAAGTTAAGAGTATTTGCAAGGGTATCTCCAAATCATAAGTTAAGAATAGTAAAGGCATTTAAAAAGAATAATAATATAGTTGCAATGACTGGTGACGGTGTTAATGATGCTCCTGCCATAAAAGAAGCTGATATTGGAGTTGCTATGGGAATATCAGGAACAGATGTTACTAAAGAGGCTGCATCAATGGTTTTAATGGATGATAATTTTGCAACAATAGTATCTGCAGTTGAAGAAGGAAGAATTATATATGATAATATAAGAAAATTTATTAGATACTTATTATCTTGTAATTTAGGTGAAGTGTTAACAATGTTCTTAGCCTCATTATTTTATTTACCAAATCCACTTACACCAATACAAATTTTATTTGTAAATTTAGCTACAGATGGATTACCAGCTATTGCATTAGGAATTGATCCTGCAGATAAAGATATAATGAGACAATCACCAAGGGAAAAGAATGAAGGTATATTTGCAAGGGGACTTTGGGAAAAAATTATTGTTAGAGGATGTCTAATTGGAATTTGTACTTTATTATCATTTATGGTTGGTAGATATTATGGAATGGACTTAGCAACTTGTAGGACAATTGCATTATGCACATTGGTTATGTCTCAACTTTTACATGTTTTTGAGTGTAGATCAGAAAGACATTCTATATTTGAAATAAATGTATTATCCAATATATATTTATTAGGGGCAGCAATAATTTCAATTACAATGATATGTGGTATATTATATATTCCATTTTTAAGAGGAATATTTAATACAGTTGCCTTAAATTTAGGACAATGGTTATTAGTAATATTCTTCTCAGGAATAATATTCTTAATAAACAGTGTATATCTTCTTATAAAATCTAAAAAGTAATTTTAAATAGATTATCTCTAGAATAAACTAATCTTTCTCTATTTGATGAGAGTAGTTTGAAGAGAGATAGTCTATTTTTTTGGATAAAAATAAAAAAATAAAATTAAAATGTTTACAAGAAAAAAACAGTTGTATTTTATAGAGATACATGGTAAAATTTTCATATGGTAATTCTTGCTTAAAAATACAAATATAATACAGAAGGATGAAAAATAAATAAAGTTATTGGAGGTGTAAAATGAAGTTTATAAGCACTAGAGGAAAAGGGGAAATTATTTCATCTTCTGAAGCAATTATAAAGGGGATTGCTGATGATGGAGGATTATATGTTCCAGTAGAATTTCCAAGATTATATGATAATTTAAAAAAGAAAATGGGGCTTTCTTATGAAGAATTAGCATATGAAATAATTAGGGAATTTTTTGATGATATAGGTGATGAAAATTTAAAAGAAGCAATAAGACAAGCTTATAGAGATAAATTCTTTGTAAGAGAAGAAAAAAACTTTTTAGAATTATATCATGGACCTACATCAGCTTTTAAGGATGCAGCACTTTTATTCTTACCACAAATAATGAAAGCTGCAAAGAGAAAAGAAAATATTAATGAAGAAATAGTAATATTAACAGCAACATCTGGAGATACAGGTAAGGCTGCGTTGCAGGGGTTTAGCAATGTAGAGGGATTTAAGGTTGTAGTTTACTATCCTGAAAAAGGGGTAAGTGCAATTCAGCAAAAGCAAATGGTGACACAAGAAGGAAGTAATGTAAAAGTAATCGGAATTAGGGGCAATTTCGATAACGCACAAAGTGGGGTTAAGTCAATATTTGGGGATAATGAATTGAAGAAGAAATTAAAAGAAGACGGTTTTTTATTATCTTCTGCAAATTCAATTAATATTGGAAGGTTAATACCACAAATTGTTTATTATTTTTATGGATATTTTGATTTAGTTAATAAGCAAAAAATAAAAGAGGGCGATAAGATAAATATAGTGGTTCCAACAGGGAACTTTGGGAATATATTAGCAGCTTACTATGGGAAAAAAATGGGGCTACCTATAGGAAAGTTAATATGTTCATCAAATGAAAATAATGTATTAACAGACTTCTTAAAAACAGGAGTATATGATAAGAGAAGAGAACTAATACTAACAGAATCACCATCGATGGATATCTTAATTTCATCAAATTTAGAAAGATTGTTATTTGAGGCTAATAACAGGGATTCATTAGAAACTAAGAAGCTTATGGAGGAGTTGAATTCAAAAGGGGTGTATTCAATTTCACCAAATGCTAAAGAATTTTTAAATGATTTTTATGGCGATTATGCAAATATTAATGAAGTTTATGATGCTATTAAATATGCATATGATAAAGAAGGATATTTAATGGATACACATACTGCAGTGGGCTATGTAGTATTAGATAAGTATAGAAAGGAAACTTCAGATTATAGACAGGCGTTGATTGCATCAACAGCGAGTCCATATAAATTTCCAAGAAGTATTTGCAATGCTTTAGGAATAGATATTAGTGGGAAAAATGATTTTGAAATATTAAATATATTAAGGGATAATACTAACACTAATATACCTAATAATCTAAAGAACTTAGATAAAAAGGAAGTACTTCATAATGAGGTATGTGATAAGGATAAAATGACAGATAGTTTACTTAGTTTTTTAAGGAGAACTAAAAATGATTAAGGTAAGAGTACCGGCGACATCAGCCAATTTGGGGCCTGGCTTTGATTCGCTGGGAATTGCCTTAAATATATATAATGAATATGAATTTGAACTTAAAGAGAGTAAGGGGCTATTCTTTGAAGGGTTTGAAGAAGAATTTCAAAATGAGGATAATATCATTTTTATGGCCATAAAGAAAGTTTTTGATAAATATGACTTTAAATTTAATGGTATAAGGATTAAAATAATAAAGCAAGATATCCCAATATCAAGGGGCCTAGGTTCAAGCTCAAGTTGCATAGTAGCAGGGCTTATAGGAGCTTTTGCATTAATGAATATGGGAATAAACAGAGATGAGATATTAAGTTTAGCTGTTGAGATTGAAGGGCATCCTGATAACGTATGTCCAGCTATTTTTGGAGGATTAGTTTCTACTATAATGGTAGATAATAAAAAACCATTGTATAATTGTGTAGAAGTTAAAGATGGAATTAAGTTTATTGCATTAATTCCGAGATTTAAACTTTCAACTGAAAAGGCTAGATCAATACTGCCTAAAGAAGTTCTGTTTGGAGATTGTATTTATAATGTAGGGAGGGCTGCCCTTCTAATATCATGTTTCTCAAATGGAAATTATGCTTTGTTAAAGGAAGCTACTAAAGATAGAATACATGAAAGATTTAGAAGTAAACTTATTGATAATTTTGATAAAGTTTATAATAAATCCTTAGAGCTTGGAGCACTTAGTTGTTTTTTAAGTGGCGCAGGACCAACATTAATGGCAATAGTGGATAATAAAGATATAAGTTTTGTAGGTAATTTTACAAACTTTATGAAAGAACAAAATATTAATTGGGATATTAAAGAGTTAAAAATAGATAAACATGGGGCAAAAATTTTGAAAGGTGAATAATATGAACGGTGATTATTTAGTTATTGATAAAAAGGTTTTGCCAGAGGTATTTGAAAAGGTAATTAATACAAAAAAAATCTTACAAGAAGGTAAGGTAAAAGAGATTACTGAAGCTACTAAGTTAGCAGGAATAAGTAGAAGTGTTTATTATAAGTACAAAGATTATGTTTTTGAATTTTCTCAAATGTCTAATGGAAGAAAAGCAACTTTTAATATGATAATTGGGCATCAAAAGGGTGTACTTTCTAATATACTAAATTTTATTTCTGAGCAAGGTGGAAATATTTTAACTATAGATCAAGGTATTCCAATTAATAATTTAGCAAACCTAAGTTTAACTATTGATATATCAACTATGAAAATTGAATTAAGCAAAATGCTAGAAGATTTAAGAAAATTAGAATTTGTTGATAAAGTTGAATTTATAGCAATGGAATAAAAGTTAAAGAGCAGTGTTACTAACATAGTAATAAGCTCTTTTTTTATGTGAATTTATATATATTTCATAGAAAAATGATGGGAATACTAGATTTTATTCTATAAATTATTTACTTATTGCAAAGTAAATGGTAGAATTTTAAATTAATATGAAAAAATTTTTTTCAAGTGATAAAATTGTAAGTTCAATTTATAAAATTAAAATTTTAAATTTCATTTATTATGTAAATACTAAAAGAAAGGAGTGATTGTCATTGAATATTTATTTTGATAATAGTGCTACTACAATGCCTTATGATGAAGTAATAGAAGAAGTAGGTAAGGGTATGAAGGAGTATTTTGGCAATCCATCATCTTTACATAAGATAGGAATGAACTGTGAAAAAAGATTAAATGAAGCTAGAGAGTATTTTGCATCTACCATTAAATGCAGTAAAGATGAGATTTATTTTACATCTGGTGGAAGCGAAGGAAATAATCTCGTTTTAAAAGGGTTATTAAAGCCAGGTCATCATCTTATAACAACTACTTTTGAGCATCATTCAATAATTAATACATGTAAAGAGTTAGAAGATAAAGGTGTTAAAGTTACATATTTAGATGTAGACAATGAAGGAAGAATTTCATTAGAAGATTTAGAAGAAGCAATAAGTAAGGATACTGTTTTAGTATCAATAATGTATGTTAATAATGAAATGGGAGCCATACAAGACCTAGAAGCTATAGGAAATCTAATAAAGGGAAAAAGTTCTAGGGCAAAATTTCATGTAGATGCTGTCCAAGGATATGGAAAATTACCTATTGATGTTAATAAAGCTAAAATAGATTTATTAACAGCAGCAGGACACAAAATTCATGGGCCAAAAGGAGCTGGATTAGTTTACATAAAAAAAGGAATAATATTAAATTCACTTATTTCAGGTGGAAGCCAAGAAAGAGGATTTAGAGCTGGAACAGAAAATCTTCCTGGAATAATTGGCTTTGAAAAGGCTGCAAAAATTACTTTTGAAAATATGGATCAAAGATATAAAGAGGTTTCTGAACTTAAAACTTATTTTATAGAAAGATTAAAAGAAATAAAGGATATTAGAATAAATAGTGGGATAGAAGGATTTAGTCCTTATATTTTAAATGTATCCTTTTTAGGAGTAAGAGCAGAAGTTTTATTACACTTGTTAGAGGAAGCAGGAGTATATGTTGCTACTGGTTCTGCATGTACATCAAAAAGTAGTGCTGCTCATGGAAGTTATGTAATAAAGGCATTAGGGTTAAATAATAGGGAAGTTGAGTCTGCTATAAGATTCTCATTCTCATACGAAAATACAAAGGAAGAAGTAGATTATACAATTGATGTACTAAAAAAGTCATTAATGTTTTTAAGGAGAGTAAAAAGATGAATAATAAATTAATATTAGTTAAATATGCTTCAGAAATATTCCTAAAAGGATTAAACAGAGGAAAGTTTGAAAGAAGATTAAAAGAAAATATAGAGAAAAAACTTGCAGGTCTACAATTTGAATTTGTTACTGATCAAGGAAGAGGATTTATTAAAGCTGAGGATATTGATGCAGCTGTAGAAAGAGTAAGAAAAGTTTTTGGAGTAGCTGAAGTATGTATAGTTACTGAAGTAGAAAGAGATTTAACGGCAATAAAAGAAGAGGCTTTAAGAAAAGTAAAAGAAGCTAATCCAAAGACATTTAAAATAGAAACAAATAGAGCAAATAAAAAGTTCCAATTAAATTCTATTGAAACTTCTAGAGATGTAGGAGGATATGTACTTCATCATTTTGGAGGTGGATTAGAAGTTGATGTTAAGAATCCAGAATGCTTAGTAAATATTGAGATTAGAGAAAAAGCATATGTATTTACAAGCAAGGATAAAATAAAAGGTGTTGGAGGATTACCATATGGAATGAATGGAAGCACTATGTTAATGCTTTCAGGAGGTATTGATTCTCCAGTAGCTGGATATTTAATGGCTAGAAGAGGTGTAGAGCTTAACTGTGTTTATTATCATAGCCATCCATATACTTCAGAAAGAGCTAAAGATAAAGTTAAGGAATTAGCAAAAATACTTTCAAACTATACAGAAAGAGTTAATTTATACATAGTACCATTTACAGAAATTCAATTAGACATAATGGAAAAGTGTAGACAAGATGAATTAACTATATTAATGAGAAGATTTATGATGAGATGTGCATGTGTTTTAGCTGAAAAGTATGGAGTACAATCAATCTCAAGTGGAGAAAGTATAGGTCAAGTTGCAAGCCAAACTATGGAAGGATTAATAGTAAGTACTGACTGTGCAGATAGACCAGTATTTAGACCATTAATTGCAATGGATAAAGGTGATATTATGGATATTGCAAAGGAAATAGGAACATATGAAACTTCTATTTTACCATATGAAGATTGTTGTACAATATTCGTACCAAAGCACCCTAAAACTAAGCCTCAATTAGATGCTATGAGAAAAGCAGAATCTGTTTTAGATGTAGATGCAATGGTAGAAAAGGCTATTAATGAAACTGAATTAGTGGTGTTTTAATAATTTAATAAAGGTATAAAGTATTTAACCACACTATATATTTACTTAATATAAAGTGTGGTTTTATTAATTTCTCTAAAATAACAAAAGTTTTTATCTAATAAGTAAATAATATTAATAATACTACTTTATTTAATACTAGTATTAATAGTATAATCAAAGGTGTTAGTAATTTATAAGTATAATTTAGAAATTAATATAGATAGGATGAAAATAAAAATGTTTGAGATAATAGTAGCGATAATAGTTATAATTTGTATTATATATTTTTTTAAAGGCGATTTTACAAGAAGAAATGCAGGGGTAATAGTTCTTAAAAGTTTACCTTTATCTATTTTTAAAAAGTGGGGCAAAGAAGATAAGGGTATAAAAGAAGAGGTATCAACTGAAATAAGTGATATAAAAGTTAATGATGACAACAATATTAATGAAATCGATAGTGAATTGTTAGAAGAAATAGCTGCAGATATATTAACTGAAGAAATTGAAGAAGTAAAATTTATAGATAAAATAGATAATATAGATGAAGTAAATAAGGTGGAAAAAACTGAATTAATAGAATCAGTAGAAAATATAAATGAAATAGAAGAAAATGAAATAGATGAGTTTAATAATTCTTCTGAAAATATTGATGAAATTTTAATTAATGATGTTAAGGAAGCTATAGAAAACAAAGAAATTGTAGAAGAATTAAAGGAAGAGGTTATAGTATACTGGACTCCAAAAGGAAAAACTTATCATGCAAAAAATACTTGTAGAACATTATCAAGAAGTAAAGTAATACATAGTGGAACAGTATATGAAAGTGGAAAAGATTTTAAATGTGAACACTGTAAATAATTATAAGTTTTAATTATTATTTATTAAAAATATTTTTGTATTGATTAGCCATAATTTTTAATTAGTTAATAAATTAGAATTAAATATAAAAAAAGAGATTTTGCAAAATGCGAAATCTCTTTTTTATATTTAAACTATCTAGTTCTCATTCTAGTAGCTTGTTGTCTAGCTTTCTTTATTTGGCTATGATCAAATGGGTGTAAATCTTTTCTTGTAGTTAAGTTTGCAATGTTTGAAGCCATAACAACTTCAGAATTTGCTTTACCTTTTTCACCTTTAATTCCCATAACAATTATTTTGTGACCTTGAGATATATCTATAAATTCTGGCTTTTTAAACCATCTGTTTCTCTTATATTCACATTTAGCTATTTGTTTACCAGCATCAGACTTAACAACTAACCAAACATGTAATCTATTGAAAATTCCTAGAAAGCTTTTAGTTTCTGTTTTAACTGATAAAACCGTACCAGAAACACTTGTCATTCTATCTCCATATTTATTCATGTATGCATCAGAGTAATATTTAGTCATTTTATCTTTGAAACCCATTGCAAAAACTCCTTTTATTATAAATTATACTATATTAACAACAATTATATAGACATTATAGCATAAAAGTTATAGATATAAAACAAAAAATAGCATTAATAAAAGGAAGAATAAATAGAGGGATTTATTTTCAAAAAAATTCCAATATTTTATTATAATAAGCCTCTATCTTATGTATAATAAAAAGTGAAAGAGTGTAAAATTAATACAAAAATAACAAAAAATCCTTATATGAGGGGGAGTATTATGGGCAATATTACAATAGAAGAAATTTCAAAAAATGATATTGTATCAAAGGTACAGGAGGTTAGGGATAAGGGGGGACGCTTAGTAGCCATAAATGGTTACGTTGATGCTGAGAAAAATAATGTAGTAGTTTACACTTTAGAATATGATGATGTTAGAAGACAGTATCATGTAAAGGGAGAAAAAGTATTACCAACAGTAACTAATGTATATAAAGGTGCACAGTGGTTTGAGGAAGAAATACAAGAAATGATGCCATTAAAGTTTGAAGGATTAATATTTAGTGGAAGATTATTTTTGCCAGACGAGTTTAAGGACGGTGAAGGGCAAATACTTATAATGCCTCTAAATGAACTTAAAAAATTAAAGGATAATTAGAAGGAGGGGGAAAAGTTGAGCTACGTTTTACCATTAGGACCATATCATCCTGCATTAGAAGAGCCAGTGCATGTTAAGCTTCTTACTGAAGGTGAATTTATAAAGGATTCAGAAGTTTTTATAGGGTACAACCATAGAGGAATAGAAAAATTAACGGAAATTAGAAATCCTATTCAAACAATAACTTTGGTTGAAAGAGTATGTGGAATTTGTTCTCATTCTCATGCAATGACTTATTGTTTAGCTGTAGAAAATATTGCTGGCATGGAGGTTCCTAAGAGAGGAAGTTATATAAGAGTAATATTAAGTGAATTAGAAAGATTACACTCTCATTATTTATGGCTAGGTTTAGCTGCTCATATAGTAGCATTTGATTCTTTATTTATGATGTGCTTTGCTTCGAGAGAAAAAATAATGGATATGCTTGAGGTTATATCAGGAAATAGAGTAAATTACGCTATGAATATAATTGGTGGCTCAAGAAGAGATATAAGTAATGAACAAAAAGAAACTCTAATAAAAATGATAGCAGAGTTAAGAAGTGAATATAAAAATATTTATAAGGTTTATGCTAAAGATTCAAGTATAGCAGCAAGAACAAAGGGGGTAGGAATATTAACAAAGGATGATGCATTAAATTATGGAGCTTGTGGACCACATGGAAGAGCTTCTGGGGTTAATTTCGATGTAAGAAAAACAATGCCATATAATTGCTATGAAGAATTTGATTTTAATGTAGCTGTGGCAAATGATGGTGATGTTTTTTCAAGAGCTGTTGTAAGACTAATAGAAATTGAAGAAAGTTGTAAGATAATTGAGCAAGCTCTTAATAATATGCCTGATGGTCCTATTAATCTAGGAAATAAGATTCCTAAGGTTCCAGTAGGAGAGTATATGGCTGTAACTGAAGCTCCAAGAGGTGAAGTTACTTATTATGTAGTTTCGAACGGAGGACAAACAAATGGAAGAGTTAATATTCATGTACCAACCTTTAAAAATGCAATGACTGTTCCAGTTATGTTAAAAAATAATACTATTGCAGATGCAGGACTTATAGTAGCAAGTATAGATCCTTGTTTCTCATGTTTAGATAGGTAGAAGTATGCATGAATTATCAGTAACTCAAGGGCTACTTAAGATATGTCTAGAAGAAGGTAAAAAGCATAATATTAAGAGAATAAAAGAGATAAATATTAAAGTTGGTGAATTAACAGATTTAGTACCAAGTTGTATATCTTATTATTTTAATATTGTTGCTAAAGATACTATTGCTGAAAATACAAAAATAAATATAGAAAGAATAGCAGTAGAAATTAAATGTAATGAATGTAGCTATGAAGGAAAGTTAGAGAAAAATAGTTATGTTTGTCCAATTTGCAATGGAAATAAATATGAAATTACAAAAGGGCGAGAGTTTTATTTAGATACCATGGAGGTTGAATAAATGCAAATAAAAGTTGTAAGACAAATTTTAGAATGGAATGAAGAGTGTCACAAGGAAGTTCAAGAAGCTCTTATGAATAAAAATGTAAAAATGATTAATGTAATGGGATCTCCAGGTGCTGGAAAAACAACGTTTATATTAAATTTAATAGAAGAGCTTAAAAGTAAAGACTTAAGAGTTGGTGTAATAGAAGGAGATATAGAAGGTACTATAGATGCTAAAAAAATTCAAGATGCAGGAATACCAGTTGTACAACTTAATTCACAAGGAGCATGTCATATAGAGGCAATGTCTATAAAAAATATAATAGAATATTTTAATTTAGAGGAGTTAGATTTTCTTATAGTTGAAAACATAGGTAATTTAGTATGTCCAGCAGAATTTGATATTGGAGAAGTATTAAAGGTAGCATTATTAAGTGTACCAGAAGGGGACGATAAGGTTGTTAAATATCCATTAATGTTTTCAAAGGCAGATGCACTAGTGATTACTAAATATGATATGATAAAATACTTTAAATTTAATGAAGATGAGGTAAGGGAGCAAACACTTATTAGAAATCCAAATTCAAAAATCTTTAAAATTAACTCATTAGAGAAGAGTGCAACTAAAGAGTTCACAGAGTGGTTAATAAAAAAAATATAAGATAGAAGGTGATTATGGATGAAAAAATGGACATCATTTGTGGGAGCTTTCATTTTGTCATACCTATTTTGGATTTTATTTTTAATGCAAGATTTTAATATTTTAAAATTAGGATCTCAAGAGCTAATAGTAGGTGTTATTGTAGGTATAATTGTTGCGTATTTTTCAAGTTCATTTTTTGCCAAAAAAGATGGATTATGGTTATTTAAAAAGTTTAGATTTATAAATTTAATAATTTTCATTCCAGTCTATATATGGGAGCTAATAAAAGCAAATTTTAGTGTTGCTATAAAAGCCTTGTCTCCCAATTTAAATATTAATCCAGGAATAGTAAAGATAACTACAGAGTTACAATCGGACTATGGATTGGCAATGTTGTCTAATTGTATAACATTAACACCAGGAACTATAACAATGGATATATATGAGGATGGAAATGAAAATGCAATATATATTCATTGGATAGATGCTACAACAGAAGATACTAAAGAAGCATCAGAGATAATAAAGGGAAGATTTGAGTATTTTGTAAGGAGGCTTTTTAATTAATGAATATAAATTCTATATTTACTATAGTTGCAATAATTTTAGCCATCCTAGCATTGATTTTATTATACAGGGTATTTAAAGGACCTAACGTAATAGATAGAGTTTTAGCAGCAGATTCAATAGATATAATTTTAGGTGTAATTATGATTTTATTTGGAGCTGTAGAAGACAGAGCCATGTATTTAGATCTTGGACTTATAGTAACTCTTCTAGGATTTATTGGAACAGTATTGATTTCTAAGTATTTAGAGGGGGAATTGTAATGTCTATATTAGGGATAATAGTTTGTATATTACTTGTAGTAGGTATTTTTTTTGTTATTGCAGGTGTTGTAGGTGTAATTAGAATGCCAGATACATTCTGTAGACTTCAAAGTGCAACTAATATAGCAACAATGGGGGCAATGCCAATATCATTAGCATGTAGTATATATGGTTTTGGAACTGGTAATACTTCCTTAGGGATAAAGGCTTTAATAACTGTAGTGTTTTTAATTATAAGCAATCCTGTAGGTGCACATGCCATGGCAAGAGCGGCATATAAAATTAAAGCTGGGCTTTATGAAAAAACAAAATTTGATCATTATGGGAGGGATATAAATGAGTAGTTTTGATGTATTAAATACTTTAATAATAGTTGGATTAGTTGCATCAGCACTTTGTGTATTTTTCCTAGATGATATACTTCAATGTACTATTGCTATGGCTGTTTTAGGAGGATTTTTAGCTTTAGAGTTTTTATTACTTAAAGCACCAGATGTTGCTTTGGCAGAGGCAGCCGTGGGAGCTATATTAACTCCAGTAATCTTTATAATAACTTTAAATAAAGTTAAAGCAAAAAAGGTTAAGGAGGAAGAGGAATGAGAAAAAAGATAACTTACTTAATTCTTTTCTTACTACTTGTAATCTTTACTTTTTTAGGTTTTAAAATGGGCTTAAAACCAGAAGTTTTTGGAGATGCATCTCAAATAATAATAAATGAGACTATTAAAGAAACAGCTGCAATAAACTCAGTTACAGCAATAGTATTTGATTTTAGAGGATATGATACTTTGGGAGAATCTATAGTATTATTTACTGCAATTTGTGGAGTTGCAGCAGTTTTAAGACCAGAAAAGAAAGCAAAGGAGGATAAATAATATGAAAAAAAGAAGAGATTCTATTTTAATATCTTGTACAAATTTAGTATTGCCGATTTTGCTTACATTAGGATTATATATTATAATTCATGGTCATTTATCACCAGGTGGTGGGTTCCAAGGAGGAGTTTTAATAGCTGGTGCCATAGCTATTATTTATATTGGATATGGATTTAAAGGGGTAAATAAGGGAATAGCAGCAAATACATTTAAAATTGCAGAGGATATTGGAGCGTTAGGATTTATAATACTAGCATTTATAGGATTAGTAGGTTCAGGAGTCTTTTTTGGAAATATTCTTGAAAAGGGTAATCCAGGGGATTTATTTTCATCAGGAAGTATATTTTTAATGAATTTTGCTGTAGGTTTTAAAGTTTTTGCAGGAATTTCCTTTTTATTATTAATTATGATAGCTAATTTAAAGAGTAAGGGGGAAGAGTAGATGACAATTAATTATATTGGAGCTTTTCTTTTAATTGTAATTGGACTTGCAATAATTGTTTTAAAGAAAAACTTAATAAAGATAGTTATTGGAATGGGAGTTTTAGATTCAGGAATTAATTTATTGCTAATATCAATTGGATTTAGAACTAATGGTACGGCACCAATATTCACTGATAATAGTACTTATTTTGTAGATCCTATTCCTCAAGCATTAACTCTTACATCTATAGTAATTGGAGCATGCGTTACAGCACTTGCATTATCTATCGTAATTAAAATTCAAAAACATTATAACAGTATAGAAAGTGATGATATAAGGAGGATTAGAGGATGAGTATAAAATTTATTAATAATCTTCCAATAATAGCAATAATGACTCCATTCATTTTAGCATTTGTACTTGGATTATTTAAGGACAAATATATAAAGATAAAGAGAGCACTTGCAGTTATTGCAACAGCAGTATCCTTTTTGTGTGTAATATTATTAATTAAGCCAATTTTAATTAATGGAGAAATTATAGTAAGTTGGATGGGAAATTGGAGTCCAATAGGTGGCAAGGCTTTTGGGATTGGACTTCAAATAGACTCATTAGGGATGTTTTTAGCTTTAATAATTACAGGAGCATCACTTTTATCAGTAATTTATTCTTTAAAATATATGAGTCATGATAATGGATTAGAGAAGTATTATGTATTATTTTTGCTATTAACATCAAGTATGATAGGTTTTGTATTTACTGGTGATTTATTTAATATGTATGTAATGCTTGAAATAATGACATTTGCAGCAATTGCATTGACTGCATTTAGAAATTATAAGGATAAATCAGTAGAAGCAGCATTTAAATATATAGTAACAGGATCTTTAGGCTCATCATTGATTTTATTAGGAACTTGCTTAATATATAGTGAAACAAAGACATTAAATTTAGCAGATATAGCAGTAGTTATAAAAGCTATGGAATCTATGACACCAACATTAATAGTAGCATTTTCACTTATGATGGTTGGATATGCAGTTAAAGCATTTATGGTTCCATGTCATACATGGCCAACAGATGCACATATGGCTGCACCATCATCAATTTCAATGATACTTTCAGGAGTAATGAGTAAAACTGGAATATATGCAATTATAAGATTAGTCTTTATGATTTTTGGACTAGCATCTAATAAGCCAGTAGGATATTTAATATTAGTTTGGGGTGTTATAACAATGGTAATTGGAGTATCTATGGCATTGTTACAACATGATTTTAAGAGGCTATTAGCATTTCACTCAGTTTCTCAAATTGGATATATTATAACGGCTCTTGGTATTGCAATAATAGAAACTGGAGAAGTAAGTGTTTTAGCAATGACTGGTGGAACTTATCATATGATTAATCATGCTATATTTAAAGGATTATTGTTCTTAACTGCAGGAGCTATACTTTATACTACTGGAACTACAGATTTAGAGTCAGTTTCAGGTCTAGGAAAAAGAATGCCATTTACTATGGCAATGTTCTTATTTGGAGCTGCAGGAATTAGCGGAATTCCGCCATTTAATGGTTTTGCATCAAAATGGATGATATATGAAGCAGGATTTACAGGTTCATTGGGAATAGTATCTATAATAGCTGTTGTGGTTTCTGCACTTACTTTAGCATCATTTATAAAGGTGGGACATTCTGTGTTTTTTGGACCTATAAATAAAGAACATAAAAATATAGAAGATGTTCCAACATCAATGAAAATTCCAATGGGAGTGTTAGCTTTAGGTATAGTTATATTTGGGCTATTCCCAAAGGTAATAGTTAACAAGATATTAATTCCAGTAATTAAAAGTGTATATGATTTGACAGGGTATGTATCTTCAGCATTAGGAAATACTTATGATTCACTATTTGCTTTTGATGGTATTAATAATATTGAATTCTTAACAAAAGGTATATATAATCCAACTAATTTTCTAATACTTTTTGTAATATTATTACTTGCTATTTTAGTATTTGTTATTTTCAAAGGTAATAATTTAGGAGAAGAAATACATGAAAAATCAGATAATGAATTTGATATGAGTATATTTAAAAAATATGAAAAGCATAGAATTAATAGTGTAAATTATTCAGAAGCCCCTTTAGATTCAGCATGTAAATATGATATTTATGTGGGAGGAGAGCAAGGGGAAGAAGTAAAAGTTGGTGCTAATGATTTATTCTGGGGAATGAAGTATCAATTAAGGGGATATTTTAATAGCATACAAAAGGCTCATAATGGTAGTGTTAATGATTATTCTTTATGGATAGTAGCAACTTTAGTAATAGTATCTGTGATTACAATTATATTTTTATAGGAGGAGGGAATATGGAGTATTTAAGTAAGTTAATATATTTAATTATATTCCCAGGTTTTGTTTTTACAGTGATTATGGGATTATTTTTATCAGGTCTAGATAGAAAGATAGTAGCTAGAATGCAACGAAGAAGAGGACCTAAAATTACACAACCATTTTATGATTTTGTAAAACTTTTAGGAAAAGATACTATAGTTCCAAGGAATGCAAATGAAAGGTTATTTATTTTAGCACCAATAATAGCATTAGTTAGTATTTGTATAATACCAGTATTACTTCCTATATATAATTGTTTATTTTTTGGTGGTACAGCTGATATAGTTGTAATAATTTACTTATTAATTATACCAGCAGTGGCAATGATAGTTGGAGGTATGGCATCAGGATCACCATTTGCATCAATTGGTGTATCAAGAGAGGTTGTGGCAATGGTTGCCTATGAATTACCTTTAATAACATCATTACTTGCTGTTTGTAAAAAAGCTGGAATGCTATTAGGAGAAGGAACAACCTATTCTTTATCATCTATAGCTAGTGCGCAACAAGGAAATGGAAGTTTTCTATTTACCATATCTTTACTTCCAGCTGCAATTGCTTTTTTAATGATATTGCCAGCTAAAATTGGAATATCACCTTTTGATGTAGCAGAAGCTGAAACAGAAATTTGTGAAGGTCCATTAGCTGAATATAGTGGCTTATATTTGGGATTATTTAAGCTTACCCATGATATAAAGGTTTATGTTATGACTGCATTATTTGTAGTGTTATTTTTAGGTGGAATAGGTGTAACTACAGGGAATATAGGAATTGATTTATTAATTAATACATTAATATTACTAGTTTTGGTAATAGTTATAGCTATATTGTTTTTATCAGTAGTTAGAGGGCTTATGGGAAGATATAAAACTAATCAAATGTTTAAGTTCTATTGGACAATACCAACGGTTTTATCTTTATTAAGTTATGTTTTAGTAAGCTTGAATCTATAGGGAGGTATATAAATGTCAATAATTGAAAAGGGAAGAAAAAGATCTCCTTGGATATATCATGTAAATACAGGATCTTGTAATGGATGTGATATTGAACTTTTAGCATTACTTGGACCTAGATACGATATTGAAAGGTTTGGCGTTAAATTTGCTGGTTCACCAAGACATGCAGATATAGTTGTTGTAACAGGACCTGTAACAGTGCAATCAAGAGATAGAATGTTAAGGGTATTATCTCAGGTTCCAGAACCAAAGGTTGTTGTATCTATAGGCTCATGTCCAGCATCTTGTAATGTTTTTAAGGGAAGTTATTCTGTGGATGGACCTTTAGATAAATGGACAAAGGTTGATGTAACAGTGGCAGGTTGTGCACCAAAACCAGAGGCTATAGCAAAGGGAATATTAGAAGCTGTCGAAATACTAAACAAAAAGAGGGAGGATGAAAATTATGTTTAAACTTCCTTACTTTTTAGAAGGAATCTCTAATATATTCAAGCCGGTACTAACAGATGAAAAACCAATTGATGAAGTAAAAGGAGTTGAAAATTATAGAGGAAAGCTTTCCTTTGATTCAGATGCATGTATTGGATGTGGGATATGTATTAGAGTATGTGCAGGTGAGGCAATAACGAAAGAGATAAAGCAATTAGAAGGTGGACAAGAGATAAAAATGAATTTTGATTTAACTTCATGTACATTCTGTGGATTATGTAAAGACTTTTGCCCTAAAAAGGCAATAACATTAACAGATGAAGTTCTTATGATTTCGGAAAATAAGGAAGAATTAAATGTTGGTGGGAGTTTTATTAAAAAGTTACCTCCAAAGCCATCATCTAAGACCAAAGAAACAATAAAACAGAAAGAAGCTGTGGCAAATAAAGAAGAAGTTAAAAAGAAATAATTATAAGATAAAATATAAAGGCGCACCTAATGTGCGCTTTAACTATATGTTTAAGAGTAAAAACTTTCTATTTTGGATTTTTTACTAGTTATAAGATGGTCTGAAAGAGCACCTTGAAGTTTAGTAAATTTAGCTGATTGCCAAAGACCAAAGCATTTATCAAAACTATATAGTACATTATCTATTTCAACAATTGCTGTATTATTTATATCAAAGCCTTTAAATGAAACTTTTTGGCCTCTATCTTTTAAATATTTTAAAGCTTTACCTAACATTTCATCTGGATCTGGTATATTTCTTTCAGCTAAAAAAATTTGAAATGAATCTTTTACGTTGTTAGAATTATCTTCCATAAAAAAACCTCCTAAAAATTTCCTTAAGTAATAATATTATACGCTTTGTGTAAAATATTTACAACGATAAAAATGATAATTTATCAAAAAAATATTGGAATCAATTCCAAAATGATAAATTTATTAAGAAAAAACAAATTTATAATGATATTATAATGGGAAAAATTAGGGTATAAAAAGTGATTGAAGAGAATATATGATATATTTCAATTTTTAGATAAAATATATTAAATTACTAAGAAGAACATAAAAGTAGCATATATGTAACTGTATGTTTTCATTTGAATATCATGTATTGACGAGTAATTTTAAATTTAGATATATGAAGAGATGTAAAAGTAAGAATAAAAAAAATAGTACTAATGATGATACTAAAAGTAATTCAAACCCAGATAATAATTCAACTATTACAGAGGAGGAAAAAAATCAGTTAATTAAGCAGATAGAAATTACTAATTTGTCGGAGTTTGGAATTAGTTTAATTATATATGCCTCTATACTTAATATACTATATCTTGAATGGCAAAAAGTAAAAATAACAGATCAATTAAACTCTACGAACTATGCAGATACGTTGCAAGATTTAACTGAAGTACCTAAAGGAACTAATGTAATATTTTTATTTGTAACAGCAATTTTTACAGGAATTTTATTTGATAACTATAAAACAGCTTTATCACAAACTGGACAAAATAGAAGTGAAGAAGAAATTAGAGATAGTTATAAAAGACTTATTGCAATACTTTTAATACTTTTAGGAACAACCATAAATTTTGAAGTATTAAATTGCTAAATAATTTTAATAAATTAATATATATTATGATTATTTTTATGAAAAAATTAAAAATATTTACTTAAAGGATAAAAATGGTATAAAATATATATTATTCAATATAATAATAAAATTTAAATTATTTGCATAAAGGTGCTCGTTGAAAATTATATAATTACACATTTTTTATAAAAGTATTAGGGGGATGAGTATTATGAGAATAATCGTAGGAGCAGGAAAAGTAAAATATGATGGATGGGTTTCAACTCAGGAGAATGAGCTTAATTTATTATCAATAGAGCAGTGGGAAAATATTGTAAAAGATAATGAGATAGAGGCAATTTTAGCGGAGCATGTATGGGAACATTTAACCTATGAAGAAGGATTAAAGGCAGCAGAAAATTGTTATAAATTTTTAAAGCCAGGTGGATATGTAAGATGTGCAGTTCCTGATAAAAACTTTAGAAATGAATGGTATCAAAATATGATTAAAATTGGAGGACCGGGACATGAGGATCATCCAGCATGTGCACATAAAATCGTATATGATTACAAAACATTAGTGAATGTCTTTGAGAGTGCTGGTTTTGAAGTTACACTTTTAGAATATTGTGATGAACAAGGAGATTTTCATTATAGAGAATGGGATGAATCAAAGGGCAAAATATGTAGAAGTTATAGATTTGATACTAGGAATTCTAAAAATAATTTAGGAATGGTTTCAATTATTATAGATGCAATAAAGCCCATAAAGAAATAAATTGCTTGTAAATAATAGTTATTATTACTATAATTAATTTAAATGTAAAGATAAAAGAGGTGTAGTTATGAGTTCATTTAAATCAATTAGTAGTGTGCAAGCTGAAAATTTAATTAAAGATTGTAAAGATCTAATGATTATAGATGTTAGAAGATATAGTGAATTTAAGGAAAATAAAATACCAAATGCAATAAATATTCCTGTTGAGGAGCTAGAGTGGGAAATTGAAGATTTAAAAGAAAATAAAGATAAGCCTATTTTAGTTTATTGCAAAGCTGGACATAAGAGTGCATTAGCATGTGAAATGCTAGAAGAAGAAGGTTTTACTAAATTATATAATTTGGGCCAAGGTATTTTAGGATACAATGGTATATTAGAATAAAAAATAGCGTATTTAGGATAGTAGATATTTAAGCTTCACTATTTTAAATGCGCTTTTTCTTTAGGCTATGATAATTTATTGATATATTATATAATTATGTATAGGATATCATTGTGATAATTCAATAATATTTCGAGGTGTTTTTTATTATAAATATATAATGGTTAGGGGAGAAAAAAATGTTATATACATTAGAAAATGAAAAGGTTAAGATTACTGTAAGTAAACAGGGAGCAGAGCTTCACAATATTACATCAAAGGTAGATGGAACTGAATATTTATGGAATAGAAACAAAAGGTATTGGGGCTATAGTGCACCAGTATTATTTCCGATAGTAGGAAAAGTTAAGAATGGAACTTATAAGGTTGATGGTAAAGAATATAATTTACCACAACATGGATTAGCTAGATTAAAAGAGTTTGAAATGATTGAAAAAACAGATGATAAGATTATTTTTGAATTAGTTGCTTCAGAAGAAACTTTAAAGGTGTATCCATATAAATTTTCATTAAAAATTGTTTATACTTTAGTAGAAAATGGAGTTGTAACAGAATATATAGTAGAAAATACTGATAATAAGATAATTTATTTTTCAATAGGAGCTCATCCAGCCTTTATGTGTCCAATGGTAGCTGGAGAAATAATAGATGACTATTATTTTGAGTTTAATGAAAAAGAAAATTGTGACATAATTCCTATAAGTGAACAGGGTTATATAAAGCGTGAAAGAAAGCAATATTTAGTTGACAATAATATAATACCATTAAACTTTGATGTATTTAAGGGAGATGCCTTAGTTTTTGATAGCTTAAAATCTAATAAAATAAGTTTAAAATCTGTTAATCATGATAAAGTATTAACTATGGACTTTACTGGATTTCCTTATATGGGATTATGGACAAAAGCAACAGGAGCACCTTTTGTATGTATAGAACCATGGTATGGACATGCTGACTTTGAGGATTTTGATGGAGAATTAAAAGATAAAGCTGGAATAGAAAAGTTAGAAGTAGGTCAAAAGTTTAATAGTGCATATACATTAACAATAAAATAATAATTTAAAAGAATCTAAATAATAGTAGTGTATTACTGTTATTTAGATTTTTTTATTAAAAATAAATTACTAATTAAATTACTATAATCTAATGATTTTACTTATTTTAATAACAAATAATAATGCTAATATAAATATGATTATGAAAACGTATAACAGGTATAAGGGGGATATTGGATTTTGATTAAGAGAATAATAAAAAAGGTTTTTGGAATTATTGCAACTGCAATATATACTACATCTTTAATAACTATTCCTACCATGGCTGAGGATAATAAGATAATTAATAGTAGTTTTAAGAACTGGTTAGATGGTTGGGATGTAAAGGGAGATGTTAATGCAGCTACAGGTAAGGATAATTGGGGATATGATGATTCATATAGTTTAGGTTATTGGAATGATACTGATTATGAAGTATGGACAGAGCAGACTATTACTGGAATAGAAAATGGATATTATAGAGTAGAAGCTTATGCTGCCAGTGGAGGGAATCAAGAAGCACATTATCTTTATGCTAATGATTTTGGTGGAACAGGAGCTAGAACAAGTATACCTATAACAAATGAATTTACTAAGGTTGTATTAAATTTTGAGGTAACTAATAATTCAGTAACTATAGGATTTTATTCAAAGGGAAGAGGAGGAACATGGTCAAATTATGATTGTATTTCTTTAGTCAAAACTGATGAAGAATATAAGTTTTTAAAAGGTGGAGACTTAACCATGGTTAACTATATAGAAGACCTAGGTGGAAGATTCTATGATAGTGAGGGAGAAGAAAGAGATGTATTTCATATATTAGCTGAAAGTGGATTTAATTTTGCAAGATTAAGAACACATAATGATACAGGTAGAGAGCATGGCTCTATAACAAATCCTAATTACTATTTACCAGACGGATATCAAAATACAGAAGATTTATTAAAAAGTGCAAGAAGAGCAAAAGAAGTTGGAATGGAAATAGAAGTTACATTAAATTATAGTGATTGGTGGCCAAATGGTGCAACACAAGAAATTCCATCGTCTTGGAGAAAGGAAATAGAGGGATTAGAAAATGATGCTGCTGTTGATAAATTAGAAAAATTGGTATATGAGTATACTAAAGAGGTAATGCAAAAACTTGTAGATCAAGGTACTACCCCAGAATATATTTCTTTAGGGAATGAAATGCAGTATGGAATATTATATCCATATGGAAGAGTATCAAATTTTGAACAGTTGGCAAGATTTTTAAATGCTGGATATAGAGCAGTAAAAGAAATTTCAACTAATACCAAAGTAGTACTTCATTTGGATGAAGCAGGTGAGGATAACAGATATACTACATTTTTAGATGGCTGTATTGAGAATAATGTTAATTATGATATTATAGGTGCTTCATATTATCCATTTTGGACTAAAAAGAATGTAGAAGATATAATTCCATGGTTTAATGAATTATCACAAAAATATAATAAGAAAATATTAATTATGGAAACGGGATATAACTGGAATCCAACTAAGCCAGATGGATGGCCAGGACAATTAAGTGATAATGGAAATGAAAGTCATGAATCATCTCCACAAGGGCAAAAGGAATTTTTAGATGAGTTATTTAATGGAATAAGAAATGCAGAAAATAATTGTATAATAGGAGATTTATATTGGGATCCTGTTATGATAGCTTATGATGGAGTAGGATGGGCTATGGAAAGGGGAGAAGCTGAAGATGGAAGTGAAGATAAAGCAGGAGATAACGTAGTATCTAATACAACATTGTTTGATTTTGATGGTAAAGCTTTACCTTCCTTAAACTCTTTTAGAGATAATACTGAAGGAACAACTAAAGGAATTATTTCTGGAATTGTTACTGGCGAAAATGGAAATAAGATAGTTGGAGCAGAGGTTGTTTTAAACATAAACAATGAGAAGTATGTAAAGACTACGGATAAATATGGAAGATTTTTTATGAATGAAGTTGAAACTTCTTATAATAATTCAATTACTGTAAATAAAGATGGATATAGTAGTTCAACTAAAGTGTTTGATGTAGTTCAAGGTGAAGTATCGAAGATTGAAATAGTTTTAGGCAGTGGAAGTGTACAAGGAAAGATAACTGATGAAAATAATAACCCAATAGAAGGAGCAGAAGTTTATTCAGTTGTAGGAGAAAAGAAATTTAGTACTATATCAAAAGCCGATGGAACTTATATTTTAGGAGATTTACCGGCTGGTGATAATTATAAGATTAATGTCAAAAGGCAAGGTTATGAAAGTACTTATGCTGATAATATTAAGGTAAGCCTTGAGGAAGATACTAATGGAATAGATTTTAAATTAATAATTAATTCAGGAGCAATATCGGGAGTTGTAAAAGATAATGAAGGAAATATAGTATCAGGTGTTACTATAACAGCTGTAGGAAATGATAATAAAGAGTATAAGGCAGTAACTGATGAAAATGGTCAATATAAAATAGAATATATAGAAATTGGAGATAGATATAATGTTACTGCAACTAAAGAAGGCTATTTAGAAATGGCTGTTTCTGATATTAAAGTAAACAAGGGAATTACGACCGAAGAGGTTAATTTTGAATTAGAAAAATCATTAGGAAGCATTACTGGGATTGTTGTTGATAATAACAATAATAAGGTTTCTGGTGCTAAAGTTACAATAAGTCTAAAAGAAGAAGAGAAATTTGTTACAACAAGTGATGAAAATGGAATTTTTGAGATCAAAGATATTCTGGATAATAAAAACTATGTTATATTATGTGAAGCAGAAGGTTATGGAGCTGCTAAATTAAGCAATGTAGAAGTAAAGCCTTCTTTAAATAAAGAAGTTATCTTAAGAATGTCAGAGAGAATAGTATTAGAGAATTGGGATTTTGAAATAGGAACACTTGAAGGGTGGAATGTGGAAGGTGATATTAATGCAGTACAAGCACAAGATAGAACTTGGTTTGGCGATGATGCACCATCAGGAAAATATGCACTATCAGTATGGAGTGATAAAGAATTTAATGTAAATATTAATCAAAAGGTGAAGGATTTAAATTGTGGTAAATATGAATTAAGTGCTTGGGTATACAGCGGTGGAGATTATAATTCAGACTTTATGTATATAAGACAGGGAGAAAAGGTAACAGAATTTAAAATAGGACATACTAATAATGTATGGCAGAAAATTTCAATTCCAGTTTGGGTAAATAGTGAAGATGTTGAAATTGGATTTGATTTTGATGGAAAAGCGGGTTGTTGGACAGTAATAGATAGTATAGAGTTAAATTATATTACTAACATAAATTATGATGAATTAGAAGATGTAATAAATAATCTAGATTTAATAGATGAGAAAGAATATACACCTAAATCATGGAATGAACTAACTAATAATATTAATGAGGCTAAAAAATTAATGGTAAGTGCAGAAGTAACTCAAGAAAAAATAGATGAGGCTGTGATATCTATAAATAATGCTATTAACTCATTAATAAAAAAAGTGGATAAGACAGAACTTTTGTTATTAGTTGAAGAGTATAAGGATATTGATAAAAATAAATATACAGAAGAAAGTTTTAATGAATATAAGAAGGTATTAGCTATAGCTAATGAATTAATAAATGATGAAGATGCAACAGAAGAGGAAGTTAATTCAATTATTGCTTTATTAAAAGAAAAATATAATCTTTTAGAGGAAGTTATTAATGAAAGTGAAGGTATAAATCCTGATGATGAGGACATTGAAAGTAATTCTAATATAACTAATGAGAATAATAAAGATGAGATTATTATTAAAGTAGAGGAAAATGATAAGGGGAATGAAATAAAAAATGATCAATTAGGAAAATTACCTAAAACTGGTGAAGGCATTGGTTCTCAAGCAATAGGATTATTAGGTGCTATAAGTATAATTATAGGGATAGCATTTTTGAAGGGAAAAATAAACAAGATACAAAATGTATAGAAGTAATAAAAGGTCACAATATATAATTATATATATTGTGGCTTTTTATTTTATTCATTGGTGTCATCTCTATATTCAACAATTGCGTTATAAAGTGCATTGGCACAGTTGGATTGTCCAAGGTCTGAAGTAAGATATTTCTCATCAGAAGAGTTTGTTAGGAAACCTAATTCAATTAATGCTGATGTTGAAGTATTCAATTCTAAAACTGCAAGTTCTTCACCGGGGACATAGGATTTTAACCCCCTATTAGTAGTATAATCTAAGTCTATTAGAGCTTGTTGTAAATATTTTGCTAAATTTAAACTACTATCATTAGAAGGGTTATACCAAGTTTCAACCCCTGAAACATCATTAGAATCAGAGCTGTAGTTACAATGAATAGAAACAAATATATCAGCATTACATAGTTTAGAGATTTTAATTCTTTCTTTTAGACTATCATTAGAGGTTTCTATCCAATCCATAGTATCTGTTGCACGAGTATAAATAACCTTAAAGCTACCATCTTCTTCTAATAGTTTTCCTAGCTTTAAGGAAATGGCAAGTGTGATATCTTTTTCTGCTGTACCATTTGGACTGATTGCACCATAATCCCAATCACCATGGCCTGGATCTAGGCAAACAGTATAAATTTCTTTTTCTTCGACTTTAGGTATAGCTAAATTAAATGTTGCAACTGTATTATTTCTATTTAACATAATAACTGTTATGGTTATTGATAGAATCAGTAGTGGAATTGATGAAATTATAATCCTAAATCTTTTTTGTCTTTGTCTTTTTCGTTCATGAAGTAATTTTCGTCTTGCGTTTAAGTCAAAATTATTATGGTCTATATAAATCACCTCATTTCATAAAAGAGAAACTTTAAAGTTTAATTAACACTATAAATCTATGATTTATTCGGATATAATTACCCGATTTGTAATTATATTAATAAAACTTTTACTTCAATTTAAGGGTAGAAGGTGTTTCTTAATATAAGTATAATGAAAAAAAACGTAAATGTAAATATTTGGAAACGAATAAAAGAAAAAATTTTAAAAGTATTGGGAACAATTTAAATAAGTGAATAGTCTAATAGAATGATAAGATAAGTGATATAACAAAAGAATAAAGTGAGGTTATAAGAATGAAAAAGATATTAGTTAGTACATTAATAGCAATTATGGTTGGAGCGACTTTAACTGGATGTGGAAATAAGAATACTGGAAATTCATCATCAACTGAGCAAAGCCAGCAACAAACAGCTTCAGTATCAGCAAAAGATGTAGTAGAAAAGTTAAATGAAAAAGAATATGTAAGAGCTGCAGCTGAAATTGATGATACTATAGCATCAGAAATATATCATTTAAATTTAGATGATGTAGAAGATTATGGAATATTAGAAACTCAAATTTCTCCAGGGCCTGGATTTATTATGGTTGTTAAGGCTAAAGATGGTAAAGTTGATGCTGTAAAAGCTTCAGTAGAACAGGTTTTACAAGATAAAGTAGGAAATGCTTTTTATCCAGCAGAAAAGGAAATTGCTGAAAGTGCAGAAGTTAAGGTTGATGGAAATTTAGTTTCATTATTTATATTAAACAGTGAAGTAGCTTCAGATGCACAAGCAACATATGAAGAATTAATAAAATAATTTAATTAAAAAAGGAGTATCCTGAAATTAAGATACTCCTTTTTATGTTATACAATAAAGTTATTTTACCAATATAGATTTTTAACTTTACCACATTTTTTACAAGTTAGCTTTTCGTAATAGCCACCTTTGAAACAAATATTTCTTATTATTTCAGAATTATATTTATGTATACAAAAAATAAATTTTGGTATTAACAAGATAACCCCTCCTAATTAAAGTATAAAAAAGCTTACTTTAATTAGTATGAACAATAGGGAATAAAATATTACTTATTAATTTTACCACTCCCCAGGATAAGCTAGGATATATAGGGTAACATTTTGTCTTCCCCAATTAATACATTCATTTTCAGAATTTAAAAATAAATCAATTTTATGACCTTTAATAGCTCCACCAGTATCTGCAGCAATGGCTTCACCATAGCCTGGGATATAAACTTTTGAACCTAAAGGAATTATTGATGGGTCTACAGCAATAGTACTAAGTCCATTTGGGTTACGAACAGGGGTAACACCAGTGGCAGTAGTAGTATCTCCAGTATATGCAGTAGCTTCCATTGTATAGGTAGCTTTATATGAAGTACTAGCTTCTTGAGTTTTAGTTTCAGTTTTAGCATTAGCTTCAGCTTTAGTTTCAGCTTCATTAACTTTTTGGTCTTCTACTTTTTTATTATAGATAGAAATATCATTCATAATGTTATCAACTGTAGAAGTAAATACAATATTTACATTGCTACTAGTAGGAATGTCACTAATAATTATATCGTTATCAGATTTAATTAGAACAGCATTACCTTCATTATTTGAAACATTATTTGAGTTTATATCATTATTATCATCATGTTTTTCTAAATAACTAACATTAATAACTTTTTTATTTTCATTATTTAAAACACTTGCATGTGCACAAAATTCATTTATACCGAACATTGATAGTGCAAGTGAAGTTGTTAAAACAAAAATTTTCTTAAACAGAAAATACACCTCCAAGATTTTGATTTTAATTCCTTCGGCCTGCAAGTAGTTTATACTATATATCAAAAATACTGTCAAATTGCTAAGGAAGAATATAACAAGGATTAAAATTCCAAAAATTAAATAGTTAATAATGGAAAAACCCTCGTAATATATTAAATAAAAGAGGTTAAAGCATATTGATAAATAAAAGTCAAGAAAAATAAAAAGTATAAATATGGATATATAACCTTTAATATTATAATAGAGTAAATTAAAATTTTAGTGAAAATATATAGACAAATTTTAAGAGGCTGTTCTAAGAAAGTTAAGTTTTAAAAGATAAATTAGAATTAGTATTTTGAATAAAATGTAAAAAAATATGGTATAATTTTATAGATAAAAAATTATTAAATTAGGGGGAAAGAGATGGCTGTTATTGTATATAAGTGTCCTAATTGTGGAGCTGAGATTAAGTTTAATCCAGAGTTACAAAAAGGAAAATGTGATTTTTGTCTAAGTGAATTTACAGTTGATGAGATAGATAGGTTAAATGGTTTAGATAATCAACATATAAACAAAGAGAATTTAGAACAGAATTATAATAAAGAGTGGGATAATATAGGAGAAAAAACAAGAGTTTATTCCTGTCCAAGATGTGGGGCTGAAATAGTAGCAGATAATACTACTACAGCTACATTTTGTTGCTACTGTCATGGACCTGTAGTCTTAAGTGATAAGTTTAATGGAGAATTTAAGCCATCTAAAGTTATTCCATTTAAAATAGATAAAGATAAGGCTATTGAGAACTTTATAAATTGGAGCAAAAAGAAGTGGTTTTTACCTAGTGAGTTTTCCTCTTCTAAACAATTAGAAAAGATAACAGGAATTTATATTCCTTTTTGGATAGTTGATTCCAATGTAACTGGGCAAATGAGTGCAAGAGGAAAAAAAATTAAAACATGGGTTAGTGGAGATTATAAATATACTAAAACAGATATATATAATATTTATAGAGAAGCAAATCTAATATTTAAAAATGTACCTAGCAATGCATCAAGCAAAATGGATGATAAAATTATGGAAAGTATAGAGCCATATGATTCTAGAGAGTTTAAGGAATTTTCTATTGCATATTTACCAGGCTTCTTTTCAGAGAAATATGATAAAACAAAAGAACAGGTCTTACCTTTAATAGAAAGTAAAATAAGGTTAGGAACTAATGATATATTAAGAAATTCAATAAATGGATATTCAATTGTTGATGTTGTAGGGACACATGAGAACTTTAATAAAACTTCTTGTAATTATGCATTAATGCCTGTATGGATGATGACATATAGTTTAGGAAGTAAAAATTATATTTTTGCTATGAATGGACAAACAGGGAAAGTTTTTGGTGCTTTACCTGTATCTAAAGTAAAAATATTTATATTATTTTTACTTGTTTTTATAATAGTATTTTTATTAGTATTCATAGGAGGTATGACTATATGAAGAATTTAAAGAAAAAGTTTATACCTTGTATTAGTGTATTAATTTTTATACTATCATTTAGTTTTATAGTTAAAGCTAATGTAAATCCAGTAGTTGATGAGGCTAAACTTTTATCACAAGATGAAAGAGATAAGTTGAGAGAGGATATTGAAAAGTTTAGAGAAAGCTATAATATTGATGCAGTTATAGTTACAACAAATGATTTACAAGGAAAAAACACTATGGACTATGCAGATGATTATTATGATTATAATGGTTATGGATTAGGAGATAATAAGAGTGGAATATTATTATTAATAGATATGAATGATAGAAAAATATGGATTTCTACTAGTGGAGATGCAATAGAATATTTTACTGACAATAGAATAGACTCTATTATTAGTGATATAAGTAAATATTTGCGTAATGAAGAGTACTTTGATGCATGTAATATATTTTTAACGGATATACAATATTACATTGATAGTGGGATACCAGAAGGGCAATACACATACAGTGAGGAAGAAAATACTTTAAAGATTGTATTAATTGCCTTAGGAGTTGCAGCTGTAGTGGCTGGAGTAACATGTATAGTTGTAGTGAATTCATATAAAAATTCAAAGTCAGTATCAAGTGTAAATTATGTGGATAATAGTTCTATAGTATTTACTAAAAGAAGAGATACTTTTGTAAATACATTTACTACTAAAACAAAAATTGAAAGAAATAATTCTAGTGGTGGTAGTGGAAGTTCTACTCACAGATCAAGTAGTGGAAATACTCACGGCGGTGGCGGGGGAAGCTTTTAAAATAAGAAATAGCTCTTTAAGGTAATGCCTTAAGGGGCTATTTCTTATTTAATGGATAGATAATAAATAAAATTTTAATTAGTAGAAATTGATTAATATTAGTAAATAAACTATACTAAATTTATGTAAAAATAAGAAATATAAAGGAGTGATTATTTGTTTGGTTATGTAACTCCACTTAAACCTGAACTTAAAATAAGAGAATATGAAATGTTTAGGGGATATTATTGTGGTGTATGTATGCATATTAAAGATAATTTTGGAAATATTCCAAGATTAGCTTTAAATTATGATATGGCTTTTTTAGGTTTACTTTTAGATGCCTTACATAATGAAGAGCCTAATATTGAATTTAAAAAGTGTATGGCTCATCCATTAAAGAATAAGCCTATGATTATAAATAATAAAGCATTAGAATATACAGCAGCTATGAATGTGTCATTAGTATATTATAAGTTAATTGATGATGTAAATGATGATAAGAGTTTAAAAAGTAAATTTGAAAGTGCTGCTTTAGCTCCATATAAACGAAAATTTAACAGAAATGTTACTATGATTAATGATATAATAGAAGAAAATTTAAATATGCTATCTAATTTAGAGAAAAATAAAGAATTTTCATCAATAGATGAGATTTCACATCCTTTTAGTTTAATAGTAGCTAAAATTTTAGAGTTATATCCTGAGAAGGTTGATGATGATTGTGATGAGCTTAGATATGAACTTTATGATTTAGGATATGCTCTTGGGAAATGGATATATTTAATAGATGCATTAGATGATTTAAAGGAAGATATAGAGAAAAATAAGTTTAATCCAATAAATTATTTATATAATAAAGATAATAAAAGTTATGAAGAATTATTAGAAGAAATTAAACCAAGAATGGAATTTACTATTTTAAATTGCGGATATAATTGTAAATATGCTTTAGATAAATTACCTTTAAAGAGGAACAAAGCTATATTAGAAAATATAATTAGTCTTGGTATGATGGATAAATACGAAAAAATAATTAATAATTGTAACTGCAAGGATAAGAAAAATAAACATTAAGATATATTTAAGGTTTATGAATTATAATGGTAGCAGATGATAAGGAGAGTGTTTAAAATGAATCCGTATGAGGTATTAGGAGTGAAGCCAGGAGCTTCTCAAGAAGAAATAAAATCAGCTTATAGAAAACTAGTAAAACAATATCATCCTGATCAATATGTAGATAATCCACTAAAGGATTTGGCGCAAGAGAAACTAGCTGAGGTAAATAAGGCATATGATATGCTAAAAAATGGTGGAGGAAATACAAATTATAATTCTTCATCAAATGGATATAATGCAAGTTATAATACAGGATCTAATTCATATAGTAGTAATACAGCTATTTATGCAGAGATAAGAAGTCTTATTCAGATGAGAAGTATATCTGTAGCAGAATCAAAGCTTAATGCCATAAAGCAAAGAGATGCAGAATGGTATTATTTATATGGAAATGTTATGATGGCAAAGGGTTGGTTTGAATCAGCTTATAATAATATACAAAGGGCATGTACTATGGATCCTAATAATTTTGAGTATAGGCAAGCATTAAGCCAATTACAATCAAGAGGTAGAGGTTATAGTCAAACATATAGAACTTCAAATGGAAATATGGATACTTGTGATTGTTGTATGAATTTATGGTGCTTAGACTCATTATGTGAATGTTTTGGTGGAGATCTTATAGGTTGCTGTTAATAGGGGGAGTTTTATGAAGGCTAAGGATATAGCTCTTGGTGGTATTTTAGTTGCATTAACGACTATAGTATTGTATGCAACATCAATATTACCAATAAGTACATTAGCAATATTAACAATTGCATCAGCTTTAATACCGGTGTGCATTATAAGAAGTAATATTCAGACATCTATTTTTGTATATATATCATCTAGTTTAATTGCATTTTTCTTAGTTCCAATTAATATATCATTTTTATATTTTGTATTCTTTGGGGTATATGGAATAATTAAATACTTTATAGAGAGAATAAGAAAAGAGAAGTTAGAAATAGTGCTTAAACTTATATTCTTTAATATAGCATTTATAATTGGTTTCATAATAATGCAGAATGTTTTAGGAATAAATATAATAGCAGGATTAGAAGTATTAATGTCTAGATTTTTTGATACTTCAGGTAGAACTATTGCATCTATAATATTATGGATAGTAGCACAGCCAATTTTCCTAATTTATGATTATGCAATGACTATGATTATTACATTCTATATGGAGAGAATACATAAAAATATATAGATTAATAGAAAAAATGAACTGCTAAAAGTAGCAGTTCATTTTTTTGCTAAATATCTAATAAATTCTTCTTATAAGAAGAGTATAGATGTCTTAATAAGCTCATTTTATCTTCTAACTCTAAATAAAGGTCAGAAGCAAGTGATAAGTTATCTTCAATAATTGCATCTTTAAGTCTTGTGAAAAGACTCTTAGTAGAATTAGTATCTTTCATTATATAAAGTCTTAACTCGTGAATTCTCATCCAGTTAGTCAAATCTAAATCAAGAGCTTTACTTGAATCATGAAGGCACTTAGAAGCTCTTATTTCAGAAGTAAACTTATTTACTATTCTGTGAGATATTTCCATTTTCCATCTTTGAATAGTTGCCATTCTAAAGCTGTTAATAAGTTGATCAGTTAATACACCATTTCTCTTTAGAACTTCTACTTTTTCAGGATACTTATCTAAAGCACTAATATTTTCATAAATTGTAGCTGGTGCTTTACTAAAATATTTATTTCTTTCTTCTTCAGTGAAGTCTTCAAATACATCCTCTTCAGCTCTGTATTTTCTATTTTTTTCTAAGTAATCGGCCTCTTCACCATACTCTTTAGAAAGCTCAGCTAATAATTCATCATCAGTTTTATTATTATTTACTGCATAAAGAATACCATCAAGCATAGCCATATAGCATACAGCGATAGTTATATAGGCATTTGAATGAGGGTTTGGAGAACGCAATTCAAATCTTGTAGCTAGAGGATTAGCTAAATCTCTAATAAGTCCAACAAGTATAGATCTATTTCTAGATGGATTACTTGGAGATAATCCAAGAGAGGTAACTATACAAACTGGAGCTTCAAATCCTGGTTTTAACCTTTTTAAAGAGTTATTAGTTGAAGAGATAAATGGATTCATAACTTCATAATTTTTAAGAATACCCATTAATGAACCATAACCAATAACACTTAAGAAGTGATCTTTTGTAGTATGGAATAAGTTTATTCTCTTACCATTTTTAAGTTTTAAGCTAACTCCTAGATGAACGTGCATACCAGAGCCAGCAACGCCATCAAGTGGTTTAGCCATAAATGTAACATCTAATCCGTATCTTCTATAAGTTTCTTGAACTAATATTTTTATGAATAATTCATTATCAGCAGCTTGTACTGCATCAGAATACTTCCAATCAACTTCAATTTGTTCCATAACATGATTAAAATTACCAGAAGCATCTAATTTGGCTCTAACTCCACCAACTTCTTTATGTCCCATTTCAGGTTCAAAACCATAGGCTTCCATTAATAACAAGCTTTCTTCTAAAGCTGTACGAACTTTACCTTTAGTTCTTGTCCAATATTGTTCGTGAAGTACTTGAGAAGTAGATAATTCTTCAAGTTCAGCATCAGTATTTGGAGTTCTAACCCAAAATTCTAATTCTGTAGCAGAAGTTATAACTATTTCATCAATGTCATCTTTTTTTATGTTATAAATATCTAACACTTCAGGATGTGTTTCGAAAATATTCCATAAATTATTTTTAAAAGTTTTAACTGCATTATTTAAGATATTTCTTGAATCTACAGGTTTATTATCGTGATATAAGAAACAAGGTATTCTTAAAGTACCTACAGGTTTATTTGTTGAATGATCAATAAAATCATAATTATAATCAACAAACCATTTACAGTTTAAATCAGCAACCATATCTACTTTTGCATTATTTAATGTAGCAATTCCAGGTAAAACAACTGATGAACCATCTGTTTGAACTGCAACTCCATGTAAAAATGAGTCTAAATCATCTAAAAATAAATTTACTGGAATTTTTTCATCAGTATCATTTCCAGAAAGGTCAATACCAACAAAGGATACAAACTTTATTTCTGGATGGGTAGATAGAATTTCTTTTACTTGCTCTTTTGTGTGATTTTCTTTAGGTATAGTGTAAAGTAAATTATCAATCATAAGCTTAATTTCGCAACATATATAAATATTTACGAAATAAATTCACATCCTCTCTTTTATAACTCGAATAATATTAGTGGTAAAAAGAAAAACATTCGTAAATTCTTTATAGTGATTTTATTACAAATTTATTAAATATGTCAATACATTTATTATTATAATTAATAAAATATAGCATTTATTTGTAAATTATTCCTATTTGCAAATTATAACATAGTTTTACAAAAAATTAAAAATATATTTAAAAAATTACTCATTATAATTGAATAATAATAGATATATGATTAATAATAAAATTATACAAATACAATTTTAACAATAAGAGGAGATTAATTATGGATAATGTTTTGTGTCCTAAATGCGGAGAAATAATTTTTGAGGAACCAGGTTGTGAGGCTAATGGAATTATAACTTGTGATAAATGCAAAGAAAGAGTTAAATGGAAATGCGATGGAAAAAAAACAGTAGTTAAGATATTTAATTAAGTATAAGAAAATAAAAATCTCATTTAATAAGTGAGATTTTTATTTTTTTATTACAAAAAAAACAATATGTATTCAAACAATTGGAATAATATGGTAAAATGGTGTTATAGTATACGTTTTAATTAGTAGTTTAAAGATAATAAATTAGGGGTAAATAATAAAGGAGATGGGGAGAAAAATGAATAAGTGCAAAGAAAAGGTTAGGGAAGAATGGTATGGGGTAGTAGTTACATTAGGAGTAATGCTTATTAGTGTTCTTCTTTCTAGGAGTTATTTAAATCAATATTTTGATGTAATATTATATGCTGGTGTATTTTTAGTTATAGGTGGATTTTTATACGCTATTATGAAACTTGATAATATAAAAATAGGACAGACAGTAATTATAGGTGGAATAGCTACCATGCTTTTAAGTTGTGTATTATAATTTTTATTTAGAAAAATTATATATTATAAAACAAAAAAAGTCTGTAATTCAGACTTTTTTGTTTTATGGATAAATATCTAATTTTCTGTTAAGTTTGAGTTTGTATATTCTTCATACCATTTATTAAATAAAACTCTAATAGAAGCTGCAACTGGAACTGCAAGTAGCATTCCTAATAATCCACCTACATTACCACCAACTAGAATTGCCATCATAGTAAATACAGGATGAAGACCAACGCTATTTCCAACTATTTTAGGAGCCAATAAATTATTATCAACTTGTTGTACAACAAGCATAGAGATAATAGCATAAACAACCTTTATAGGTCTGCCACTTAATAATCCCATAACTGCAGCTAAAATAGTACCAACTAAAGGTCCAACATAAGGAATCATATTGCAAATACCAGCGATAAGACCTATTACAACAGCATAATCTATACCAACTATAGATAAAGCTATTGATGATAATGCACCTACACAAAATGCTTCTAATAATTGTCCACGAATAAATTTTGAGAATACTTCATTTATTAGCCTAAATGTTTTTAAAATTTTTTTCCCAGCATGACTTTCTCTAAAAATTAAATAATATAATTTTTTCCATAGGGCAATAAAGTATTCAGAATCTTTAAGTATATAAATACTTATGATAATGCCTATAAAGAAAGAAGCAATATTACTACCTATAGACATAATATTAGAAGTCATAGTTCCAAGATTAATCATAATATATTTTTGAAGAGTATCAACTATTTGAATTATATAAGGTTGTAAGTTATCAATAAAAGGTATATTGAGATTTTTTAAAGTATTTTCTATTGATGAAGTAGAAAATGAATTAGTATTCAAATATGAAGATATATCTGAAATCATATTTGTTATTGTTGTGTTTTTAGATAATTGGCCACCAATCATGAAATAAATACCCCAAAGTAAAGCTAATATAATTCCAATTATTAAAAGGTAGGATGCTACAATAGCAATTACCCTTCTAACAGATTGATTTTTTATTTTATATAGGGTGTTTGTTCTAAGAAAATTTTCTATACCTTTTGTTAAAGGATATAGTAGATAAGCTATAACTATAGCAATAAGCAGTGGCTTAATTAAGCTTAGTCCAGCTCCAATAATATTAAAGGTAGTAGTGAAAATTGTACCTATATTGGACATGATAGTTAAAGCTAAGTAAATAGCAATGGCTGTTAAAGTAACATATAGTGAATATTTTAATAGGTTTTTATCAAAATGTATTTTCAATTCCTTCACCGTCCTAAGATTAAAGTAGTTATTATGATATAGAATATATTATATCATAATATTAAAAATGGTTATGGATAATATTGGTTAGAAGTGAGTTTTGTAAACTTTATATAAAATTTAATTCTATTTAGAAGGGAAAAATAAGAAAATATAGAATAATCATAATTATCAGAATTTTTGTAAAAATATACTAAATTTTATGGGGGAAGGGTGATATAGGAATATTTTAAATAATCAAAATATATAATAAAATAAATTACTTGATTATATATGATGTAATTTAAGAAAGTATTAATTTAAAAAATTAGGGAGGAATGTAGTATGGAAAATGTTTATTCACAAATTGATGTTAACGCTTACGTAGCAAAATATATGGATGAAACAGGATGTAATTTAAATGAAGCTTGTGAGGAATTAGGAATTGATCCTTCAAAGGTATTTTCATTTTCTTCAGAAGAAGATGATGATATGTGATAGTTTATAGAAAATAACGCTAAATTAAACTGATTCAGAGTAAAGTTTAAAAATTAGAGATTCAATTTTAATTTTTACAACGTAATTTGAGTCAGTGTTTTTATTAACTTAAATATACAAGTCTTTACTATAGTAAAACAAGCTGATATACTATAAAACATTAGTAAAATAGTTTAATAAAAACAAAAGATTATATAAATTAAGAAGGAGGAAAAATTTGAAGAAAAGAACAAAAGAAACGATTTTAATAGGTATTGGACTTGTATTATTGTCTGTAATTTTACATTATGTACATGTTTTAATTTTTAAGGATGTACATCATACCATGATATTCTTAGTTGCAGATATAGCATTTATTCCATTGGAAGTATTTTTTACTACTATAGTAATAGATAAAATGCTTGAAAGAAGAGAAAAGGAACATTTATTAGAAAAACTGAATATGCTTATAGGATTATTTTATACTGAACTTGGAACAAAACTATTATCTGATATAGTAAAGGGAGATGCACATGGGGTTATGGCTAATCATAGAACTATAACTGCTGATACATGGTGTGACAAATCTTTTGCAAAATTACATGAGGATATTCTTCAATATGATTATGAAATAAATATAGATAAGATAAATTTAAAGGATATAAGAAATAGATTAGATGATAATAGGGATTTACTTATTAATTTAATTTCTAATGGGAATTTATTAGAGCATGAGACATTTACAGAAATGTTAATGACTATAATGCATCTAAAAGAAGAATTGGATACAAGATATTGTGAAGAAATTGAAGAATATGAAATAAAACATATAGAAAAAGATTTAATGGCTGTATATAAGTATTTAACAATAGAATGGGCTGAATATATGAAGTATTTAAGCAGAAATTATCCAAGCTTATATTGTAAGGCTCTTATAAATAATCCTTTTGATAATAGAGATAAAAGAGTTAAGGATAAATGTTTTTTAGAAAGTATAAAGTAAATAAATATTTATTAAGTATAAAAATAGCAACTTTAACATATATAAAGTTGCTATTTTTTTATTTACATAATAAATTATATTACAAATAAGTATAAATATGTTAAAATTAATATAAGTTCAAAGGAGGAGTTATGGGAAAAAATAGTGGGGATAAAGTATATTTTAATATTATTTTTAGAATATTAAGGAGTATATTTACTGCAATATCAATTATATCAATTGCCACAATAATATCATTGAATCTTAGGTTCATATATAAGTTTATTATAGATAAATATGATTTGGTTAATATTACTGGAGTTTCAAGAGAAAATTTAATGAGTGATTATAGTGGTTTAATAAATTATCTTCAGAATCCATTTATAAAATCATTGAAATTTAAAAATTTTGCTATGAGTCCTTATGGTGAGATACATTTTTATGAAGTTAAAAGAATTTTTATTTCGCTAATTATTATAGCTTTAATTTTTATAATAGTTAATTTAGTTTATGCTATTGTTTGTAAAGTTAAGAATAACAAATATTTCATGAGAAAAATTATAATTAATCTTAATTCTGGGTCAAACATTTTAATTGTGTTTTTTATAGTATTAGTATCAGCATATATTATAGATTTTTCAAAAGCTTTTATAATATTTCATAAAATATTTTTTAAAAATGATTATTGGATATTTGATGAGAATATGGATCCTATAATAAATGCATTACCTGAAGATTTATTTATGATATATGGAGCTGTAATACTAGGAATAATTATAATAGTATGTATAGTCATTAAGGTTATAAAGCAAAAAATCATTAGCGAGAAAAAATATAAGTATTAAATAATTAGATAGCAATGCACATATTATAATAAGGTTTCTTATTATAATATGTGCATTAATTTTTATTTTAATGAAGGAGATACATGAAGAGAAAAGTTTCTTTAAGCTTATGTATGATTGTAAAAGATGAAGCAAAAACTCTTTGGAGATGCTTAAACTCAGTAAAATCATTTATAAGTGAAATTATAATAGTAGATACAGGATCTAAGGATGAAACAAAGGAAATTGCATCAAAATTTAATTCTAAAATATATGATTTTAAATGGATAAATGATTTTTCAGCAGCAAGAAATTTTGCATTTAGTAAAGCAACTAGCGATTATATAATGTGGTTAGATGGTGACGATTATATTAATGATGACGATATTAAAAAAATAGAATCACTTTTAGAAAATATGGATGATAGTTATGACTATGTTAGCGCAGAATATATACTAGCTAGAAGTAATGATGGTAAGGTAACTACATCATTAAGAAGAAATAGAATAGTTAGAAGAAAATGTGGATTTGTTTGGATAGGAAATGTTCATGAATATTTAGAGGTTTATGGAAAAGGACTTGAGGGGAATTTTGCTATTGAGCATGGAAAGGTTAAAGAATATACAGATAGAAATCTTCAAATATTCAAGAATATGGAAAAAAACAACGAGAAGTTTACTCCTAGGGATATGTATTATTATGCTAATGAATTATTTGATAATAAATATTATAATGAAGCTATAAAACAATATAGAAAGTTTATAGACACTAAGCAAGGTTGGATAGAGGATGTAAAGGGAGCATATTTAAGGATTATAAATGCATTAAATATAATAGATAATAAGGAGAGAATACCTGATATTGCATTTGAGTCCTTTAAGATAGATACTCCAACAGCTGAAGTAGCTTGTAGTTTAGGAAATTATTATATGGAAAAACAAAATTTTAAGCAGGCAGCATTTTGGTATAGAGTAGCATTAGACTCAAGACCTGATAGTTATAATATGGCTCTTTCAAATAGTGATTATTATACATGGATACCAAGCTTGCAATTATGTGTTTGTTATTATAATCTAGGAAAAATAAAATGTGCATATTTTTTTAATGAATTAGCATCAACATTTAACGGAGAAGCAGAAAAGATTTTATATAATAGAGGTGTATTCGAAAGAGATTTTAAAGAATTAAAGATAGAACCACCTAAATTAGAGTATCCATTAAAATTAAGTGATTATACTAAATATCTATAGATTAAGCATAGTAAGGTTAATTCTTTTAATAGAAGATATAAATAAAAGAAGTAATTATAATTCCTATAGAAGTTTATATAAATTTCTTTTGGGACATATAATTACTTTTTTAATATAATCCTATAATTGTATAAAGTTTTTTAGGGAAATATCATGTTAGAAAGAGACAAACTTCCTCTGAGGTTAATACATATATTTACAGAATGTATATTTAAAAATGGCATAAGGAACAAATTCATAGGGAATACAGTCTAATTAATAAGAGAAAAATATTAAAAAAATGCCTCTGAGGTTAATGAAAATATTGGAAAATAAGAGGCGGATGAAAGAGAGAAAAAATGGTTTTTAGTAGTATTTTATTTATATTTAGATTTTTGCCTATAGCAATGATTTTATATTTTTTAACTCCAACTAAATTTAAAAATTTAACCTTGCTGCTTGTAAGTTTAATATTTTATTCTTGGGGTGAACCTAAGTACTTTTTGATAATGGTAGCATCAATAGTTGTAGATTACTTGGTTAGTAGAGGAATAGAGAAAAGTAGAAATAATAAAAAGATATGTATACTGCTTTTATCTATATCAATGATATTTAATTTAGGAATGTTATTTTTCTTTAAGTATTTTAACTTTTTTATAGAAAATGTAAATAATATTTTAGGAATATCTCTAAAATATGTAAATATAACATTACCATTAGGTATTAGTTTTTATACATTTCAAACTATGTCATATACTATAGACGTATTTTTAGGGAAAGTTAAGGCAGAAAAAAATATTATTAATTTTGGAGCATTTGTATGTTTATTTCCACAACTTATTGCAGGCCCCATAGTTAAATATACAGATATAAATCTTGATTTAAAACATAGAAAGATAGATATAATACAAATTCAAGATGGAATAGAGTTATTTATAATTGGATTAGGAAGTAAGGTGCTTATAGCAAATAACATAGGTGCATTTTGGTCTGAAATTGAAGGAAGAGGCTTTGGAGGAGTAGGAACAATAATAGCATGGATGTCTGTTTTAGCATTTGCACTTCAAATATATTTTGATTTTAGTGGATATTCACTAATGGCAATAGGGCTTGGTAAGATATTAGGATTTAACTTTCCAAGAAATTTTAATTATCCATACATATCAAAGAGTATAACTGAATTTTGGAGAAGATGGCATATTACATTAGGAACTTGGTTTAAAGAGTATGTATATATACCTTTAGGAGGAAACAGAGTAGGAAGATTAAGACTATATATAAATCTTTTTATAGTATGGTTTTTAACTGGATTTTGGCATGGAGCTAGTTACAATTTTATACTGTGGGGATTATACTTCTTTATTTTAATTAGTATAGAGAAAGCAGTTTTATTAAAGTTTTTAAAAAATCATAAAATAATTTCACATATATATTCAATATTTTTTATATTGCTTGGATGGGCAATATTTGCAGTAGTTGATTTAGAGCAACTAAAAATATTATTGAAAGAAATGTTTAGCATAAGTAAAAATAGTCAATGGATATATTATGTGAGAAATTACGGGATTACTTTTATAATTGCAACAGTACTTTCAACTCCTATGGTAAAAAATATATATAATAAGCTTATTAAGAGTGACATCTTAAAGACGGTTATTTTAATGGTTATATTTCTGATAAGTATAGCTTATTTAGTTGATGCTACATATAATCCATTTTTATATTTTAGATTTTAAGGGATGGTGATTATATGAAAAAAAATTATTTGTTATATTCTTTTATTATAGTAGTTATAGTATTGACAATAGTTAGTTTAATTAAAAATGATAAAAAGTTTTCAGAATTAGAAAATAGAAATTTAAAAACAAGTGTTACATTTTCAATAAAAAAATTTTTAGATGGAAGTTTTCAAGAAGATTATGAGGAGTATATTAATGATCAATTTCCGCTAAGAGATAAATGGATAAGCTTAAAATCAATTAATGAATATATTTTAGGTAAAATTGAGAATAATGGAATAATATATGGGAGTAATGGAGAACTATTTGAAAAATTTAATTCTTTAAATGAGGAAAAATTAAAAAGCAACGTTAAAGTTATAAATAATTTTGCAGAAAAGTATCATGATAAAGTTTCATTAATGATTGTACCAAACTCATATGAAATATATAAAGAAAATTTACCAAAGGGTTCACCTATAATTATGCAAGAAGAAATAATTAATGAAATATATGATTTTTCATCTTTTACTAACAATATAGATATAATGAAAGAATTATTAGATAATAAAAATAGTTATATTTATTATAAAACAGATCATCACTGGACAACATATGGAGCTTATTTAGCTTATTGTAAGTTTATTGATTCAATTAAGGGAAATAGAGTTGATTTTGAGAATTTTCAAGAAGTAGAATTGCCTAATTTTTATGGAACATATTATTCGAAAGCAAAACCATTTAATATTAAGGCAGATATTATGACTTATTATGATTTTAATAATTTAACAATGGAAATAGTGGGAGATAAAGTATATGATTCTATATATGATTATTCGAAAGAGTCTTTAAGAGATAAGTATTCGTTATTTTTATATGGAAATAATCCATTAACTATAATAAAGAATAAAGATATTAAAAATAATAAAAAAATATTAGTTATAAAAGATTCATTTGGAAATTCATTAGTTCCATTTTTGACTCAAAATTATGAAGAGGTCCATGTTATAGATTTAAGACATTTTAGTAGTAAATTAACTGGTTATTTAGAAGAAAATGATTTTGAAGATATTTTAATTGTATATAATTTTATAAATTTAGCTACAGAGAATAACATATTAAGGCTTAAATATTAAATTTGCGCAGTAATAATAAGAGGATTAAATACTTTTATTATTACTGCGTATCTTATTTATAGATTATAAATAAGATAGAATACTGATGGTTTTTGTATCGATTATTTCGCCTTTTTTTATCATTAATTTCATTTCATCTAATGTAAACTTTTTTATATCTGTAAACTCATCTTCATCGCATGATTTTGTACCATCATATAAATTAGTAGCTTTAAATAAGTGAATTATTTCATCACAAAAGCCAGGTGCAGTGGCGATTTTTCCTAGATAAATCATATCTTTAGCTTTATATCCAGTTTCCTCTTCCAACTCTCTATGAGCACATGTTATAGGTGATTCATTCTTATTAAGTTTTCCTGCTGGAATCTCAAGAAGAGTCCTCTCTAAAGGTTTTCTAAATTGTTCTACTAATATAATTTCATTTTCGCTTATAAAGGGAATTATAGCGCAAGCTCCTGGGTGTTTAATTATATCTCTATTAGATAATTTTCCATTAGGTAATTCAACTTGAACATTCATTAAATTTAAATAGTTACCAGCATATATTTCCGTTTCTTTAATAGTGGTTTCATAAAATTTCATAAATATATCTCCTTATAATAATTTATACTTAATATATTATTTAAATATTATATCATAAAGTTTAAATGTAACATTATGAGATATTTTATCTAAATAATATGTAACAATAAAAAAAAATCGACATAAAATGAAAGTATAGACAGAGCAAATGACAAATTTAGTATGTAATTGGGAGGATAAAATGCGTTACTATAATAACTCAATGAATGATCCTAATAATAGGAATAGATTAAGAAAAAGCAGATTAAATAGAAGTAAAATGGATGAATATGAAGACGAAGAGTTATTTTCAGATGATATAGATGAAAATATGGAATGTTCATCTAAAGAATATTGGGATGATGAATGTTGTGATGATGAATGTAAATGTTGTTGCGTTGGACCAAGAGGGCCAAGAGGACCAAGGGGACCAAGAGGACCAAGAGGTTGTCCAGGAGCAACAGGAGCTACTGGGGCAACAGGACCAAGAGGAGCAACAGGAGCACAAGGAGAAAGAGGAGCAAGAGGGGCAACAGGAGCAACAGGTGCGACAGGAGCAACAGGAGCTACTGGGGCAACAGGAGCAGCAGGAGCAAGAGGGGCAACAGGAGCAACAGGTGCGACAGGTGCAACAGGAGCAACAGGAGCACAAGGACCAGCAGGAGCAAGAGGAGCAACAGGAGCAACAGGACCACAAGGCCCAGCAGGTGAAAGAGGAGCAACAGGAGCAACAGGAGCAACTGGAGCAACAGGAGCACAAGGAGTAACAGGACCAATAGGACCAACAGGACCACAAGGTGTTCAAGGTATACAAGGTGTTCAAGGACCAACAGGGCCTACAGGAGCAACTGGAGCAACAGGGGCACAAGGTATACAAGGAGAAAGAGGTTTACAGGGAGTAACAGGAGCAACAGGACCACAAGGACCAATAGGGCCAACAGGACCACAAGGTGTTCAAGGTATTCAAGGTATACAAGGAGAAAGAGGACCACAAGGAGCAACAGGAGCAACTGGAGCAACCGGTGCTACAGGACCAAGAGGAGCAACCGGAGCAACTGGGCCACAAGGACCAAGAGGAGCAACAGGTGCTACAGGTGCTACAGGTGCTACAGGACCATCAGGAACTATAAGTGATTATGCAGTAATGTTTAGAGAATTAGGAGATAATCAAACTGTAGAATATGGAAATCATGTAAGCTTCTCAGAAGATCAAATTACAGGGGATAGCATAAATCATGTTGGAAATAGTACTGATATAAGATTAGATGGAAATAAGTCATATTTTGTTAAATATACAGTATCTTATTCAACTGATGAGGATGGTTGTGGATTATATAGTGATATTAGAAATGTTATTTTTGGATTAACAAATGCTAATGGTATGCTTATTTCAGGTAGTAGGCATATAGCATCAATTTCAAGAGATGTAAATAATAATAGTATTTCACTTAGTGTAATAATAAGTCCAGAGAATGATTATATTGTAAGATTAACTAATTTAACTCAAGATCTTAAGAGTGTTATAGTTAATGCAGCTACAGTAACAATAGTTAGATTATCATAAATATGTTATTTATTTAGATAATATAGTTAAAAAAAGAACTACTAGATTTAATGTTAGTAGTTCTTTTATTTTTTAGTTATTTATATTTTCACTATCTATTGGATTATTTTGGTCTTGAGAAGAGTCCATATTTTCTTCTGTAGAGCTTGTATCTTCTGTAGAATTTATACTGTTTTCTATAGAATTTGTAGTGTCCTCTGTATTTGAGTTATCGTCAACTGGTATAGTCGAATCTGTATTTTCAGAGTCTTCTATAACTGGAGAGTCAACTTGTTCTATAGAATTTTCATTATTTTCTGGTTCATTATTATCTGAATTATTATTAAATAGACCAGTAAACCAATTCCAAATTTTTTCAAAGAATCCTTGAGTTTCTTCAACTGTAGGTAATTTTATAGCGTCTTTATCAGTTGCATCAATTACAACATTGTCACCTAAAAGGTCATCATTAGTTGTTTCTAGTATACCTAAATCTTTTTCATTGTTATTAAATAAACCACTAAACCAATCGCCAATTCCAGTAAACCATTCTTTTATAGAATCAATTAAATTTGATGGTACTTTTTCACCAATTTCGTCAAGTTTTTCATTAACAACATCTTTAACACTATTTAGAGCATCTTTCATTTCTTTATAATCATAATCTTGCTCTGCAACTTTAGTCATTAGACTCTCTAATTGCTGTTGTTGTTCAGGTGTTAAAGTAACATTGTAATTATTAGTAACATTATTTATTGTATCAGCTATTTGAATAGTATCTTGAGTATTATTTTTAATTATTTCCGTCTTGATATCATTTATTACACCAGTAGCTTTATCTTGTCCAATATCTTCACCTAAATCACCAGTTATAACTAATTCTTCAGATGCAATTTCTTTTTTTGTTTCATCAAGTGGTTCCCCAGTAGCATCCTCAAAAGCTTTCATTATTCCAGTTAAAGCTCCAGTACCACTTACTCCTCCTGATAATGGAGTCATTGCAATTACGTTGGCATCAGTAATTCCACATGTTGTAAGTGTACTTGCTATCATTGAAGATGTAACATAAGTCAAGTTTACAGTTTTAACATTAAGGCCATTACCTTTTGAAGTTGGTTGTACATATGCACAAGAATAAGTTCTTGTACCAAGTTGTGCTTCCGTAGCAACTCCCTCTAGATACTTTCTTTCCTCTTGATTATTTACTTCTAATATAACTACTTCATTTTCTTTTACTCCAAAGTAATCTAAAACTATTTGTTTTTGTTCAGCAGATAGGTTTGTCCCTAAAGTTACAACATTAGCACCATCAGCGTAAGCGGTACTTACATTTCCTAAAATAATTGCACCACATATAAGTAATGCCGAAATTTTCTTCTTTAATCCCATAATTATCTCCTTTTTAAATAAATTATTTCAATATGATGTAATAAAATTACCCAATGGAATTAGATAGTTAAAGCAGTATGTATTACCTATTTTATAAATTATATCGGATTGGTTTATTAAAATCAAACGAACAATTTCTTAAAAATTTTTCACATAAGATCTTTATAATAAAATTAATAATAAAATAAATAAAATTAATTATTTTAAAAATAAAATTAATTATTTTAATAAATAAATTAATTTTATTAATACACCTATATTTACAAAATAAAGTCGTAATGTTAATATAGACTTATAGGAGTTGGTTAAATGTATAAGGTTTTAAGTAAATGTCCTGTATGTAATCAAAATTTTAAGGTAATGAAGTTAAGATGTACAGGATGTAATACAGTTGTAGAAAATGAATTTAGTTTATCAAAGTTTGATTATTTAAGTACACAGCAACTTTATTTTATAGAAACATTCATAAAGTGTAGAGGTAGTATAAAGGATGTTGAAAAAGAATTGGGAATTTCATATCCAACTGTTAGAGCAAAGCTTGATGAAGTAATATTAGCCTTAGGATATGATGTTATGAAGGAAGCAAAAAATAAAAAAGAAAAATCAGATATTTTAGAGGCTTTAGAAAAGGGAGAAATATCTGCAGATGAAGCGTTAAAGAAATTAAAAGAATAAATGGAGGTAGAAAAGAATGAATGAAGAGATTATGAGAATTTTGAAAATGGTAGAAGAAGGTAAGCTTAATGCTGATAAAGCAAAGGAGCTTATTGATGCATTAGAACAACAAAATGAACAAATGATAGTGGTTAAAGATTATGATAATAAAATGTTAAAGGTGAATATTGAAAGTCATGAAGGTGATGAGGTAAGGATAAAATTGCCAGTTAAAGTAATAAAGACAATAATAAAAGCAACTGGTAAATTACCTATGATGTCTAACAATATGGATGGAATTAATATGGACGAATTAATGGATATAATAAGTAATTCCTTAGATTCTGCAGTTATGGGTGAAATAGTTAATATAACTTCGGCAGAGGGAGATGAAGTTAAAGTTTTAGTGGAATAGGAGATAGCTATGAAAGTTAAGATAAAGTCTAAAGATGTAAAGCTATTGGTTCCAGTTCCATTATTCCTTGTTAGTATTGGTGTAAGGTTAATTCCAAATAAAGAAATTAGTAAGGAAGATAAAAAGATAATTTTAGCTATGATAAATAGTTGCAAAAAGGAATTAAAAAAGTATAAAGGTCTTGAAATTGTTAATATAAGTTCAGCTAATGGTGATAAAATTATAATAAAAGTTTGATTTATTTAATAATAAGGAGTACTACACTAAGAGTTTGGTGTAGTACAATTTATTTTTATAGTTTAATCTTATGGAGACAATTATAAAGTATGATATAATGAGTGAATAAACAAAGGAAATTTAGTGAGGTGACAAGTTTGGCTAAAGTTATAGTTGTTGGGGGAGGACCTGCTGGTATTATGGCAGCTCTTAGTGCAGCAAAAAATAATGAAGTTACATTAATAGAAAGAAATAAAGAAATTGGTATGAAGTTAAGACTTACTGGTGGAGGGCGTTGTAACATAACTAATAATAGAGATATAGAAGAGTTTTTCGATAAAATAGTAAATAATAAGAAGTTTTTATATAGTGCTTTATATACATTTTCTAACTATTCACTTCTAGAATACTTTAGTAATAATGGACTTGAATATAAAGTTGAGCTTGATGAAAAAGTATATACAAAAAGTGATAAGGCAGATGAAGTTATAGAATTATTGAGAAATGATTTAGAAAAGAATAAAGTAAAAGTTAGATATAACACTATGATATGTGACTTAGTAGTTGAAGATGGCACTATCAAAGGAGTTACAACATCTTATGGAGAAAAGATACTAGGTGATAAGGTTATAATAACAACAGGAGGAAAGAGTTTTCCCCATACCGGATCTGATGGAGCTATGTATGAAATATTAGAGAAGCATGGGCACACAATAACACCAATACATGCGGCTTTAATACCACTTGTTATAAAAGAAGAATTTGTGAAAAAACTACAAGGAGTTGCTATGAAAGATGTAGTAGTTTCAACTAAGCTTAAAAAGAAAAAAATTGAAAAGTTTGGTGATATGTTATTTACTCATTTTGGAATATCAGGACCAGCAGTTTTAAAACTTTCTTCATATATAAGCAAAGCTTTAAGTGAAGGTGAAGTAGAAGTCACTTTAGATTTCTTAAAGGATAAGTCTAAGGATGAAATTTCTCAAATAATAAGAAGTAATCCAAATAAAACTGTCTTAAATAATTTAAAGGGAGTTTTACCACAAAACTTTTTAAAAGTAGTATTTGAAATGTTAGATTTAACAGAAGTTAAGTCTAGTGATTTAAAAAAAGAAGATGAAAATAAAATAATAGAATATATGAAAGAAATGAAACTTACTGCCAGAGAAACTTTATCTATAAAAGCTGCACAGGTTACGTCTGGTGGTGTTAAGGTAAAAGAAATTAATGCTTCAACTATGGAATCTAAAATAATTAAGAATTTATATTTTGCAGGAGAAGTTATAGATATTGATGCTGAAACAGGAGGTTATAATCTTCAAATGGCATTTTCAACTGGATATTTAGCAGGTTCAGATTTTAACTAAATTGTTCGTTATGTAAGTAGTAGCTAAAACAATAGCTGAAGTTCTTTTTTCAAGATTATCAGATTTAAATATATCATTGCATTGTATCAAATAATTTTTTAAAGAGTAAGATAATATTGAATAACTTTTTCAGAGGAAAAACAATGGACCAAAATGGGTTTAATAGTTTTGATGACTTAATAAATTTTTGTAGAAATATATATGAGCAACAAGGCAATAATAAAAATAATAGTAATGATAATAGCCAAGAAGATTCAGAGCAATGTAATAATTGTAGATTTGGTAATTCTAATGCAAATGCTACTAAAGGTCAGAGAGAAGCATGTAGTGATATTCCGGGAGGATTTCAAGATATTCCACCACAACTGTTATTAGTAATAGGAGAGCTACTGGGAAATGTTATGGCAGGTAATTTACCATTTAATATTCAAAATGTGGTTGGTAACTGGTTACAATTAGTAGGGCAAGCAATTGAGGTCTTTAATGCTCAACAACAATATTATCAAGGTGGACCGGGAAGAATATATAGTCCCATTTACAGAAATGCAGCTAACCCCTTTTGTTCGACTTCAAGTGATGAAAGTCAAACTAATGTAGCTTCAAATAAAAATAAAAAATCTAGTAGTAATAGTTCGTCAAATTCAACACAATTTAATGATGATATATATCAATTAAAGCAATCTATAGAGTTATTAACTAAGCAAATTGATGAGTTGCAAAAGCAAATTGATGATTTGAAAAGAAAATAAAATGTAAAGGAAATAAGTAATATATATCCTTTACATTTTATTTTTTCTTTAAATAATATATATTAAGGAATAGTTAAGTATTTATAAGGATAAGTTAATAAAGAATATTTTATTGCTTTAATTAGAAGGTGAGAGAAAATGCTTAATTATCTTGTTGAAAAATATAATTTAAATGTTACATCAATGATTAGAAACGGCACTGTTGCAGTAATAACTATGCTAGGGGTTGGAATATTATTTGGAAGTGAAAATGTAATGTTAGCATTTCCTATAGCATTAACTTCTACTGTAATAGGAAGGCAAAATTTTTATGTAAAACCTCTTAATAGAATAGTTAGAATATTAGCATTAGATTTGCTTATAGTATTAATAGCTTTTATATCAGCATTAAATATATGGACAGGAATTGTAATTGATTTTGTTGCAATATTTTTACTGGTTTATATTGTAACATCACCCTATGATGCAACGTTTTATAAACCATTTATAATGCTTTATGTTTTTACTCAGTATGCCAATGTTTCAATTTATGAATTGCCTAATAGATTATTAGCTGTAGTTTTTGGAGCATTGGTCATTATAGCAGGAACATATATAAAAAGAAGTAATGGTAAAGAAATAATGGGGAATAGTGTTAATTCTGCTTTTTTTAACATACAAAAACAAATGGAAAATATTATAGATGACAAATATGATGAAAAATTAACGGAAAATTGCTCTAAAATAATGATGGATTTAGTATATAAGGTGTATATAACACGACATAAAAAGTATCTTACTACTAATTTAGGCACCATACAGTTTAAATTATATTTAAACATAGAATATTTAAATATATATTTAAAAAATATATATGAGCAATATGAAGAAAAGAAAATCTCTAAGGAACAAATGTTAGATTTTTTATCATTAGTTGAATTAATAATAAAGTATTCTAAGAAAAAGTGTAAACTGGAAGATGTAATGTATAAAAGTAAATTTATAAGTGAAAAATATAAAAAAAGCTCATATGTAGTTAATGAAATATTGCTTATAGTAACATCTATAGTAGAGCAGCTTAAAGAAGCTAAAGAATTAGACAGTAGAGAGGCCGATAGAATTTATAAGGAATGGGAAAGAACTTACTTAGATAAACCCAAAGTAGTATTTAAGGAATATTTTGTTCCATCATCAATAAGATTTAAGTTTGCTATGAGAATGGCAATAACATTAACCTTTTCTATATTTATAGCAGAGTTATTAGGGTACTATAAGATTATATGGGCTATTATAACTATAATGTCAATTATGCAACCTTATTATGAGGATACAATTTCAAAAACTAGAGAAAGAATAAAGGGAAATATTATAGCAATTTTATTTACTGGGGTAGTAATACATTTATTTCATACACAATGGATAACTATTTTGATTCTAGTTATATCATTATATTTACTATATGGATTTAAAGAATATTATAAAATTTCATTATTTGCAGCTATGGCATCTATTTGTATATCTTCATTATCAGTAAGTTTAAATAAATTACTAATATATAGAATTTTTTACGTAATAATAGGAGTAATAGTAGTTTTATTAGCTAATAAATTTATTTTTCCTTATAGGTTAAAAGATGGAATAATGCAATTAGTAAATAAAATATTAAGATATGATCAATATTTGATTGATACTAGTAGGGAGTATTTAAATAAGAGTAAAGGTGATAATTATATAAGAGACTTAATAATACATACAACTCTTTTAACTCAAAAATTATATCTTAGAAATTTACAGTATAGTGATAATAGCATTTCAGAGTTTATTGATAAAAATAATGAATTTGTAGTTAAGGTTGGATATAAGGTTTTGATGGTTTATAAGAAAAAATATAATGAAAATATATTTAAATATTTAAGTGAATTATATGAGGATTTTAATAATAGTATAAGAACATTAATAAAAAAGATATAGATTAGAAATAGGGGGAACTAATCTATACCTTTTGTGAAGGGAATGATATTAACTAATTACAACACTACTATATTGGTTGGTGTTGTTCTTTATGAATATGATTATATTACATGAATATGTCAACTTTATGTCAGTTATATGAAAATAAAATGATTATATATAACATATCTTTAAAAATGTTATTTTCTTTTAATGTATAACTTATATATATATTAAAGAGTATAATAATATAAAGAAAAAAATTAGTAATTAAGAAGTGATATGTATGAGAATTAATTTAATAAAAAGGACTAAAATCAGAGTAACTATAGTTATTTTAGTAATGATTTGTAGTATTATAAGCTTTTTAAAGATTAAAAGTGATAGTAAAAGATGGGTAGATGCAGATGTTACAATTAAACATCCTTTTGAAATAGATATATTAAGTACAGGGAAATCAGATTTTATTTTAATAGAGAGTGAAGGAAAGTTTATTGTTATAGACTGTGGATTTTATGAAAATAGTGCAAAAATAGAAGAATTTTTAAATTTTAAAGGTGTTGAAGAGATAGAATATTTAATTTTAACTCACAATGATAAAGATCATATTGGAGGGGCTCCTATTATTTTAGATAATTTTAAGATTAATAATTTAGTTCAAGCTGATTATGAAAAAAGTACAATTCAATACAAAAATTATATTGAAGCTGTTGAGCGAAATAATCTACAACCAATATTACTACATAGTAATATTGTAACTGATATAAATGGAGCAAAAATAACAATATATCCAGCCCTTAAAGAGCATTATGATAAATCTAATGATTATTGTATTATAGTTGGAATTGATTATGGAAAATATAGATTTCTATTTGCAGCAGATGCTGAAGATGAGCGAATGAAAGAATTTATAAAAGAGAATACTGGAACATACACTTTTTTAAAAATGGCACATCATGGAATATATAATGATGAAGTAGGAAATTTTTTAGAGTCAGTTTCACCAAGTTATGCAGCTATAACTTGTTCTTACTTTATGTATCCAGATAGAAAGCTTGTATCTTTATTAGATAAATATAAAATAAAAACATTTTATACAAGTAGTGGAGATATAAGTATTAAAAGTGATGGGGAAAATATATATTTTATTCAAAAATAGTTTAATATCTTAATGAAGGTTGATAATAAATTAAGGTCTATTATCAGCTTTTATTTTTATATAAAAATATTATATTAAAAAGTGTTGACATAATATTAAATATATATTATATTTAATAAGCAAGTTGCGAAAAAAATGTTTAAATAATAAGTTGATTATGGCCCCTTGGTCAAGCGGTCAAGACACCACCCTTTCACGGTGGTAACAGGGGTTCGATTCCCCTAGGGGTCACCATGATTTTAATTTGGAAGCATAGCTCAGCTGGGAGAGCATCTGCCTTACAAGCAGAGGGTCACAGGTTCGATCCCTGTTGTTTCCACCAAAAGACGAGTATAAATTACTCGTCTTTTTTTATTGTATAAATGAATACTACCTGCTGTGCAGGTATGTTCAGAGTAGCTTAAGCGGTGAGTATATAAAAAAACTCCTTTTGTCAATAATTAAAAAAGGTTCGCAGCCAAATTTAATAGACAAAAGGAGG
>NZ_SMUS01000017.1 GCF_004353185.1 Clostridium cuniculi | reverse complement strand
AGCTCAAAGAACAATTAGAAGTTCTTAGAGGTAAATTGTATGAAAAAATGTAGACTACATTGTTTATATGTAGTCTACGTATAAAATAAGTAAATTACGTCTGTGTACAAGCATGTACACGAGATATTAAAAGGAGATAGTTAAAATGAAAGATTTTAGAGAAAGTGTAGTTTATCAAATATACCCTAAGTCATTTAATGATTCAAACGGAGATGGAATTGGAGATATAAACGGAGTAACAGAAAAATTAGATTATTTAAAAGAACTTGGTGTAGATTATATATGGTTAACTCCTGTTTATGTATCTCCTCAAAAAGATAATGGATATGATGTGGCAGATTATTATAAAATAGATCCTAGAATGGGAACTATGGAAGATTTCGATAATCTTGTAGTAGAAGCAAAAAAGAGAAATATAGATATTATGTTAGATATGGTATTTAATCATACTTCTACAGAGCATGAATGGTTTAAAAAAGCATTAAATGGTGACAAGAAATATAAAGATTTTTATATATTTAAAGAAGGAAAAAATAATGAACCTCCAACTAACTGGATTTCTAAGTTCGGAGGTAATGCATGGGAGTATGTAGAAGAATTTAATGAATATTACCTTCACTTATTTGATGTTACACAAGGTGATTTAAATTGGGACAATAAAGAAGTTAGAGATGAAATATATAAGGTAGTAAACTTCTGGTTAGATAAAGGAGTAAAGGGGTTTAGACTAGACGTAGTTAATCTTATTTCTAAACCGGAAATATTTGAAGATGATAATATAGGTGATGGAAGAAGATTTTATACAGATGGACCTAACATTCATGAATATCTAAAAGAACTTAATAAAAATACATTTGGTAAGTATGAAGATGTAATAACAGTAGGAGAAATGTCTTCAACATCTGTTGATAATTGTATTAAGTATTCAAATCCAGATGAAAAAGAGCTATCAATGGTATTTAACTTCCACCATTTAAAAGTCGATTATAAAAATGGTGATAAGTGGACAATGATGGATTTTGACTTTAAAATGCTAAAAGATATATTTAAAGAATGGCAAGAAGGAATGCAAGAAGGTAATGGATGGAGTGCTGTATTCTGGTGTAACCATGACCAACCTAGAGCAATATCAAGATTTGGAAATGATAAAAAATATCATAATGAAAGTGGTAAAATGTTAGCCACAACTATTCATATGATGAGAGGAACACCGTATATTTATCAAGGTGAAGAGTTTGGAATGACTAATCCTTACTTTGATACAATAGAAGAGTATAGAGACGTTGAGTCAATAAATTATTATAATATATTAAAAGAGCAAGGCGAATCAGAAGCTGATATTTTAGAAATTTTAAGATCAAAATCAAGAGATAATTCAAGAACTCCAATTCAATGGAATAGTGAAGAAAATGCTGGATTTACAAGTGGAACACCATGGATACCAGTAGCAAAATCTTATAAAGAAATAAATGCAGAAAATGCTCTTAAAGACAAGGAATCTATTTTCTATCACTATAAGAAGTTAATATCATTAAGAAAAGAATATGATGTTATTTCAAAGGGTAGTTTTAAGATGATATTAGAAGATAATAATAAAGTACTTGGATATACTAGAAATTATGAAAATAAGACATTAGTTGTTTTAAATAATTTCTATGGAGAAGATGCAAAGGTAGATATTCCATCAGAATTATTAGAAAATAACAATGTTAAAGTATTAATATCTAACTACTCTAATGAAGTTGAATTAAATAAAGAAATGACTCTTAGACCATATGAATCAATAGTTTATTATATTGAGAAATAGTATATTTATATGATAAAATTACTATGGTGATATAAATGGATAAAAAGTATTTAAATATATATAACATTATAGTAAATAAAATAGAAAGCAAAGAATATCAAAGTAATGATAAGTTGCCATCAGAAAAAGAACTAATGGATCAATATAATGTATCTAGGGATACTGTTAGAAAATCTTTAAATATGTTAGAGCAAAATGGATATATACAAAAGACTAAAGGAAAAGGATCTTTTGTATTAGATATAAACAAATTTAACTTTCCAGTATCAGGGGTAGTTAGTTTTAAAGAAATTGCTCAAAAGTCTACTAGTAATATAGAAACTTTTGTTGAGTTTTTGGATTGCATATATCCTAAGAAAAATATAGCAAGAGGATTGGAAATTACTGAAGATGAAAAGGTGTGGAAGATTATTAGAACAAGATCTTTTGATGGAGAAAAGGTAATTTTAGATAAAGATTATATGATTAAAAGGTTTGTAGATAATCTTACATATGATGTATGTAAGAATTCCTTATATGAATATGTAGAAGATGTATTAGGATTAAAAATTGCATATGCTAAGAAAGAAATAACAGTGCAAAATGCAACAGAAGAAGATAAAAAATACCTAGATATGAAGGGCTTTGATATGATAGTAGTAGTAAAAAGTTACACATATTTAGATGATACTAGTTTATTTCAATATACAGAGTCAAGGCATAGACCAGATAAATTTGTATTTGTTGATTTTGCAAGAAGACATTAAATATAAAATTATTATTACAGATGAAAGTAAAGAAATTACTTTATTTTCATCTGTTTTTTTATTATTTGATTTTATTTTAGATTTTCCACTTAGGGGGAGAGCTCGTGAATAAAGCTAGAAACTAGCTTTAGTTTGATTTAACCATTCAATCAGTAGATTCTCTTTTTTTTTGTAGTTTCAACAAGAGTTGGTAAAACAGAGATAGCAAGAACATTAAGTAATAGCTTAGGCGTTAAGATTATAAGATTCGATATGAGTGAATACCAAGAAAAGCATGTAGCATTAAAGCTTATAGGAGCGCCTCCAGGATATGATGGATATGAAGAAGATGGACTTTTAACTATAATTACATAATAGTTAAGAAAAATAATATGTTAGTTAAAGTATTGACAGGAAATATTAGGAATGGAAATAGGGATATAATTGAATAATATAGCTATTTCTCTAACAATAATAGATAATTAAGAAATTATTATAAGAAAATACAGAAAATTAAAATTATTTTAATTCAATTAGAAAATATTGACAATATTCGACTTTGTTTGATATACTAATCCCTAGAATATTTTTCTATGGAGAATTAGGAGAGAGAAAAATTCCTGGTAATCCACTTCAATATTTTGCGTTCAAAGATGTTAACTTTGCTGTTAATGATACCTACAGTAATATAATACTATTCATAATGTTCTTTATGTATAAATTAATGTTTACTATAATAACGGCACCATTAATGGCAGGAGCTTTTGCTAATAGATTGACTGTAAGCGGATGGATAAAAGTATTAATTATATACTGTCCAGTAGCTCACTGAGTTTAGGGTGATGGATTCTTAGCTAAGATGGGATTCGTAGACTTCGCTGGAGGAGTAGTAATTCACATTACATCAGGATTTGTAGGTTTAGGTGTATTATGTGTACTAGGTAAAAGAACGTATAAAAATGAAAAAGGAGATTTAATATAGATCCATTAGGAGCAGCTATATTAAATCTGTAAAAGTAAGTGACGAAGTGCAATTAAAAGGATTAGATCAAGAATTCTTCAAAGAGAATTATGAAATAAAATACAAGTAAAAAATAAAAGAAAGAAGATGTAAATTATGTTAGGTGTAGTTTTATTATATGTTGGAGTGGTTCTTATACTTAATGGTATAGCAAGGCTTTGTAATATAGATCAAAAGTCTATGGCAGTATTTAATGTATTTACTGGAGTATTATCATTTGTAATAAATATAATAGCAGTAGTACAAGGAGAGTATTTTGCAGCAGGAACAGGTTTATTATTTGGATTTACATATCTATTTATTGCAGCAAGGTGTTTATTTAATCTAGATGGTAGATTATATGGATGGTACTGTTTATTTGTAGCGATTAATACAATTCCATTAGCATTTATTGATTCAACAACATTTAAATTTATAGACTTCACTGTAGGAAATATATATTGGGTTATTATATGGATTTTATGGGGCTTATTATGGTTAACTAGTTTTATAGAATTAGTAATGAAGAAAGAGTTAGGAAAATTTGTTGGATACTTATCGGTTATTGATGGTATTTTCACAGCTTGGATTCCAGGATTCTTATTATTAATTAATATGTTTCCTAAATAAATTTTGAAAGAGATTGTTACAAAATGATTTTTTTGATTATTTTGTAGTAATCTTTTTTTTTATTGTTATTAGTTAAAAACGATATAATAATTTCATTAAAAAAAGATAAAAATACGTGAAAAAATTATCCAAAAATGTCATAAAATAAAGATAAATTAAAGAATGATAGATTGTGAACGTTTTTACATAACAAATATAATATAAATAATCTTTAGAAATAAAAAAGTGTCAAAAGTTTAAATTTGAATGATATATAAAAAAGGAGTATAAAAAAAATATCATAAAAAATTGTGATATTTAAATGATAATGAAGGAGGATATAGCTGTGAGATTATCAATGAAGGAACAAGAAAAATTAATGATAGTTGTAGCTGCAGATGTTGCTAGAAGAAGACTAGCAAAAGGAATTAAGTTAAATTATCCAGAATCTATAGCACTTATTACAGACGAAATAATGGAAGGTGCTAGAGAAGGTAAGGCTGTAGAACTTCTTATGAATGAAGGTAGACAAGTACTTAAAAGAGAGCAAGTTATGGAAGGAATACCAGAAATGATTCATACAATACAAGTTGAATGTACATTCCCAGATGGTACTAAACTTGTAACAGTGCATGATCCTATTCAATAAATGGAGGTTTAAATTATGATACCAGGAGAGTACATATTAGCTGAAGAGCCAATTAAATATAATGAAGGATTAGAAGCTATACAAATTAAAGTTGTAAATAGAGGGGATAGACCAGTTCAAGTAGGTTCTCATTTTCATTTCTATGAAGTAAATAATTCATTAGAATTTGATAGAGAAGCAGGATATGGAAAGCGATTAGATATACCAGCAGGTACTGCAGTAAGATTTGAACCAGGTGATGAAAAAATAGTTGATTTAATAGATATAGTTGGAAAAAGAAAAGTTTACGGATTAAGTAATAAAGTTGATGGTTTTCTAGATAAAGGAGGTAGAAAATAATGGCTTTTGAAATAGATAGAAAACATTATTCAGATTTATTTGGACCAACTACAGGAGATAGTATTAGACTTGCAGATACAGATTTATTCTTAAAAATAGAAAAAGACTATACTGTTTACGGTGATGAATGTAAATTCGGTGGCGGTAAATCTCTAAGAGATGGTATGGGGCAAAACTCAATAGAAACTAGAAAGAATCCAAAGGTTGTAGATTTAATAATCACTGGGGTTACTGTTTTAGACTATACAGGAGTATATAAAGCTGATATAGGAATTAAGGATGGAAAAATCGTTGCTATAGGTAAGGGTGGAAATCCTGATGGAATGGACAATATAGACTTTATAGTAGGAGTAAGTACAGAAGCTTTAGCTGGTGAAGGATGTATCTTAACAGCAGGTGGAATTGATACTCACGTTCACTTTATTAGCCCAGATTTAGTAGACTCTGCATTACATGGAGGAATTACTACTGTAATCGGTGGTGGTACAGGTCCTAACGATGGAAGTAATGCAACTACTTGTACTCCTGGTGAATGGCATATTCATAGAATGTTAGAAGCTTTTGATGAACTTCCAATAAACGTAGGTATCCTTGGAAAAGGTAGCGGAGCTAACGTTGAAGTTAATGCAGAGCAAATAAGAGCTGGTGCTTGTGGATTAAAGGTTCATGAGGACTGGGGCGCAACTAAATCAGCAATTGACTATGCTTTAAGAACAGCTGATGAGTATGATGTACAAGTAGCTATACATACAGATACATTAAACGAAGGTGGATTTGTTGAAAATACTATAGATGCAATACAAGGAAGAGTTATTCATACATTCCATACAGAAGGTGCTGGTGGTGGACATGCTCCTGATATATTAAAGATGGCATCACATCCAAATGTATTGCCAGCTTCTACCAACCCAACAAAACCTTATACAGTAAACACTATAGCAGAACATTTAGATATGCTTATGGTTTGTCATCATTTAGATAACAAAGTTCCGGAAGATATAGCTTTTGCTGATTCAAGAATCAGAAAGCAAACAATTGCTGCAGAAGATATACTTCACGATATGGGTGTATTCAGTATTATGAGCTCAGATACAATGGCTATGGGAAGAATTGGAGAGGTTGTTTCTAGAACATGGCAAACTGCTTCTAAGATGAAGAATCAAAGAGGTATAATGGAAAATGATTCAGAATATAACGATAACAACAGACTTAGAAGATATGTTGCAAAATATACAATAAACCCAGCTATAGCACACGGAATAGCTGACTATGTTGGATCAGTAGAAATAGGTAAAATGGCTGATTTAGTTTTATGGGAACCTGCTTTCTTTGGAGTTAAACCTAAGGTAGTAATCAAAGGTGGTATGATTAACCTTTCAGTTATGGGAGAATCAAATGCTTCAATTCCAACATGTCAACCAGAAATGTTAAGAAAGATGTTTGGTGCACAAGGAAAGGCTGCAGCACAAACTACTGCTGCCTTTGTATCAAAATACGCTTTTGAAGATGATATCAAAGGAAAATTAGGCTTAGAAAAACAAGTATTACCTGTAAGAGGTATTAGGAATTTAACTAAGAAGGATATGAAGCTTAATGATGCTATGCCAGAATTAGAAGTAGATCCTCAAACTTATGACGTTACAGTTGATGGAGAGCTTATAACTTGTGAACCGGCTGAAACAGTACCAATGGCTCAAAGATACTTCTTATTCTAAGATATATTTATGGAGAGAAAAATGGATTTATATAAGGTTTTTGTTGTAACTGCTGATACTATGGCAGAAATGGGAAAGATAGCTCATTCATTAGGGAATAGACATCTTCCAGCTCAATTTCAAGATGGTAAAATGCTATTACAATACGATGAAAGAATAGAAGAAATATTAAAATCAGCCCATATCGAATATAAGCTAGATGAAGTTTGTTTAGAAGTAGCTTTTAGGGATATTGATTCTGATCATATACACTAAAAAAGTTTCCTAAGGATAGATAGATATTTATCCTTAGGAGATTTTAGATTATTTTAACTAATTATAGTAAAGGAGATTTTATTATGAGACCGGTAATAATAGGTGTTGGAGGTCCTGTAGGTGCAGGAAAAACTCTTTTAATTGAAAGAGTAACAAGACAGATGGCAAAAGATTATGAATTAGCTGTAATAACTAATGACATATATACAAAAGAAGATGCAAAATTCATGGTTGAAAATTCAGTATTAGATGAAGGTAGAATTATTGGAGTAGAAACAGGAGGATGTCCTCATACAGCAATAAGAGAAGATGCTTCAATGAACTTTGCAGCTATAGAAGAATTAAAAAATAAATTTACTAATTTAGACATAATATTTGTTGAAAGCGGCGGAGATAATTTAGCAGCTACATTTAGTCCGGATTTAGTTGATTTTTCAATGTACATAATAGACGTTGCTCAAGGTGAAAAGATACCTAGAAAAGCAGGACAAGGTATGATTAAGAGTGATTTATTTGTTATAAATAAAATAGATTTAGCACCATATGTTGGGGCAAATTTAGATGTTATGAGAGAAGATACATTAACATTTAGAGGAGAAAAAGACTTTATATTCACTAACTTAAAAACAGATGAGGGAGTAGAAACTATTATTAAGTGGATAAAAGAAAAATGTTTATTAGAAGGAATTTGTTAATATGATTAACGATATGAGTAATAAAATAGCTGGAAATGCAGAGTTAGTTTTAGAGAATAAACCTAATGGAACAGTTGCAACTACAGTCCATTTTGTAGGTGCATCTAAGGTTTCACCAACAATATTTTTAGGTAGAGAAAAGACACCATGCTATTTTTTACTTCACTTAGGTGGGGGATATGTTGAAGGTGAAATATATCAAAATTCAATAGAAGTAAAAAAAGATGCTAAGGCAATAATAACAACACAAGCACCAACTAAGGTGTATAAATGCGAAAAAAATAAAGAAGCGGCTTGTCAAGAAACTATTATAAGAATGGAAGAAAATTCTGTTTTAGAATATATTTCTGACAGTGTTATCTTATATAAAAATGCTGTATATAATCAAGATACAACTATATATATGGATAAAAAAGCAACTCTTATTTATACAGATGGAATAACATCAGGTTGGTCACCGGATGGATCTAAATTCCAATATGATTCTGTAAAGATGAGAAATAAGATTTACGTAGATAATAAACTTTTATTGTTAGATAACTTACAATTAAATCCAAGAGAATATGATGTAACTGAACTTGGAATACTAGAAGGTTATATTAATTTTGGTACAATGGTAGTTATAAATGAAAATATTAATGAAAATTATGTTGAAAAAGCAAGAGAGATTATCGATGCTTTGAATTTAGATATAAAATATGGTGTTTCGATATTAGAAGAGCATGGCATTATAATAAGAATTTTAGGAAATTTAACTCAAGAAATTCAAAAGGCAATAGATGCAGTGCACTATTATCTTAGAGAAGAATTATTTGGTTTAAAACCAATAAATATACGTAAGTATTAATAAAATATTAAGTTAGATAAGGAGGTTCTTTCTATGCTTTTTGAAAAGATATTAGGAAATTTAGATGAATTAGAAAGTACAGATGGGTATCATTTAGAAAAAATATATATAGATAGTGATGATTTAGTTAAAAGAATAATAAGAGTTAAATCAGATCATAACCATGAACATGGAATATCATTAGATAGAGGTATGAAATTAAGAGATGGAGATATATTATTTAATGATGGTCATAATTTAGTTATAGTAAAAGTTAAAAGTGAAGATGTTTTAGTTATTAAGCCTAAGGATATAACTGAAATGGCATATATTGCACATAAATTAGGAAATAAACATCTACCTGCACATTTTGAAGATGATGTTATGATAGTTCAATATGATTATTTAGTTGAGGATGAACTAAGGAAAGATAACATCAATTATTCTAGAGAAGATAGAAGAGTAAAAAACGCTTTTACACATGTTAATTTTATGGAGCATAAGCATTAGTATGGATAAGAGTTTAAAAATGTTACAGATATTACAATTATGTGATTCTAACTTTCCTATAGGGTCATTTAACCATTCTTATGGAATGGAAACATATTTAAGAAGTAATGTTATAGATGATGCTAAAAGTTTTAGTAAATGGGTAGATTTATATTTAAGGCATCAATTTATAACATCTGATGGATTAGCAATAAGAATGTTATATGAAGCATTAGAAAATGGTGATGTGGATAAGGTCTGGGAAATTGATAACTTATTAATAGCACAAACTGTTGCAAAAGAAACTAGAAATGCTGCTAAATTAGTTGCTAGTAGAATGATAAAGATATATTTAGATCTATATGAAATAGAAAACTTAAAAATATATGGTAAAAAAATAGCTGCTAAAGAAGTATATGGACATCCAGCAATAGTATTTGGATTATTAATGCATGAGCTTGAAATGTCCGAAGAAGAAGCTATTAAGTTACATATGTACAGTACTGTTTCAACTTTAATACAAAATGCTGTTAGAGCAATACCATTAGGTCAAAAAGATGGTCAACTTTTAGTTAAAGAATACTCAGAAAAATTTGATCAATACTATAAACTAATAGAAGAACTTGATTTTGATTCCTTTGGAGCTAATACTCCAGGTATTGAACTGTCACAGATAAATCATGAGACGTTAGGGTTTAGATTATTTATGTCTTAATATTATCGAAATAAACAATAAGTTAAATTGATATTTTTTAAAACAAGCTCTTAGTAAATGTACGTGGAGTTTGTTTAAAAAAATAAATTTATTAGAAATTTTATAGAGTGCTACACTAATGAGTTGGTGGTAAAGTAATGTAAATAATCAGTTAGAGAAAATATAATGTATAAGGAGTGAAAAAATGATAAAAGTCGTATTAAGAAAAATATTTCAATGTATTATTGCTATTTTTATATTATCTTTAATTGTATTTTACATTTCAAGATTATCTCCAGGTGACCCCCTTAAATCTTATTATGGAAATGCTGTTGAAAGAATGAGTATGGAAGATAGAGAAAAAGCTATTGACAAACTAGGACTTAATGAGCCTATATATATTCAATATGGAAAGTGGATTAAAAATGCTGCAAAAGGCGATTTTGGAATTTCATATAAATATAAGCGTGATGTTACTTCAGTTATAAAGGATGTATATAAAAATACTGTTATTTTAGGGGGATTATCTTATATATTAACTTTTGCAGGAGCTTTGTTTTTAGGAATATTTAGTGCTCTACATGAAGACAAGCTTATTGATAAGATAATAATGACAATTGGAAACATAACATCAAGTATACCGTCATTTTGGGTAGCAATAATACTGATTTTAATATTTGGAGTAAACTTAGGTATCCTACCAACTAGTGGAGCATATTCTATTGGAAATGAAAGTAATATAATTGATAGAATGATACATTTAATATTACCTTTATTAGTTTTAGTAATAGGACATTTATGGTACTACGGATATATGGTAAGAAATAAGATTCTAGAAGAGATGCGAGAAGACTATGTATTACTGGCAAAAGTAAAAGGATTAACCAAAAGACAAGTTGTTTATAAACAATGTCTTAGGAATATTATGCCGTCATTTATAACTATGATGACAATTTCACTACCACATATATTAGCAGGAACATATGTGGTTGAGCAAATATTTTCATATCCAGGGATAGGAAGTCTTGTATTTGAGAGTGCTAAATACCATGATTATAATATGCTTATGGTTTTATCTCTTATAACAGGTATTATTGTATTAATATCTAATATGATAGCTCAAATCATAAATAAAAAGATAGATCCAAGAGTGAATTATCAGGGAGGAGAAACTTTTGAACCTTCATTTGAGTAATTTTGAAATAGTTAAAGATAAAAGTAAGTATATTAAAGAGGATGTAATAGATGAGCATTCCTTTTGTATAAAAGATAAGAGTCACTATTTATCAATAATAGTATTATTTATGATAATAGCTGCTTGTTTAAGTTCTTCATTAATAGCAAATCATGATCCTAAATATATGGATTTAGCTAATAGTAATGTAGCTCCAAATAAAATATTTTATTTTGGTACAGATTCTATGGGTAGAGATGTGTTTTCAAATATTTGGTATGGCGGAAGGGTATCATTATTTATAGGAATATTTTCAACTGTGATATCAACATTTATTGGAGTGCTATATGGATGTATTAGCGGAATGTCTTCCCCGAGGATAGATAATTTAATGATGAAAGCTACGGAACTATTATTAAGTATTCCTTCAATTTTATTAATAATTTTTATGCAATCTATAATAGGAGACAGTACATCAATATCGATGTCAATTGTTATAGGAGTTGTTAGCTGGACAGGTATTGCAAAAGTGGTAAGAAGTGAAGTTAGACAAATAATAAATAGTGAATATATATTATCGGCTAAAATAATGGGGGGGAATTTTTTCTATATATTGATAAGGCATTTAGTACCTAATTTTATGTCATCAATAATGTTTATGGTAGTAAGTAATATTGCAGCAGCAATTTCAACAGAATCAACCCTTAGTTTTCTTGGGATTGGTTTGCCGTTAGATGTTATTTCCTGGGGGAGTATGCTATCTTTAGCTCAAAATGCATTACTTTCCAATATTTGGTGGGTGATTTTATTTCCAGGATTGTTTCTTATTATAACCCTTATTTGTATAGCTAATTTAGGTAATTATTTAAGAAAGAAAAATATTAAAAAGTATAATAATTTGTAAAGGACATAAGTTTAGATGTTAAAAAAATTTAAAGTTATAGCTGCGGTATTATCTATATTTCTACTGGCGGGTTGTGGAAATAAGCAGTCAGATAATTCAAACGAAAATATTGATAAGGATGCAGCTAAAGAAAAAGTATTAATTTATGGAAGTGGAGATTATACAAGTATAAATCCAGCACTTTTTGAACATGGGGAAATTAACTCACTTTTATTTGATGGATTAACAGCTCATGATAAGGATAATAATATTATTCCAGCACTGGCTAAAAGCTGGGAATATGATGAAGAAACATTAACTTATACGTTTCACTTAAGAGATGATGTTAAATGGCATGATGGAGAGTCATTTACAGCTGAAGATGTTAAGTTTACTTATGAGACAATTAATAATCCAGATAATGGTTCAGAAATTGCAACAAATTATGAAGATATAACAAATATTGAAATAGTAGATGACTATACAGTTAAAATAACTTTAAAAAATAATAATGTTGCAATGTTAGATTATTTAGCTGTAGGGATAATTCCTAAGCATATATTAGAAGGTCAGGATATAATTACAAGTGATTTTAATAGACATCCCATTGGAACAGGACCATATAAACTTAATAATTGGGATCAAGGTCAAAGTATCACATTAGTAAAAAATGAAGATTATTTTAGAAAATCACCTAAGATAGATAAAATTATATTTAAGATAGTTAATGATACAAAAGCAAGAGTTATGCAGTTAAAATCTGGAGAGTTAGATTTAGCTCAGGTAACTCCAAAAGATATAGATTCATTTAAAGATGATGATAAATTTGTAGTAGATATTATGAAAACTTCAGATTACAGAGGTATAATGTACAACTTCAATTATCCACTGTTTAAAGAAAACAGAGAATTACCAAATGCTTTAAGCTATGCAATTGATAGAGAAGCTATAGTAGATGGCATTTTATTAGGATATGGTCATACTGCTTACTCCCCACTTCAAATGGGAAAATATAATAATTCAGAAATGGATAAGTTTGAGTATAATCCAGAAAAAGCTAAGCAATTATTAGAAGATGCAGGATGGAAGCTTGGTAGTGATGGAATATATAGCAAGAATGGAACAAAATTAAGCTTTGAACTAGTTGCTATGGAAGGTGACCAAGAAAGAATTGATATAGCAAACTTTGCAGTTCAGGAATTTAAGAAAATAGGAGTAGATGTAAAGTTAGCTGTAAAATCAGATATTGATTGGGATAATCAAGCGGCATTTGTAATTGGATGGGGAAGTCCATTTGATCCTGATGACCATACATATAAGGTATTTTCAACTCATGGAGGTGCCAATTATAATTCATATTCAAATGAAAAGATAGATGAATTACTTACTAAAGCTAGACAGACAGATGTTTATGAAGAAAGACTAAAATATTATAAAGAATTCCAAGAAGAACTGACAAAGGATCTTCCATATACGTTTTTAACATATATAGATGCTGTTTATGTAGCTAAAAATAATTTAGAAGGAATAACTAAAGAAACAGTTTTAGGACATCATGGAGTAGGAATATTCTGGAATGTTGAGGATTGGGATTTAAAATAAGGAAATATAAAATATAGTTTTAAGGATTAATAAATAACAGGAGATTATTTATAATTATGAAAGTGCTTGAAGTTAAGAATTTGCAAGTAAATCTCAAAACTAAATATGGAGAAGTTAAAGCTGTAAGAGATGTATCATTTGATTTGAAAAAAGATGAGATATTATCAATTGTAGGAGAATCAGGTTCTGGAAAATCAGTTTTATGTAGAAGTATACTGAAATTGCTACCTGAAAATGGATATGTAAAAAATGGTGATATATTATTAAATGGCACTAATATATGTAATCTTACTGATAAGATGATGTCAAAAGTAAGGGGAAAAGAAATATCTATGATTTTCCAAAATCCAATGACATCATTGAATCCTACTATATCTGTAGGAAAGCAAATATCAGAAGCTGTTAGAGTTCATAATAAGGTTACTAGAGCAGAAGCTAAGAGGCGAGCTATAGAATTAATAGATTTTGTAGGGATAGATGAATCAGAAAGTAGATATAACCAATATCCATATGAATTTTCAGGCGGAATGAGACAACGTATAGCCATTGCTATAGCATTAGCATGTAATCCTAAAATTTTAATAGCTGATGAGCCAACAACAGCATTAGATTCAATAATGCAGAATAAAATATTAGATTTAATAAAATCAATACAAAAGAAAACTAATATATCCATAATATTTATAACTCATGACATGGAAGTGGTAAATAAAATTGCAGATAGGATTGCTGTAATGTATGCAGGAAAAATAGTTGAAATAGGTAAAAAAGAAGATATATTTTCAAACCCTATTCATCCATATACAGTAGGACTAATGTCATCTAGAGTTTCTTTTAATATGGATAAAGAATATTTACCAACCATAGAAGGCGTGCCACCAAATCTTTTAAATCCTCCAAAGGGAGATGCTTTTGCTATAAGAAATAAGAATCCCTTAGTAATAGATTTTTTAGAAGAACCACCAATGTTTAAAGTTAGTGAAAGTCATTATGCTGCAACGTGGTTACTACATCCAAAGGCAGCGATAGCAAGAGATGAAATTAAAGCTAAAGAGGAGAAGTTAATTATTAATGAAGAGGGAAAAACTTTTAGAGATAAAAAATCTTAAGCAATATTTTACTTTAAACAATAAAAAAATAGTAAAAGCTATAGATGATGTTTCACTTGATATTTATAAAGGGGAGTTCTTAGGATTAATAGGAGAATCAGGTTCAGGTAAATCCACATTAGGAAAAAGTATAGTAGGTATCAATAGTATAACTGATGGAGAAATTAAATATAATGGTATTACTATAAGTGGTAAAAAGTTAAAGAAAACCCAAAGAAGAATAATAAGTAAAAAGATACAATTTATTTTTCAAGACTCTACGTCTAGTTTAAATTCTAGAATGACAGTGAAGAATATTATTGAAGAGCCAATGAGACTTCAAAAGCTGTATAGTAGTAAAGCAGAGAGAGAGAAAGTAGTATATAATTTACTTGAGGTTGTAGGAATAGATAGAAGTAGTATAAATAAGTATCCATATGATCTTTCTGGAGGACAAAGACAAAGAGTTAGTATAGCTAGAGCTATTTCAACAAAACCAGAATGTATTATAGCGGATGAGCCTATTGCATCACTTGATGTATCAATGCAAGCACAAATAATAAATTTATTTAAGAAATTGAAAAGTAATAAAAATTTAACTTTCATCTTTATATCCCATGACTTATCAATGGTTAGATATATTAGTGATAGAATAGCAGTAATTTATAAGGGGAAAATAGTGGAGGTTGCACCTACATATGAATTATATTCTAACCCAATACATCCATATACTAAAATGCTATTAAATTCTAACTTACAAGATGAAAATAATTTGTTTAGTATGAATAATAAGTTTATAAGTAAATGTTGTAATGAAGAGGTAAAGTGGATAGAAGTTAGTAAAAACCACTTTGTTTTGCTTGATAATCTTATTTAAATATAATGCCATGTTTTAAAAATTTATAATATCCTTATCTTGATACATTTAATGTTTTGTAGGATTTCTTTGGTGTTTCATGACTGAACAACTTATATATGCATTTTATAATAATTATTATATTAAAAAGTTTAAGGTAACTAAGGAAGTTAATAGGGTATAATATAAAAATGAGGTACAAGAATTAAGTTTCGATTAAAATTATTATGAAAATGTTCAAGATATTTCGAATTAATTATAGACTGACCAAATATTATGATATTTGGTCAGTCTATTTTAATGTTTTATTATATTGGATTAACAAGTAAATTTGGTATATTTCTATGTTGGGGATTATATAAAAATATTCTAAAGACTTCTTAAAGTAGCATATAAATTAAGAGAGTAATGTCTGGAGGAAATTTAGTGGAGATAGGGCAATATTTAAATGAGGATTATATTCATTATGTAGTAGAGTATAGAGGAAACTTTGAAGAACAAATAAATAAAGTTGATTATGCTTGGGGAGTTTCAGTTACTGATACTTTAGGTATAGTAGCTATTCAATCAAAGGATATTGACAGGTTAAGAAGAGATGTGCCAGCAATTATTTTCATAGAAACAAGAAGTGTATATGTTTTGCAAGATATAGATCCTTCAAGTGTAGATAATATACAAAAAGTTAAAATGAATCCATATTTAAATTTGAGTGGTAGAGGTGTATTAGTTGGAATGATAGATAGTGGAATAAATTATCTTAATCAAGAATTTATAAGAGAAGATGATACATCTAGAATTGTTAAAATATGGGACCAGACTATACAGGCTGATGAAGTAAGTGAGTTTAAATTTGGAGCAATATATTCTAATGAGAAGATAAATGAAGCAATTAATGTATATAGAGGTGGTGGTGACCCATATAGTATTGTGCCAAGCAAAGATGAACTAGACCATGGAACAAAAATGGCAGGAATAATTGGTGCAAGAGGTTATAATGGAAAAATGCAAGGAATAGCTAATGATTGTGATTTCGTAGTTGTAAAGTTATTACAATCGCAAAATTATAAGAAAGTATTGAGAGAAAATAATCTTACCCCATTTCCGGTATATGATAATTCAGAAGTTTTAGCTGCTATTGAATTTTTAAGAAGAACTGCAAAAGAGCTAAAGAGACCCTTAGTAATATATTGTGGAGTTGGCAGTCAAGATGGAAGTCATGATGGATATAATATTACTGCAAGATTTATAACTAGCATTGCAAATAGAGAAGGTATAATTTTTATAGCTGGTACTGGAAATTCAGCTGATTCAGAAGGTCATGCAACTAATTATATCCAAAATATTGGTGAGATTAATACTATTGAATTAAGAATATCAAAAAATATGAAAAGATTAGAATTTTATATTTGGATAAAAAAACCAGATAAAATGTCATTAAATGTGATTGCTCCATCAGGTGAAGAGATGGGGTTTTTTGAATCTAAAATATATTCTATAGAGAATAAGGATTTTTATTTAACCAATACTCACCTTGAAGTTACATGTTATAATCCAGAGAATTTTACTGGGCATCAAGTCTTTTTTTTAAGTTTTACTGACATTAAAAGTGGAATTTGGAAATTGAAATTAAGAGGAGAATATATAAGTAGTGGAAGATATGATATATGGCTACCTGATAAGAATTTATTACCAGAAGGAACAAAATTTTTAAATCCTAATCCCTATAATACATTAACTATACCATCTACAGCTAGAAAAGTTACAACAGTTGCTTATTATAATAGTATAAATAATTCCCTATTATCATCTTCAGGAAAAGGATTTAATACAAATTAATTAATTAATCCGGATATAGCAGCAAATGGGGTAAATGTTCTTACTACATCGGGAAATGATAATAAGATTGTATCAGTAAGTGGAAGTTCAGTAGCTACAGCTATTGTAACTGGAGCAACTTGTCTTTTAGTTCAATGGATGATAAAAGATATTAAAAATGTAGGAATTTACTCTACTAAATTAAGAAGTTCATTAATATATAGTGCTAAAAGAGATATGGTATATAATTATCCAAATGAAGATATAGGCTATGGAAAATTAGATTTATTAGAAGTATTTAATGTGTTAGGTGGAGAGTATAGAAAGGATAAAAAATATAAAGAGTATCATGTAAATAATTTATTTATAAGATGCCCTATTGATTAAATTTATGTATAGTGGAAGGTGATAAGAGATGGAAAATAAACAAGGTAAAAATTCTGAGTATATTTTTACTAGTCCTAATTACATTCATACTATTATTGAATATTCAGGTGAAATTGATGGTAATATAAAAGAAGCTGAAGGTGTATATATAACATTATTAAATAGTGAATATGCAATTGTTTCTATTGTTGTAGACGTTATTATTAAAAGTGATCAACTTGGTAGTTTTCAAGATATTAATCATATTAGAAAAATAGTTGAAGCTTATGTTGATAGTAATAAGTTTAATATTATACATGTAGTACCACCTCAACTTTATACATTACAAGAAATATCAGCAATTGATGCAGCCCAAGTAAATCTACTGCAAGCTAATGTACCTTTAAATTTAAATGGAAATGGAGTAGTTGTTGGAATAATTGATACAGGTATAGATTATTTAAGTGAAGAATTTAGAGATAAAAATGGAAAAAGTAGAATAATTTCTATATGGGATCAGACTATAAAGGGTAATAATGAAAGTGATATTATACCATTTGGAAGTCTTTATACTAGAGAAGAAATAAATAAAGCTATAGAAGTTTATGAAGCTGGAGGAAATCCATATGATATTGTACCAAGTAAGGATACTAATGGACATGGAACTGGTATGGCTGGAATTGTTGGGGCCCTAGGGAAAAATAAAGATATTAAGGGGATAGCACCAGAATGTGAATTTGTTATAGTGAAGTTAAGTGAATCAGCTTATACAAAAAAATTTTTAAATTTAGAAATTCCTATATTTGCATTACCAACTATTTTTGCTGCAATAGAATATTTTAAAAAAGTTTTATTTAAAGAAAAGAAGCCATTAGTTGTATTACTTCCGTTAGGAAGTAATAATGGAAATCATAAAGGTGATAATATATTTGATAGCTTTATAGAAAGCGTATCTAATAATGTTGGTATTGTAATAGTTACTGGATCGGGAAATGAAGCAGATAAAGATGGACATGTATCGGGAATGATTATAGATAAGGAAAATATTGAAGTTATTGATTTGTTAGTTCAAGAGAACCAAGGATATATGTCTGTAGAAATATGGGTGGATTTACCTAGTATAATCGATATCAACTTAATATCGCCATCTGGGGAAGAAACAGGATTTATTCGAGGAGCAGTTAATGTACAAAAAACAAATACATTTATTTTTGAGAAAACTCAAACAAGAATAAGTTATTATTTACCTGAAGAATATACAGGTGAAGAATTGATATCAGTATATTTTGGTGATATAACACCGGGTATATGGCAGATAAAACTCAGGTTAAGAAGTGGAGAAAGGGCTAGATATAATGCTTGGCTATGGCAAAGTGGAATAACACTTCCAGGAACACGATTTTTACCAAGTGATCAATATGGTACAGTAACAATTCCTGGAGATTCAGATTTTGTTGTTACCGTAGCTGCTTATAATCAAAATAATAATAATTCATTATCTTATTCTGGAGTATCATTTAGAGAAGAAAATATTAATAAAATTGATTTATCAGCGGGAGGAGTTAATACAATTACAGTTGGATTAAATAATTCTACTCAAGTCATAAATGGTACAAGTTTAGCAGCAGCTATTGGAGCAGGAGCTTGTGTTTTGCTTTTTCAATGGGGAATAGTACAAGGAAATTATCCATATATGTATTCTCAAAGTATAAAAACATTTTTAAGGCGAGGAGTTAATAAAAGGAGAAAAGCTATATATCCTAATCCTCAATGGGGATATGGAATAATAAATTTTTATAAAATATTTGAAGAAATGATTTAAAGGAAGCTAGTAATATATAATTTTACAATACTATATCAAAGTAAGTTTTGATATAGTATTGTAGTATTTAATAGATTTAATACATAATATATGTTTAAATTTTTATAATATTACTTTATTCTATTAACAGTTTTTAATAGCTCCTCAAGCTTTTCAGTAGAAGTAATTCTATCATTACATTCAGCGCTATTTAAACATATATGAAAGCCTAGTGATTTATAATCATCTTCACTCCTTGGTTTGCAAATAGGTGAAACAAATGCAACTTCATTTTCAGAGCCAATATGATTACACAGGGTACATACATTAGAATTCTTTGGCTTAGGAGAGGTAAGTCTACAAGCCATTCCTAAAAGTTTTCCATCCATATTATAAGTAATAAGAAGTTTCTTTGTTGATTCATCAATCCAGCCTAAATATACAAGCTTTGAATCTTCTATATTTAAGTCAGGAATTTTAAGTTTCTTTTCCTTTTTAAATATTTTAGTAAGTTCACTTTTGGTTATATTAGGCATACCATATACATACTGATTTAAATCTTTTAAGTATATATCAATATGTAATGGTTCATTTATTTTACTTATATTTAGTATTTCTTTTTCTTCTTCCGATAAATTATCAAAGAAAGCTAATATTTTATCCTGTGCAATAACTTTTGTAGTTTCAATAATATTACTATCTACACAGTTTCTAAAAGCATTATTTAAATCAAATAAACACTTTTTTATATAATTAAATTGTTGCTTTTTTATAAAAACAGTCATAATAACACCTCATTTCTATCAGATTTAAATTTAAAGCAAAGAATACTAAAAGCTATGTGTTACAGAACCTAAAAGAATCAGCTAATTTAATAACTGCTTAGGCTCCAAACAAAGCATAGCTGATATTTATGTAGTCTTTGCATGGAGCAATTAGGTTTAAAAATGAATGTATTATATACCTTCATAAAAAACACCTCCTAATATATCATTTAGATTATAGCATAATCATATAAATTTAATAAATATATATATATTGGAGGAAAATCTATGGAAGGAGATAAAGTTTGTAATAAATATTTAGATGAGAATTATGAACATTATGTTGTAGAATACAGAGGGGAATTTCAAGATCAAATAAATAAGCTTGATTATGCGTGTGGAACAACTATAACAGATACATTAGCAGTAGTTGCAGTCGAAGCAAATAACTTGAATAAATTAAGATTAGATGTTCCTTCAATTATTTTTGTTGAGGCTAAGAGTATATATGTATTGCAAGAGATAGATCCATCTAATGCTGATAATATACATAAACTTAAAATTAATCCATATTTAAATTTAACAGGAAAAGGTGTATTAGTGGGAATGATAGATAGTGGAATAAATTATCTTAATCAAGAATTTATTAGAGAAGATGATACATCAAGAATATTAAGAATATGGGATCAAAATGTACAAGTGAAAGCGAAAAGTGATTTTAAGTTTGGAACAGTATATTATAATGAAGAAATTAATGAAGCAATAAAAACATATAAATCAGGAGGAGATCCCTATAGCATAGTTAATTGTAAAGATGAAGTTGATCATGGTACTAAGATGGCAGGGATAATTGGAGCTAGGGGATATAATGGTCAAATGCAGGGGATTGCTCATGATTGTGACTTCTTGGTTGTAAAGCTATTAGAATCACCTAATTATAAAAAAAGATTAAGAGAAAACAATCTTAAACAAGTTCCTGTATATAGTAATGCTGAAATATTATCAGCAATAGAGTTTTTGAGAAAGACAGCTGAAGAAATTAATAGACCATTAGTAATTTTTTGTGGAGTAGGTAGCCAAGATGGAAGTCATGATGGATATAACATTACATCTAGATTTATAACTTCCCTTGCCAATGAAGAAGGAGTTATTTTTGTAGCAGGTACTGGAAATTCTGGGGATTCAGAAGGGCATGCTATGAATTATGTAAAGAACAGTGGAGATGTGGGAACAGTAGAATTAGTAATATCTAAAAGTATGAAATATTTTGAATTCTATATATGGGTTCAAAAGCCAGATATTATGTCGTTAAATGTAATAGATCCATCAGGAGAGGAAATGGGATACTTTGTTCCAAAGATATTTTCAACATATGAGAAAAACTTTTATTTATTAAATACAAATTTAAAAGTTACTGGTTATAATCCTGAGAATTTTACTGGGCATCAGCTATTTTTATTATCATTTACAGATATTAAAGGTGGAATATGGAAGATAAATTTAAGAGGAGAATATATTACTAATGGAAGATTTGATATTTGGTTACCAGATAAAACTTTATTACCAGAGGATACTAAATTTTTAAATTCGAATCAAGATACTACATTAACCATACCTTCTACAGCGAAAAGAGTTACAACTGTTGCTTATTATAATAGTATGAATAACTCAATAGTTGCTGCGTCTGGAAAAGGATGGGATTCTAATGAAATTATAAATCCAGATTTAACAGCAGATGGGGTTAATATTTTAACTACTTCAGGAGATAATGATAAAATTATACCTATAAGTGGTAGTTCTGCAGCTACAGCAATTGTAGCTGGTGCAATATGCCTTTTAATACAATGGCAAATTAATAATTTAAAAGATCCAGGTGTATATTCAGTAAAGTTAAGAAGTTTTTTAATATATGGAGCCAGAAGAGAGGAGAACTACGAATATCCTAATAAAGATATAGGGTATGGAAAATTGGATTTATTAGAATCATTTAATGTAATTGGTGGAGGGCATAGATATAAGGAAAAATATATAGAGTATTATATAAATAATTTATTTATAAGATATCCATTGGATTAAGCAGGTTAATGGAGGGGTATAAATTGAATAATAATACAAATACAGAGTATATTTTTAATAGTCCTGATTATAATCATATTATGGTTCAATATTCCGGTAATATTCCTAAGGTACCTAAAAATGATAAGGGATTATATATTACAGAAGTAAATAATAATTATGCAATAATATCTTTGAAAATAGATATTATAGAACTAGAGGATCAAATAGTAAGTAATAAGGATACAAAGTATATAAGAGGAATACTTGAAAAATATCTTGATATCGGTGATTTTAAGATAATTTATATAATTCCGCCACAGTTATATACACTTCAAGAAATATCTGCAATTGATGCAGCACAAGTTAGTACAGTTGGAATTAATACTCCTTTAAATTTAAGTGGAGAAGGAGTTATTGTAGGAATTATTGATACTGGAATAGATTATTTAAATGATGAGTTTAGAGATGAGAATGGAAAAAGTAGAATAATTAGTATTTGGGATCAAACTATACAATCAAATGAAAGTGAATTAAAAGGTGTACCTTTTGGTTCTCTTTATACAAATGAAGAAATAAATAAGGCTATAGAAGCTTATGAATTGGGAGAAAATCCTTATAATATAGTTCCAAGTAAAGATTTGAATGGGCATGGAACAGGAATGGCAGGAATTGTTGGTGCAACGGGAAAAAATAAAGAGATAAAGGGAATAGCACCAAAGTGTGAATTTGTAATAATTAAATTAAGTGAAGCTAATCGTACTAAGAAATTGCTAAATACAAACACTCCAATTTTTGAATTAACGGCAATTTTCCCAGCTATAGAGTATTTAAAAAAAGTTTTATTAAATAAAAAAATACCTGTAGTAGTATTACTGCCTTTAGGTAGTAATAACGGAGATCATAAGGGTAATAATCTATTTGATGGATATATAGAAAGTATATCAAGTAATGTTGGGATTGTAATTGTAACTGGGGCTGGAAATGAAGGAAATAGAGATGAGCATGTATCTGGTATTATAAGAAATAGTAATAAGGAAGAAACTATAAATTTATTTGTTGAGGAAAATCAAAGGTATATGGGAATAGAAATATGGATAGACCTACCAAGTATTGTAGATATAAACTTAGTTTCACCTTCAGGTGAAGAAACAGGTTTTATTCAAGCAGCAATTAATGTGCAGCGAGATAATAAATTTATTTTTGAAAAAACTCAGACAAGAATCTCTTATTTTTTACCGGAAGAATATGCTGGTAATGAATTAATATCTATATATTTTGCAAATATAGCATCAGGTATATGGCAGATAAAGTTAAAGTTAAGAAGCGGAGAAATGGCAAAATACAATGCGTGGCTATGGCAGTATGGTTTATCATTACCTAATACTAGATTTTCACCAAGTGATCCATATGGAACAATAACAACTCCTGGAGATTCTAATTTTGTTGTTACAGTTGCGGCATACAATCAAAATAACAATAATTTATTGACTTATTCAGGATTATCATTTAGGCAAGAATATATAAATAAAATAGATTTTGCTGCAGGTGGAGTTAACACAATGACAGTAGGGCTAAATAATTCTACTCAAATAATAAATGGAACTAGTCTATCAGCTGCTATTGGGGCAGGAGCTTGTGTTTTATTATTCCAATGGGGAATAGTACAAGGAAATTATCCATATATGTATTCTCAAAGTATAAAGACTTTTTTAACTAGGGGAGTTACAAAGAGGGGAAAGGACTCATATCCTAATCCAGAACTAGGATATGGTATACTTAATTTTTATAAAATATTTGAAAATATGATTTAAGTTTAGTTAATATTTAATTTTAAAGATTTTTACAAGTGATTTTATGAGGCTATATTAGTTTTAGTATTATAGAGGGCAAATGGGGCTATTTTATCTTTCATCAGAGATAAAATAGCCATTTTTATTATTTTTTTAATAAGATAAAGGTTGATAGTAAGGATATGGTTGCCAATTAGTTGATACTTTTTCTTCCTTTATTGAATAGTTAACTTCTAAATCGCTTCTTTGATATGAATTAAATTCATTTAATAAGCTATTAAATTTAACAGAAAATTGAATTAGTGCTTCTGGGATTAATGAAACAGAAGCATTGAATTTTTCTAAAGGATTTAAATAGAATTCACTACTTCTAAGTGAAGTAATTGTATCTATGGCAGCGATACTTGCATTATTAGCAATTTCATTTATCTGTGATTTTAAAGATTCGTTATAAGAATCTGGATAACTTATATCTAAAATGATTCTACAGCTAGTATTTCTATATTTTAAACAAGGAATTTCTGATTCTATAGTGTCATCGTTTATATATCCTATAGTTTGTGATATATAGTCTTCTTTAACTTCAGGAATATCTATAGAGGTTAATGTTTTAGTATAAATATTTTTAGTTCCATTTATAGAATATTCTTTCTTACTACTTTCTAATGGCAAATTATCCTCTCTTAAGTTTTCGCAATTTTCACAAGTATTATCTGATCTATAACATATAAATGAGTCTATTCTTCTTAAATCTAATCCAAAATAAACCCAAGTAAAACCGAGCCACCTAAAACCAGAAACAGAGCGTCTATCTACATTAATTAAGAATGTCCAATAGTTTCTACCGCTAACTTCCCATATATAAGTATATTTAAAAAGACAAAATCTTATTGAATTAGGACTAACTGCTTTTGTATCTTTAGAGGATGAAAGGCTTTGAACGCCTTTTTCTTTTTTACTAGGAGTATAGTTAGGTGGAGGAGATTTTGGCATGTTAGCTTGACCAGGTGAACCACCAGGAAAGTTGTTTCCAGGTAAATTAGGAAAGGGTGGCAAACCAGGAAATCCTCCAGGAGGGTTTCCACCAGGAAAGTTACCACCAGGAAAGTTCCCGCCAGGTGGTAATTGAGAACGTGAATTTAGTAATTCATAAGGAAGAGGTGAGAATTCATAATCTGAATAAGGAGGGGTTAGAAGTTCATCATTATTTGTGAAGTCATTATAACTATTTGTACTCATAAAAATACTCCAAATTAAATTATTATAGAAATAGTATATTCAATTTAAGAAAATAAGTTAATTTTTATATTTTTAGACTCAGATAGGGCAATAAATGAATAGTATAAAGGGAGAGAGTATTGATTAAAATTCTGTAAAGGGGGTAATCTATGATAAAATTAATGATTATTTGTGCATTAGTATTATTAATGTGTATAACTTCTACTAAGATATTATATAGGTTTGGTGTACCAATTCTTTTAATATTTATGGTGTTCGGAATGTTATTTGGATCTGATGGGATTGTTGGAATATATTTTAATGACTATCAATTAGCTAGCAAAGTAAGTACTATAGCATTGATATTTATAATGTTTTATGGGGGATTTGGTACCAATTGGAGTATGGCTAAACCAGTAGCAGTACAATCGGTTTTTATGTCAACATTAGGAGTTGTTTTTACAGCTATATTAACAGGATTATTTTGTTTTTTTGTGTTTAAAACAACGTTATTAGAAGGATTACTTATAGGGTCAATTGTTGGCTCTACAGATGCAGCATCTGTATTTGCAATATTAAGATCTCAACGGTTAAATTTACGAGGGTCAATTGCATCTATGTTAGAGTTAGAAAGTGGTAGTAATGATCCATGTGCATATATGCTTACAGTAATAATATTAGGATTAATGGCTGGTGGGGGATATGGTAATATAATCCCAATGATATTAAAGCAAGTTATAGTAGGAGTAATAGTTTCAGTTGTTTTAGCTAAATTATCTATTTACTTATTAAGACATGCTAAATTTGAAATAGAAGGATTTTATCCCATCTTTGTAACTGCTATAGCAGTGTTAGCTTATTCATTAAGTGAATATTTTTTAGGAAATGGATATTTAAGTGTTTATATTACAGGTATTATAATAGGAAATGCAAAGATACCACATAAGAAAAGTATATTTCAGTTTTTTGATGGGATATCATGGATTATGCAAATCATGTTATTCTTTTTACTTGGATTATTGGCATTTCCATCAAAGATACCATCAGTAATGATTAAGGGAATATCAATATCAATATTTATGATTTTTGTAGCAAGGCCAGTTGCAATATTTAGTATTTTATATTGGTTTAAAACACCTATAAAAGAAGAAATTTTTATATCATGGGTAGGGATAAGAGGTGCCGCATCAATAGTTTTTGCAATATTTGCCGAAACATATGGAGTGGCAATAAATAATGATATTTTTCATATAATATTTTTTATAGCATTATTCTCAGTGGCTGTACAAGGTACAGTTATTCCGAGATTAGCTAAAAAATTAGATTTAATAGACAATGATGAGTCTGTTTTAAAGACTTTTAATGATTATAAAGAAGACAAGAGTACAAAGTTAATAGAGTTTACAATTGATGAGCATAATATTATAGCGAATAAAACAATAATGGATGCTAACATACCTGAAGATATTCTTGTGGTAATGATAAAGAGAAATGGGGATGTATTTGTACCAAATGGGTCTACAGAAATTTTACCAGGAGATATATTAGTGTTATCTGGTAATAAACTTAAACACTTTAATGAATATAAAGAAGATAAGAGTACAACATTAACAGAGGTTTCTGTTGAAGAAAAAAGCGGTTTAACTAATAAATCTATAAAGGATGCAGCTATTCCAGATGATGTTCTTATAGTTATGATAAAAAGAAGGGGACAAGTATTAGTTCCTAATGGCAATACAATAATTAATCCAGGAGATATATTAGTTATAACATCAAATAATATGGAAGAAATAGAAGACTTAATAACTGTATAAATTATTAGAAATTCACCATAAATATATGGTGAATTTTTGTGTAAATAAAAATTTTATTTTTATAGAATTAACATAAGGTTGAAAATTTAACTTTGTTATTTACTAAATATTTATGTAAGATAGACATAAGAAAATTTTTACTAGAAAGAGGTGCATAATATGAATATGGAATTAATTATGTTAGGAACAGGTTCTGCAATGGTAACAAAATGTTATAACACTTGTTTTGCACTAAGAAATAATAATGAGTATTTCTTAGTAGATGCAGGTGGCGGAAACGGAATATTAGCTCAATTAGAAAAGGCTGAAATTAATTATAAAAATATTAAAGGGATGTTTGTTACACATGGACATACAGATCATATAATTGGAGCAATATGGATAATAAGAAAATATGCTGCATTAATTAGTGAAGGAAAATATGAAGGTGAATTTAATATATACGGGCATAATGAAGTTGTTAACATATTAAATACTTTAAGTAATATGATGTTAACTAAAAAATTATTAAAGTTTGTTGGTAATGGCATTAATATTTGTGAGGTATGTCATGGAGATAAAATAGATGTTATAGGAATGAATATAGAATTTTTTGATATAGAATCTACTAAGGATAAACAATTTGGATTTAAGGCAATCCTTCCAAATAAAAAGAAGTTAGTTTGTCTTGGTGATGAACCTTATAAGGAGATTTCTAAAGAGTATGTTGAGAATTGCAATTGGTTACTTTCAGAAGCATTTTGCTTATATGCAGATAGAGAAATATTTAAGCCTTATGAAAAAAATCATAGTACACCTATTGAATCAGGAAAACTTGCAAAGGAGCTTAATGTAGAAAATTTAGTTTTATATCATACAGAAGACAAGAGGCTTCCAGAACGTAAAAGACTTTATAGTGAAGAAGCAAAATCTGTTTATGATGGACAAGTATTTGTTCCCTATGATTTAGAAAGAATAGAACTAAAATAAAAATTTATATATTAAGATTATAGAATTTGAAATTAAGTTGTGAAATTATAGTATTTAAATACTATAATTTTACAGTTAAATATAGACAAATTTAATATATTTAGATATACTTAGTTAGTTATTAAATATAACGATAATAAAATAATATTGGTTAGAAATAGACATATATAAATATCTATTTTTATTAAAAAGGAAGTTAGGTGAAAGTCCTACACAGTGCCGCTACTGTATTTAGGGAATGTTATTTCAAAGTAATCCATTGAGCATATATGCTTGAGAAGGAGAGATAACGTGATGATCTATAAGTCAGGAGACTTGCCAGTATTATAATATCGATACTCTTCGGTAAAAGAGTGATATTAATAAAAATTAAATATCAAACAAGTAAGAGTATCCTTATATCTTTATATTGAAATAAACAAATATAAACAGATAAAGGGAGAACAAAGATGAAAAAATTAAAAAAACTAACAACAATTCTATTAAGCGTAATGCTTATCTTAGGACTTGTTTCTTGTGGGACAAGCAATCAAGAGTCAGGAGATGTAGATTCAAGTGTACAGTCTCAAAAAAATAATGACTCACATTACCCAGTGACTATAACAACTTATAATTATTCGAAAGAACCTGTTGAAATAACTTTCGATAAGGCACCAGAAAATGTAGTAGCTATTTATCAAAATTCAATTGAAACTATGCTAGCATTAGGACTAGAGAATAGAATAGTTGCAGCTGCAGGCCTTGATCATGATGTAAAAGATGAGTATAAGGAAGCATTTAGTAAGGTGAATTATTTAGAAGAGTTTACTCCATCAAAAGAAACAATAATAATGGAAAAACCTGATTTTATATTAGGATGGTATTCTTTATTTGATGATAAAAGATTAGGAGATATCGATTATTGGAATGAAAGTGGTGTAAATACTTATATTTCATTAAATAGTGGAGTAGCTGAAGAAAGAACAATAGAGAATGAAATAAATGATATATTAAACCTAGGTAAGATTTTTAATGTTGAGGATAAAGCTCAGGCTATAGTAGATGAAATTACATCAACTGTTAATGAAGTTTCTTCAAAGGTAAGTAATGAAGAAAAGCAAAGTGCTATGGTAATAGAGTTTTATGATGATGAAATATATAGCTATGGTATCAAAACTTTAGCTGGAGATATGGTAACAAAATTAGGAGCAGAGGTTTTAAATCCTGAAGGTGGAAATATAGGAGCAGAAGATTTAATTAAACTAAATCCAGATTGTATTTTTGTTTCTTATATGGACATGGGAGATGAAAATATTCCAGTTGAAGAGGTAAATAAGGTATTAGAAAATCCAGCTTTTGCAAGTCTTTCTGCAGTTAAAAATAAAAGAGTTTATGCTATACCTTTAGGAGAGATGTATTCTAGTGGAATAAGAACAATAGATGGTATAAATACTTTTGCAAATGGATTATATGGAAATGAAGAATAAAGTTTTAAAAGGAGTTCCTATATATATAGGGACTTCTGTCATACTACTAATTATACTTTTTCTATCTATAGGTTTTGCTGTTACCATGGGATCTGTAGATATTAGTATAAAGGAAGTGTATAAAGTTATATTATATAAATTATTTAATATTGGAGATTCATCTATAGGATCAGGAGCTATAGCAGATGTAGTTTGGCTAATAAGAATGCCAAGAATAGTATTAGCTATAGCTGTTGGAGCAGGATTATCAGTAGTAGGAATTATAATGCAAGCAATAGTTAAAAATCCACTGGCTGATCCTTATATATTAGGAGTTTCATCAGGTGCATCTTTAGGAGCAACACTTGCTGTAGTGCTAGGTATAGGAAGTGTATTTGGAAGTAATTCACTTGGTATAATGGGCTTTATTGGAGCTTTTGGAGTTTCTATATTAGTATTAATGATATCTAATATAGGGGGAAGAAGTAACTCTATAAAGCTGCTTTTATCAGGAATGGCATTAAGTTCTGTTTGTAGTTCTTTTTCAAGTTTTTTAGTTTATATATCAGATGATTCACAAAAGTTAAAAACAATAACTTTTTGGTTAATGGGCAGTTTAGCTGGAGCAAAATGGAATGAAATAGCATTTATATTACCTATTATTATTTTAGGAATTATATTTTTTACGACTCAGTATAGAATATTAAATTTAATGTTATTAGGAGATGAAGTATCAATTACATTAGGTACAGATTTGCATAAGTTTAGAATTATATATCTATTAATAACTTCACTTATAATAGGGCTATTAGTTTATGTATCAGGAATGATAGGATTTATTGGTCTTATAATACCTCATATAGTTAGAATTATTTTTGGAACTGACCATAAGGAAATAATACCAATAGCAGCTTTATTAGGAGCAATAATTTTAATATGGGCAGATGTTATTTCTAGAATTTTGATAAAGGGTACAGAAATACCTATTGGAATAGTTATATCAATAATAGGAGCACCATTATTTGTATGGCTTATGATTAAAAAGAATTATGGGTTTGGTGGTAATAAGTAATGAATATAAAAGCTGAAAATATAAATATTACTTTAGAAAAAAACAATATATTAAAAGGTATAAATATAGAGGTAGATAATAAGGAAGTTGTAGGAATAATAGGACCTAATGGAAGTGGAAAATCAACTTTTTTAAAATGTATATATAGAGTATTAAAGCCTAATGATGGAGCAATATTGTTAGATAAAGTAGATATAAAGGGTATGACAGTAAAAGAAAGTTCAAAAAGATTAGCTGTATTATCTCAACATAATAATTATAATTTTGATTTTACTGTTAAAGATATTGTTTTAATGGGAAGATCTCCTCATAAAAAGTTTATGGAAAGAGACAACAAAGAGGATTATGATATTGTAAATGATGCTTTAAAAAAGGTTGAGATGTTGGAGTTTAAGGATAGATGTTTTCAAAGTTTATCAGGTGGTGAACAACAAAGGGTAATACTTGCAAGAGCTTTGGCACAACAGCCACAATGTTTAATATTAGATGAGCCAACGAATCATTTAGATATAAAATATCAACTTCAACTTATGAGAATAGTTAAGAATTTAAATATTGAGGTTATTGCAGCTATTCATGACTTGAATATTGCAGCTATGTATTGTGATAAAATATATGTTTTGAAAGATGGAGAAATTATTAAGTATGGCAATCCAAAAGAAGTATTAACAAAAGAACTTATAAAAGAAGTTTATGAAGTTGATGCAGAGGTTATATTAAATAACGAGAGAATTTATATTTCTTATTTAATATAAACAGCACTTTTTATGTTATAAAATTAAGTATATAAATTAAAATGAAAACTAGAAAATATGTGATATATTCTAGTTTTCATTTTAATATTATTTTATTTCTAGAACTAGTTTAATATACTCATGAACCATTCAACGGTATCAGGATCATAATGTGAGAAAAATAAACTTTCCTTTGTATCTAGTTTTTCTATTTCTGTTATTTCTTCATTAGTTAATTGAAAATCAAAGACATTGAAATTTTCAATCATTCTTTCTTTATGAGTTGATTTAGGAATTACAACAATATCTTTTTGAAGTAAGAAACGTAAGGCTACTTGGGCAGCACTCTTATTGTATTTATATCCTATTTTAGTTAATATTTTATTTTTAAATAAGTCATTTTTTCCTTCAGCAAATGGTCCCCACGATTCAATTTGTGTTCCATATTTTTTTAAGATTTCTTGAGCCTTTTTTTGTTGATTAAATACATGTGTTTCAATTTGATTAATTGCTGGTTTGATTTCAACGAAATTATACAAGTCTATATAACGATCAGGATAGAAGTTGCTTACACCGATAGCTTTTATTTTACCATCCTTATATAGTTCTTCCATAGCACGATAAGTCCCATAATAATCACCAAATGGTTGATGCACTAATACTAAATCAAGGTAGTCTAATTGGAGTTTTTTTAAAGATTCTTCAATTGAAGCCTTTGCCTTTTCATAACCAGCATTTGAAATCCATACTTTTGTAGTAATAAATAATTCTTCTCTTGGTATACTAGACTTTTTAATAGCGTTACCTACTGCTTCTTCATTGCCATAGGCTTGTGCAGTATCAATAGAACGATATCCAACTTCAAGTGCATCTAAAACACATCTTTCACATTCTTCAAAATCTGGTATTTGATAAACACCATAACCTAATATGGGCATTTCAATACCGTTATTTAATTTAACTTTGTTCATAATTTACCTTCTTTCTTTGTTAAAATTTGTATTATTTGATGTATAATAAGTATAGTACCTTCGTGTAACACGAAGTCAATAGGAGAGGAAAAAATTATGTTAACAGTTAAAGAAGTTTCTCAAAAATTAGAAATTACACCACATGCAGTTCGATATTATACAGATAATGGGCTTGTTCCATCAGTAAAAAGAGATGAACATAATAATCGTTTATTTGATCAAGAGTCTATTAATTGGTTGATTGGAATTAAGCATTTAAGAAAATGTGGAATGTCTATAGAAGCAATTAAACAATATGTTATTTTATGCCTAGAAGGTGATTGTAATATTATGGAACGCCTTGAGATTATTAAAGAACAAAAGCAAATAATAGATTTGAAAATTAAAGAATTTCAAAAATCATCACAATATCTTTCAGAAAAAATTAATCTTTATCATAAAACTATTAATCATGAAATAGGAGATATTACAAATCCAAATACTTGGAATAAGTAATATTAGAGAAATAGAAGATAGTATAATTTAAAAGTATATTTTCACTAATAAAAAAATGCAACTTACAATTGATAAAATGCAAGATACATTCTTAGATATTGTTTATGAGTTTATTTTGTTGTAAATATAGTACATAGCAATATTCAAGGAGGATGATTCAATGAAATATGATGTAATTATCATAGGTGGAGGACTTGCAGGTTTATCTTCAGCTTTAAAATTATCACAAAACGGTAAAAAAGTAGCAGTATTTGAAAAGCACTTTATGGCTGGTGGATATGCAACTAATTTTAAGAGAAAAGATAAGGATGGAAACTTATATGTATTTGATGTATCTTTACATGGGATAGGTGGATTATTGCCTGGAAATGCTTTTCATAATCATATGAAGGATATCAATATGATTGATAAAGTAGAGTTTTTAAGGAAAAAGGAAACAGGAACAATATACAGTAATGGGTGTGAAATTGATGTTCCAGATACATTTGAAAAATATCGTGATCATTTAATAAATAGATATAGTGCTTATAAAGATAAAATATATAAATTGTTTAAAGAGATATATAGTTTGAAAGAAGAGATGGAGTCAGGGAAGCCACCTGTTATTTATCAAAAAATGCAAGATATAAGTTTATATGATTATTTAAAATCTTTTATAAATGATGATAGGTTTATTGAAGAGTTTAGTTTTTTATGGCTATATTATGGATTGCCACCAAAGAAATTAAATGCATTATTTTATATGTTAGCTTGGATATCCTATCATATAGGGGGGACATTCTATATAAAGGGTGGAGCAGGTAAACTTTCAGATACTTTTGTAGAAGAGATTAAAAAAAATGGTGGTGAGGTATATTTATCTAATGAGATTGTAAAAATTGATATTGAAGGTAATAATGTAACTGCAGTACATACAAGAAGAGGAAATAAGTATGATGCTGAGAAGTTTATATTTGCTTGTGATCCTAATCACTTAATAAATTTAATGGATAATAATAACGAAAATGTTATTGAGTATAAGAAAAAGTTGGATAATAATGATGTTGGTATTAGTTTATCACAATTATATATAGGATTAGATTGCAAAACAACAGAGATTGGAATAACAAAAGCAGATTATTTCATCAGCAATGGAGTTAATTATGAAGATGCTTATAAAAACATATTAAAGGGAAATTACTCAGATAATATTTTAGGGTTAACTAGTTATGATGTTTTAGATCCAGATTTAAATAAAGATGTGGGAGTATTTGTAGTAGTCTTTGGAGATCATATTAAAAATTGGCCACAATATAAAAGTGAAGATTATAAAAGAAAAAAAGAAGAGGTTACTAATGAAATATTAGAAATTGTATATAAAAACTTTCCAAAGGTTAAGGGACATATAAAGGTTTTAGAGCTTGGCACACCACATACAATGAAACGTTATACAAATAATACTCAAGGTGCTGTATATGGATGGGAGCAAAATATAAGGCAAGGTGGATTTAATAGACTTTCGAATAAGTCATATTTTAGAAATGTATTTTTATCTGGAGCTTGGACTAATCCGGGAGGAGGATTTGAGGGTGCTATTACTGGTGGAATTTTAACTGCTGAAAGAATATTAAAAGAAGATAGTAAAATAAAAAATAACATAAAAGTTAACAATAATGATTTGAGTGATCCTGATATTCCATTGAAGCAATTTATGATTGGAATGACAGCAAATTTTGATAATTCTACTGTATCAAAACATGAGAATTATTTATTAGAGTTTATTTTTGATGATAAAGACACTTATTATATTGAAATAAAAAATAGGAAAGCTAAATTATTAAATAAAAAAATAGATAAGAAATCAGATGTAATAGTAAAAACATCATATAAAGTTTGGTATAACATAGCTTTTAATGGGTTAGATGGAAGAGGAGCTATGTTTGATGGAAAATTAAGTGTACTAGGTGATGCTGATATATTTATGAATATACCTAAATATTTTAATACTAGTTCTTTAGGTGATGAACCGATAGTAAAGAGAAGAAAGCTTAATACAATATTTTGGCTAGTGCTAACGTTAATACCATGGATAGTAAGTGGAGCTATAAGTGGATTTTATAATGATGGTATAGGAATTTCATTATTTGCAACTTTATATACAGCTTTGATTATAGTATTTATAAAGCCGAAACAATTTAAAGAAATTACTATGTTAGAAGGATTAACATTTATATCTTTTGCTCTTTATGGAATATTATATAAATTCGCACCAATAGTATTTGAAGCAATCAGTAGTTACATTCTTAAGATAATATTAATAGGAGCATTTTTTATTTCTGCAATAATAAAAAAGCCAATAACATCAGATTATTCTAAACAATCATACAAAGATAGTATGACAAGAACAAAATTATTTACTGATATAAATATAGTTATTACTTTATTATGGGCAGTTATATTTGCTATTCAATTAATTATAAGTTTAATAATTTCAGCACCATGGAATAATTTAGCTCAAATATTATCTATAGTTGGATTAATAATATCTTATTATTACCCTAAAATTAAACTAGGTGAATAGAAAGAAATTTTAGTATTTTTATAAATTGAAATGAGGTTTTAGGTTGAAAATTAACATAGAAGAGATAGAAGGCTTTGGAGAGACTGAAATAACAATTAAATGTCAGTCTATATCTAAAGAAATATTAGATTTTATAAATGAATATAAGCTTATTGATAATAGACTATGGGGAAGTTTAGATAAGCAATCTTATATATTAAATCCTATGGATATATATTATATTGAGACAATAGATAATAAAGTTTTTGCTTATACTAAAAATAAGGTTTATGAATTAAGCCATAAGCTATATGTCTTAGAGACAATACTTCCAACCAAATATTTTTTTAGAGCATCTAAATCAATGATAATAAATATATCAAAGATTGTTAGCATAAAGTCTTTATTTAATGGAAAGATGCAGGCTAATCTTGATAATAATGAAAGTGTAATTATATCAAGGAGTAATGTAGTTTTATTTAAAGAAAAGTTGGGGGTTGGTAAGTAATGAAGAATATAATATTGTTTTTTAATAAATTATGTATTATGTTTACTGTTACAACAATAACATATGGTATATTTAATTCATTTACTCAAATTAATCAGTTGTTTTATCCAGCCTTTTTTCAATGTGTTGGATTAGCAATATTATTTAGTATAGCATTAACTATATTAGATTATTTAAGTAATAAAATAAAGATATTAGCTAGTAATAGCTTTATATGGATACAATATATAATACTAATTAGTATTATAATAAGTTGGGCAGTTTTCTTTAAATGGGGAGATTGGAATAATGAATTTTATGTAGTTATTTTTATTGTTGCTTTTACATTAATATATTTATTTATTTACTTCTTTATAGATTTATCTAATAAAAAGTCTGATAGTAAAATAAATGAACAATTAAGAAAGTATCAAGAAAATATATCAAAAGAGTAAATTAAAAAGCTATATCTAAAATAAAATTTTAAATTTAGATATAGCTTTTATTTATATTTTATTCAAAAGATCTAACTCTTAGTGTTATTCCTAAATCATCACATATTTTTTGACTTGCTTCAATAGCATCTTTACCAATACAATCTACAACTGTGAATACAACATTAGGAATATAAGATTTACATGATACAGCAAACTTCTTCATAGCATCATAAGATTCAATTCCAAACTTATTTTTAGTTATTTTATAAAACTCTTCTGCTGTTGGTGCATTAAGGCTTATAGAAATGGTATCAATTAAACCATTTAGTAAAGGTGCTATGTCTTTTTTATTAATTAAATCTCCTAAACCATTAGTATTAATTCTAATTGGAATTTTTGAGTTTCTTTCTTTTATATATTTAGAAATTTCAATTATTGCATCTAATCTTTCAGTTGGTTCTCCAAATCCACAGAATATAATTTCATCATAAAGATTAATGTCAATAGATTCAAACTCATTAATTACTTCATTTACAGTTGGTTCTTTTTCTAACCATAGGCTATTAGATTCAAGCATTTTTTTAGTTTGTCTCAAGCAAAATGTACATGCACATGGACAACGATTAGTCAAATTTACATATATATTTCTTTTTATGCCCTTAGATTTCATTTCTTCAATTGTTATATTTTTTAAGTTTATAAAATTCCCATTATCACTAGTATATAAAACAACCATATTACCCCATCCTTTTATATTATTTTAATTCGGTTAAGAATTCTTCAAAACAAACACCATAGCTACTAGGTAAGTTTAAATTAGTAGTAAACTTTAATGATTTACTAATGAAATCTGTAGCTTTTCTTACTGAATCTGCAAAGTCTTCGCCCTTAACAAGACTAGCAGATACAATAGAAGAGAAAACATCACCAGTTCCAGAACGGTCTTCACCTATTTTTTCAACTTGTATGATTTTATAGGGTTTATTGCTTTCAAAAATAAAGTTTTCTATTGCACCTTGTCTTTGTAAGCCAGTAATTACTATTTTACTTGGGCCTTGAAGAGATAATCTTTCACATAATAAATACAACTCTTCATGGGTTGGAGTATCAGAAGGGTAAGATAAATCTAATAATCTACAAACTTCAGTAAGATTAGGTGTTAATACATCAGCATATTTAATTAAGTTTTGCATTTCTTTACACATTTCATCTGTATAAGTAGAATAAAGCTTGCCATAGTCTCCCATGACTGGATCTATTAAAACTATGTTATTTTCAGTTTTAAATTTTTCTAAAAATTCTATCACTATTTTAATTTGTTCTTTAGAGCCTAAAAAACCTGTACATATTCCATCAAAGTTTAATCCAAGGACTTCCCAATTATTTATATACTCTTTCATTTTAGGAGTATAATCTTCAAAAAAGAAGTTATTAAATCCAGTATGATTTGAAAGTATAGCTGTTGGTATAAAACAACATTGAACTTTAAGTGCTGAAATAATAGGTAATGAAACGGCTATGGAACATCTACCAAAACCTGTTACATCATTTATAAGGGCTATTTTTTTTTGATTAAATCCCATCATTCTTTTCACATCCTTTAAATATTAATTATAAAAGAAGAATTTGGGAAAAGCAATTTCAGAAGCTTTGTAACGATACAATATTATTTTATACTGCAGGTTATCCTTGTATGGTAATAAAAGAGATTACTGATGAAGATAAAAAAATATTATAAATAAAAAACAATCTGGACTATATATGTCTTATTTAGAGAATACTATATAGATTAAAAGCAAATCAATTTATAAAAATAAATAAAATTTAAAGTTAATTAAAAAGAGGTATGGATATGAATAAGTTTATGGAACAAGCTAAATTAATAAAAGATGATATTGTAAGTTATAGAAGAACTATTCATCAAAATCCTGAGGTTGGGGCTGAACTACCTAAAACAAAATCTTATGTAATAGAGAAGTTAAAAGAGTTTGGATATGATCCAAAAGAAATATGTGAAAGTGGTATAGTTGCTACAATTGAAGGAAGTAAGCCAGGAAAAACATTTTTATTAAGAGCTGATATGGATGCACTACCAATGGAAGAAGCTACTGAATGTGATTTTAAATCAAATAATGGTTGTATGCACTCTTGTGGACATGATATGCATACAGCAATGCTTTTAGGAGCAGCAAAATTACTTAAAGAAAATCAAGATGAAATAGAAGGAACTATTAAGTTAGTATTTCAACCAGATGAAGAAGGATTTACTGGAGCGAAAAAAATGTTAGAAGCAGGAGTGCTTGAAAATCCTAAGGTTGATGCAGCAATGGCAATGCATGTACATTCTGGAACCCCTTCAAATGTTGTATTATGTGGTTTAGGAACTAGTATAGCAGGCTGCAATAGATTTAGAATAGTTGTAAATGGAAGAGGATGTCATGGGGCTATGCCTGAAACAGGAGTAGATCCAATTAATATAGCAGCGCATATATACATATCTTTACAAGAAATAATAGCAAGAGAAATATCAGCTACAAAACCAGCTGTAGTAACAATAGGAAAATTCGTAGGTGGGGAAGCTCCAAACATAATACCTGAAGAGGTTATTATGGAAGGTACTATAAGAAGTTTAGATAAAGAGGTTGGAGAATTTATATTTAGTAGAATGAAAGATATAGTTGAATCTACTGGAAAGATGTTTAGAGGAGAAGCTAAATTAATAGAATTATCATCTGTTCCACCATTAGCTAATAATACTGATTTAGCTAATGAACTTACAGGTTATGTGAAGGATTTAGTGGGAGAAAAATCTGTTTGTTTATTTGAAGCAGGGGGAATGGGATCAGAAGATTTTGCATCTTATTCATATGAAGTTCCAAGTGTGTATCTTATGTTAGGTGCAGGTACAAAAGAAGAAAACTCTTTATATGGTGAGCCAATGCATAATGAAAAGGTAGTATTTAATGAAGATATATTAGTTACAGGAGCAGCTATGCATACATATTGTGCTATTATGTGGCTAAAAAATAATAAATAAAAATTTACTGTTTATAGATAGTATAATTAAGAGTTTGAAAGGTAAGATTAATGAGATTATTAGATATTGTGTTTTATCTCTTGAGAAGCAGTTGTAAAGTTACAATTAGTGAACTTGCAAGAATTTATGATGTATCTACGAGGACAATAAAAAGAGATTTAGATAAACTATCGGTATTAGGCATTCCTATAATAATTCATAGAGGAAAAAATGGGGGTGTGGAGATAGATGAAAACTATGTGATAAGAAGACAAATGTTAAGATACAGTGATTATGAAGCATTAATTTTTGCGCTATATATTGGTGAAAGTATAAGTAAGAATATAGATCAGTCATTTTTAATTGATAAATTTAGAATAGTAGAGAAAGACAAGTGCTCTGAAATCTTAGTGAAGCTTAAAGAAAGATTCATAGTAGATTTATATGAAGAAAAGTTTGATACTAAAAGTGAAATTTGCCAGGGAATCGATGAAGCTTTAGATAATAAACGTTTTATAGAGATAGAAACAAGAAAAGGAAAATCAGTTATAATTCCAATTTCATATGTTTTAAGAAAGGAAGGTCTATGCTTATATTGTTATAGTGAAGAATATAATCTTATATTGATAAATGAAATATATAGTATTAAAATTCTTAATAAAAATTATGATAAAAATATAATTAGTTATATAGATAATAAAAATAATTTAAAATTAATATAAAATAGAATTTGTTAAATGTTAGAAACAAGACGCTAGTTGTCTTGTTTTTTTTGTTATTATTATTAAAGTAATTAATAATTTGTATTTTCATGTAAAAATTAAAGGGATTAAGGAGAATAAATTATAAACTTGGGAGTGAAAATTAGAAAATGGGAAAAACGATGGGGAAAAAAATTGCAGTATTTATGGTTATATTTGCAATTTTATTAAGTTGGGATGGGGTAGCATATGCTACTAAAGTTAACTTTTATAATAGCTCAGTAGCTGAGTTAGATAAAATAAATTTTAATAATTTATCCACAAATGATGGATTAACCAGTGACCTTATAACTTATATTTATCAAGATTCAATAGGGGATATGTGGATAGGTACTAAAGACGGATTAAATCAGTATAATGGTAATATGGTAGTACAATACACTTATCAATATGGTAATGAAAAAAGTCTTACATCACCTTGTATTACAAGTATAAATGAAGATGATAGCGGAAATATATGGGTTGGAACCGATTCAGGATTAAACATCATTAACAGAGATGAAGATAAAGTTATTAGAATAGAATCAGAAGAACAGAATGAGGATATGTTATCCAATTATGTAATAACTTCAATATACAAAGATAGTTATGGAGTTATGTGGGTTGGAACTACAAATGGTCTTAACAGATATGATGAAAAAAATAATAAATTTATAAAGTATTATTCAGATGAAACTAATACAAATATAACTAATAATTACATAACAGATATAGATGAAAATGAATTAGGTGAATTATGGGTATCTACTATGGATGGTATATCTATTATAGATTTAAAAACCTATAGTATAAGGAATGGAAGAGATAAATATAAGAATATTGAATATATATATAGTGTAGATAAAGATAATTATGGAGATATGTGGGTTCTAGGGAAAGAATCTGTATTTAAAATTATAAATAAAGATTATGAAGTAGGTATTTACAATATATATGATTGTGAAAATTTAAGTGATGATATGACAAAAATATTATGTCATAGCAATGGTGATGTATGGTTATCGAGAGGAACTGGATTAATAAGATATATAGTAAGTAGCAATGAAACAAAAATTTATACAGAAGCATCAAACTACTTGATAAATAACTCAATAAATTGTTTATATGAAGATAGAAGTGGTGTACTATGGGTAGGAACAAATAAGGGAGTTAGTATATTAAATACCAAACAACAATTTAGTACTAGAATAAATAATATATTACTTCAGAATAATATATATGAAAATAGTGTAAGAGCATTTTTACAAGATAGTGATAATGATTTATGGATAGGAATAGACGGAAATGGATTAGTTCAATTTGATATATCAGAAAATAAAATGATAAGATTTATTTGTGATAAGAATAATGAAAATTCGTTACTTAGCAATTCAATAAATTATATTGCAGAAGGTGTTGATGGTAGTATAATAGTATCAACAGAAAAAGGAATAAATATAATTAATAAAAATACCAAAGAAATAATATCATATTCTTATGAAGAAATAAATCTAAATCTTTTTTTAAATGATAATTTTAAAATAGTTAATGATTATAAGTATTCATGGTCAGCAACGGAGGAAGGACTATATAGATATGATAGAGAAACTCATGAAGTAGTTAATTATAGAGAGAATTTTAATGAAAAAGGCATTAGTAACTATAAGATATTTGATATTTTTCAAGATGAAATTGATGAGAATATTCTTTGGTTAGCTGGGGGAAAAGAAGGCGGATTAATAAAATTTCATAAAACTGAAGGTGTAATTAAAAATTATTTATCAACTTCAGGAGAAAACTCTTTGAGTTATGATTCTATAAATTGTATTCAGGGAGATGGAAAAGGAAATCTTTGGATAGGAACTGAAGTAGGATTAAATAAATTTAATATTGAAAAAGAAACTTTTACTCAATATTATGATAAAGATGGTTTAGTAAGTAATTATATAAATAGTATAATTATAGATGATAATGAAAACATATGGTTAGGAACAAATAAAGGACTAAGTAAATTTATTATTAATGAGAGTAGATTTATAAATTTTACGGAGAGAGATGGAGTATCTGGAAATCAATTCAATAAAAGGGCAGCATATAAGACTAAGGAGGGACATTTATTATTTGGAACTACTGAAGGAGTAGTTTCATTTGATCCAAATAATATAGAAGAAATAACTCCTAAAGTAGATAAAGTGGTTCTAGATACATTGTTGATAAATAGGGAATTGTTTATAAGTGATGGTGATAATATGGAGCTTAATCATGATGAAAATAATATAACAATTCAATATTTTCTTCCTAATTACACTAGAATAGGTAGAATAACTTATTTGTATAAAATGGATGGAGTAAATAAAGAGTGGATTAGTGATAGTAAAGGTGGTTATGCAACTTATACTATGTTGAATCCAGGTAAGTATACATTTAGAGTTAAGGCGGTTAAGAGTGATGGAAGTTTTACAGAAGAATCAACTGTAAGCTTTGTTATAAAAAAGCCATTTTGGAAATCTAATATAGTATATTGTATTTTTATAATAGTTGCTTTATTGATAATTTTAAATATTGTATATCGTGTAAAGTTTCTAAAAAAATTAGTAGATAAGCAAACAAAAGAAATAAATCGTCAATTAGAGGAAAATAAAAAACTTTATGAGAGAAATATTAGAAATGAAAAATTTAAAAATGATTATTTTGTTAATTTATCTCATGAGTTAAGAACACCTATAAGTATAATTTTATCAGTGCTTCAACTATTGGATTCCTTAAAAGAAAATGGAAACGTTACTAAAGAGAGACAATTACATTATATGGATGTAATAAGAAAAAGTTCAAAAAGTTTATTAGATATAATAAATGATATTATAGATAGTTCTAAAATAGAATCAGGAACTTATAAGATAAATAAAGAAAAAAATATAGATATAATATATTTAGTGGAAGAAACTGCGTTGAATATGAGTGATTATATTAATAGTAAGGGGATTGAATTAATCATAGATCCAGAAGTTGAAGAATTGCCAATATGCTGCGATCCTAATGAAATACAGAGATGCATTATAAACCTTATTGGAAATGCTGTTAAGTTTACAGAAGAAAATGGACAAATTAAGGTTTTAATTAAAGCAAATGATAACAATGTTAGTGTTTCTATAGAAGATAATGGTCTTGGAATATCAAAAGATGATCAAGAGTTTATATTTAAGAGATTTGAACAAGGTAAAAATATTAATTCAACTAAGGTAAGTAGTAGTGGAATAGGTTTAACGTTAGTTAAATATATTGTAGAGTTACATGATGGACATGTTAAATTAGAGAGTGAATTAAATAAGGGAAGTAAGTTTACCATAGTATTACCTATAAACTAAAATGTATTATTATATTTGTAATCAAAATAAGTAATATGTTATATTTGATGCAGAAACAAAGTAAGCTGAAAAGGAAGATGAATATAATGGAAATTAATAAAAGCATTTGCCCTATTTGTGGAAGATCTAATAATTGTGCATATGAGAGGGGATTATCACATGGAAGTTGCTGGTGTGAGAAAATTGAGGTTCCTAAAGAGTTGAGAGAACAAATACCTGAAAGCTTAAGAGGAAAAGCTTGTATTTGCAAAGAATGTGTAATTAATTATAAAGAGGGAATTAAAAAATCTATTAATGAAAATAGGTAATTAAAACAAATGTATTGACAAGGAATTGGAAAGGAATATAATATAAATATAATAATTAAAGCTTTGAAGAGAAAGAGTAAAATTAATAGAGTTTTACAGAGAGGTTCCGGTTGGTGAAAGGAACAAAACAAGTTAATTTGAATACGTCTCTGAGCAGCACTCCGAAAGATAACAACTAGTAGGCAGATGTCGTATCGCACACGTTATAGTGCTAGGGTATAACCAAGATAATTTTTTGGCGTACCTGAAGAGGTTGTTATTGTGAAATAATGATAAATTTAGGTGGTAACACGTGAGTATATAGCTCTCGTCCTATTGGATAGGATGAGGGCTTTTTTGTATTTAAAAATGTTAATACTTATGTGTAATATAACAGAAATAAATAAGAAAGTTAATTAAGAATAAAATTGCGCAGTTTATATATATATTAAGCGATATTACTGATTAAAGTGCACATTAACTAGTAAATGCTTAATAAAAATTTTAGTTTTAAAATCTAAAAATAATTGGAGGAAATAAAAATGATAAATATAGATGAACAGATTAAGATAATTTCAAAAGGTGTAGATGAGATAATTGGTTTAGATGAGTTAAAGGAAAAGTTAACTAAGAATAAGCCATTAACAGTAAAATTAGGACTTGATCCAAGTGCTCCAGACATTCATTTAGGGCATACTGTAGTTTTGAGAAAGCTAAGGCAACTTCAAGATTTAGGACATAATATTGTAATAATAATAGGAGATTTTACTGGAAAGATAGGAGATCCTACTGGAAAATCTAAAGCAAGAAAGGCATTAACAACTGAACAGGTTCTAGAAAATGCAAAAACGTACGAAGAGCAAATATTTAAAGTATTAGATAAGAAAAAAACAAAAGTTAATTTCAATAGTGAATGGCTTTCAAAAATGAACTTTGAAGATGTAATAAGATTAGGAGCAAAGATGACAGTAGCAAGAATGCTTGAAAGAGATGATTTTAAAAAAAGATACGAAAATCAAATGCCAATAAGCATTCATGAATTTTTTTATCCTTTAATGCAAGGATTTGATTCTGTAGAAATAAAAGCAGATATTGAACTTGGAGGAACAGATCAAAGATTTAATTTACTTATGGGAAGAATGCTTCAAAAAGAGTTTGGACAGGAGCCACAATGTACTATAATGATGCCATTACTTGAAGGATTAGATGGTATTAACAAAATGAGCAAAAGTTTAGGGAATTATATTGGAATAGATGAAGATGCAAGGGTTATGTTTGAGAAAATAATGACTCTTCCTGATGAGTTAATAGTTAAATATTTTGAATTAGTAACGGATATTCATCCGGATGAAGTAGAAAAGATAAAAGAATTATTAAGAGATGGGGCTAATCCAAGAGATATAAAAATGCAGTTAGGAAGAGAAATAGTAGAACTATACCATGGGAAAGATGCAGTAAAGGATGCCGAAGATAGATTTAAATTAATTTTTCAAAGGAAAGAGATACCTGATGATATAAAGTGTGCTGAAGTAAGTAAGGATAATTTAGATTTAGCAGAAATAATAACTAATAATTTATTAGTCAAAAGTAAAAATGAATTTAGAAGATTAGTAGCTCAAGGTGGAGTTAAGGTAAATGGAGAAAAATTAGGAAATATCGAAGATTTAATATTAAGTGAAGAAATGATAATACAGATAGGAAAGAAGAAGTTTATAAAAATAATTATAAAATAGAAAATATTTTATAATTTGAAAAATATGATAATAAAAATAAGAGGAATAATTATTTTTTTATAAATTCCTCTTATTTTTCTATATCAAAAGATAGGAGTAACTTTACCTATATGATATACCGATATTTTGTTTAAATTTTGAGATAATATCTATTAATTTAGTTTTTGTTCTAGATTTATAGTAGTTAGGATTTTTAATAGCTTCTATAGGAATAGAAGATTTCTTTTTACCTGATAATCTATCATTTATATTTTTTAAATAAAGATTTACAAAGGTAAGATTTGAGTTTAGTTTATTTAATTTTTTAAAGTATTTTTTGGCGTTCTTTAAATCATTTGTATAGTAAAAACTAGTTGCATATTTAGTTAGAAAATCTTCATTATCAAGTAACATACTACCAGCGGTAGTATTAACACTTTTATTTAAATAGTAAAGTGCTTCCTTATAATTTTCTACTTTAGTTAGTAATAAAGCTAAACTACATATAGAGTAATAATCATCATCTTTAATAGAAAGAACTAGTTTGAAATTTCTAATTGCAGCATGATAAGATTTATTATTTGAATAATACTTACCAAATAATTTATATAATTCAAAGTCTTTATTGTACAACTTCAAAGCTTTATTTAAATACTCTTCTGCATCAGTTGATCCAGTATTAATTAAATCACAAGCAATTGAACGAAGATCTATATATTCTTCGAGGAATTTAGAATCAATATGTTTTAAAGAGTCATAACTTAATGATTCTTTAAAATATAGCCTATCAAATAAATAATCAATTTTTAAGGTTGGATAGATTGATATTAACTCATCATGTCTAGAGCTCCAATTAAATTTAGTATTTAAAAATGTAAAAATATTTTTAGGAATATTTTTATTATTAGTTATAAATTCTATAATGTTTTGCTCCACTAAATAAAATAAGGTTTCATTCGATGCTATAGGTAAAGAAAATAATTCTTCCCAATTTTTCTCGTTTATTCTAAGTGAGAAGTTATTATAAATTTCTTTTAGTTTGTTCATAAATGGTTCAGTATATGGATTAAGATATTTTTTATAAATTGGAATTGTTAATGGTAAAGATACTGAAGCATTAGAGAGTTTACTTTTAATAGTATCTAGTTCAACTTTTATTGAAATATCCCAAGGTCTTAATTTAATTAATAATGTATATAAGTCTTTAGCTTTTTGTAAATCATATGAGTAGTGATAACAATGAGCTAAATCGATAATACGATCTAAATCAAGTGTATTTTTTAATTTTTTTATATATTTTTCTAGGTAATATATTGCTTTTGAATATTGGTTAGTTTTTGTTAGTAAATGCCCAAAATTTGAAAGACAAAACATATCATTAGGATTTATGTTAATGGCTTCTCTAAAGTAATTTAATGCCATAAGATTATCATCTTTATTAAGATAATAACTTCCTAATAATTTTAATAAGTCTAAATCTTTTGTATATATAGCATAGGCATCAAATAAATAGCTTTTATCGGTATCTTCTTTATTAGAATTAAGTGATAAATAAGCTTTTTCCCTAAGAGAGAGATATTCATCTAATTGCTCTGTCTTAATATCAGATAAATAATTATAAGTTAAGGGTAATGGATTATTTATTTCATTTATTATAAAATCAACTATTTCACTTGAAAGATTAGATTTTAATTCACTAACTCTATTCGTCCAATTAAATCTAGAATTTAATAAAGTATAAATCTTTGAAGGAATATATTTATGTGTGTATATATATTTAACAAGTTCAACTTCTAAGTTTTCACTAATAGAAGGGTTATTTAAAATAGGTAATGTTAATAAATTAATCCATGAATCTCTAGAAAATCTAAGATTGGGATTATTATATATTTCATTTAATTTATCAATAAATTTATCTATTGAATCTATAGCTGTATCATCTATTGATGAATTTATTAAAGCTGATAAAATATCAAAATTAGAATTATGCAATACAGTCATATTTAAATCTCCAATAGATGCAGTAGCTAAAGATAGAGCTTTATTATATGCTAACTCTAATTTTTCTGCATCTTTATTATTTTTGCCTATAGAATTACTTAATTCAACATAAGCCTCGTTAATTTTATCAATATTTCTAGTTGGTGTTATTTTTAAAACAGTCCAGCAACTCATATGGTTAAATTACCCTCCTATTCATCAAAATTTTATTTAATTTCTTTCTTACTATAAAAAAATAGAAGAAATATAAAAAGTGTTGTATATACATATTTTATATTAAATAGAAAATAATGTAAAAAGAATTAATCACAAATATTATTACATTATTTTTAAAAATAAATGGATTTAAATGTAAATAATAGGAGAAAATAAGAAAAACTTCAAATATAATAGAAGCTAAAAGTATTAAATGAGAAATCGAGAAGAAATAATGAAAAAAATGTTATTATAGTGAAAAAATATTCAAAAATACAATTGTAAATAAAATTATATATATTTAACTTTTTAATATATAAATTTACAAAAATATAGTATATAATAAGTTTGTTATTTAAAAGACAGTGTTTATAGGCTTTCCTATACATTATAATAGCTTCATATTTTAGTAGGAATGATAATATAATTTATAGATTTTATTCTAGTAAAATATATGATGTATATATAGAATGTAAAATATAAATATTGGAGAAAATCATGAAGTGTGATTGAAGCATGGAGAAAAATGTTGAGAAAAATAGGAGAGAAAAAGTATAAAAATGGAACAAAAGGTAGTATAATACTGTTAAGGAGATTTATTAAACAGGAGATAAGAGATGAAAAGGGTACAACGGAAATTAAGTATTTTGATAATGGTATTAATAATTACTTATATTACATTATGTAATAATATTGTTTATGCAAAAGAATATAAGGAAGAAAAATTAAATGTCTTATTTATTGGTTCATATAATTCAAATTTTATATCTTTTGAAGATCAAGTTGAAGGAATAAAGAATGGATTTGATAATGATGTTAATTTAAGAGTTGAATATATGGATCTAAATGGATATTATAATATCGAGAATGAAGAAAAATTCTATAATTTATTAAAATCTAGTTTTGAAAATTATAAAAGATATGATGCTATAATAGCGGGAGATGATGAAGCACTAGAATTTTGTTTGAAATATAGAAATGATATATTTCAAGATATTCCAATATCATTTTTAGGAATTCAAAAGGAAGAATTATTAGAAGAAGCTTTTAAGCATGAAAAAGTTTCAGGAGTGCGAGAAATAGAATCTATAGAAGAAAATTTAAAATTAATTACAAAGTTTCATCCTAAAACAGAAAATATAATTTTTTTAAATGATTCTGGAGATGAGTTTTACGAGAATATTGTTAATAAGTATTCAAACTTAAATTTTCAAGCCATAATCACAAGTAAATTAACTATAGATGAATTTAAAGAGACTATAAAAAATTTAAAAGATAATAGTGTTATAATTTCACTATATCCTGATGATTTCAAAAATGGAGAATGGTTAAAAACTTCAGATATAAATAAATTAATATCAGAAATAAGTCCAACGATTCCAATATATAGTGTGTTAAAATATGGTATCGGTACCGGAAGTATTGGAGGTAAAGTTATTAATCATTTTAATCAAGGGAAAAAAGCCGCTGAAATAGTATTAGGATTATTAGAGAATAAAGATGAAAAGGAATTATATATTGATGGGGAAGATGCCAATGAATATATATTTGATTATGATATATTAAAAAAATTTAATATAAAAATTAATTCTTTGCCAAAAGGATCACAGATACTTAATAATCCAATAGAGATGATTAAAAAATATAAAACATCATTTATAATACTTAATATTATATTTGCCACATTAATACTTTTAATATTAGCATTAATAAAATATATATATTATAAAAGAAAGTATGAAAAAGAGATAATAAATGCAAAGAATAAAGCAGAAGAAGCTAATAAGCTAAAAGCTCATTTTATAGCCAATATAAGTCATGAACTTAATACGCCAATAAATGTAATATTATGTGCAGCTCAACTTATGGAGAGTAAGAGCTATGAAAATTACAAAGATAATGATACCATTAATGTAGTAAAAGATAATTGCTATAGATTAATGAGATTAATAAACAATATAATAGACGTAGAAAAAGCTGAATTAAATGATTTAAAATTAAATTTAGAGAATAGCAATCTAGTTAGTTTAACAGAAGATTTAGTAATGTCTATAATTCCATATGCAGAAAAGAAAAATTTAAATTTAACTTTTGATACAAATGAAGAAGAAGTAATTATGAATATTGATGTTAGTAAGATTGAAAGAGTTATTTTAAATTTGGTATCAAATGCAATTAAGTTTTCAAAGGATGAGGGTAATATTTATGTCACTGTTAATTCGGAAGATAAATATGTAAATATTATTGTTGAAGATAATGGAGTAGGTATATCACAAGAGGATATATGTAATATATTTGAAAACTTTATGCAAGTTGATAATAGTTTAACTAGAAAAAATGAAGGTAGTGGAATAGGGCTATCAATAGCGAAATCTTTAGTAGAACTACATGATGGTGAGATTATAGTTGAATCTCAGATTAATAAGGGAACAAAATTTACAGTTAGATTACCTAAGAAAACAAGTGAAAATTACAATGATACTTGTAATAATATTGAAGAAAAACATTCTTGTGAAATAAATATGATAGATGAAATAAGAAATATAAGATATAGAACAAGAACTGAGTTATCAGATATATATATATAATAAAAGCTCCACTAAAAATTTATTAGTGGAGTTTTTTACTAGATATTTAGATAATGGAATATTATTTAGAAATAATATAGTGAAAAAATATAGATTTAAATTATGATATAATTATTAGAAATAAACTATATCTAAAATTTTTAGATTATAACAGTGAGTAGAGGGTGAAGTAATTATATGACTTTGGATATTGATAAAATAAAGGCTATAATATTTGATATGGATGGGGTAATATTTGATACTGAAATGATATATTTAAAGGTATGGTCAGAGGTTTTTGAAAAGTATGGTTATAAAATGACAAAAGAAATATATGCATCAGTATTAGGAACTGGTCGTGAAAATGTTAAGAAAGTATTTTTAAATCATTTCGGAAATGATTTGAAAATAGATGATATGTATATGGAAAAAGATGAAAATTTAGCTAAAGAAATAGAAAAGGGTGTTCCTTTAAAGTTAGGAGTATATGAAATTTTAAAATACTTAAAAGAAAATAATTTTAAAATCGCATTAGCCACATCAGCTATTTCAAAAAGAGCATTTAAACAACTAAAGCAAGCTAATATCGAAAGTTTTTTTGATGTTGTAGTATGTAGGGATGAGGTAAGAGAAACTAAACCAAATCCGGAGATATTTTTAAAGGCTGCAGATAAGTTAATGGTAAAGCCAGAGCAATGCATTGTAATTGAAGATTCAAGTGCAGGAATAGAAGCTGCATTTAACGCTGGCATGGTTCCTATTCATGTTGTTGACTTGAAAAAGGCGGATGAAAAGATTTTAAATAATTCTTATAAAAGTTTTAATAATTTAAATGAAATAAGAAATGAGTTAATGAGTATGAAATAGAAAAAATTTTGATAATAATAGTAATGTTTTTTGATAATACTATTTATATAAATTTTTTTAAAGGAGTAGTATTAATGGAAAGAGAACATTATATGGTAAATGGTATCGCAAATGAAAATATGAAAACACAAATTAAAAATGCACTTGAAAAAATAGATGGTGTAGATAACGTTTGTGTAGATATGGCACGAGGAAGTGTTGAAGTAATTTATAATAAGCCAGCAACTGAGCAAGAAATAAGAAGTTGTATTGAAAACACAGGACATAAAATTGAAGAATAATATATTATTGAAATACTAATAAGAGAAATTATCTTATTAGTATTTTTTTTGTTAAAAAAAGTAAAATGTTATGATAAAATTTAATTATAAAGATAAGGAGGGGGAAAAATGATATTTAAAAATAAGTATAATGAGGTAAGAAGTGGATGGAAGATACTTTTAGTATTTTTGCTTTCATATGCTTTGATGTTTGGACTATCTATGTTAGTAGGGATAATAATGGGTATTGTTCTTTTAATTAAAGGGAATGGTGATTATTTAATTAATTTTAACTTAGAGTCTACTGCAGAATATGAATTGATTTTTCAGATTAGTACTTCAATAAGTAATATTTTACTTATTATATCTTGTATTATTATATGGAAATTGTTTGAAAAGAAGAAAATTAATAAGATGGGTATAACGTCTATTAAAAAGGGGTACAAGGAGTTAGCTATAGGATTAGTATTAGGAGCAATCACAATGAGTATAGTAGCTGTAATTATAATAGCTATAGGAGATGTTAAATTAGTAAATCCTATTAGCAAACCACAAGTATCAATATCTTTATTATATGGGCTAATAGGTTTTATATTTGTTGGGTTTGGTGAGGAGATACTATCTAGAGGATACATTATGTCTGTATTAAAACAAACAAGAAATAAATGGCTAATATTAATTGGACCAGCATTAATATTTGCAGCTTTACATTTAGGTAATGAAGGAATAGATGTGTTGGCATTTATTAATTTATTTTTACTAGGTGTATTATTTGCATACATGTTTATGAAATCTAAAAATATATGGATGGCAATAGGATATCATATAACATGGAATTATTTTCAAGGATATATTTGGGGATTTGAAGTAAGCGGAATAAGTGTTAATGGATTATATAAAGTAGAAAATGTAACTAATAATATAATAAATGGAGGTGCTTTTGGACCTGAGGGAGGAATAATAGTTACAATAGTTACTTGTTTAACCTTTGGATTTGCATATTGGTTTTATAAAGAGGAAAAAATTGATGACTTTATAGGAATTGAAAATAAAGAAATAATAAGTTTGAAATAAAGATGAGAAACTAAAAAACAACTGTCTACATAAGGCAGTTGTTTTTTTATTTTTAGTTTTTGGTTTTTATGTATTCATCTCTAAATTCTAGCGGAGTTTTTGAAGTTATTTTTTTAAATACTGTACTAAAATAACTTTGATTGTTATATCCTACAGAAAGTGAAACATCAAGTAAAGATATATTAGGATTTTTTAAAAGTTCCTTACTTTTTTCTATTTTATAGTTATTTAAATAGTTTATAAATGTTGATCCAACTTCTTTTTTAAATACACTACAAAAATAACATTTGTTTACGTTTAATTCTTTGCAAATATCATCTATTGAAATTTCATGAGCATAGTTTTTTTCAATATATTTAATAGCATGATTTACAAAGGGAGAGTTAATCTTATTTGATTTATTATTACAAATATGATTATCGATAATATAAGAATGTAATTTAATAATACTTTCTAAACCTTCTTCTGTAAGTGTATTGATAACATTAGTATTATTAGAATCTTCATTAATAGTATAAGGACCCATTAATAGATACATTTTAGTATTGTCATAATGATTAAAACTAATGCAAGTAAAGGATATATCATGATTTATATTAAATGAAAAGGTGTTTGAAGAAAAATCTGATTTTTTTAGTTCTTCTATAGCTTTAGAAGTATAAAATGAATCATCGATTTTGGAATCATGATTATAGGTAAATATAGTTTCAAACTTATAATTTAAAACTAGTATTGGAACAGCAAGGCAATTAAAGAAATTAGTTAATATATTTGAAATCATTAATCTGAGCATCCTTCCATTAAAAATTCTTCTAAATTTATTAAATATAAAAATATTGTTAAAAAAATTGCAAATATAGTTAAAACATATGATTAAAATATATGATATTATTTTAAGAGTAAATGAGAATCAATATCATTAATTATGAAAGATAATTATTAATATGTCAATTAAAAGAGATAAATAAATTTTAGAAATACACTAGGGGGAATAGAGATATGTTAAGAAAGAAACTTTGTAAGATGTTAGCTGCTTTAATGGTATCAACAATTGTATTAGGAACTAATGTACAAGCTGTAGGTGCTACAACAGTTGATGCTATTGCTAGTCCATCAATAGATAATTCAGGTAGTGAAGAGGAAAACAAGGGAAATGGTTTAGTTAATGGAACATATGTAGTTAAAAATGAAACTGAATATGCTGAAGCAGGAAACACTACAGGTGAATCTATGGCTAGAAGCGCATTAAAAGAAGATACTATTATTAGTGTTGAAGAAGATAAAATAACTATGACATTACAATTTAATGAAGAGTTATATCCTATGATGAAAGATATTAAAGTAAGTTTAGATGGAGTTGATTTAAACGGAGTTAATGATACAACAAATAAATCAATTACTTTTGAAGTACCATCTGTTGATGCTAAAGTACAAGTAGATATGACTGTAATAGCTATGGGGAAAGAGGTATCTTTCTTTGTAACAAATGATACTAGTACAATTCCAACAATAGATGATTCAGTAGAAGATAATGAAAATCAAGGAAGTGTTTTAGCTGATGGAAAGTATAAGATAACAAATAAAACTTTAAAAAGTAATGGTGATGGAGAAAGCAGTATAAGACAGTATATTGATACTGACTCTATTATAACAGTTAAAGATGGAAAAATTACAGTAACTATGAAATATAATGAATTAGGATTAGAAACTGTAAGAACAACAAATTCAATAACTATTGATGGACAAGAAGTTGAATTTAAGAAAAATGAAGATGGTTCGATAAGTTTTGAAATAAGCTCAATAGATGTGTTATATACAAGAATAAAAATTAATTTAACATATTATCATCCTATGCTTCCAGAGTTTATTGCACCGGGAGGTCTTCATGCAGTTGATATTGATTTATTGCATGCGGGAGAATTAACTGAATATACAGAAGATGATTCTTCTCAAGATTCAGGCAATAATGGTGAAACAAACAAGCCAAGTGACGAGAACAACGGTGGAAACACTGATAATGAAAATAACAGTGGAAATACTGGAAATGAAGGTTCAAGCAACGGTAGTTCAAATAATGGAACAACTGAAGAACAAGGAACTAAGGTTTATACAGGTAAAAACAATGTAACTCATGATAGTGAGACTGGATTAAGTATGGCAAGAAAGGCTTTAGAAGAAACATTAAAAGTTGAAGAAGTAAATGGAAAGAAATATGTTACATTAACATTTACATCTATGGGATCAACAATGATGAATAATCATACAGTATATGTTAATGGAGCAAAAGTAGATGCAACTAAATCAGTAAATGGTGATATTGTTAGTTTAAGATTTGCTGTTGGAAGCTTAGAAGATTCAATAAAAGTTTCAGCTTATGTTACTATGATGGGAAGCAATGTAGAATTCGGTGTTGATATATTAGAAGACACATTAACATTAGTTACAGATGAAACAACTAACAATGGAGGAACAACGGGAAGTACAACAGGAGGAACAACATCTGGATCAAATAACAATAGTAGTACAAGCAATGAAAATACAACTACTACTGAAGATGAAACTAAAGTAACAAAGGGTAAGTTATACTCAATTCAAAATAGTGTAACTCATGAGAGTGAAACTGGAAGATCAATGGCCAGAAAGTATTTAAATTCTACTTCAAAGGTTGAAGAAATAGATGGTAAATACTATGTTACTTTAACTTTCACTGGAGCTGAATTCATGCAAAATCATGAGATTTATGTAAATGGTAAAAAAGTTACTGTAACTAAGAGTACAAGTGGAGATACAACAAATGTTAGATTTGCAGTTTCAAGTTTAAGTGATAGTATAAAGGTTAAAACTTATGTAGTACCAATGTCTAGAGAAGTTGAATTTGGTGTTACATTATTAGAAGATACTTTAACATTCATTAAAGAATATACAGTAGACACATTACCAGAAACAGGAGCACCTATTGGTTCAGGAGCAGTTGCAGGTTTAGGAATGCTTTTAACATCTGCAGGAGCTGTTTTAGCAAAGAAAAGAAAGTAGTATAAAGTACTAATAAAGTCATATGAGGGGGTAAATAAAATAGGAAATCTATTTATTTGCCTCCTAATTTAGGTTTAAGAATTAAGGAGAATAGAAAATGAAGATATTAAATAAATTTAAAGGGATTTTAGTAGCTGTAATGGCTTTAGGAATATTCTTAACTTTAGGAACTAATAATACATATGCAACAGAAAGTGATATAACAAGTGGAATATATGAAGTTGAAAATGATGTTTATCATGAATCAGAAACTGGAATGGCTATGTCAAGAAGTTATCTATTACCATCAATGAGTGTAGAAGTTACAAAAGAACATATAATTTATACTATTGGTTTTTCAGGTAGCGACTATATGGAGAATTATAGAATGAAGGTTAATGGAGAAGAGGTACCTGTTGAAATAGTAGAAGAAAATAGTGAAGAAGGTATTGTTAAATTAAAGGTTGAAGTTGATAAAGTAGATGCAGACATGGATGCTCTTATTTATGTTGGTCCTATGGAAAGAGATGTTGAGTTTAAGGTTATACCTAAAATGGAAACTTTAACTTTAGTAGAGGCAATAGAAGAAGTTGAAGAAATCCCAGCAGAAGATGAAGAAGTTTCAGTAGAAGAAGAAACTTTAGCAGTAGTAGCTGAAGATGAAAAAAATAATAATAATATTACTTTAATTATAGCAGGGGTTGTTGCTATAGTTGCAATTGGAGCAATAGTTATTGTAAAAGCAAAAAAGAAGTAATAAATTATTGAAAAGAAGTTGTAGGAAGGTTATATATTATGAAATATAAAAGAATTATATCTATGATAGCAGCAGGGATTATGACTTTAGGATTAGTAAGTTGTAGTTCTGAAAGTAGTGAAGATAAAACTGTTGCAGTAGGTAGTGGTGAAGAGGTAGTAGTTGCTACATCTGTTGCAGTAACAGAAATATTAGATGCATTAGGTGTTAAGGTTTCAGGAGTACCAAGTACATCTTATGAATTACCAGAAAGCACTAAAGATGCGGTTGAAGTTGGGAATCCAATGAGCCCGGATTTAGAGATTATTAAATCATTAAATCCAACAATGGTAGTATCAGTAGATACTTTAGGATCTGATTATATGAATTTATTTACAGAGAATAATATTCCAAGTGAATTTGTTTCTTTAGAAAGTTTAGATGGATTAAAAGAAGCAATAACTACTTTAGGAGAAAAATTTGATAAAAATGATGAAGCTAAGGCTTTATTAGAACAAATAGAAGCAAAAGAATTAGAAGTTAAAGAAAAAGCTGAGAGTTTAGAAAATCCAGAAGTTTTAGTTTTATTTGCTGCACCAGGATCAACAATGATAGCAACGTCAAAATCTTATGTTGGAAGTTTAGTTGAACTTGTTGGTGGAAAAAATATAATTGAAGATAGTAGTACAGCATTTACAACTTATAATAAAGAAGATTTAGCTATGCTTAATCCAGAAAAGATTTTAGTTATGGTACATGCTTTACCAGAAGAAACAAAGTCAGCATTAGAAGCGGAAATGGCAAGTGATTCTGCATGGCAAAATATAAATGCTGTAAAAGAGGGAAATGTAATTTATTTAGATAGTGAGTATTTTGGGATGAGTGCAAATCTTAAGGTTATTGAAGGATTAGAGATACTAAGTGACATAGTTCATGGTAGTGGAGAATAATTATGAGAGTTTCAGATAAAAAGTTTAAAGTATCATTTATAGTAATAGCCTTAATAGTATTATTAGCAACTATACTAGTTTCATTAAAATTAGGTAGTGTAAATATAACATTTAAAGAGCTTATAAGTGGATTATTTTCAGGACAATCAGAGGGTAATATAGGAATTATTAAAGATTTAAGAATGCCGAGAGTTATAATAGCTGTATTAGTCGGAGCAAATTTAGCAATAGCAGGGGTTTTATTACAATCTGTAATAAGGAATCCACTAGCGGATCCATATATAACGGGTATATCTTCAGGAGCATGTGTAGTTACAGTTTTCTTTATGGTATTTATACCGAGCGTAACTAATCTAAGACCTATATTTGGATTCTTTGGAGGGCTAGTATGCTGTGTAATTATTTATTTTATGGCATATAAAAATGGATTATCACCAATAAGAATTGTATTAGCAGGTGCAGCATGTAATGCATTATTAAGTGGGTTTTCATCTATGATTACTGTTAGTGCAGGGCTTGGATCAAGTAATATTCAAAAATGGATGATGGGAAGTTTAGCAACAGTTAATTGGAGCAATGTAAATATACTATTAGTTTATTCTGTTATAGGAATAATTGCAGCATTACTATTAAGTAAAGTATGTAATATATTAGCTCTTGGTAGTAAAAATGCAAGAAGTTTAGGATTTAACTCTGACTTATATATGATAATTGTTACTGCTGTAGCTGTATTTTTAGCAAGTATATCAACTGCAATTGCTGGTATTATATCCTTTGTTGGATTAGTTGTACCGCATGTTTGTAGAATTATTATAGGATCAGATCATAAGTATTTAATTCCTTGTAGCGGAATATTAGGAGGATTCTTAGTATTGTTTGCCGATACTGTTGGAAGAATGGCTATGAGACCTAATGAAATACCAGTAGGAGTAGTAACTGCTATATTGGGAGCACCATTTTTCTTATATCTTTTAAGAAGGAGTGACTTGAAATAATGATAAAGGCAAAAGATTTATACTTCTCTTATGATAAAGATAAAAGCTTTATTACTAAGCTAAATGTGGAAATAGAAAAGGGAAAGATAACAACTATATTAGGCCCTAACGGTAGTGGTAAATCTACGTTATTAAGTTTATTTGCAGGGTTAAATAAACCTAATTCTGGGGATATAAGTATTAATGGAAAATCTATAAAATCTTTAAAACAAAAAGAATTAGCAAGAGAAATCGCCACAGTTCATCAGCAAAATACAGTTCCTAGCGATATTACTGTTAAAGAATTGGTGGCTTATGGCAGAATTCCTCATAAAAAGTATTTCCAAGGAAATACTGAAAGTGATGATGAAATTATTGAATGGGCTATAAAAAGAACAGGTCTTGAAAATCTAAAAGATAAAGCTGTCATGGGCATGTCTGGAGGAGAAAGACAAAGAGCATTTATAGCAATGGCATTAGCACAAAAAAGTGAAATTTTATTTTTAGATGAACCTACAACATATTTAGATATCTATCATCAAGTTGAGATATTAGAACTTGTTAAAGAGTTAAATGAAGAAAGTAAATTAACTGTTGTTATGGTATTACATGATATTAATCAAGCAATAAAATATAGCCATAATGTAGTAGTAATGAAATCAGGAAAAGCTATTGCAAGCGGAAATGCAAATGAGGTAATAAACATGAATCTCCTTAATAATGTATATAACATTGGTGGGTTTATAAGTGAAATAGAAAATGAAACATTCTTTGTACCATTAAAGTTATAAAGAAAGGGATAAAAATGAAAAACAGTAAGAGTTAATAGTATAAATATAGTACTTTTAGCTCTTATTTTATTATATAGGTGCAAAGGAAAATAAATATCAATTATATATAATGGTGAATTGTATTGTCATGCATTAAATACCAAAACTGGATATCCTATTAAATCAGACTTAAAGTCAATTACTATAGTAAGTGATGAATCTATAGATGGAGATATACTTTCAACTTCCTTATTTATAATGGAAAAAGATAAAGCTTATAAATTTATGAAAAAGCATAATATAAGTGGAATAATGGTTACTAATAAAAATGAAATAATAGTTATTAAAGATTTAATATTAGTAGATACTGATTCAACTTATGTAATTTTAAATGCTATTGGTGATTGCTTATTTAGCTTTTTTCCAATATTCTTAGGATTTACAGCATCTAAGAAATTTAAGTTAAAAGATGTTGGTATGGACACAGTTCAATTAGAAGGAAAATATTTTAATGCAAAAGTAAAACAAGGTGAAAAGATTAAAAAAGGACAATTATTATTAGAGTTTGATATTAATGAAATAAATAAAGCTGGTTTTTCAACAGTAACTCCTGTAATGGTAACTAATTCTGATAATTATTTAGATGTGCTAGAAACTGATAAAAAGAAAACAGATTATAATGAAGAATTATTAAGAGTAGTAGTTTAATATTAAAGATTAAAAGGTATAAGAAAATTATTAAATAGTTTTCTTATACCTTTATTTTTACTTTATACAGTTTTTAATAGTTAACTATAAGTCATCTGCGTCTTGTTCTTCTCCATACCTTACAGTTCCTTCAGAACTAAAACTATCATGGGGATCTTTCTCTATAAAGTAGCCGTCATTAGGTTCTTTAGATTTTTTTGCAAACTTTGTACAAGACTCCATTTGAACATTTGTTAAGTCATTAATTTTTTTCATTTTATCCATTAGTAGTACTCCTTTATAAATAAAATAATACACTTAGTATTAGTAAAATAATAAAAATATATTAAAAATATAATTACAAATTATGTTTAAAAAGGTAAAATTAAAGAAAGGGAGATTTAATATGAGATATGGAGGTTATGATGAGAGTAGTAAGGTTATATGATATAAAGGAATACTTGCAATCTTATGCTAATGCTATTTCTAACATACTAAAAATAGATGTTGAGATAGTTGATGAAAATTTAAATAGAATTATTGGAACTGGTTTTTATGAGGAGAAAGTTGGAGTTAATATAAAAAAGAATGGTTTGGTTTATTCAGAAACATTAAGAACAAGGAAAATGCAAGTTATAGAAAATCCAGGAAAAAACAAGTTGTGCAAAAAGTGTATAGATAAGGATAATTGTTTTGAGAAAATGGAAATAAGTTATCCTATTTATTATGGAGAAGATACTTTTGGAGTTATAGGTTTAGTATGTACAAGTGATAAACAGAGACAAGCGCTTATGGAAAATTTTGAAAGCATAATGGCCTTTATAGGACATATGTCAGAATTAATTGCCGCAAAAATTGTTGAACAAAATGAGGAAATGATACAAAGAAAAAATTTAGTATTTTTAAAGCAAATAATTAATTCAGTAAATGATGGAGTAATAGTAATAAAAAATAATAATATTATAAGTAGTATTAATTTAAAGGGAATAAAGGAGCTAGGGTTAAATACTAATATAGTAGGTCAAAGTATTAAAGTAGAATTAACAGATGATTATTTTCAAGAATCACAAATTTATAATGTTGAAATAGATGGGAAAAAATATGAGGTTGTAGGGAAATTAATACCAAGTTCTACAAACTTAGAAGATTATAATAGTGTATTAATTTTTAATAAGTTAAAAAAGATAAAAGAAGAAGCAATAACATTAACTTATGGAATAAATAAGACGAACATATTTTCAATTTTAGGTGATTCTAAAGAAATGATGATTTTAAAAAGTAAAATAAGAAAGATTAGTAATTCAAATTCAACAGTTTTAGTCACGGGGGAAAGTGGGACAGGAAAAGAATTAGTTGCAAGAGCTATTCATTGTGAAGGTAATAGAAAGGATAAGCCATTTATTGCAATTAATTGTGGTGCAATACCTGAAACTTTATTAGAAAGTGAGCTTTTTGGCTATGATAAAGGTGCCTTTTCAGGTGCAAACTCTAATGGAAGAATAGGAAAGTTTGAGTTAGCAAATAAAGGAGTTATTTTTTTAGATGAAATAGGAGATATGCCATTATATTTACAAGTAAAATTATTAAGAGTATTACAAGAAAAAACAATAGTAAGAATAGGATCAAATAAGTTAATTTCATTAGATATAAGGGTAATAGCAGCTACTAATAAGGATTTAAAGGAATTAGTTAGAAGAGGAAAGTTTAGAGAGGATTTATATTACAGATTAAATGTTATACCTATAGAAATTCCACCTCTAAGAGAAAGAAAAGGTGATTTAGAATTGCTACTAAATTCCTTAATTGATAAATATAATATAGAATTCAATAAATCTGTATATTTAATTGAAGACAATGTTTTAGAAATGTTTAAAAAATATAAGTGGTATGGAAATATAAGAGAATTAGAAAATGTAGTTGAGTTTATGGTAAATTTATGCGATGAAAAAGGAATAATTAATGAAACTATGTTACCAGATTCATTTATAGAAAGTTTTCATGAGCAAATGGGATTAGAAGAAAAGGGAAATGATGATATAAAAGAGATAATTCCATTAAAGGATATTGAAAGAAAGTATATAAAAAAAGCTATTGAAATATATGGAGATACAACTGAAGGTAAAAAATTAGCTGCAAAAAAATTAGGAATTGGAATTGCAACTTTATATAGAAGATTAGAACAATAATAAAAAAATATCAAAATGATAATTTTTTATTGATTTAATATAGAAAATTGGCATAATACTATACTTAGCTCAATTATCAAATTGAGAATTTATTCTCAATTTGATAATTGAGCTAAGTTTTAAGTTAGAATAATAAGAAAATTTATAAAATTTTCTTTATTTACAATGAATTTTTCTGAAAAAAAGTAAAATTTATACTTAAATTCAAAAATATTTTGGCACGTTTATTGCTATAGATATTAGTGTAAACATTTAGCAAAAATTTGTTTGAAATAATGGGAGGTTATTATGGATTTTAAATTAATTAAGGGACAAGCAGAAAAATATGAAAGTAGTATGACTAAGTTCTTGAGGGACTTAATAGCAATACCAGGAGAAAGCTGTGGAGAAAAAGGTGTTATAAATAGAATTGCTCAAGAAATGGAAATGTTAGGCTTTGATAAAGTTGAGATTGATGGAATGGGTAATATATTAGGATATATGGGAAATGGAGAAACATTAATTGGATATGATGCTCATATTGATACAGTTGGACTTGGAGAATTAAGCAATTGGAACTTTGATCCATATAAAGGTTATGAAAATGATGAAGAAATAGGTGGACGTGGTGCATCAGACCAACTTGGAGGAATTGTATCAGCAACTTATGGAGCAAAAATAATGAAAGATTTAGGTCTTTTAAGTGATAAATATACTGTATTAGTAACAGGAACTGTTCAAGAAGAAGATTGTGATGGTTTATGCTGGCAATATATATATAATGAGGATAAAGTAAAACCAGAATTTGTAGTAATTACTGAACCTACTAATGGAAATATTTACAGAGGTCAACGTGGACGTATGGAAATAAGAGTTGAAGTTAAGGGAGTTTCTTGTCATGGTTCTGCACCTGAACGTGGAGATAATGCAATATATAAAATGGCAGATATACTTCAAGAAGTAAGAGTATTAAATGATAATCTTCATTATGATGAATTCTTAGGAAAAGGAACTGTTACTGTTTCTGAAATATTCTTTAATTCACCATCACGTTGTGCAGTTGCAGATATGTGTGCAATATCATTAGATAGACGTTTAACTGATGGAGAAACATATCAATCAGCTTTAGAAGAAGTAAGAAATTTACCATTTGTAAAGAAATATAACGCTGAAGTTTCAATGTATAAGTATGAAAGACCAAGCTATACAGATCTTGTATATCCAACAGATTGCTATTTCCCAACTTGGGTAATACCAGAGGATGCACCAGCAACTAAGGCTATGGTTGAAGCTTATAGAGGAATGTATGGAGAACCAAAGGTTGATAAATGGACATTCTCAACTAATGGAGTTTCTATAATGGGTAGATTTGGAATACCTTGTATAGGATTTGGACCTGGAAAGGAAGAAGAAGCACATGCTCCTAATGAAAAGACTTGGAAAGCTGATTTAGTAAGATGTGCTGCAGTATATGCTGCAATGCCAACTATCTATTGTAAAAATAAATAATTTTAAATAGTATGAAATATAATTTGAATTAAGGAATTGTTTGGTAAATTATATATATAAATTATTTGTAAACAGGTAATATTTTAAAATAATGAGGATAAGGGAGAGATATAAAAATGGGATTAATGGATAAATATGTTGAAATGTTAGATGGGTTAAAATTTGAGGATATGTACAATAATGATTTCTTATTAACTTGGGAGAAGTCTGAAGACGAATTAAAAGCTGTTTTTACAGTTGCAGAAGCTTTGAGAGAATTAAGAAAAAATAATATTTCACCAAAGATTTTTGATAGTGGTCTTGGAATTTCATTATTTAGAGATAATTCAACTAGAACTAGATTCAGTTTTGCATCAGCTTGTAACTTACTTGGACTTGAAGTTCAAGACTTAGATGAAGGAAAATCTCAAATTGCCCATGGTGAAACAGTAAGAGAAACTGCAAACATGATTTCATTTATGGCAGATATAATTGGAATTAGAGATGACATGTATATAGGAAAAGGTAATACTTATATGAGAGAAGTGTCAAGTGCAGTTAGAGAAGGACATGAAGAAGGATGTTTAGAACAAACTCCAACTTTAGTTAACTTACAATGTGATATAGATCACCCAACTCAAGTAATGGCAGATGCTTTACATTTAATAAATGAATTTGGTGGAATAGAAAATTTAAAAGGTAAAAAAGTAGCTATGACTTGGGCATACTCTCCTTCATATGGAAAGCCATTATCAGTTCCTCAAGGGGTAATAGGATTATTAACTAGATTCGGAATGGATGTTGTACTTGCTCATCCAGAAGGATACGAAGTAATGGAAGAAGTAGAAGAAATAGCAAAGAAAAATGCAAAAGAGTCAGGTGGGTCATTTACAAAGACAAATTCTATGGCAGAAGCATTTAAAGATGCTGATGTAGTATATCCAAAGAGCTGGGCTCCATTTAGTGCTATGGAAAAACGTACTGACTTATATGCAAAAGGAGATACTGAGGGAATTAATCAATTAGAAAAAGAATTATTAGCACAAAATGCAAATTATAAAGATTGGGAATGTACTGAAGAGTTAATGAAAACAACAAAGGATGGAAAAGCAATATATCTACATTGTTTACCAGCTGATATAACTGGAGTAAGTTGTGAAGAAGGAGAAGTAGAAGCATCTGTATTTGATAGATATAGAAAATCATTATATAAGGAAGCTAGCTTTAAACCATATGTTATTGCAGCAATGATTTTCTTAAGTAAGATTAAGAATCCACAAGAAACTCTAAAGAATCTTGAAGAAAAGGGTAAAGAACGTCAAACTAAATAATAACTTAATGAATAAATAAGAATTAAGAATCAATAGAGGATAGCTAAGAGGTAAGAGAAGATATATTCACTTATCTCTTAGATAAAATCCATATCTAAACATTTATAGAAAAGGGGTGTAGAAATGAAAAGAAAAATAGTAATTGCTTTAGGTGGAAATGCTTTAGGTAATACACTATCAGAGCAAATGGTAGCTGTAAAGTCAACTGCAAAAGCTATAGTTGATTTAATAGAACAAGGTAATGATGTTATTATATCTCATGGAAATGGTCCTCAAGTAGGAATGATTAATAGTGCAATGACAGAGTTTCATAAAACAAATAAAAAATATTCAATATGTCCTATGTCTGTATGTGTTGCAATGAGTCAAGGATATATAGGTTATGATTTACAAAACTCAATAAGAGAGGAATTATTAAATAGAAACATAAATAAAGGTGTATCAACAATAATAACTCAAGTTGAGGTAGATCCAAATGATAGTTCATTTGATAATCCAACTAAACCTATAGGATCTTTTATGACTAAAGAAGAGGCTGATAGCATAATTAAAGAAGGAAAAAAGGTAATAGAAGATAGTGGAAGGGGATATAGAAGAGTAGTTGCATCACCTAAGCCTATTGGAATAGTTGAAGTTGAGACTATAAAAACTTTAGTAGAAAGCGGACAAGTAGTTATAGCTTGCGGTGGTGGTGGAATTCCTGTAGTTAGTGAAGGAAATCACTTAAAAGGTGTAGGTGCTGTAATAGATAAAGATTATGCTAGTTGTGTATTAGCAAAAGCTATAGATGCAGATTGCTTTATAATTTTAACTGCAGTAGAACAAGTTGCTATAAACTTCGGAAAAGAAAATGAAAAATGGCTTGGTGAAGTTAGCACAAAAGAAATGAGACAATATGTTGAGGAAGGACATTTTGCACCAGGATCAATGAAGCCTAAGGTAGAAGCTGGAATTGAGTTTGCAGATTCTAAGGAAGGTAGATATTCATTAATTACTTTATTAGAAAAAGCCAAAGATGGAATAGAAGGTAAAACAGGTACAAAAATATATAAATAGTTATGAGTTAAATACTAAGTGTTACAAAAGAGATTTTATGTAAACGTATTTAATTAGATTGTGGAGGAGTTATGGAAGAGAGTAATAAATCAGAGCTTTTTAACTTTTTTGGAAAGCTTAGTTTCAAAGAAATTGTACCATTAGGATTACAGCATGTTGTGGCTATGATTGTAGGGTGTGTAACACCAGCTATAATTGTTGCGTCGACAGCAGGATTAGATGCTAGTGATAAAATATTATTAGTACAATCATCACTTGTTTTTTCAGGAATTGCAACGTTAATTCAAATATTTTCAATTGGAAGAAAAATAGGAGCGAGATTACCAGTAATAATGGGTGTTAGTTTTGCTTATGTACCGACGTTAACGGCCATAGCAGGTGAATTTAGTATAGCTACAATATTTGGAGCCCAAATTTGTGGTGCATTAGTTTCTATAATTTTTGGAATATTCTCTAAAAAACTAATTAAATTTTTTCCTCCAATAGTAACAGGAACAGTAATTTTTGCTATTGGTCTTTCCTTATATTCTACTGCAGTTAAATATATGGCAGGAGGAGTTGGGAATGAGGGATTTGGTTCACCTTTAAATTGGTTAGTTGCAATAATTACATTATCAGTTGTAATTTTTTTGAATTTCTTTTCAAAGGGAACTTTAAAATTAGCTTCTATACTATTTGGAATAATGGCTGGATATATTATTTCATTATTTTTAGGAATGGTTTCATTTACTGATGTAAGTACAGCTAGTTGGTTTCAAATGCCTAAATTTTTGCACTTTGGAATAAGCTTTAATGCTACGGCTATAATATCTATGGTCGTAATGCATATAGTAAATTCAGTACAGGCTATTGGAGATTTATCAGCAACTACAAGTGGAGCAATGAATAGAAAAGCAACTGATGAAGAAATATCAGGAGGCATAATTGGTAATGGAGTATCAAGTATGTTAGGAGCTCTATTCGGTTGTATGCCAGTTGCTACTTTTAGTTCAAATGTAGGAATAGTAACTATGAATAAGGTTATAAATAGAGGGGTTTTCATATTTGCATCAATAGTGATAATAGTAGCTGGTTTAGTACCTAAATTCTCATCTATGTTGATAAGTATACCTCAATGTGTATTAGGAGGGGCTACCGTTACTGTTTTTGCAACAATTACAATGACAGGAATCAAAATGATTGCATCTACGAAGTTAACAGCTAGAAGTACAACTATAGCTGGACTTTCTATAGCCTTAGGAACTGGTATTGTTCAAGTTGAAGGTTCTTTAGGATTATTCCCTGCTTGGGCAATTTCTATATTTGGTAAATCATCAATCATTGTAACAGCATTAGTTGCAATAATATTAAATTTAGTTTTACCTAAAGAAGAAAATAACGAAGTCAAAGTTGAAATAGAAGAAAAGGATAAGGAAGATATTGGAGTTATAAATAAAGCTTAAAAGGGAGAGAGGATCAAAATGAAAGAAAGAATAGAATGGAAAGAAAATACTTTACCAAAAACAGAGGATGAAAATAGATTAAATTTTTTAAGTAAAGAGGAAATTGAAAAAACAAAACAATTTCATAGCAGTTTTCCACAATATAAAGAGACACCATTAGTTAATTTAGATAATTTAAGTAAGAAAATAGGTGTTGGAGGAATATATATTAAAGATGAATCTTATAGATTTGGATTAAATGCATTTAAGGTTCTAGGTGGATCTTTTGCTATGGCAAAATATTTAGCTCAAAAATTAGGTAAGGACATTTCAGAATTACCATATGAAAAGCTAATATCTGATGAAGTAAGAAAAGAGCTTGGAGATATAACATTTGTAACTGCTACAGATGGAAATCATGGAAGAGGAGTAGCTTGGACTGCTAATAAGTTAAAGCAAAAATCAGTAGTATACATGCCAAAAGGTTCTTCTCAAATAAGATTAGAAAATATAAGAAAAGAAGGAGCAGATGCATCAATAACTGATATGAATTACGATGAGGCTGTTAGATTGGCAGCTAAGTATGCAAATGAACATAATGGTGTAGTTATTCAAGACACAGCTTGGGAAGGTTACGAAGATATTCCAGCTTGGATAATGCAAGGTTATGGAACTATGGGATTAGAAGCATTAAATCAACTTAAAGATTTTGGGGTTGAAAGACCTACTCATATATTTATTCAAGCAGGAGTTGGATCTTTAGCTGGTGCAATTCAAGGATTCTTTGCATCTGTATATAAGGATAATTGCCCTATAACAACTATTGTAGAAGCTAGTGAAGCAGCTTGTATTTATAAGTCAGCTGCAGCTAATGATGGAGAGTTAAGAATTGTAGATGGTGATATGCCTACTATTATGGCAGGGTTAGCTTGTGGTGAGGCTAATATTATTGGCTGGGATGTTCTAAAAAATTGTTCAAGTATGTTTGTTTCAGCTCCAGATCATATTGCTGCTAATGGAATGAGAATACTAGGAAACCCAATGCCAGGTGATACTAAGGTAGTTTCAGGAGAATCAGGTGCCGTGACTTTAGGATTACTATATGAAATAATGACTAATAGTGAATATTCTGAATTAAAGCAAAAATTAGCATTAGATGAAAACTCAAAAGTTCTTTTATTTAGCACAGAAGGAGATACTGACCCAGATAAATATAGAGAAATTGTTTGGGAAGGTGAATATTAAAATTTCTATAAATAATCCACTAGTTATTTAGAACTTTAGGTTTTTAACATAATTATAATATATAGTTAATTTATAGGTTAAAAATACAAAAAAGTAGGTGGGGAGAATGATTTTAATTGGAAATGGAAGAGTTATTACTAATGATGATAGTAATACTTTCATAGAAAATGGATGTATAGCTATAGAGGGGAATATTATCAAAGAAGTTGGAGAAACTTCAGAAATTAAATGTAAATATGCGGATAAGTATGATGAGTTTATAGATGCTAAAGGTAAGCTTATAATGCCAGGAATGATAAATACTCATCATCATATATATAGTGCTTTTGCTAGAGGATTAGATTTGAAAAATCCTCCGGCAGAAACATTTATTGATATTTTAAAAAATGTATGGTGGAGAATTGATAAAAAACTTTCACTAGAAGATATAAGATATAGTGCCTATACAACTTTAATTGAGAGTATAAAAAATGGTGTAACAACTATTTTTGATCACCATGCGAGTCCTATGTCAGTAGAGGGAAGTTTATTTGCAATATCAAATGTTGCTGATGAATTAGGAATAAGAGGCTGTTATTGCTATGAAGTTTCTGATAGAGATGGACAAAAGATACTTAAGCAAGGAATCAATGAAAATATTGATTTTATAAAGTATGCCAATACAAAAGATGATGATATGACTAAAGGAATGTTTGGAATGCATGCATCATTTACTTTAAGTCATGAAAGTTTAGAAAAGTGTAGAGAAGCTATGAATGGAATTGATGCTGGATATCATATTCATGTATCAGAAGGTATTGAAGATCTTAAGAATAGCTTAAGATATAGTGGAAAAAGAACTGTTGAAAGATTAATGGATTATGGAATATTAGGAGATAAGACTATTGCTGGGCATTGTGTTCATGTTAATGATGCAGAGTTAGATATATTAAAGGATACTAATACAAGTGTTGTAAATAATCCTGAGTCTAATATGGGAAATGCTGTAGGAGTAGCACCTGTCATTAAAATGATAGATAAGGGAATTAGAGTTGGAATCGGAACAGATGGATATACAAGTGATATATTTGAGTCAATGAAAGTTGAGAATATCATTCACAAACATAATTTATGTGATTCTAATGTTGGCTTTATGGAAACTTCTAAAATGGCATTTCACAATAACAAAGAAATTGCTTCTAAATATTATAAAAATCCATTAGGAGTGTTAGAAGAGGGGGCATATGCAGACATTATAATAGTAGACTATAATCCTATGACTCCGATGGATAAAAATAATTATTTTGGACACATTTTATTTGGTGTTTCTGGTAGAAGTGTGGATACAACTATTATTAATGGAAAAGTTGTAATGAAAGATAGAGTATTAGTTAATGTTGATGAGGAACTTATTTATAGAAAGTCACGAAAAGTAGCTGAGAAGTTATGGAAAAGGCTTTAAGATTTATTAGTTTAATTATTCAGGGGATAAAATAGAGAGGAGTAAGAGAATGGCAAATTTAAATATTGATATATTAGGAATGAAATTTAGCAATCCTATTTTTACTGCAGCTGGACCTGGAGCTAAAGATGGTGAACTTTGTGTAAAGGCGGTACAGGGAGGAGCAGGTGGAATAGTGACAAAAACTATATCAGAAGCTCCAGCAGATGTACCAAGACCTTGTATGGCAAAAACTAATTCAGGATTTTTAAATACAGAGCTATGGTCAGAATTGCCAAAAGAACAATGGATAGAAAAGGAGTATAAGAGAGCTAAAGAAGCCGGTGTACCTATGATTGTAAGTATGGGTTATACTGCAGAAGATATTTCAAAGGTTGCACCTTTAGTTAAACCTTATGCAGATGCTGTTGAACTTTCTACACATTATGTTGGAACAGATATTGCTCCAATAGTAAATGCAATGAAAGCAGCAAAAGCAGCATTAGATTGTCCTGTATTCATGAAGTTAAGCCCACATACAGATATTCAAGGAATAGCAAAGGCTTTAGAAGAAGCGGGAGCAGATGGATTAGTTATGATAAATTCATTTGGACCTTGTATGGCAATTGATGTTGAGACTGGGTATCCAATTATGGGAAGTCAAAAAGGTTATGGATGGCTTTCCGGATCACCTATAAGACCATTGGCAGTAAGAAATATATATGATGCATCAAGAGCAGTTAAAATTCCTATTATAGGTGTTGGAGGAGTAACATCAGGTAAAGATGCAGCTGAAATGTTAATGGCTGGTGCTAGTGCAGTTCAAGTATGTACTGAAGCTATATTAAAGGGACCAACAGTATATGGAAAAATTGCTAAGGAATTAAATGAATTCTTAGATAATCATGGATATAAAGATGTTAGTGAAATAATAGGACTTTCACATAAAAAATCAGCTGAAAGAAACTTTAGAACAACATCAATCCCACCAACTGTAGATTTAGATAAATGTATTAAATGTGGTCAATGTAAAGTAAGTTGTGTTTATGATGCTATAGAAATAGCAGACAAGCTAAGCATAGATACTGAAAAATGTTTTGGTTGTGGACTATGTGTAACTAGGTGCCCAAAAAATGCATTAAAAATACAATATAAATAAATTTTTTGTTAAAGCTTAAATTCAGTGATGACAAAAATTAATGATATAACCTCGAGGAATGGTGTAATTTAAGTTAAGAATTTATATATTTTTTCATAGAAGCTGTTAAAACTTAAAAAGTCACTTCACTCCCTTAAGTGAGATTTAACTCTTTATTTAACACAGTTTTTATTAAAAAAATTAAATTCTGAAACTTAGTTATAATATTCCTTTAGGTAATATCATTAATTTTTCTCTATTACTGGAATGAATCTAAAATGCATAATTTTAAGAGCAGAAGCCTTAGAAAATAAAGACTTTTACTGTATTTAATCTAGTGGTACATATTAATATTGAGAGGAGATAAGGGGTTATGGTTGATTTTTTACTTAATGGGAAAGTATGTAATATTGAAGAAAATGAGTCTTTAATAAAGGTTTTAAGAGATAAAGAAAATTTAATATCAGTAAAAAATGGTTGTGGAGAAGGAGCTTGTGGGGCTTGTATGGTTCTAGTTGATGGAAAAGCTACTAGAGCTTGTTTATTAAAGGGTGAGAAAGTTAAAGGTAAAGAAGTTATTACAGTTGAAGGATTAGATGAGAATTATAAAAAAGCTTTTGCTTATTCATTTACAAAGGTTGGAGCTGTTCAATGTGGATTTTGCATACCAGGAATGGTTATAAGTGCTACTGGATTATTTAAAAAGACATTAACACCAACCTTAGATGAAGTAAAAAAAGCACTTATGGGAAATATATGTAGATGTACAGGGTATAAGAAAATTGAAGAAGCTGTATTACTAGCAGCTGATATTATAAGAGAGAATAAAGAAGTGCCATTAGTAAAATGTAAAGGATTAGTTGGAGATCCGTTAGGTAGAGTTGATGCAGAAGATAAAGTATTAGCATTAGATGGATATTGTGATGATTTTAAGGTTGAAGGGATGCTATATGGAGTAGCACTTAGACCGGAATTTCCTAGAATACTAATAAAAAATATTGATTATACAGAAGCTTTAAAATTAGATGGAGTAGTTAAAGTTGTTACTGCTGATGATGTACCAGGAAATAGATTTTGTGGGCATTTGAAAAAGGATTGGCCAGCTTTAATTGCAATAGGAGAAGAAACTAGATATGTAGGAGATACTATTGCTTTAGTAGTAGCAGAAGATGAAGAGACAGCAAGAAAGGCGGTTAGTTTAATTAAGGTAGATTATGATAAATTAACTCCTATGACTTCACCAGAAGATTCTCTTAAAGATGGAGCACCAGAACTTCATAAGGGTGGAAATATATTAACAAGAGAAGTTTTAAAAAGAGGTAATGTTGATGAGGCTATTAAAAATTCTAAGTATGTTGTAACAAATACTTATTCAGTTCCATTTACTGAGCATGCTTTTTTAGAGCCAGAAAGTGCATTAGCAGTGCCTACAAATGAAGAGCTTATAGTTTATACTGGAAGTCAATCAGTTTATGATGATTTACGTGAAATTACATCATTATTAGGTGTTGAAGATAGTAAAGTTAGAATAATATCTAAGTATGTTGGTGGTGGATTTGGTGGTAAAGAAGATATGAGTTGTCAACACCATACTGCATTACTTGCTTTTTTAACTGGAAGACCTGTAAAAATGACATTAAAAAGGTCAGAAAGTATAAAAGTTCACCCAAAAAGACATGCGATGAAAATGGAGTTTACAACTGCCTGTGATGAAAATGGAAAGTTAACAGCTATGAAAGCTAAAATTATTGCAGATACAGGAGCTTATGCATCTTTAGGAGGGCCAGTACTGCAAAGAGCATGTACTCATGCTGCAGGACCATATAATTATCAAAATTCTGAAGTTGAAGGTATAGCAGTTTATACAAATAATCCTCCAGGAGGAGCATTTAGAGGATTTGGAGTAACACAATCAGCATTTGCAACTGAAGCTAATATAAATAAGTTAGCGGAGCTTGTTGGAATATCTCCTTGGGAGATACGTTTTAGAAATGCAATTGAACCGGGACAAGAGTTACCTAATGGACAAATTGCAGATGCAGGTACGGCTTTAAAAGAGACTTTATTAGCTGTTAAGGACGAATATGAAAAAAATGAATTTGTAGGAATAGCATGTGCATTTAAAAATGCTGGTATAGGGGTAGGGCTTCCTGATATAGGTAGAACTATTCTAGAGGTTAAAGATGAAACTATTATTATAAGAACTTCAGCAGCATGTATGGGACAAGGTGTAGGAACTACTATGACACAAATAGTATGTGAAACTTTAGATTTAGATTCAAGTAAGGTTAAATGGATGAAACCAGATACTAAGTTAACACCAGATGCAGGAACATCAACTGCATCAAGACAAACGGTATTTACTGGAGAAGCTACAAGAGTTGCAGCTTTAAAATTAAAGGAAGCACTTAAAACAAAAACACTTTCTGAGCTTAATGGAAAGGAATTTTATGGAGAGTTTTATGGAAAAACTGATAAAATGGGAAGTGATAAGAAAAATCCAGTAAGTCACGTTGCCTATGGATTTGCAACTCAAGTTGTTATTTTAAATAAAGATGGAAAAGTTGAAAAAGTTATTGCTGCACATGATGTTGGAAAAGCAATTAATCCTATAAATGTTGAAGGACAAATTGAAGGTGGAGTTGTTATGGGGTTAGGATATGCACTAACTGAAGATTATCCATTGAAAGAGTCAGTTCCTACTGCTAAATTTGGAACCTTAGGATTGTTTAGAGCAACTATGGTTCCAGAAATAGAAAGTATTATAGTTGAAAAAAATGATGCAGAATTAGTATATGGAGCTAAGGGAGTTGGTGAAATAACTTGTATACCAACAGCACCAGCAGTTCAAGGAGCATACTATAAGTTAGATGGAGTTTTTAGAACTAAGCTGCCTTTAGAAAATACTTTTTATAAAAAAGCCAAAAAATAGATATTAATATAAAATCACCATTAGTATATAATTGTATAATAATGGTGATTTTTTAATATATATTAATTAAGAAATAATTTAAATACATATATTTAATAAATTAAATTAGTGTACAAGCAATTACACCAGATATTAAAAGGAGATGAGAATGTGCAGAAATTAAATTTAGTGGTAGTATTTATAGAAGGATTATTATCTTTCTTTTCACCGTGTATATTACCAATTTTACCAGTTTATTTAAGTATATTGTCAAATAGTAATGTAGATGTATTAAAGAATGGAGAAGATAAATTCGTAAAAACAGCATTATTTAAAAATACTATATTATTTGTTTTAGGAATTTCAACTACATTTTTTATATTAGGTTCATCTGTAAATATATTAAGTTCATTTTTTAGTGAAAATAAAGATTATATAATGGTTATAGGTGGAATAATCATAGTATTTATGGGATTGTTTTACGTAGATATAATTAAATCAACATTATTAAGCAGAGAAAAAAGAATGAACATAAAAGTAAAAGAAATGAATTCTTTATCTGCATTTATATTAGGATTTACTTTTAGTTTTGGATGGACACCATGCATTGGGCCAATACTTGCATCAGTTCTTATTATGGCTTCAGGTTCAAGTAGTGGAATGGTAGCTAATTTATTAATAATTGTGTACACAATAGGATTCATTTTGCCGTTTATAATAGTAGCTGGATTTTATAATAAGCTATTTAAAAGTATTGATAAAATGAAAAACTATATGGGAATAATAAAAAAGATATGCGGAATTATTCTTATAATAAGTGGACTAGTTATGTTTTTTAATGGAGTTACAAATATTAATAAAAATAAACAGTATAATAATATAGAAAAAAATGAAATTATAGATAAAGAAGATAATAAAAGTTCTGAGGAAATGGCAGTAGATTTTACATTGAAGGATCAGTATGGAAATGGACATACATTAAGTGAATATAAAGGTAAAACTATATTTCTAAATTTTTGGGCAACTTGGTGTCCACCTTGTAGAGGAGAAATGCCAGAGATAGAAGAGATATATAATGAATATGGGAAAAACAATGATAATATTATAATATTAGGAGTGGCAGCTCCAAACCTGGGAAGAGAAGGTTCAGAGGAGGAAATAGCTAATTTTTTATCGGAAAATAATTATACATTTCCTGTAGTTATGGATTTTGGTGGAGAATTAGTTTATAAATACGATATATCAGGATTTCCAACTACTTTTATAATTAATGAGGATGGAGAAATAATTCATAAGGTTGTTGGAGCTATGGATAAAGAAAGTATGAAAGAAATTATAGAAAGTAAAAAATAAAGTTAATAATAGATATATTAAATAAGCTACTCAAAATAATGGGTAGTTTATTTCTATTTTTACTTAAATATTTGTATATAATATATAGTATATTAATTATTTAAGATAAAGAGGTGCATATGAAAAAAACATTATATGATTATAAAGAAGTAATTAAAGAATTGCCACTAAAAAATAAGTATACAAAAGAAGAATTATTAATAGATAAGTTTTTAATTGATAAAGAAAATAATATAGAAATATATTATGCTCCACATAATGAATATTTAAATCCTAAGGCGAAAATATTTATTATTGGAATAACTCCAGGATTTCAACAAATGAGTACTGCTATAGCAACAGCAAGAAAAGAATTAGAAGTAAGTGATAATATTGAAGAGATACAATATAAATGTAAAGTTGCAGCTAGATTTAGTGGAAGTTTAAGAAAAAATATTATTTCTATGTTAGATGGAATAGAACTTAATAATATATTTAATTTACAAAGTTGTAGTCAATTATTTGATGAAGATGATTATTTATTACATACAATATCCTTAATACCATATCCCGTTTTTGTTAAGGGACAAAATTATACTGGACATACACCTAAGTTAATTAAAAGCAAATTTTTAATGAAATATATATATGATAATTTTATAAATGAGTTTAAAAAATTAGAAAAACCAGGAGAAATATTATTAATACCTTTAGGAAAAGCAGTTGAAGAGGTATTAATAAATTTAAAAGATAATGGAATTATAAAAGAAGAGCAAATTCTTATTGGATTTCCCCATCCTTCAGGTGCCAATGTTAATAGGGTAGCTCAATTTGAAGCTAATAGAGATAATATGATTAAGTTTATTAAAAAGCATTTTAAATATGTATAGGAGGAAATAATAATGAATAATTTAAAGAAAGCTATTTTTGCTGGAGGATGTTTTTGGTGTATGGTAAAACCTTTTGATTCATATGATGGAGTAAAAAGTGTAGTAGTAGGTTATACAGGGGGAAATGTAGCAAATCCTACATATGAGCAAGTATGCAGAACAGAAACTGGACACTATGAAGCAGTAGAAATTACATATGATGAAAGTGTTGTAAAGTACATAGAATTAGTAGAAGCATTCTTTATGAGTATTGACCCAACTGATGAAGGTGGACAATTTAATGATAGAGGAAGAAGTTATGAAACAGCAGTATTTTATCTAGATGACGAACAAAAGAAAGTGGCTGAAGAATATAAATTAAACTTAAATGAAAGCGGTATATTTAATAAACCTATAGCTGTAAAGATATTAAAAGCGGAAGAGTTTTATCCAGCAGAAGAATATCATCAAGATTATTATAAGAAAAATCCATTTAGATATAATGCTTATTATGTTGGTTCAGGAAGAAAGAAATTTATAGAAGAATCATGGGAATTATCAGAGGAGAAGAAAAAAGAACTTAAAGAAAGATTAACACCCCTTCAATATAAAGTTACTCAAGAAAATGGAACTGAACCTCCTTTTAACAATGAGTATGATGCACATTTTGAAGAGGGAATATATGTAGATATAGTTACTGGAAAACCACTATTCTCATCAAAAGATAAATTTAATTCAGGTTGTGGATGGCCAGCTTTTTCTAAACCTATAAATAAGGGATATGTAAAAGAAAAAGAAGATTTTAGTCATGGAATGTTTAGAACTGAAGTAAGAAGTAAATCAGGAAATTCTCACTTAGGTCATGTATTTACAGACGGCCCTGAAGAGTTAGGTGGATTGAGATATTGTATAAATTCAGCAGCATTAAAGTTTATACCTAAAGATAAAATGAAAGATTTAGGGTATGAAGACTATTTAGATAAAATATAATTAAAAAATACAAATAAAACTGCTCATTGTTTAAATAATGAGCAGTTTTGTAATATTTATATTAATTTAATTATTAAACATTATTTTTTACATGAATTATTTCACCATTTTTAATGTAAGCTCTAGGAACTCTCTTTTTTAATAAGCAAAGAACTTCATAATTTATACTATCCATACATTTTGCAAGATCATCGGCATTAAATTTAATACCATTACTTTCACCTAGTAATATAACCTCATCTCCAGATTTAACATCATCTATGTCAGTAACATCAATCATAAATTGATCCATACAAATGTTACCTACTATAGGAGCAAGTTGCCCATTAACAATAACTTTAGCATCATGTTTTAATGTTCTAATATATCCATCTGCATAGCCAATAGGAATAGTTGCAATTTTACTTTTTCTAGATGTTTTAAAAGTTCTATTGTAACTAATATACATTCCACTTTCTAATTCTTTAACATGAGCAATTTTAGCTTTTAAAGTTAAGGCAGGTTTAATTAATAAGTTCTCCTTTTTAACTTCATTTGAAGGGTAATATCCATAAAGAATAATTCCAGCTCTTACAGCATCTAAGTAGGTATTAGGCAAATCTATAATTGCAGCACTATTAGATGCATGCTTTAAAGGTATATTAATTCCTTGTTTTTCTAGTCTGTTAATAAAATCATAAATTTGATTAAATTGATATTGAGTATACTCTTTATCTTCTTCATCAGAACTAGAGAAGTGAGTAAAGATTCCAATAACATCTAAACCATCTAAAGCACAAATTTCACAAATAGCATTAAAACTTTCATCACTAGGAAGGAAGCCAATTCTACCCATACCAGTATCTAAGGCTATGTGAACTTTTGCTTTTTTATTAAGGCTTATTGCTAAAGAAGATAATTCCTTTGCATAATCTAAATCATAAATTGTTTGCTCTATATCATAATTAATTAAATCTTCTCCTAAATATGATGGTGTATATCCAAGTATCATTATAGGGGCTGTAATATTGTTATTTCTAAGTTCAATTGCTTCAGTAAGCATTGCAACAGCTAGTCTTGAAGCACCATTTTCTAAAAGGCAAGGAGCTACATCTAAAGCACCATGTCCATATGCATCAGCTTTTACAACTGCCATAACTTCTTTATTTCCGGCTAATTTTTTTATATTTTTCATATTATTTGCAAGTATATCTAAATCTATTTCAGCCCATACGGGTCTCATTATCTTTTCCATAACTACACCTCAAACTTTTTATATCTTAGTATTATTGTAATAAAAATATTAGAAAATGATAAGTACCACTAAGTATTTAAATTTTAGTAGTAGTGGTTCTTTTTTAGTTTTCAGCCAAATCAAGTTTTGATACATTATAACTTTAAGATAAATTTGCCTATAAAAATAATTAGATTTTTTTAAATATGTAGATATGCTATTTTTTTTAGTTAGATAGGTAATATTTAAAGATTGTTTATTAAGATAAAAAATGATATTATAAGTAAAAACTTAAGTAAAGGGATGAGATATAATGTCAATAAAGTATAAAAAGCCTGAACTTTTAGCACCTGCTGGAAGCCTTGAAAAATTAAAAATTGCTTTTCAATATGGAGCTGATGCAGTTTATTTTGGAGGAGAAGCCTTTTCATTAAGAGCAGCAGCACAAAACTTTTCATTTGAGGAAATAAAGGAAGGAGCTGAATTAGCTCACAGTTTAGGAAAGAAGATATATTGTACAGTAAATGTAATGCCAAGGAATGAAGGTATAGAAAAGTTGCCAGAATTCTTAAAGAGTCTTGAAGAAGCTAAAGTTGATGCGGTTTTAGTATCAGACCTTGGAGTTTTTAGAACTGTTCAAAAGCATACTAATTTACCAATACATATTAGTACACAAGCTAATACGGTAAATTATGAAGGATGTAATATGTGGCATGATTTAGGTGCAGAACGTGTAGTTTTAGCTAGAGAATGTTCATTAAAGGAAATAAAAGAAATTAGAGAACATATACCAGAAGAGCTAGAATTAGAAGTTTTTGTTCATGGAGCTATGTGTATGTCATATTCAGGAAGATGTTTACTTTCAAGTTATATGACAGGAAGAGATTCTAATAGAGGGGCTTGTGCGCAATCTTGTAGATGGAAGTATTCTTTAGTAGAAGAAAAAAGACCTAATCAATATTTTCCTATTGAAGAAGATCAACATGGTACATATATAATGAATTCAAAAGATTTATGTATGATAGAGCACTTACCAGAACTTTTAGAAGCTGGGGTTTCATCTTTAAAAATTGAAGGTAGAAATAAGAGTGAATATTATGTTGCCATAGTTGTTAATGCTTATAGAAAAGCAATAGATTTATATTACGAAGATCCAGAAAATTATAAATTACCTAAAGTTTTAAGAGATGAAATGTATAAGGTTAGTCATAGAGAGTATAATACTGGATTCTTCTTTAATGAGCCTAAAAGTGATGCAATAATTTATCATACAAATGATCATGTTAGAGAGTATGATGTAGTTGCTATAGTACATGAGTATGATGAAGAAAGTCAAATTGCATTATGCAAGCAAAGAAATAAATTTGTAAAGGGAGATAAAGTAGAAATACTAACTCCAGGTGAGTTTGGAGAAAGCTTTATTGTTGAAGAACTTTATAATGAAGATGGAGAAGCTATAGAAGGCTGTCCACATCCAGGAATGATGTGTAAGGTTAAGGTTCCATTTAAAGTTGGTAAAAACTCATTTTTAAGAAAAGAGTTAGTTAAATAGATTTGTAGTAAAAAAATATTAACATAAAAACTCATTTTGAATATTATGTAGTATAAACAATATGAGGTGGGTTTTGTGGATACAAATGATAGCTTTTTAGAGAAAGTTGATAATTTAAATAATAAACTTTTAAAGTTAATATTAACACTATATTCTATTAATAACTTTTATGAGGATGAAAATTTAAAAAAAACAATCTTACAATTAAAAAATGATATTGATTCAAGGGGAGAGTTAAAAAATAATATTGATTCAATTAAAGATATAGAATCAGTAGTATACGACTCTATAAATCAAGCAGGTTTTGATTATGATGATGAGCAGGGGATTTTTTATTCAATAATTGATGCATGGCAACATGATTATGGTTATTGTAGAGTTTATGATGAATTTTCTGCACCATTAAGTATGATATTTGATTGTGAACCTATTTATTTTGACTACAATAATAAGAGATGGCTTATTGAATTTTGGAAGGGACAGTACGGGATTTGTACAGGCGTTGAAGTTGGAGTATATGCTTCAGAAAAAACTATATATAATGAAATAATGGATAGTAAGAATGTATTTTATGATAAAATAAGTCCTGAAGAATTCTTAGATATTGAGATTGTTGTTAGGAAAAATGGAGAAGTTATTTTCAAAAGAAAAGATAAACATTGGTGGTTAACAGGGTTTATTCTTGGAGAATTTTCTGAACCAGATGAGTTATCAGCAGATATAAGTATAACTCTAATAAATGAAGAAATGAGAGATGCATTTATACAAGGGTTAAATTATGCTGGATATGACAATGAAGAAATTAAAGTAAAAGACAATAGTGTAGAGATATTCTTTGATAAACCAAAAACAAAGCAACCATATACTAATATTAAATCTTTAAACTATATCATGCAAAGAAAAAATGAATATTTATGTAATGTTTATAATAATATAACTAAACAATATAAAAATTATGATGAAAAGATTAATGCTGTAAAGAAACAATCACCATTACTATATAGACAAATTATGAATATTGGTAGATGGAAATTAATGTTAAGTTTATACAATGTATATAAATTTAATAAAGATAGTTAATTAAAAGACAGAAATTAATAGCAAATTAATTTCTGTCTTTTAATCATTTTTAGAGGAATTTCATAGAAATATAATATAAATAATTTGGGGGCGACTATAAATGAATCACTTTAAAAGGATATCCAAAGTTTTTGAAGAGGCTTACGAAATATCTTTTAATAATGAATCAAAGATTGTATTGATGAGTGATTGTCATAGAGGGACTGGTGATTGGAGTGACACATTTCTAAAAAATCAAAATATTTATTTTAGTGCATTGATGAATTATTATGAGAAGGGATATACTTATATAGAATTAGGTGATGGAGATGAACTTTGGGAAAATAAAAGAATGAAGGATATTTCAGAAATTCATAATAATGTTTTTTGGATTTTGAATAAATTATATTGTTCTGGAAGATTTCATATGATTTATGGAAATCATGATATGATTAAAAAGAACCAGAAATTTATTAAAAAGTGTTTATGTAAATGCTTGGATAGAGAAGGATTAAGATATGAGTCAGTTTTTAAAGATTTTTATGTTCATGAAGGAATAATCTTAAAATATAATAATAGTCAAAAAAAGATTTTTTTACTACATGGACATCAAGGCGATTTGCTAAATGATAGCTTGTGGAAGTTAAGTAGATTTCTTGTTAGGTATTTATGGAAACCATTAGAGAATTTTGGAGTAAAGGATCCTACTAGAGCAGCTAAAAGCTATAAAGAGAAAAATAAAGTGGACAAGAGGTTAAGTGAATGGGCTTCAAGAGAAAATGTTATTGTTATAGCAGGGCATACTCATAGACCTATGTTTCCTGATGTTGGTGAAGTACCATATTTTAATGATGGAAGCTGTGTTCATCCAAGGTGTATAACAGCTATTGAAATATTAAATGGATGTATATTATTAGTAAAATGGAGCATAAAGACTAATGAAAAGGGTATGCTGTATATTGGTAGAGAGATACTAGAAGGTCCAACAGATATTAATGAATATTTTAATAGTATGATAAATAGTTGATATTAAAAAAGAGTAGCTATTTTAGCAATGGGTTACGATTTGAAATGCAGATTAGTGTAATCACATATAAAAAACATTGAAAATCGTAACCTTAACTTTTTATTAGTATTAAAACTTATCCTAGTGTGTCAGTATTAGAATAGTTAAGAAAAAGATAGAAAGTATAAGAAAAATGAATATAAACTTAAATAAATAAAAAAACATATATATTGATATAATAAATAGATGGTAAGATAAGTTTCGTTGCCGATGAGCAAATAAGTATTATGAAAAATCTTCGGTTTTATCGTGTTAAATTTCTAATGTGATTGAGTGAAAAAAACTTTAAAAAAAGTTATTGACATCAATCGGTAGGAATGATAAGATAAGGAAGTCGCTTCGGTGCGACAGAGTAAATGGTCTTTGAAAATTGAACAGAATATAGTTAAAGTAAACCAGCAATTCTTTTGAGATAAGTGAGGATCTAAATTTTAATTTAGTAATTCGAACTTACAAAATGAATGAAAATTTCATTTTGGACCTTTTAAAATCTCAAAGTAATTTGAGCAAATGATTAAACTTTTTAGTGAGAGTTTGATCCTGGCTCAGGACGAACGCTGGCGGCGTGCCTAACACATGCAAGTCGAGCGAGTGGAGTTCTTCGGAACAAAGCTAGCG
>NZ_SMUS01000016.1 GCF_004353185.1 Clostridium cuniculi | reverse complement strand
ATTGCAGCAATACTTAAGGAAAGTGGTAAGACTTTTAGTGAGTTAGCTGGAGTAATGAAGGAATTACCACAAGTATTAGTTAATGCTAAAGTTCCAAATGAAAAGAAAAATATTTATTTAGAAGATGCAGAAATAATTGAAGCTATAAAAGCTGTTGAAGCTAAACTTAATGGTGTTGGTAGAGTTCTTATAAGACCATCAGGAACTGAGCCTTTAGTAAGAGTTATGCTTGAAGGAGAAAATCAAGAAGAAATAAATGAAATGGCAAATAGCTTAGTAGATTTAATATTAAGCAAAATTTAATATATTAAAAAATTAATGTTCGTAAGAGCATTAATTTTTTTTGTGAAAAATTACGAATTTATTATATTATTATAAATATTTATATAAGATTTAGAAAAATATGTAATATATTAAATTTTATAAAAAAAGTTATATATTATTAATACGATATTAATTATTTAATAGAAATATTAATATGACAATGAAATCGGTAAAATATTTTTAAAATATCAAAAATGATAAATGAAATGTAAAAAATATAATTAATTTACTAAAAATAGAAACAGTGTATTGACAGAGTATTAAAAGAAAGAGTAAGATATTAACAATAGAATATTTTGGAAGTTCTTTTGAGAAACAAAAGCTGTGATAGAGGTGCTTATTTAGGCAAAAAAGTTTCAGAGAGTCCATGGATGCTGCGAATGGATACTTTAACTAAATAACGATCACTCTTGAGCTGTATCCTGAACATTAGTTAATAATAAGTAGGGAGTTACCGGTAAGCACCGTTAAATGCAAGGGTTTGTTGGAACCTAGTGATATTAATGATGAGGAATTTTATCCCACCGTTATGATTTTATCATTAAGGGTGGGATTTTTTTAACCTAATTTAGAACCATTTTGTTCAATAATTACAAATTATTTCATTGGGGGTATTAAAATGGAAAGACATGTGTTATCTGTCTTAGTTAGGAATTCTTCAGGAGTACTAACAAGAGTTTCAGGGTTATTTGCAAGACGAGGATTTAATATTGATAGTTTAACTGTTGGAAGAACTGAGAACCCAGAGATTTCAAGAATGACTATTACTTTAAATGGGAATGAAGATGTTTTAGAGCAATTTACCAAACAACTAAATAAGTTAGAAGATGTTTTAAGAGTATTAAATTTAAAATTCGATAATTCCGTATATAGGGAGTTAGTACTTATTAAGGTTAAAGCTGATGCGGAGCAAAGAGCAGCAGTAAATGAAGTGGTAAAGATATTCAGAAGCAAAATAATAGATGTTTCTCCAGAAACATTGACTATTGAATTAACAGGAGATGAGAGTAAAATAAGTGCTCTTATAAAACTTTTAGAAGAGTATGAGATAAAGGAGTTAGTAAGAACAGGATTATGTGCATTAGAAAGGGGCGCTAATGACATAACAGATTACTGTGAAATATTTAATTAGTTAGTAGTTATGAGTTCAGAAATAAATTACTAACTAAAAATTAAAAACGACTAACTATTTATAAAGGGGGCTTTTTAAATTTGAATAGGAATATAGAAATTTTTGATTCTACCTTAAGGGATGGAGCCCAGGGACAAGGCATATCATTTTCATTAGAGGATAAATTGAAAATAGTTAGAGCTTTAGATGATATAGGAATTGACTATATTGAGGCTGGTAATCCTGGATCAAATCCTAAGGATATGGAATTTTTCAAGTTAGTGAAAGATATAAAATTAAATAATTCTAAACTAGTAGCTTTTGGTTCTACCAGAAAATCAGATATAAAAGTTGAAGATGATATAAATATAAAAAGCTTAATAGAAGCAGGAACAGATGTGGTATCAATATTTGGAAAATCATCAGCTTTTCAAGTTACTGACATATTAAAAACATCTTTATCAGAAAACTTAAAGATGATAGAAGAAACTATAAAGTACTTAAAAGAAAATGACAAAGAAGTAATATTTGATGCAGAACATTTCTTTGATGGATATAAAGAGAATAGTGAATATGCAATGTCTACTTTAAAAGTCGCAAAGGAAGCAGGGGCAAGGACATTAGTTTTATGTGATACAAATGGTGGAACATTACCTAATGAAATAAAAGAAATAACATCGGAAGTTGTTAAAAGATTTGGCAACATAATAGGAATACATTGCCATAATGATATTGGAATGGCAGTAGCTAATTCAATATTATCAGTAGAGTCAGGTATATCACATATTCAAGGAACCTTTATTGGTGTAGGTGAGCGCTGTGGAAATACTAATTTAAGTACTGTAATTCCAACTATAGTACTTAAGATGAATATTGATATAAAGGCAAAAGAGCATTTGCAAGACTTAACAGCAAAAGCTAGATACATTTCTGAAATATCAAATATTCAATTAGAAGACTCAGCTCCTTATATTGGTAAAGCGGCATTTGCACATAAGGGAGGAATGCATATAGATGCTATTTGTAAAACACCACAATCCTATGAGCATATAAAACCAGAGATGGTGGGGAATAAAAGAAGATTTTTATTATCAGAGGTAAGTGGTAAAAGTACAGTTTTACAAGAAATACACAAAATTTTTCCAAATGTAAAGAAAGATGGAGAAGAAGTTAAAAAAGTTACTAAGAGATTAAAAGATTTAGAGTATGAAGGATATCAATTTGAGGGTGCAGAAGGTACCGTTGAGTTATTGATAAGAAAAACAATAGGTAAGTACAAGCCGTTTTTCAAACTGAATCATTTTAAAACAATGGGAGAAAATCCATGGAGTAATGGAGAGTTTAGCTCAACTGCTTTAATCAATGTAACTGTTGATGGAAAAACTGAAATGACAGCTGCTGAAGGTGATGGACCTGTAAATGCTTTAGATAAAGCACTTAGAAAAGCATTAGAAGTTTTTTATCCAGAACTCAAAGAAGTTAAATTAGTTGATTATAAAGTTAGAGTCTTAGACTCTGAAAGCACTACAGGTGCAAAAGTTAGAGTATTAATAGAAAGTACTGATGGCAATGAAAGTTGGAGTACAGTTGGGGTATCTAAAGATGTAATTCAAGCAAGTTGGATTGCATTAGTTGATTCAATAGAGTATAAGCTTATAAAAGATATTGAAAGAAAAGCAAAAGCATATTTTTAAAGGGGGAAACACTCATGGCAATGACAATGACACAAAAAATATTAGCTGCACATGCAGGATTAGAAAGTGTAAAAGCAGGACAATTAATAGAAGCAAATTTAGATTTAGTATTAGGAAATGATATTACTTCACCGGTTGCAGTAAAAGAATTTGAAAAGTTTGGAGTAAAAAAAGTATTTGATAAGGATAAGATAGCAATAGTTCCAGATCACTTTACTCCTAATAAAGATATAAAGGCTGCAGAGCAGTGTAAATTTATTAGAGAGTTTTCAAGAGAAAAAGGAATAACTAACTTTTTTGAAATAGGAGAAATGGGAATAGAACATTGTTTATTACCAGAGAAAGGTTTAGTAGTTGCAGGAGATGTAGTTATTGGTGCAGACTCTCATACTTGTACTTATGGGGCATTAGGAGCATTCTCTACAGGAATAGGTTCAACTGACATGGCAGCTGGAATGGCAACAGGAAAATGCTGGTTTAAGGTTCCTTCAGCATTAAAATTTGTTTTAAAAGGAAAACCATCAAAATGGGTAAGTGGTAAAGACGTAATACTTCATATTATCGGAATGATAGGAGTAGATGGTGCTTTATATAAATCAATGGAATTCTTTGGAGACGGACTAAAGTATTTATCTATGGATGATAGATTTACAATGGCAAATATGGCTATTGAAGCTGGTGGAAAGAATGGAATATTTCCAGTAGATGAAAAGACAATTGAGTATTTAAAAGAACATGGAAAGAAAGAGTGGAAGGTATATGAAGCTGATGAAGATGCTGAATATGATGAAGTTTATGAAATAGATTTATCTACTTTAAGACCAACAGTTTCTTTCCCTCATTTACCTGATAATACAAGAACTATTGATGAAGTTGGTGATATAGATATAGATCAAGCTGTAATAGGATCTTGTACAAATGGAAGAATTTCAGATTTAAGAGTTGCCAGAGATATCTTAAAGGGAAATAAGGTAAATAAGAGAGTTAGATGTATAGTATTCCCAGGAACTCAAAAGATTTATTTACAGGCGTTAGAAGAAGGAATAATAAAAGATTTAGTAGAGGCAGGGGCAGTTGTTTCAACACCAACTTGTGGTCCATGTTTAGGTGGACATATGGGGATATTAGCAAAAGGTGAAAGAGCAATTTCAACTACTAATAGAAACTTTGTAGGAAGAATGGGACATGTTGAATCAGAAGTTTACTTAGCAAGTCCAGCAGTTGCAGCAGCTTCAGCAATAACAGGAAAAATAACAAATCCAGAAACACTTTAAGGGGGTAAATAAATATGAAAGCAACAGGAAGAGTTTTTAAATATGGAGATAACGTAGATACAGATGTAATTATACCAGCAAGATATTTAAATACATCAGATCCTAAAGAATTAGCAGCACATTGTATGGAAGATATAGATTTAGATTTTGCAAAGGAAGTCCAAGAAGGTGATATTATAGTTGCAAATAAAAACTTTGGATGTGGTTCATCTAGAGAACATGCACCTATAGCAATTAAAGAAAGTGGAATTAGTTGTGTTATAGCTTCAACTTTTGCAAGAATTTTCTATAGAAATGCTATTAATATTGGTTTACCAATTCTTGAATGTGACCAAGCAGTTAAAAGCATTGAAGCAGGGGATAAGTTAGAAGTAAATTTTGATACTGGAGTTATTAAAAATTTAACTAAGAATGAAGAGTATCAAGGGGAAGCATTCCCAGAATTTATGCAAAAAATAATAAATAGTAATGGTCTTATAGGATATATAAAAAATTCTCAAGAAAAATAATAGATTATTAAATTTAAAATATGAAGCAATAAGCATAAAAAGTAAGTTAAGTACATGAGATAGATTAAAAAATAATTAGCTGTACTTAGTTTATATATGTAATTAAGGGGGATAAATTATGAATTTTAATATAGCAGTTATACCAGGAGATGGAATAGGTCCAGAGGTTGTGGATGAATCAATAAAAGTATTAAGTAAAATTGGGGAAAAATATAATCATAATTTTGAATTTGAATTTTTACAAGCAGGTGGATGTGCAATAGATAGTTTAGGAACACCATTACCAGATAAGACTTTAGAAGTTTGTAAGAAAAGTGATGCAGTACTTTTAGGAGCTGTTGGAGGGCCAAAATGGGATGATCCTAATGCAAAAGTTAGACCTGAACAAGCTTTATTGGGATTAAGAGGAGGATTAAATTTATACTGTAATTTAAGACCAGCACTTTTATATAAAGCATTAAAAGAAGCATCACCATTAAAAGACACAATAATTGGAGATGGAATTGATATTTGTGTTGTAAGAGAACTTACTGGAGGAATTTACTTTGGTGAGAGAGGTAGAGAAGTTGTTGATGGAGTTGTTTCAGCATATGATACTGAAAGATATAATATCAAAGAAATTGAAAGAATAGTAAGAATAGGCTTTGATACAGCAATGAAAAGAAATAAGAAGCTAACAAGTGTTGATAAGGCTAATATATTAGAAAGTTCTAGATTATGGAGAAGTGTAGTAGAAGAAATGTCTAAGGATTATCCAGAAGTAGAAGTTAATCACTTATATATTGATAATGCTTCTATGCAATTAGTTAAAGATCCTAGACAATTTGATGTTATTGTTACTTCAAATATGTTTGGAGATATATTATCAGATGAAGCATCAATGATTACTGGATCAATAGGAATGTTACCTTCAGCATCTTTAGGGGAAGGTACTTTAGGAATGTATGAACCAATACATGGTTCTGCACCTGATATTGCAGGAAAAGGAATAGCAAATCCATTAGCAACAATTCTTTCTACAGCTATGATGTTAAGATATAGCTTTAATTTAGAAGATGAAGCAAAGGATATAGAAAATGCAGTAGTTAAAGTTTTAGAAGAAGGTTATAGAACAGGAGATATTAAGAGTGAAGGTACTACTCTTGTTGGTACTAAGGAAATGGGAGATCTTGTTGTAGAGAGAATTTAGTAAGTGGCAAGAGTTGGTGAGTAACAAGTTGCAAGTGACAAGTGATAAGTTAGGGAAGAAACTCCTAGGGGAGTTTCTAGAATATATAATTTTGTATTAACTAAATTTACTATGAAAACTTGCTACTTGAAACTTGTCACTTAAAACTAATTACGGAGGGATTTAAATGAGAAGTGATGTAGTAAAGAAAGGAGTCACAAAGGCTCCACATAGATCGTTATTTAAGGCATCAGGATTAACTGATGAAGAAATAAATAAGCCTTTAATAGGTGTTGTTACATCTCAAAATGATATAATTCCAGGACATATAAACTTAGATAAAATTGTTGAGGGTGTAAAAAAAGGTATCTTAATGTCTGGAGGAACGCCATTAGTATTTCCAACTATAGGGGTATGTGATGGTATTGCAATGGGGCATGAAGGAATGAAATATTCTTTAGCTACAAGAGAACTTATAGCAGACTCCATTGAATGTATGGCAAAGGCTCATGCTTTTGATGCATTAGTATTTATACCAAACTGCGATAAGATAGTTCCAGGAATGGTTATGGCAGCTTTAAGATTAAACATACCATCAGTAGTTGTAAGTGGTGGTCCAATGTTAGCTGGTAAATTCAAGGATAAGGAAGTTTCTTTATCTACGATGTTTGAAGCTGTTGGATCTGTGGAAAGTGGATTAATGTTAGAGTCAGATTTAGCTGATTTAGAAGAAAAAGCATGTCCTACATGTGGATCATGTTCAGGAATGTTTACAGCAAATTCTATGAATTGTTTATGTGAGGTATTAGGAATTGCTTTACCTGGAAATGGAACAATACCAGCTGTTTATTCAGAAAGAATTAGACTTGCTAAATATGCTGGTATGGCAGTAATGAATCTTTTAGAAAAAGATATAAAGCCAAGAGATATAATTACTGAAGATGCTATAAAAAATGCTTTAACAGTAGATATGGCTCTTGGATGTTCAACAAATAGTGTTTTACATTTGACTGCTATTTCAAATGAAGCAAAATCTCCTATAAATTTAGAGATTATAAACGAAATGTCAGCTAAGGTACCTAATCTTTGTAAATTAGCACCTGCTTCTGACACTCATATTGAAGATTTATATGCAGCAGGTGGAATAAGAGCTGTAATGAGCGAGCTAAACAAAAAGAATTTATTAAATTTAAATTGTATTACAGCAACAGGAAAAACTGTTGGAGAAAATATAGAAAATGCTAAGGTTTTAGATTATTCAGTAATAAAACATATTGAAGAACCATACAGTGAAACTGGTGGAATTGCAGTTTTAAAAGGAAATCTAGCTTTAGATGGAGCTGTTGTTAAAAGATCTGCAGTACTTAAGGAGATGTTAAAACATCAAGGACCAGCTAAAGTTTTTAACTCTGAAGAAGAGGCTATAGAAGCTATATTAGGTAAGAAAATAGTTGAAGGTGATGTTGTAGTAATTAGATATGAGGGGCCAAAAGGTGGACCAGGAATGAGAGAAATGCTATCACCAACATCAGCGATTTGTGGAATGGGATTAGATAAGTCAGTAGCTCTTATAACTGATGGAAGATTTAGTGGGGCAACAAAAGGAGCAGCTATAGGACATGTATCACCAGAAGCAGCTGAAGGTGGAAATATTGCTTTAGTACAAGATGGAGATATTATTTCTATAGATATATTAAATGGAAATTTAGATTTACTTGTAAGTGACCAAGAGCTAGCTAAGCGTAGAGAAGCCTTAAAACCAATGGAACCAAAGGTTAAGGAGGGTTATTTATCAAGATATGCTAAGTTAGTAAGTTCAGCAAGTACAGGAGCAGTTTATAAGTAGTGACAAGTTTCAAGTGATAAGTTTCAAGTAGCAAGTTAGTGAAGTGAATATACTTATAAAATATGGTAATAGTTTAAATATTATTATATTTTGGAGGTGTATTTTGAGAGATAGTATTATTGCAAACAAATCTTTCGATTTTGCTATTGATATAGTTAATTTATATAAAAGATTATCAACTAGTAATAAAAATTATGTTTTGTTAAATCAACTATTAAGATCAGGAACTAGTATAGGAGCAAATGTTAAAGAAGGATTACGGGGACAAAGTAAAAAGGATTTTTTAGCTAAAATGTATATAGCACTAAAGGAAGCTGATGAAACAGAATATTGGATTCTATTATTAGTTGAAACAGAATTTATAGAAAAAGATTTAGGAAACGAAATTCTAAATAAATGTAGAGAGATATCTAAAATATTAAATTCAATTATAAAAACGACAAAAAAGCAAATATAAAGTTCAAGATAGACAAGGGCAATATTAATGATAAAGAAAATTATAAGAGATAGAAAATTCTATAAACTTATCACTTATAACTTGCCACTTGTCACTGAATAAAGGGGGGTTAGTTAAGTGTTATTAACAGGGGCTGAAATTCTTGTTAAATCTTTATTAAACGAGGGTGTTGATACTATTTTTGGATACCCCGGAGGGGCAGTATTAAATATTTATGATTATTTATACAAATATAAAGATAAAATAAAACATTATTTATCCTGTCATGAGCAAGGTGCAGCTCATGCGGCAGACGGATATGCAAGATCTACTGGAAAAGTAGGTGTTTGTATAGCTACATCAGGACCAGGCGCAACTAATCTTGTTACAGGAATAGCAACAGCTTATATGGATTCTGTTCCTTTAGTTGCTATAACAGGGAATGTTTCTAAGGATTTACTTGGGAAAGATAGTTTTCAAGAGGTTGATATAACTGGAATAACAATGCCGATAACAAAACATAATTTTATTGTTAAGGATATTAATAATTTACAAGAAACTATTAGAAAAGCATTTTTTATTGCTAGAGAAGGAAGGCCAGGACCAGTTCTAATAGATATACCAAAAGATATAACATCTAATAAAACAGAATATAAAGATTTAAAACCATTAGAGGTTGAACCTAAAAGTAAGCATATAACAGAAGATGTTTTAGCAGAAGTTGCAAAATATATAAATGAATCTTCTAAACCACTTATTTATGCTGGTGGTGGAGTTATTAATGCTAATGCTACAGAGGAGTTAATTAATTTTGCAGAAAAATTAAATGCACCAGTAGCAACAACCTTAATGTGTAGAGGGGCAATTCCTTCTGGACATAGATTAAATACAGGTATGATAGGAATGCATGGAAGTAATGCATCTAATATTTTAGCTACAAAATGTGATTTGATAATTGCGTTAGGGGCAAGGTTTAGCGATAGAGTAATAAGTGATAGAGAATTTATTAATAATGCTAAAGTTATACAAATAGATGTTGATCCAGCTGAAGTAAATAAAAATGTAAAAGTTGATTCATTTATTATAGGTGATATAAAAGTTGCATTACAAAGATTAATACCTTTATTAGATGATAAAAAGAATCAAGAGTGGTTAAATACTGTAGATGATTTGAAGCTTTTAGCTGTAACTAAAAATAACAATGATAATGGTGAAGAGTTAACTCCAAAATTTTTATTTGAAAAACTTAGTGATATGGATAAAGGGGATTTTATTATAGCAACAGAAGTTGGACAACATCAGATGTGGACAGCACAATTTTTTAACTTTAAAACTCCTAGAACATTAATATCTTCAGGTGGTCTTGGAACAATGGGATTTGGATTAGGGGCTGCTATAGGAGCTAAGATTGCTAACCCAGAAAAAACTGTATTTAATATTGCTGGGGATGGAAGCTTTGGTATGAATTGTAATGAGTTTGCAACAGCAGTTAAATATAATATTCCAATTAAAATTATTGTAATGAATAATAACGCGTTAGGAATGGTTAGACAATGGCAAAGCCTTTTCTATGAAGCAAGGTATTCACAAACTACTCTAGATAGAGCAACTGATTTTGTTAAACTTGCAGAAGCTTTTGGAGGAGTTGGATTTAGAGTTGAAAAGAGAGATGAGTTGGAAAATGTATTAAATGAAGCATTAGCTATAAATAAACCTGTAATTATTGATTATAGGATAGATAGTGATAAAAAAGTATTTCCTATGGTTGCACCAGGTGCACCAATTCATCAAATAATAAATGAAGAAGACTTAGAATGTTAATCTAAATTACTATCATAGGAATAATGGTAGCAAATTTTAATAAATAAAGAATATAAATAAATCGGGGGTATGAAAAATGGCAAAAATGTTTTATGAAAAGGACACAAATTTAGATTTATTAAAAGGAAAAAAAGTTGCAGTAATTGGTTATGGTAGCCAAGGTCATGCACATGCATTAAATCTTCATGAAAGTGGAGTAGATGTAGTAGTAGGATTATATGAAGGAAGTAGATCTTGGGATAGAGTTAAAGAAGCTGGATTAGAAGTAGCAACAGTTGCTAATGCTGTAAAAAGTGCTGATGTTGTAATGATGCTTGTACCAGATGAAAAGCAAGCTAAGTTATATAAAGAAGAAGTTGCACAATACTTAGAAGCTGGAAATGCTTTAGTATTTGCTCACGGATTTAACATTCACTATGGACAAATAGTTCCACCAGCAGATGTTGATGTATTTATGGTTGCACCAAAGGGGCCAGGTCATATGGTAAGAAGAACTTATACTGAAGGTTCAGGAGTTCCATGCTTAATAGCTGTTCATCAAGATGCAACAGGACAAGCTAGAGAATTAGCATTAGCTTATGCAAATGGTATTGGTGGAGCAAGAGCTGGAGTTTTAGAAACTACATTTAAAGATGAAACTGAAACAGATTTATTTGGAGAACAAGCAGTTCTTTGTGGAGGATGTACAGCATTAATAAAAGCTGGATTTGAAACTTTAGTTGAAGCAGGATATGCTCCAGAAAATGCTTACTTTGAATGCTTACATGAAATGAAACTTATTGTTGATTTAATGTATCAAGGTGGAATGGCTGCTATGAGATATTCTATTTCTGATACTGCTGAATATGGAGATTATATGATTGGTAATAGAATTGTTACTGATGAAACTAAAAAAGAAATGAAGAAGGTATTAACTGAAATTCAAGATGGTACTTTCGCTAGAAATTGGTTAATGGAAAACCAAGTTGGTAGACCACAATTTAATGCAATGAGAAGAATGGAAGCTGAACATCCAATTGAAAAGGTTGGTAAAGAATTAAGAGAAATGATGTCTTGGATTGATACTAAGAAATTAGACTAATAAATTAATCTTACAGATGTTAAGAATCACATTTTTAATATTAAGAATGTGGTTCTTTTTTTTGTAGCATTTTACAAATTGTTAGGAAGTTAGTTCTCAATTATGTTAGTTAATGGTAAAATGTTAGGTGTATAATTCTAAGAATAAATTAGAGGAGAGAGGTATATGGAATTAAAGGTAAAAGTAGATAATAAAAAGGTATTTAATAGAATTGGACTTGCTACTTTTGTTACAATGATTTTGGTGAGTATAATTCAAGTAATGTTTTTTGGAGTTATTGCAGTAATTAATCAAGAATTATTATCAGCGCCCTGGGTAAATTATGCGTCAATTGCAATTAGTTTTTATTTAATAGGATTTCCTGTATTTTATCTTATGATTAAAAATTTACCGGAAGAAGAAAAAAGAGAAAGTAAAACACTTGGAGTTTTTGAAGTTATAAAAATATGTTTTATGTCTTATAGTATAGTATATATAGTTAATTTTTTGACTAATCTTCTTATGATGTTGATAGCAGTAATTAAAGGTAGTGAAGTTACAAATCCATTAGTAAATATGCTTGAAGGAAGCAATTGGATATGGTCATTAATTTTTGCAGGAATATTATCACCTATAATTGAGGAGATGATGTTTAGAGGTGTAATGTTAAATAAGCTAAGAAGATATGGTGATAAAGTTGCAATAATAACAACTGCAATATTATTTGGATTATTTCATGCAAACTTCTCACAATTTTTCTATGCGGTAGCATTAGGTATGATTTTTGCTTATGTTGCATTAAAAACAGGAACTATAAAATATTCAATAATACTACATATAGTTGTAAATATAATGGGAGGCGTTATTTTACCAGCAGCCATTGGTGATGGTAGTAATATAGTAGTTGCTGGATGTGTAGGTCTTGTATTATTAGCAATAGTAATAATAGGTTTAGTATTATTAATAAAAAATAGAAAAAATATATCATTATTAGATGGTGAAATTAAATTAGAAAAAGGAACTGCATTTAAAACTATTTGGGTTAATGTAGGAATGATATTATATGTAGTAATTTGTTTGTTTTCTATGGTATCTATATTGTTTATGTAGGTTAAATAAAAATAAGAATTACTATAATATTTTTAAAAGGCATATCTTAAATACAAGGTATGTCTTTTATTTTATATATAAATAAAGGTTAAATATTTATTAGTATATAATATTAATTTAATATTAAAAAGAAAAAACACGAACGTTTACATGAAAAAAAAGCGATATTTATGAAAAATAACTAAAAAATATGGACAAATATTCGTATTTGTATTAATATTATTCATATAATTAAAAAAGGTAATCGTGTTTATCGTATAAAGTTGGAGATAGGGTCCAACAGTTTCTACCAAATCACCATAAAGGATTTGACTACGATATGTTTTATATAAAATGTAATAATCAAATCTAAATAGTATATTAAACATATAAATAAAAAATATTCACTAATTTACATATTAAATTTTATGCTCAACATGCGATAAATATTGCGATTACAGAAAAATGCATGGAGGAGTAAGCAAATGACAAGTTTCATATCTAGATATTTTAATTTTCAAGAAAAAGAGACAAGTTTCAGAACAGAAACAATAGCAGGAATAACGACATTTTTAACAATGGCATATGCATTATTTTTAATTCCTAGTGTTTTAGCAGAAGCAGGGATGCCAGAAAAAAGTGTCTTTGTTGCAACAGCATTATCTGGAGCAATTGGTACATTAATAATGGGGATATTTGCAAAGTTTCCAATGGGATTAGCACCAGGAGTAGGATTAAATGCATTCTTTGCGTATAGTGTATGTATAGGAATGGACATTCCTTGGCAAACAGCATTATCAGGAGTACTTGCATCAGGTATTATATTTTTAATAATATCAGCAACAGGATTAAGAGAGTTAATTATTAAAGCAATACCAACAAATTTAAAATTAGCTGTAAGCGCAGGAATCGGATTATTTATAGCTTTTATTGGTTTAAAAAATGCAGGAATAGTTGTAGCAAATGAAGCAACATTTGTAGGACTTGGAGATTTAACAAATCCAACAGTATTACTTTCAATATTTGGACTTATTGTAATATCAATATTAATGGTTAGAGGATCTAATATAGCAATATTTATTGGAATGGCAGCAACTGTAGTTGTTGGAATGATATTTGGATTAATAGATGTTCCAACTTCAATAATATCAATGCCACCATCAATGGCACCTACATTTGGAGTTGCACTTCAAAACATAGGAAATATATTTAATCCACAAATGATATTAGTTATTTTTACTTTCTTATTTATGGATTTCTTTGATACAGCAGGTACATTAGTTGCAGTTGGTTCAAAGATTGGATTACTTAAAAAAGATGGTTCAGTTGAAAATGGATCTAAGGCATTACTTGCAGATTCAGTTGCTACTTGTATAGGATCAATATTTGGAACTACTAATACTACTTCTTATGTTGAATCATTATCAGGAGTAGCAGTAGGAGCAAAAACAGGATTCTCAAGTGTTGTAGTAGGAATATTATTTTTAATTTCATTATTCTTCTCACCACTACTTACAGTAATTACTTCGGCAGTAACGGCACCAGCTCTTATTTTAGTTGGATCATTAATGTGTAGTAATCTTAAGGAAATTGAATGGGATAAACCAGAAGTTTCAATTTCATCATTTTTTACTGTAATATTAATGCCTTTAACTTATAGCATTGGGGAAGGTATAGCATTCGGATTTTTATCATATGTAGTTCTTATGATATTTAAAGGAAAAGCTAAAAAAATACATCCAGTTATGTATGTTTTAGCGGTATTATTTATAATATATTTTGCAGTAAGATAATAAAAAGTAAATTGATTTTCAATAGATATAAATGGAATTATCGTTTATGATAATTCCATTTATATTTGTTTTTTATATAATACATTTTATTGATATAATATTTTATGGATAATAATGAATAAATTAAGTGAAATAGTATAAATACTTTACAATAATAATTTGAATCTGTATAATTAATTTGTAAATTGTTAAAAATAATATAGTAATTGCGCTGAAGAGGAGCAGTAAATAGAATTTTAATTTAAAGCGATTTAGGGATGGTGTAAGCCTAAAATTTAAAACTATTGAAGGAAACCTTGGAGCAATAAAAATTAATAAGTATTTGAGTGGGTTAATAATTTATATTAACCAATTTAGGTGGTAACGCGGAATATAAGTTTTCGTCCTAATAATATTTAGGATGGAAACTTTTTTATTTGGATATAAATGGGTGTGCCTCCGGGGAACAGCCATTTTTTTACATTATATATAAAGGAGAATTAAATATGGCATTTGAAAAGTTAGCTGAAATAATATTCCCTAATGTTGAACATGATAGAGAATATTATATAGCAAAATATCCAAAAAGAAACTTAAAAGAAGGTGCTAGAGTAACTAGATATGCACCATCACCAACAGGATTCCAACATATAGGTGGAGTTTTTGCTGCATTAATCAATGAAAGATTAGCAAGTCAAAGTGAAGGAGTTTTCTATTTAAGAATAGAAGATACAGACCAAAAAAGAGAAGTTGAAGGTGCTATTGAAGATACAATCGCAACTATGCACAACTTTGGAATGGACTTCAGCGAAGGAATGACTGGTCAAGAAACTTCAAAAGGTGAATATGGTCCATACAGACAAAGTGAAAGAGCTGAAATATACAGAACTTTTGCTAAGGATTTATTATTAAAAGGTTTAGCATACCCAGATTTCTGTACTCCAGAAGAATTAGCAGCATTAAGAGAAGAACAAATTGCTAATAAAATAACTCCAGGATACTATGGAGAATATGCTAAATACAGAAATATTACTGAAGAAGAAGCTATTGAAAGAATAAACAATGGTGAAGCTTATATTTTAAGATTAAAATCACCAGGAAATATTGAAAATAGAGTAGAATTCCACGATTTAATAAAGGGAGATATATCTTTCCCAGAAAATAATCAAGACGTAGTTTTAATAAAAGGTGATGGACTTCCAACATATCACTTTGCACATGCAATAGATGACTATTTAATGAGAACTACTGATGTAATAAGAGGAGAAGAATGGTTATCATCGCTTCCAATACACGTTCAATTATTTGAAGTATTAGGATTTGAAAGACCAAACTATGCTCATATTCCAACAATAATGAAACAAGAAGGTGGATCTAAGAGAAAGCTTTCTAAGAGAAAAGATGCTGAAGCAGCTGTTTCTTACTATAATGAAGTTGGATATCCAGTAGTATGTGTTATTGAATACTTATTAAACATAGTAAATTCAAGCTATGAAGAATGGAGAGCAGAAAATCCAACTGCTGATTACCATGAATTCCATGTTGCTTTAGAAAAAATGAGTAAGAGTGGAGCATTATTTGATTTAGTAAAATTAAATGACGTTTCTAAAGATGTTATAGCTAGAATGCCAGCTGATAAAGTATATGAACAATATACTGCATGGGCTAAGCAATATGACGAAGAAATGTATAACTTAGTAACTTCAAATGAAGCTATGGCTAGAGAAATATTTAATATAGATAAAGAAGGTCCAAAGCCAAGAAAAGACTTTGCTAAATGGGATGAAGTTAAAGATAAAATATTCTACTTCTTTGATGAATTATTCTATAATGAAACTGCTGAACAAGTAGAATTACCAAAGACTTTATCTTTAGAAAATGCTAAAGCTATAATTGAAGAATATGCAAAGAAATTTACTTTCAATATAGGAAGCCAAGAAAATTGGTTTGAAGAATTAAAAGTAATTGGAGCAGAGCTTGGATATTGTGCAAATAGAAAAGAATTCAAGGCTAATCCAGATGCATATAAGGGTATGATTTCTGATGTTGCAGGAGCTGTAAGAAGTGCATTATCACATAGAACAAATACTCCAGATCTTTATACTATAATGCAAATTATGGGAGAAGAAAGAGTTAGAGAAAGATTTAATAAGTTTTTAAGCTTATAATAGTAAAGTGCTGTATTAAATATAATACAGCACTTTTATATTAAAATTTATTTATTATATTACATTACAAAATTAAACTTAAGCTGAATATATTGGCATGTATTATATGGTTTAAAATTCATAAAATAATACCGAAAAATATAATTGGAGGTAATATTATGAACAATATGAATAAGCAAAATCAAAATAATTCAGCTATGAGTAATAATGCACAACAAGGTATGAGCAGTAGTGCTCAAAGCATGAATAGCAATGCACAACAATCTCAGCAACCACAACAACAAAACAATATGCAAAGCAGTTACAATAATCAAAATGCTATGCAAAATGGGATGAGTAGTGCTCAAATTGATTCAAATATTGATGCATATAAAAAAGCTCAACAAAATTCAAATCAAAATTCTATGCAATAAAATATTGAAAAGTAAAACTCTCTATAAAATGAATAGTCTTCTGTTAAGTAGACAGAGACTACTCAAAAATAGGGAGTTTTTCTTTTATAGAAATATTATTAGATATGCTAAATTTAATTTACATTGGGTAAAAAAATAAACTAGATTATATTATAGAAAAAATGAGAGTGTACTGCTAATAGCAACAATTAATACAAGGTATCAAAGTAGTGATAATGTACAAACTATTATTGTAGTGGTGGTAGAACTAAGTAATAGACTTGGCTGTATCAGGACTAAATTCAATAGGACATTGGAGGTAAGTGTTATGGATAAACATTCAAACTGTGGATGTCATACAGAGGAAAAAAATTCTTGTAAATCTACTTGTGGATGTGGATGTAATAGTGGTGCACCCAAATCTGCAGTAAATAATCAATGGGCATCACCTGCAAGTGTAAAATCAACTATTACTGATAAATGTAAATGTGAAAAGCAAGAAAAAACTGCAACTAATAATCAATGGAGTTAAGTTAGTAAAATATAATTTTTTAGAATTATAGTAATAAGTACTAGTATTAAAATAATAATATAGTGCAAACTAATATCGATAAGAGTGTTAGGAGGGCAGACCGATGGGATAGATAATGACAAAAAGAATCTTTATACCTATAAAAGTGAAGACAATCATTTAACTTCTCAATATTGGGATATAGATTGTGATTGTAATTTATTAAACGATTTGACTGGTGATTATGGGTTCCATGAAGATAGAGGAACTCTAAAAAAATGATTATATAAGTGGCGACTTGTGTGTACCTGATTATAAAATTATAAGATTACTGTGTATGAAACCTCAAAGACACTCACTATACCTAATTAAAATAAGAGAAAGGCATTTGCCTTTCTCTTATTTTAATTTAAATGAAGATTTTAAAGAAACTATTCTATTAAATACTAACTTTTCAGGTGTAGTATATTTAGGATCTACGTTAAAGAATCCATTTCTAACCATTTGGAATTTATCTTGAGGTTTAGCATTTTCTACAGCTGTTGGTTCTATAAATCCTTGTAAAACTTCCATAGAATTTGGATTTATTTGTTCTAAGAAGTGCTTTCCTTCATTTTCAGGAGCATCATCTAAAATTAAAGGTTCATATAATCTGAATTCAGCAGGTACACAATTATTTGCATCTACCCAATGAATAGTTCCTTTAACTTTTCTTCCTGTAAATCCAGAACCACTCTTAGTTTCAGGATCATAAGTACAGTGGATTTCAGTTACATTACCATTTTCATCTTTAATTACTTCGTTACACTTAACAAAGTAAGCTCCCATTAATCTAACTTCATTTCCAGGGAATAATCTGAAATATTTCTTTATTGGAACTTCCATGAAGTCTTCTTGTTCAACATATAATTCTCTTGAGAATGGAACCAATCTCTTACCAAAAGATTCATCCTTAGCATTATTGCTAACTTCAAGCATTTCAGTTTGCCCTTCTGGATAATTAGTAATAACTAATTTTAAAGGTCTTAAAACTGCCATTGCATTAGGTGCTTTCATTTGTAAATCTTCTCTTACAAAATAATCAAGCATTTGAGAATCTACTGTAGAGTTAGCTTTAGCAACACCAATTGCAGCACAGAAGTTCTTTAAAGCTTCTGGAGTACATCCTCTTCTTCTTAAACCTGAGATAGTAGGCATTCTAGGATCATCCCATCCATCAACAATACCTTCATCAACTAATTGTTTAAGTTTTCTTTTACTCATAACTGTATTAGTCATGTTTAATCTAGCAAATTCGATTTGTCTAGGTTGAGATTCCATTTCACATTCTCTAACAACCCAATCATAAAGAGGTCTATGATCTTCAAATTCTAAAGTACAAATAGAGTGAGTTACTTTTTCTATAGCATCTTCTAATGGATGAGCAAAGTCATACATAGGATAGATGCACCATTTATCTCCTGTATTATGGTGAGTTGCATGTGCAATTCTATAGATAATAGGATCTCTCATATTCATATTAGGAGAAGACATATCAATCTTAGCTCTTAAAACTTTTTCTCCATCTTTAAATTCACCATTCTTCATTCTTTCAAATAAATCTAAGTTTTCTTCTACAGATCTATTTCTATATGGACTTTCCTTACCTGGTTGAGTTAAAGTACCTCTATATTCTTTAGCTTCTTCTGGAGTTAAGTCACAAACATAAGCTAATCCTTTCTTTATTAAAAGAACAGCTCTATCGTACATTTCATCAAAATAGTTTGATGCAAAATAAAGTTCATCCCAGTTTCCACCAAGCCATTTTACATCTTCTTTTATTGATTCAACATATTCAGTATCTTCTTTTACTGGGTTAGTATCATCAAATCTAAGATGAGTTTTTCCTTTGAATTCTTCAGCTAAACCAAAGTTTAAAAGTATAGATTTTGCATGACCTATATGAAGATATCCATTTGGTTCTGGTGGGAAACGAGTTATTATTTCTTTGTGTTTTCCGCTTTCTAAATCATCTACTATTATATTTCTTATAAAATTAGAAGAATTAATTTCAGTTGACATAGTTTACCTCTCCTATTAACGATTAATTTTGAGTTAAAAATATTTATATAAGAATTTAAATTATTCTATAAAAAATAATTATCTCCTAAGTATATAACATTTATAACATATATTTTGGCTATTATTAATAATTTTAATCGAATATAAGTAAAAAATAAAGTAGCTTATAGAAAAAGTTAGATAATTACTAGTTAAGAACTAAAGATAATATAATTTATATATTACTTTAAATTAGAATACAGTATAAAAAAGTAATATTAATAAAATAATATTATCTGATAGTAGTATTTTAACGGAGGATTAGAAAATGAATAATTTAATGTGTAGTGTTAACACATGTACTCATAATCAGAATAATTTATGTTGCAGAGAATATATAAAAGTTGCAGGGAAGAATACAATTACTGCAACTTTTACAAGTTGTGAAAATTTCAGAAGAAAAGAAGGCGAGCTTACTAATAATACACAATCACCTAAAAATTTATTAGATGTATTGTGTGAAGCAGAAAATTGTAAGTATAACAATAATCAGAAATGTGAAGCTGACAATATAAGTATAGAAGGCTCTTATGCTTTATCAGAAGTACAAACTGAATGTGCAACATTTGCATCCAAAATAGATAAGTAAAAATAAAAAAGCTAGTTAACCTAGCTTTTTTATTTTTACAATAATGTTTACATTAAATGGAGAATAAAATAAAATGAATATATTAATATAAAAGGAAAAGGATTTTATGATTATAAATTATTTTAAAGATTTGAATAAAGAAAGAATAGAAATAAACCCAATAAATTTCTGGCAAGCATTAGGATTATCATTTTTATTTGATATAGTACTTATGTTTTTGAATACTCCAACGGATATATTTTATACTGCTTTAAGTAATATGGGGGTTAATACATATAATGATTTTTGGTATATTATATCTACATTATTATCATGTATTTATCAATTTGGCTCTCTTTTAATTATTACTGTATTTATAAATAAAAGGTTTGATACATCTAACGAAGTTACTAATAAATTTAAAATAAGAAAAAGAGACTATTTAGTTGCACCATTATTAATTGTTTCATATATATTTATTACTTATGGATGGTTTGATTATATATTATTTTCAATTCCAACTGGGGATATGTTTGAATCTGCAATGGAATACTTTAATTCATTACCTATAGTAATATTATTAATAGAAACTTGTGTAATTGCACCTATTTTTGAGGAAACATTATATAGAGGAATATTATTAAAAGGATTAATAAATAAGTATAGTAGTAAAAAAGCTATATTTTATTCAGCATTAATTTTTGGTATAGCACATTTAAATATACCGCAAGGTATCAATGCTTTTTTATTAGGATTAATATTAGGAACTGTATTTTATTATACTAAGTCAATTTATTTATGTATGATAATGCATTTTGCCAATAATCTTTTAGTGAATTTTGTTTATTATCCTAGTACTGAAATATGGACAACTATATTGTTTATTGTAGTACCTATAATAGGTGTAATATTAATGATTTTATGTTTTAAAATATTAAATTTAAAAGAACGAACTGAAATTAAAGTAAATATTTATAGATAACATATGGGCATTTATCTGTTATGGATAAGTGCCTTTAATATAAAGTTTGAGGTGAATTTATGGATATAGGATTAATAGGGTTTGGAGGAATAGGACAAGCATTTGTAAAATTATTGGTAGAAAAGAAAAAATATATTTTTGAAAAATATAATTTAGATTTAAAAGTAAAATATATATTAAAAAGTGATGGTGGAATTTATGAATCAAATGGAATTGATTTAGAAGAGTTAGCTGAATTTATTAATAAAAAGAAAAGTATTAAAGAGCATATATTATGGAAAGAAAATTTAAAGTTTGAAGAGATGATTCAAAATAATGATGTTGATACCTTAGTAGAGTTAACATCTACTAACATAGAGACGGGAGAACCAGGATTAACACATATAAAAACAGCATTGGAAAGTGGAATAAATGTTGTGACAGGTAATAAGGGACCTATTATATTAAAATACAAAGAACTAAAAGAAATTGCTGATAAAAACTCAGTAAAGCTTAAGGTTGGTTGTACAACTGGAGGAGCATTGCCTTCAATTAATGGAGGCTTATATGATGTTGCTGGTAGTGAGATACAAGCTATTGAAGGTATATTAAATGGAACAACAAATTATATATTAAGTAAAATGTCAATGGAGGAAGTTAGTTATGAAGAGGCCTTAGCTCAAGCACAAAAAGATGGAATAGCAGAAGCTAATCCAAGTCTTGATGTTTTAGGATATGATACTGCATGTAAGATAGTAATATTAGCTAATGTTCTTATGGATGCAAATATAAAATTAGAAGATATAGAAGTAAAGGGAATAACAGAAGTTAAGCTAGATACAATAAAAGAATCTAAAAAAGAAAATGAAAAGTTAAAATTAATAGGTAGAGTTTATAGAGAAGATAATATGGTAAAGGCTTATGTAAGACCAATAAAAATAAAAGAAGATCATCCACTTTATTTTGTTGATTATAAAAATAAAGGAGTTTTCTTTAAAACTGATAGTTTAGGAGATATAAGCATAATTGGAGGTGCTTCTGGTACAAGGAATGCTGCAGCATCAATATTAAGAGATTTAGTATTAGTTAAAAGTTTAGAGTAGCATATAATGAACTGTATCATGTATTCACTTTGAATTTGTAATATAATTATAAATTTACAATATAATTATAAAATAATTATTTTTTATAAAGAAAGAAGGTATGGGTTTATGGCTCTTTGTTGTAGGGATTTATTTCAGCTTAAAAATTTCTCAAGGGCAAAGCTATTAGCTGGAGAAAGGGGATTATACCGTGAAATTTCTTGGCCTTATGTAAGAATGACTGAATCTATTTCTCAATGGCTTTATGGGAAGGAATTAATATTTGTTACTTACACAGATATAGGAAAAGATGATAATAGTTTTTTATTGTTAATAGAAGAGTGTATTTATAAGAATCTTTCTGGAATTGTAATTTTAATTGATGATAAACATATAAGTAGTATACCTAAAATTATCATAGATAGAGCAAATGAAGCTGATTTTCCTGTATTTATAATGCCTTGGAATATTAAATTAATAGATATTACACAAGAAATTTTATTTAAATCAGAACAAAAGCAGGAAGAAAAAAAGAATGCAAAAGGTTTTTTAGAATCAATTATTTTTTCTCAACATCATTTACAAGAAGATGTACATGCTCTAGCAGAATTTTATAATATAAAGTTAAAACCTTTTCATTATATATGTATATTTAAAATGGAAAATACATCTCAAAATACAGATAATATTTCCTATGATTTAGAACAAATTAGTAAATATATAATTCATTCATTAGAAGAAGAATTAAATATAAATAATCAAACTATAATTCCAATGGAGTATGCAAGTAGCTTAATGTTTTTAATATTTACAAATGATTATCAAGAAGGTAAAAAATCATTAGAGGTTGTTGAGGCCGTATTTAATCTTGTAAATATTAGATATCCAGAAATTAAAAGCAGCTTAAGTTTTAGTCGTATAAGAGAATCGAATTCTGATATAAAAATAAGTTATAAGGAAGCTTTTAAAGCTCTATCTATGATTGATATATGTAATAGGGATTCAAGAATTATTAAGTATAATGAGTTGGGGATTATTAGATGGTTAGTAGAAGTTTCTGATATTAAAGAGATACAGGAATATTGTTATGAAAACCTAGGACCAATTTTAGAACATGATAAAAATCATGGGATGGATTTAATGGGAACTTTAAAATGTTATTTCCAAAATAATAGACATTTATTAAAGACATCTCAAGAACTTTTTATCCATAGAAATACATTGATTTATAGATTAGCAATAATCAAGGAGCTTTTAAAAATAGATTTAGATGATGCAATGATAGATTTAGAACTTTTTAATAGCATATTAATTTATGAATTTATTAACCTACAAAATAAAAATCCCCTATGATAATACATAGGGGCTAATTTTAAGATTTCAATTCCTGTTTAATCTCTGATGTATTATTTTTTGCAAAAGATAATATTAATACCCCTGAAAAAATTAATATACAAGCAATAATTTTTATTGGTGTTATTTTTTCATTTAATAATAATATTCCAAATATTACGCTAGTTATAGGTTCAAAAGTACTTATAACAGCGGCCTCACTTGCTCCAATATGTTTTATACCAACTTGTAATAATGATAAAGCAACAACTGTACATAAAAATGCAAATACTGCAGATATAATCCATGATTTAGTTGTTAGAGAAGATAAAACAAGTTGATTAGTAGAAATACCATAGAAAAACATACCTATACTTGAAGCAATTGCTACATAAAATGTTATTTTAAATGGAGATTCACTTTTTAAACCACTTTTGTCCATAAATATAATATAGAATGCATAAAATGCCCCTGAAGCTACTGCTAAAATTAATCCAATTAATGTAGATGAGTTAAAGGAAGCAGAATTTAATGATTCAATAAAGAAGCAGCCTATACCAGACATTGCTATAACTAATGCAATAATCTTTTGCTTGCTTAACTTTTCGTGAAAGAATAGTACACATCCAAGAGTTACAAAGATAGGATAAGTAAAGTGGATTGGAGTTACTATTCCTACATCTATATGAGCAAAAGCTATATTAAGCATTAATGTTGTTATTGAATTTCCTATAAACCCTAATATTGCTAAGTTTTTTAGTTGATTTTTTGTTACTCTTAAATCAACTTTTAAAAATAAAACTATTAGCAATAAAAAGGGTAAACTTAAAAAGTTTCTTAAAAAAGTTAATGTTACAGGATTACTTCCTCCAGCACCATATGTCATAGGCCCTAATGTAAAGGCGAAACCAAAGGTAATTGAGGATAGCATTGTTAAAACTATTCCTTTTAATTTCATAAATTTACCTATTTCTTTCTAAAATATTTATTTAAATGCTTCTTCAACTATTTTTATTATATTTGGAACAACGTCGTCTACAATTATTTTTCCTCTTTCAGCAGAAGATGATTTAGCTGATGCAAGTACTCCAGTTTCAGGGACGATATCTTTTTCAATAGGATATCTAAAATAAGTTGCTGGACTAGCGTTTTCTGTATCTAATATTTTATCTTCTCTAACAAGTTCTGGTGCAAAATACATCATTAATGATGTTTCTGTAACAGCAGCATGCTCTAGAGCCCATCCTGGGAATGGTACTTCATCAAAAACTTTATCAATTACATCAGGTGACATTGGATCCCACCAGTTAGTAAGAAGAAGTTTTACTTTATCTCCATATTTTGCAGAGCATAAGTCCATAGCTTCTACAATAAATGCTTCATTTTCAAAGTGAGCACTTAAAATAAATATTTTTGTAAATCCATCACGAACAAATTCATCAATTATATCCATTACTAAAGCTTGTAATGTAGCTCCATTTAAGTCAATAGTTCCAGGAAATAATGGACCACCACCACTTAATGGTTTTGATTTATATCCATAAGAAAGAGTTGGAGCAACTACACCATCTATTTTTTCTGCTATACGGCAAGCAAATTCTTCTGCTAATACAGCATCTACACAGGTTGGCAGGTGAGGACCATGTTGTTCTGTAGCACCTACTGGTAGAATAATTACATTATCCTTTTTCTTAGCAAATTCTTGCCATGTCATGTTCTTCATTTTAAATTTTTCGTACATAATAACATCCCCCTTTTAAGTCAAAAAATTAATTAAGTATTTTACGTACTGAGCTTTTTATTCTTAAGAAGCATCAGCGTACTAATAGTATATACTTGGAAAATACTACATTGCAATGTACTAAAAATACAAATAAATACCCTAAAATGTGTTCTTTATGTGCACAGTTATAGTAAAAGATTATTGTATGTTTAGTACAATGACTAGTATATATTTAAATGTTAAACTTTGGATGTTACTAATGAAATAATTAAAATAATAAAAGGGGGAGTATTAAAATGAAGGTAATATTATTTAAAAATGCTAGATTAAAAGGTAATGAAGAATTAGTTGATTTACTTGTTGAAAATGGAGTATATAAAGAAATAGGTCCAGATCTTTCACAAAAATATAAAGATATAGAGACTTATGATTTAGAAAGAAATCTAGTTGTTCCACCTTATGTTGATCCACATATCCATTTAGATTATGTATATACAGCTCGTATGGCTGGTGCAAATAATGGAACAGGAACTCTTTTTGAAGGAATACAAAGATGGTCTGAGACAAAATCTAATATGACAAAGGATGAAATAAAAGATAGGGCGAGAATTGCACTAAAAAAGGAGATTTTATATGGAACTCAATATATTAGAACACATGTAGATGTAACAGATCCAAAGCTTACTTGTTTAAAAGCAATTATGGAATTAAAAGAAGAAGTAAAGGATATAGTTGATATACAAATTATAGCATTTCCTCAAGAGGGGATGTATTCATATAAAGATGGAGATAAATTAGTAGAGGAAGCATTAAAAATGGGAGCAGATGTAGTAGGAGCTATACCTCACTTTGAATTTACAAGAGAAATGGGAGAAAAATCTGTTAAGAAAGCTGTAGAACTTGCTATTAAATATAACAAGTTAATTGATATTCACTGTGATGAAACAGATGATGAGCAATCAAGATTTATTGAACTATTAGCTGCTGAAGCCTATATCAATGGAATTGGAGAGCTTACAACAGCAAGTCATACTTGTGCAATGGGATCTTACAACAATGCATACACTTTTAAATTATTTAAACTTCTAGCATTATCAAAACTTAACTTTATATCATGTCCAACTGAAAATATTCATTTGCAAGGAAGATATGATACATATCCAAAAAGAAGAGGACTTACAAGGGTCAAAGAGTTAAATGATGCTGGTATTAATGTTTGTTTTGCGCAAGATTCAATTTCAGATCCATGGTATCCATTAGGCAATGGAAACTTAATGAATATTCTTGATGCAGGAATTCATATTTGTCATATGATGTCATTTGAAGAAATTAAAAATGCACTAGACTTAATTACTATAAATAGTGCTAAAACACTTCATATAGAAGATAAATATGGTATAGCGGAAGGTAAAGATGCTAACTTTATAGTATTAAACGCAAAAAATGAGTTTGATGCAATATTAGAAAGAGTTGGAGTTAATTGTTCTGTTAGAAAAGGTGAATTCTTATTTAAAAGAGAACCAGAAGTAATTACTACAAAAATTTCACTATTAAAATAACTATAATATTAAAAAAGTATTATACTGATAAATATAATACTTTTTGGAGGGGATAACTATGGATAAGAAAAAGGTTAGAGAAAAAATAATAAAAAAGAGAAATAATTTATTGCCAGAGGTAAAAAAAGAATACGATGCTTTAATATTTAAACAGTTAATAGAAAGTGATATTTATAATAAGTCAAAAAAAATATTTACTTATGTAAGTTTTGGTTCTGAAATAGATACTATTAAATTTATAAAATATGCTTTAAATGATAATAAAGAAATTTATGTTCCTAAGACTGATAAAACTAAAAAGGAAATGGTTGCAATAAGAATTAACAGTTTAGATAACATGAGTGTGGATAACTGGGGTATTCTTGAACCTAAAAGTGTGGATAAAAATAAAATAGGTGAAGATTTTGATTTAATATTAATGCCAGGTTTAGCTTTTGATAGAAAAGGAAATAGAATTGGTTATGGTGGAGGATATTATGATAAATATCTTTCACAATTTAAAGAAATAAGCAATAAATTAGTATTGGCTTATGATTTTCAGATAGTAAATAATATTGAAAATGAACCTCATGATATTAAAGTCAATTATATAATAACTAATAATGAATTTATAAAAATTGATGAAATTTAAAAAAATAAAATAAATTACTTGAAAAAATATTCCATATATGTATAATAAAGATAATAAATTAAATAAAAAATCTTTTATTAAGAATGGTGGAGGGACTGGCCCTGAGAAGCCTAGCAACCTGTCGCAAGTGACAAGTAACAAGTGGCAAGTGAATAGTTAATAATAAAGTTCCCTAAGGAGTTTTAAATAATTTGAAACTTATCACTTGAAACTTGTCACTCATTGACGCTGGTGCTAAATCCTGCAGGTTTAACCTGAGAAATGAGAGTATATATTAGTAAATAAGCTTATTTAGCTATTTCTCATTATCTATAAAGGATAATAAGAAATAGCTTTTTTTGTACAAAAAATTAGGGGCATTTTAGATAATAAACAATATTTGAAAATTATCTATTAATAAAAAGCAATAAGTATTAAAAATTAAATGAAGATAGGAGCATAGTTTTAAAATATCTAATAATTAAAACTACTAAATTCTAACTAATAAAAAGGGGGATTTTTTATGGCAATTAATTTAGGAAAAGGAACAGTAGGAATTCACGGAGGATATTCACCAAAATCAGGTGAACCAAGAGTTTTACCAATTTATCAAAGTGCAACTTATAAATATGATGATCCAGATACATTAGAAGCTTTATTTGCTTTAAAGGCTGATGGTCATTTATATAGCAGAATTTCTAATCCAACAGTTGGGGCATTGGAAGAAAAGTATGCAAAATTAGAAGGTGGAGTTGGTGCAGTTGCAACTGCTTCAGGTCAATCAGCAATTCTTTATGCAGTTTTAAATGTTTGTAAAGCTGGAGATCATTTAATTTCTGTAACATCTTTATATGGTGGCACAGTAAATTTATTTTCAGTCCACTTAAAAAATTTAGGGATAGAAGTTACTTTTGTGGAACCAGATGCATCTGAAGAAGAAATTTTATCTAAGGCTAAGGCAAATACAAAAGCTATATATGGAGAAACAATAGGAAATCCAGGGTTAAATGTTTTGGATTTTGATAAATTCTCAAGTGTAGCTAAAAAAATTAAGGTGCCATTTATAGTTGATAATACAGTAGCAACACCTTATCATTGCAATCCATTTGAACATGGAGCAAACATAGTTGTTCATTCAACAACAAAGTATTCTGAAGGACATGCCCAAACTATTGGGGGAATAGTAGTAGATGGAGGAAATTTTGATTGGACAAATGGTAAATTTAATGATTTTACAGAGCCAGATCCAAGTTATCATGGAATTAAATATGTTGAAAGCTTTGGAGATGCAGCATATATAGTTAAACTTAGAGTAACTCTATTAAGAGATTTAGGAGCTTGCATGAGTCCATTTAATGCTTATTTAACTAACTTAGGATTAGAAACTTTACATTTAAGAATGGAAAGACATTCTAAAAATGCATTAGAAATAGCGCAATGGTTAACAACTCAAGAAAAAGTATCATGGGTTAATTATCCTTTACTTGAAGGAAGTAAATATTATAATTTAGCAAAGAAATATCTTAAAGGTGGAGCAAGTGGTCTTTTAACTTTTGGAATTAAAGGTGGAATAGAAAATGCTAAAGAATTTAGTAGGAGATTAAATTTAATAGCATTAGCAGTAACTTTAGGAGATGCGAGAAGTTGCCTTTTACATCCGGCAACTACAAGTCATAGCCAATTAAATGAAGAAGAATTATTAGCAAGTGGTGTTACACCAGATTTATTAAGGCTTTCTGTTGGAATAGAGGATACAAAAGATTTAATTAATGATATTAGTCAAGCATTAAAAGCTATATAAGAAATGAGAGGAGGAATAATAATGACTAAAGTAGCTATTATGGGATATGGAGTAGTAGGTAGTGGGCTTATTGAATTAATAGATAAAAATAGGGAAAACCACAGTAAAAATGAAATACTTATAACAAGTATTTTAGTGAGAAATAAAGATAAGTATATTGATTCAAGTCATAGAGAAGTTATTACTACTAGTGTAGAAGAATTTTTTTCTGCAGAAAGTGATGTTGTAATAGAAGTAATGGGTGGCCTTCATCCAGCTTATGATTATGTTAAAAATGCATTATTATTAAAGAAGCATGTAGTTACAGCAAATAAAGACTTGATAGCTACATTTGGCCATGAATTATTTCAATTAGCTAAGGAAAATAATGTTTCTTTAAAATTTGAGGCAGCAGTAGCAGGGGGAATACCTATAATAAAACCATTAACTGAAAGTCTTTATGGGAATGGTATAAATAGTATACAGGCAATATTAAATGGAACAACTAATTTTATACTAACTAAGATGAATAGTGAAAGTTTATCTTATGAAGAGGCTCTTAAGGAAGCACAAGATCTTGGGTTTGCTGAAGCTAATCCAGAATCAGATGTTATGGGTTATGACTCTGCTAGAAAGCTTGCAATATTATCAAGTTTAGCTTTTGATAAGAAATTTCAGTGGAATGATATATCAATAGAAGGAATTACTGATATAGATGAAAATGACTTTAAATATGCTAATAAGTTGAATTGTAAGATTAAGCTTGTTGCAGAATCATTTAAATGTAAAAGTGGAATATATACATCTGTAAAGCCTATATTGGTGGATGAACAAAGTATATTAGCTAAAATTGATAATGAAGTTAATGCAGTTATTTTAAATGGAGATGAAATAGGGGAATTATTATTTGTAGGTAAGGGGGCTGGAAAATTACCTACAGGAAGTGCTGTTTATAGCGATTTAAATGATATTATAAATAATAGATTTACTGATGTTGATAGTTTTAATAAAGAAGAAGCAAATGTAATAAAATTTGCAAGTAAAACATGTAATTGCATATTGAGAATAAAGACATCAAATATAGATGAAGCAATAAATAAGTGTAGGGAAAATTTTAATAATATAAAAATTATAGATAAAAGTATAAGTGGTGAAGTTGCAATTTTTATTGAATGTACTTCAGAAGCATATGTGGAGAAGTTCATTGAGAATCTAAAAAATGAAGATAATTATGAAGATGCAAAGAAATTAATAGTTGCCTAGTAGATAAAATAAATAAAGGGATTGTATTTTAATTTTATACGATCTCTTTTTTATTGGATAAAAATTAAAGTAATGTAAAAAATAAAATATGATAATGATAATTATTATCATTTACAAATGAAAAATTATATGTTATATTGTATTTAGGCTTAGAAATAATTTAAGGAGATGATTGTATGGCAAAGATGATGGGACCAAGATTTAAGCAGTGCAGACGATTAGGCTTAAATGTTTGTGGACATCCAAAAGCGATGAAAAGAGCAGCCAAAGGTACAGCAAGAAATGATAAAAAACTTTCTGACTATGGTACTCAATTATTAGAAAAGCAAAGATTAAGAGCTTATTACGGAGTTATGGAAAAGCAATTTGCTAACTACTTTGAAAAAGCATCTAAATCAAAAGAATTAACAGGTCATGCTTTAATTAACTTATTAGAATGCAGATTAGATAATTTAGTTTATAGATTAGGTTTTGCAAACTCAATAAGACAAGCAAGACAAATGGTTGTTCATGGTCATATTTTAGTTAATGGTAAAAAGGTTGATATTCCATCATTCAATGTTTCAGTTGGAGATGAAATTAAATTAAGAGAAAAATCTCAAAAGAATATTATGTTCAAAGAAAACTTTGAATCAAATATACTTAATGTTTTACCATACTTAAGTAAAAATGAAGCTAATTTCTCTGGAGTTTTAGAAAGACTTCCTCAAAGAACTGAAGTTCCAATAGAAATTAATGAAGTTTTAGTTGTAGAGTATTATTCTAAAAACTAGTTAAAATCATCTTTCCTTTAAGGAAAAAATTTTCTCTAAAAATTATATCTTGTATTATTTGTAAGCCACTGTTGAATTTAAATAAGTTGTGTGAAAAGAAAAATGCTAATGTGATGTGCAGATCACATTAGCATTTTCTTTTATATAGACATAATGCAGAAAGTTTTATAAAGTAATTTTTTTTACAATTAGTAAAGATCTCCACTACCTTCACCTTTTATTAAAGCTCTGATTCTTTTGGGCAGTATTGGATGAGAATTTACTAAATTATTACACCATACAAAAAATCCTTTGATATCTTTACTACTTTCAATATAATCATAGACATCAATTTTCTTATAAAGATGTTTACCTGCAAATAAGGAAAACATGGCTTCAACACCGCTATTACCTGTAACTTTTTGAGCGAGTCTATCACAACTATACTCTCTAGCTCTTGAGGCAGTTGTTCCTATTATAGGAATTAAAGTTGAAAATAAAATAAATAAATTATAAGAAAATGTAGCATGCTTATATTTTATATGTGCTAATTCATGGGCTATTATAAAATTAATAGATTCTAAATCATTATATTCTCTATAAGCAATTTCAAATAAATCACTATCTATTTCAATATATTGTTTATGAATTATAAATGCAGAAAAGGCATTCATTACACCATTTTGTTGAATTAAAAAAGCTTCAGGTGTTTTTTTAAAGCCTAGCTTATTAGAGTATTCTAAGATACTATAGTATACTTCTGGAAAGTTATTTTCAGTTATTTTTATTGCTCTTGATCTATATTTTGCATAATAAAGATTTACTCCAAAAGGAAATGCAATTATTACTATTATCCCTGTTATTAATAGTTGGAGTTCTGTTGGGAAATTATTTAAAGTAGAGCTAGGGGATATTATAACATTTGCATATGCAGAAGGATCTGAAAAAGATTCCTTTAAAGTATTTGGTAAAGTATTGTAATTATGAATATTTATAATACAAAAAACTATTACTGATAGTATTATAGCGAAATTGATAAATACTAAAATTCCATACCACTTTTTTTCAGATTTATGCCTACAACTTTCAATTTCTTCCTTAGTTAATTTGATATTACTATTTTCATTAAAGTCCAAAATCAATCAATCCTCTTTATACTAAATATTTCATATATATATAATTATATACAAATTAATAATTTTTATGTTGATTATATATAGTAGATTATTAATAATTGAAAAGTTAAATATTTAGAAGAAATAACCAAAATAGATGATAATATTATCAATAAAAATACAATTAAACTATATTTTGATATAATAAGTATTAAATGGGATTTATTATAATGGAGGATGATTTTTTGTATAATAAGGTTTTAGTAGTTGAAGATGATGAAAGTATAAATGATATTTTAGTAAATTCTTTAAAGTCAGAGGGATATATAGTGAGAAGTGCTTTTAATGGAAACGAAGCTAGAGAATTGTTGGATAACTTTTTACCTAGTTTAACATTACTTGATATAAATTTACCAGATGAAAGTGGATTTGATTTATGTAAATTTATTAATAGTAATTATGGTATTCCTATAATAATGCTTACAGCACGCAATGATGTTTTTGACAAAGTTCTCGGATTGGAATTGGGAGCAGATGACTATATAACAAAGCCGTTTCATATTAAAGAGGTATTAACTAGAGTTAAAATAGCATTAAGAAGAGTAGAAAAGTATAGTGACCAATCAAAATCGAAGTTTATAAATTTAAATTCACATATAAAAATAAATTATGAGAGTAGAACTGTGATGAAAGATTCGGAGGAAGTTGTTTTAAAACCTAAAGAGTATCAGTTATTAGAGTTTTTATCTCAAAATAGAGATAGGGTATTTTCAAGAGAAGAGTTATTGGATAATGTATGGGAATTTACATATGATGGCGATTTAAGAACTATAGATATACATGTTAGAAGATTAAGAAGTAAGTTAGACCAGGTGAAGTCTAAGTCTATAATAGAGACCGTATTTGGGATTGGTTATATTATGAGGAGATATAATGAAAATAAAATATAAATTAACTATAGGTATTCTAACTATTCTTATAATATTAGGAATAGTCATGAACTTTTCTATATCTGCTATTTTAAAAAAAGATATGGAAAATAAAATTGTTAATTCTCTAGAAGAAGTAATGAAAAGTACTAGGGAGGCAATAAAATATAGATTAACTATTGATCCGTCAGTAGATAAAAGAAAGTTGTTATTACAGGAAGCTGAGTATTTGAATAATTATATATCTTTAAATTATGAAAGTAATTCTAAAATTATGGGATTAGATAATGAAGTATATATAAGTAATATAAAGAATAAGCTCGATAATATAGATACATTATTTTTAAAGGCTCTAGATGGAGAAGTTGTTGTTAATCTAAAGTACACAGATACAGGAGTAGACGGATATTTAACATATTTAATATTTATTAATAAACAAAGTTTAGGAGTATTACATTTAGAAAAGAATTTTGATGATACCTATATACAATATAATAAAGTAATTGTGTTTATTAGATTAACAGTTATAATAATATTTTTATTTATATTAATATTATCATATTTAATAGCTAGTAGAGTTACTTATCCAATAACATTACTTACAAGTGCAATAAAAGAAGTTGGTGAAGGTAATTATGATATATCTATTTCTTATAAGGGAAATGATGAAATTGCGATAGTATCAAAAGAATTTAATAATATGAATAGTAAGATTCAACAACAAATTACTACAATAAAAAGAGAAAAAGAAAAGGTTGAAACCCTTGAAAAAAGTAGAAAACAATTCTTTGATAATGTTACACATGAAATAAAAACTCCTTTAACAGCAATAATAGGATATGCTGAGATGATTAAAGATAATATCGTTGATAACGAGGAGTTTAAGAAAAAATCTATAGAGAGAATATATTCAGAAAGTGAAAGGCTGAATTTATTAGTTTTAGATTTAATAAATATATCAAAAGGAATATCTACAATAGATGAAAATAAAGTGGATATAAATCTAGGTGATGTACTTAATCAAATATGTGATGATATGCAAATAAAAGCAAATAAATATAGAATTAATATAAATAGGGATATATATGAAGGATTTATTTATGGTAGGATAAACAAAATACGAGAGTTAATTATAAATATAATAGATAATGCCATAAAATATTCAAGAAATTCTAATGATATTTATGTTAATGGAGAAGTAAAAGAAGATAATTATATCATAGAAGTTATAAATTCAGGAGAGATAATTCAAAAAGAAGTATATAACTCTATATTTGATCCATTCATTAGAAATAATAATTATGAAGATGAAGATAGTAGAGGATTGGGGCTATACTTATGTAGTGAAATAGTTAAGGATCATGATGGAGAAATTACTATAACAAATGGAGAAAAAATTATTGTTAATATAAAACTTCCTTGTTTTAGAAACAATTTGGAAACAACATTATAAGAATTAGAAAATTTTAATTTATATAATGTAAATATAAAGAGCAAGGGGGAATAAATAAAATGAAAAAAAGAGCAATTGTATCAATTATATCATTAGTTTTAATTGGGAGCGTAGCTGGCATATTATTAGATCAATGTAAACCAATAGCAAAGGAAGTTGTTATATCTGAAAATGTTAGAGATGATATAAAGGCAGAAGAAGAAGAGGTAGAAGTTTTAAAGAAAAAAGCAAGTGAATATTTGAAAGAAAATAATTTTGATGAAGCAAAAAAATTATATGAAAAAGCAATATTAATGGATAAGAGGAATAAAGATTTATATATAGAAATAAAGGATGAGTATATAAATTATAATAGATTAGATGATGCTTACAATATAATAAAAATGGCTATAGATAATGAGGTTGATGTAGATAATATGATTTCAATAGCTACAGATATAAAAAATAGATTTGATAAAATAGAGTATAATTATAGTGTATCACAAGGAGATAAATATGAACTACCAGCAGAAGGGGTAATAAATGTAAATGGTGAAAATATTAGTGTTCCAATATCATGGAGTGAAAAAGATGTTAATACCAATAATATAGGTATCTTTATTTATGAAGGTATAAATGAACAATATGGTAGAAGTTTTATTGTTCATTTGAATGTTGAATATAGACAACTTACAGAGGAAGAAATAAGAGAGATTTCATTGAGAGCTAAGAATGCAATTGATAGTGTAATGGATGCTAAAAATTTAGATTTCTATAATATTATAGAAGAGGGTAGATATTTAGACAATATTATAGAAAATCATAGTTTTGCTCCTTCATATAAGTATAAAACAAAGCAACAAATCATTGAGGCTTTATCTGAATATTGTACAAATGATACAATTTATTATTTGATAGATAATTATACTATTGAGAAAGATGGGCAAGTATATATTGCGTGTGGAAACTTTGGTATTAGTGGTGAGATATCAGTAGAATATGATGATTTAAAAATAGAACAAACTGAAACAACATTAAAGGCAGTTTATAGCAAACAAATTACTAATGATGATGTAGCTACTCAAACTTATAATTTTGTGAAATTTAATGATTCATGGCTTTTAACTGATTTTTATATATATAAATAAAAATTAATATAAAATAAGGATCTATCGATTAAGGGTTTTAATCGATAGATCCTTATTTATTTTAATTATCTTTCTTTATTAGATATTTCAGAAGTGATTCTAGAAACAAATGCATCTAAAGCCATTGCTCCTTCATCATCATTCTTTCTGCTTCTTACAGAAACTTCATTGTTAGCAGCTTCCTTTTCACCTACAACTAAGATATAAGGAACTCTTTCAAGTCTAGCTTCTCTAATTTTGTAACCAATTTTTTCAACTCTGTGGTCAGCTTCAACTCTAACACCATTTTTTCTTAAAGTTTTAACAACTTCATTAGCATAATCAGCGTATTTATCTGATAATGGAAGAACTTTAGCTTGAACTGGAGACATCCAAGTTGGGAAAGCACCAGCATACTTTTCAATTAAAGTTGCGATAGTTCTTTCATAACATCCAATTGATGATCTGTGAATAACAAATGGTATTTTCTTTTCACCATCTTTATCGATATAAGTCATACCAAGTCTTTCACCTAAAGCAAAGTCAATTTGAACAGTAATTATTGTATCTTCTTTTCCATGAACGTTTTTAGATTGGATATCAAGTTTTGGTCCATAGAATGCAGCTTCACCTTCAGCTTCAACATAATCTATTCCTAGGTGATCTAATATAGTTCTCATTTGGTTTTGAGTAGCTTCCCAAGCTTCTGGGTTATTTATATATTTTTCAGTGTCTGTTGGATCCCATTTAGAGAATCTGTAAGATATATCTTCAGAGATTCCTAGAGTTTCCATAACGTAGTTTATTAAATCAACAACTTCTTTAAATTCATCTTCTAATTGTTCTGGAGTACAGATTATATGACCTTCTGATAAAGTGAATTGTCTAACTCTAGTAAGACCGTGCATTTCACCTGAAGCTTCTTTTCTAAATAAAGTAGAAGTTTCTGCGTATCTTATTGGAAGATCTCTATAACTGTGTTGTTCTGCATTGTAAACAGTGAATTGGAATGGGCAAGTCATTGGTCTTAAAGCCATAACTTCAGCATCTTTTTCTTCATCACCTAATACAAACATACCATCTTTATAGTGGCTCCAGTGGCCAGAAGCTACGAATAAGTCATTCTTAGACATAAATGGAGTCTTAGTTAAAACGTAACCTCTCTTTTCTTCTTCATCTTCAATCCATCTTTGAAGAGTTTGGAATAATTTAGCTCCCTTAGGCATGAATAGAGGAAGACCTTGACCTACTTTTTCATCAGTAGTAAAGATTCCAAGTTCTCTACCTAATTTGTTATGATCTCTCTTTTTAGCTTCTTCTAAAGCTTCTAAATGAGCATCTAAGTCAGCTTTCTTTAAGAATGCAGTTCCGTATATTCTAGAAAGCATTTTGTTCTTTTCGTCACCTTTCCAGTAAGCACCAGCACTTCTTATAAGCTTAATAGCTTTTATGTTCTTTAATGATAATACGTGAGGTCCTGCACAAAGGTCAGTGAAATCACCTATTTTATAGAAAGAAATAATTTCATCTTCTGGAAGATCATTTATTAATTCAACCTTATAAGGTTCATCTTTCATAAGCTCTAAAGCTTCATTTCTAGGAAGTTCAAATCTCTCAATTTGAGGATTTTCCTTTATTATTTTTTTCATTTCAGCTTCTATTTTTACTAAATCTTCTGCAGAGAAAGGTTTTTCTACATCGAAATCATAGTAAAATCCGTTAGCAATTGCAGGTCCAATAGCGATTTTAGCTTCTGGGAATAATCTTTTAACTGCAGCTGCAAGTACATGAGAAACACTGTGTCTTACAGCATCTTTTCCTTCTTGAGAATCGAAAGTACAAATTTCTAATTCACAATCTTCATTTAAAGTTGTTCTTAAGTCAACAACTTTACCATTAACTATTCCACATTGAGCAACTCTTGCTAAACCTTCGCTTATAGATTTAGCAACGTCTAAAACTGATGATCCATTTTCAACTTCTTTAATTGATCCATCTTTTAAAGTGATTTTTATCATTTCTATATCTCCCTTCATTTAATTGAACTTATTCATCGAATTGAATATAACAATGAGTTTCATTTTATATTATTTAAGAATTAAGCAGTAATAAAAAGAATTAAAGTGTTTGTGTAGCAGATTTTAAATTAACTCTAAATGAATTATGCTTTATCTTAAATATAGTGTTAATTTACTGTATAAAAAAAGCTCTTCGTCGCTTTTCTTATACAAAATAGTATAGAAAAGGGACGAGAGCATTATAATTCCCGCGGTTCCACCCTTAATTGTCTAATATAGACCACTTAAGTAAACATCGTAACGTGATGCGACGGACTTGATTAGAGTCTCTCAGAGGTAGTCTTCAATTAATTTCATTTAAAAATACTTCCAGCTAATGTATTTTCTCTCTGAAAATGAAGGTTTAATTTACTCGTCTCTTCATCGAATTAAAATAATTTAGAATTTTACTTAACAATAATTATAATTATCTAGCTTTGTAATGTCAATAAATTGTAGGGGAAAATATTTTTGCTTAACAAGTCATATTATTAAGTAAAGTAGCATAGTATTTTATTGTATAAATAAAGTTTAAGGAGTGAGTTTTATGTATGATTATAATTCTATAGAATTTTCTTCTTATGATTGGCTTCAATACTTTTCAAGTAGATCTAATCATTGGGTATTAAGATATTGGAGAAATAATAGAGAAGCATTTTTTAATAGATTTACAATAATAAGTGATAGAAGATTATTCATAATAGGGGATAAGGAAAGAGGGAATACTTACGAATTCAGAAAACCTTCTGGAGAAGCTTTTGTACAACTTAATATGAGAATATAAAAATATTATATAAATTTTAAAAAATATATTGACAAGTTGTATTAATAATAATATAATCTTAATTGTTCAGAGGAACTTAATAAAAAATAAATATGCGGGTATCGTATATCGGTAATACTCCAGCCTTCCAAGCTGGAAAGGTGGGTTCGATTCCCACTACCCGCTCCAAATCAAAGCTGTGTTTTTTCACAGCTTTTTTTATTTTCTAAAATATTATGCTAATAAGATAAATTTTTTCAGTAATGTTAAGAGAGAGAAATAATTTATTATAATAAAACTTAAAATAGTTAAAATAATATTATGAAGTATTAAGGGTGATAAAAGTAATGATTTAATATAAAAGGAGTTTTAGCATAAAATGAAGAGGCTCTTATTAACAAGTATTTTAGTAATAACAATGTCTTTATGTATATTTTTTATAAGTGAAAATAATGGTCATAAATTTGAAATAGTATCTATTAAAGAAAATAAAAAATATAATAACAAAAATATAAAGATTCCAATACTTATGTATCATTCCATAAATGATAATGATCCTGAAAATAAGATGGTTTTACCAATAAATATGTTTAAAGAACAAATGTTATGGTTAAATGATAATGATTTTAATTCATTAACATTAGATGAGGCAATAATGGCCTTAGAAAATGATTTAATTCCAGAAAACCCCATAGTTATAACTTTTGATGATGGATATGTGGATAATTATGAAAATGCATTTCCAATTTTGAAAGAAAATAATATAAAAGCTACATTTTTTGTAATAACAAATTTTGTTGGTGATGGTTATTATATGACAGCTGACATGTTAAAAGAAATGCAAAGCACAGGTATGGAAATAGAAAATCATACTATAGATCATGCAAGATTAAGTTTATTATCAAGAGAAAATATTTATAATGAAATAAAGGGTGCACAAGAATTTTTAAGAGATAATATTGGTGCAAGTGGAGATTACTTAGCTTATCCTTTTGGATGGTATAGTAATAAAGTAATAAATATAGCAAATGAACTTAATATAAAAGCGGCTGTAACTATACAGAAAGGGAAAATATCTTATAAAAGTAATAGATATAAACTAAAAAGAATTGAAGTTGATCCAATGAGTATAGAGGAATTTAAAAAGTTGTTATCTTAAGAATATATTAATGAATTTATTTCAAAAAAAGTAGTAGAAATAAGAAAACTTATTACATACTACTATAATTTCAGAATTTTAATATTAAAGAGCATCTATTAATAAATCTAAAGCAAGTTCTTCTAAAGTATCTACAGTATATCTGACACAACCCATTAAAGTAAAGATTATATCCTCTTTTTTATATCCTTCTTTATATCTTTTAAGATTTTTTAATAACCTTTTTAAAGAGTTATTATGAATACCTAAAATTTGAGATATTTCTTTTGGAGAATAATATTCTTTTGGCAGAATGCTGTACAATTTAGTTTGCATATCAATTTTATATTGAAGATCAACGAATTGATTTTGATGCGGACCGTTTTTACCTCTATGATGCAAAGCACATAAATACTTGTAGTTTATCTCGATATCAAAACCACCTTCACTCCTATGAATTATATGATGAATATCCGCTTTATCGCCACATATCTCACAATTGTACAATGGATTGCCCCCTTTAATCCTTTTATTATATTATAATCTAAATTGTGTGAAATATCAAATTTACATAACTTTAAACCATTACTATTGATTAGCTTTAGTGTAAAGTGTTAGTATTAATATATAATATATTATAATATATTATATTAAAAATTATGAAGAAGGTGATAATGTGAGGCAAAATTATAATTCTTTTGACTATTGGAAGGAGCTAATTAGTGAGAACAAAACTATTAGAGGGCATATGCTTATGAATAGGAGGCCCACAGATAAAAGCCTCTATATTCACACATTGATTTTCTGCAGGCAGAGTGGATTAAATAATATTTGGGGTTACGTACCAGATATTAGAGCCTTAATAGGGTATATTCAATACTCTTTTTTACCAGAAGCTTTTTATATATGGATTAATTCTAGAGATGGTAGAGTATCAGCAATTCCTATAAAGCCTGTAGAACAAGTAATAAGTGATGGAGAAAGAAGTAAAAAAATCACTAAAGAAGAAGCAGAAAAGATGAGACATCAAGTTACTATAATTAAGAAGTGTTGGGATTTACCTAAGAATAAATTAATGCTAGAACTAAAGAAATTTGTAAGAGACTTTAATAGAACTTGGTATGGAGATAGTAGTGAGTTTTTATATTTAAAAATTTTTGAAAAACCTGAGGAATTAGGAAAGTTTGTTCTGGATTCAAGTTATATGTCAAATAGTGAAGAAGCATTTAGAAAAGAAAATAAGGAAGATATAATAGCATGGTTAGACTTGTGTAAAAATGCTACTAGTAATAAACAAGCGGGAGAAAAATTTAGAAATATATTGCAAAAAAATCTTACTGAAGTAATATAAAAAAACTTGACAGTGTAATTAGTATTTATTATAATTATTACTGTCAAGAACATGCGGGTATCGTATATCGGTAATACTCCAGCCTTCCAAGCTGGAAAGGTGGGTTCGATTCCCACTACCCGCTCCATTTTTTTATGCGCTATTAGCTCAGTTGGTAGAGCACCTGACTCTTAATCAGGGTGTCCCCGGTTCGAACCCGTGATGGCGCACCATTAAAAGGGAAGTAATGTAGTTACTTCCTTTTTTTATGTAAATAGATTTAAAAAAGTTAAATTTAATAAATTAGAAAATTTTACAATAATTACAATAAAATATTATAGGAAAAATTTTTTTATTGACATTAATTTATTAATTTGTTAATCTTATTAATGAAAATTGAAAATAACTTATCAAGAGCGGTGGAGGGACTGGCCCTATGAAACCCGGCAACCTGTCGTAGATGACAAGGGACAAGTGATAAGTGACAAGTTGTTAAATTTTAACTTGTCACTTGTGATCTGTAACTTGTCACTAGTAGAACGTGGTGCTAAATCCTGATAGATGAGAGAAATATATGTAGTTTTGATAGTTACGCTTCTGAGTTTCTCAGAAGCTTTTTTTGTTAAAAAATTAATGTAGGAGGAATTAATAATGAACAAGAGAGGGAATGGATGGGCATTATTACCGTTACTTGTATTTATAATTGTTTATATATCATCAGCTTTATTAGCTAAAGATTTTTATACAGTTTCGATAATAGTTCCGTTTTTAGCAGCAGCATTAGTGGCGCTAGTAATGAATAGAAAAGTGAAATTTGAAGATAAAGTGGAGATATTCTGTAAGGGAGCAGGAAATACTAATATTATTTTGATGGTATTAATATTTATACTAGCAGGAGCTTTTGCACAAGTTGCAAAATCTATGGGAGCAGTTGATTCAACTGTAAATTTAGGATTATCTATACTTCCAAGTAATATAATGATTGCAGGAATATTTGTAATTGCTTGTTTTATATCATTATCAGTTGGAACATCAATGGGAACAATAGTTGCGTTAGTACCAATTGCAGTTGGAGTTGCGGAAAAAACAGGAATACTTACAGCTATTGCTGTAGCAGCAGTAGTTTGTGGATCAATGTTTGGTGACAACTTATCTATGATTTCAGATACAACTATTGCAGCAACTAGAACTCAAGGTTGTGAAATGAAGGACAAGTTTAAAATGAACTTTAAGATAGTATTACCAGCAGCTATTATCACAGCATTTATATTTGTATTAATAGCAAAAGGTGGAGCAGTAACTACTGTTGAAGCATTAGATTATAGTTTAATTAAGATAGTTCCTTATATAGCAGTTATAGTTGGAGCATTAGTTGGTTTAAATGTTATTGTGGTTTTATTAGGTGGAATAGTAATAGCAGGAATTATAGGATTTATAGGAGGAAGTTTTGATCTATTAGGTTTCTTTGGAGCAATAGCAGATGGTATTGCTGGAATGAGTGAACTTATAATAATATCAATTTTAATTGCAGGAACTATAGAAATAATAAAATATAATGGTGGAATTGATTTTATAATAAATAAGGGATTGAGAGGATTTAAGAGTAAAATGGGAGCAGAGCTTGGAATTGCTGCTTTAGTAAGTTTAGTAGATGTTTGCACAGCTAACAATACAGTTGCAATAGTTACAGTAGGTCCTATAGCTAAAGATATATCAGATGAAGTTGGACTTGAACCTAAGAGAGTTGCAGGTATTATGGATATGTTCTCATGTGTATTCCAAGGAATTATACCATATGGAGCACAACTTATATCTGCAGCAGGATTAGCAGCTCTTTCGCCTTTTGCAATAATGAAATATTTATTCTATCCATATTTAATGGGGATTTCAGCTATTATCGCTATAGTTTGGTATCATAGAAAAAAGAATAAAAATGTTGTAGTTAAAGAAAACAAAGTAGTTTAGAAGTTAAGAGTTGCAATTAGCAACTCTTAACTTTTTTTAATTAGAAAAGATTTATTAAAAGGTTGATTTCTTAATTAAAAAGTAAACAAATAGCTTGAGAAGAAATTCCAAGTCCTTCTCCAGTAAAGCCAAGTCCTTCCTCTGTAGTTGCTTTAACATTTATTTGGTCTAATGATATATTTAGAGCAGAGGCAATATTTTCTCTCATTGTAGGTATATGTGGAGCCATTTTAGGTTTTTGAGCAATTATTGTTGCATCTATATTTCCAATTTTATAATTATGTGTACTTAAAAGGTTACCTACATGTTTTAATAATTCAATACTAGAGATTCCTTTATATTTAGGGTCTGTATCCGGAAAGTGTTTGCCGATATCTCCTAAGGCAGAAGCTCCAAGTAAAGCATCCATTATTGCATGTAATAATACATCTGCATCTGAATGACCTAATAAACCAAGTTCATAAGGAATTTTAACTCCTCCTAGAATTAAATCTCTTTCTTCAACTAATTTATGTACGTCATATCCCATTCCTATTCTCATTAAATCACCTCGTTAATTTTTTTAAATATATTTTATCACAAGATGAAATATGAATATAATAAAAATGGGATATTTATAATTAATAGTTGGAAGTTTTGCGATTATTATATAAAGATGTTTTTTTATTTCTAGATAATTTTATTTTACTTGGTAATATTGTAATTAGCTTTGAGTAAAGCTTATAAAAAAATAAAATGATTTTAGAATTAATTCTTTTTCTTTTGAATATGAAATCGATGTAAATCACATTATCTTTATTATATTTCATAAACTCCCCCATATAACTTACATTAAAATGTATTAATGTTTTTTTTATGCTTTATGTTATAATATATGTAGAAAAAATTATATATGTACAAAAATAGAAAAATATTATTTTTTAGGGGTGAAATGAGTGGGAAAGTTTAGAAGAGTATTTGGAATTGTATTAATACTTATAGGTGTTGGGATAATAGTAAATGTTGCTTATAAAAAAATAGTAACATCGCACAAACAAAATGAATTATTAGAAGCTTTTGAAAGTCAGCTAGTAGAGGTTAAGAATGAAGAAAGTAGTGAGCCAGTAAGTTTAGAACCAATAAACGGATATACACCAGTAGCTATAATGGAAATACCATCAATTAAATTGAAACAACCAGTTGTTGATGGAATTACAGAAGATGTAATTAAATATTTTCTAGGAAGATTTCCAGATTCAGCAATGCCAGGAGAGGTAGGAAATTTCGCGGTAGCAGGACATAGAGTTTCAGATTTTACAGATGCATTTATAAATTTATATAAAGTTAAGGTTGGAGATGAAGTTATTGTTACAACTAAAGATGGAAGATATACTTATGAAGTAGATAGTAGTTTTATAGTTGATCCTGATCAGGTTGAAGTTTTGGATGATGCTGATTATGAGAAAATGACTTTAATAACATGTACTATAGGATCTAAACGAAGAGTAATAGTAACAGGAAAACTAATAGGAAGAGAAGATTTGTAATTGTTGGAGGCAAAAATGGACAAGTTTCATAAAAATAAATACAGATTTTCTTCAATAAAACCATTGATATTAATTAGTGATGAAGTAATAGAGTTTAGAAATCAACAGGTAATAAATCTTACTTCAGAGCTATTAAAATATAAAGTTTTAGTGAGAGATTTAATTAAAGATAATGTAAGTTATTCAATAAGAAATGAGTTACTAAATATAGCAATGTTTATAACTAATAACGTTGAATTGTATGATAGATTTATAAAAGAAGAAGATATTCCGGTAGATGCAATACGTATTGCAGCTAGAGTAGATTCAAAATATATTAATAAATATAGGGATTATATAATTGCATATACATTAATATTAGGAAACCCAAATTATAAAAATTTACAAGATTATATTCAAATAGTTGAAAATACTGAAGAGGATTTAGGAAAAGATATAATAGAATATGAAGAAAAAATGGGGCATGATGGAATAGTTTTAGAGAGCAATAAAAAAAATGCTATTGTTATGACATCTATAGGTGAATTTAAGAAGCTTAAATTGAAAGAGACTTGTTTTAGGGGAGAAGAAATAAAAGCTATAGAAAAAAAGAGTTTAAAGGATTATAAATTATACGTATCTATTATATCTATTTTTGCATTAATTTTTGTTTTATCTATAATATATAAATATAATAATGTTGTCAGTACAGTAGTGGTAGAAACTACTTCGCCAATTAGATTAGAAATAAACGGATTTAATAGAGTTTTAGATGTTAGCTCATCTACTGAAAAAGGGAAGACATTAATTGCTGAAACTAGTGTGTTAGATAATAATATTGATAAAGCTCTATGTAAAATAATAGAATATGCTAATGAAAATGAAATGGTAAAGGATTCAGGAATAGTTATAACAATTACTGGGAAAGCTTTAAAACATAATAGTTTAGAAGAAACAGCGGATTTTGTTTATAAAAAAGATTTAAAGGTAAGATTAAATAATGCTGGATCTGAACATAAGTTAAATTAGGTAAAATTTTAAAAAAGTTAAAAGTTTAATTTCTAATTTAAAATTAAGAAAAACAAAGGAAGGTAAATATGCAACAAAGGTCTATAAAAAAGAAAAATGTAATTGTTCATAATGATAGAGGAGATACGGTTAGATTAAACAAATATATAAGTGAATCAGGCTTTTGTTCAAGAAGAGAAGCAGATAAGTTAATAGAAAGTGGAGTAGTTACTATTGATGGTGTTAAAGCTACAATGGGAACAAAAGTATCAAAAGGTCAAAAAGTTAAGGTAAATGGTAAACTAATATCTAAAGATGAGGATTTAGTTTATATAGTTTTAAATAAACCAGTAGGAATTACTTGTACAACAGAGCATAAGGTTAAAGGTAATATAGTTGATTTTGTAAATCATAGAAAAAGAATATTTCCAATAGGTAGATTAGATAAGGACTCTCAAGGATTAATATTAATGACTAATGATGGAGATATAGTTAATAAAATATTAAGAGCAGGAAATAATCATGAAAAGGAATATATAGTAACTGTTAATAAGCCTATTAATGAAGAGTTTGTGAAAAGAATGAGTAATGGAATTAGGATTTTAGGGCAAGTTACTAAAAAGTGTTATGTTAAAAAAGAAGGCAATAATACATTTAGAATAATATTAACTCAAGGATTAAATAGACAAATAAGAAGAATGTGTGAAGCTTTAGGATATGAAGTTGTAAAATTAAAAAGAATTAGAATAATGAATATAAACTTAGGTGAGTTAAGAATTGGTGAATGGAGAGATTTAACTTATAAAGAGTTAAAAGGATTAAATAGCTTAATATCAACATCAGGAAAAACAAAGGAAGTTGATGAAGAATAATATTTAAAATTACTTTAAAATCAATTCAAGAGAATTTAGCTTAGATAAATTTTAACCATAATATAATAATAAAATTTTATTATTATATTATGGTTTATTTTTTTATTTGATGTTTAGATTTAGGACATTTTATTAATACTATATATAGGTTGTGGATAAAATCAACAAGAAATAAAATTTAAATATGAAATATATTTATAAAATTAACAAAAACTAGAGGTTACGCACATAATCCACAGGTGCCTGTGGATAACTTGTTAAAAAAATGTTGATATATAAGTTAATAATTATAAACATTATTGTAGATAATAATAAAATAAGTGTAAAATTTAGCGAATGTAGAGGAGGGATATTTTATGAAATGGCTAAAAATGTGGTTTTTAGTAGTGTTAGTGTTGTTGATAAGTATTCAAAGTTATCCACAGGCTATGTTGAAAAGTGGTGGATTGAATGAAGATAATTCAAATGTAAAAATTGTGGATAAAATATACAAATCTAAAAACAATTATTTAGACATTAATGTAATTGTTCCACAAGTAACAGGTATAAGTGATAAAAAACAAGAAGATGCAATTAATGATAAGATTATAAAGTGGACAGAAAACTGGATTAATGAAGTTAAACAAGTTGCAGATGAATACTTTAAGGATAAGCCAACACCATTAATGCCATATCAATTATATGCAAGATACAAGCTTACTAACAATTCAGATATTATTAGTTTTTATATAGATTATTATCAATTTTCAGGTGGAGCTCATGGTATAACAAATAGAATTGCTTATAATATAGAAAAATCAAGTGGCATTGAGATGCAATTAAAGGATATTTTTAAAGATAATTATAATTATAAGGATGTAATTAATAAGGAAATAAGTAGACAGATAAGTAAAGATCCTGATAGGTATTTTACTGGTAAAGATGGATTTAATGGAATAGGGGATAATCAAAATTTCTATATAAAAAATAATACAGTTATCATTTATTTTGGATTATATGAAATAGCTCCATATGCAGCAGGAATATCAGAGTTTATTATCCCTAATAATCTTCTTGAAGGAAATTTGAAATATGGTAAAATATAATCAAAATTTTCAAATAAGAGGGTTAATGAATGAATTATATAAAACCAATATTTAATAGACAAAAAGAATTCTTTAATTTAGGAAAAACAAATGATATTAATTTTAGAATAGAGACTTTAAAAAAGCTAAAGCAAGTAATTAAAGTAAATGAAAATAAGATTTTAGAGGCATTAAGAAAAGATTTAGGAAAGTCTAATTTTGAAGGTTATGCAACTGAAGTTGGAATTGTATATGATGAAATTAATATGCACATAAAAAATATTAAAAAGTGGGCAAAAATAGAAAAGAGAAAGTCACCAATAATATATTATCCTTCTAGAAGCTATATATATAAAGAACCTTATGGGGTAACATTAATTATAGGACCTTTTAACTATCCATTTCAATTAGTAATAGCTCCATTAATTGGAGCTATTTCTGCTGGTAATACAGCCATAATAAAGCCGTCAGAGAATACAAAAAATATATCTTTATTATTAGAAGAAATGATTAATGAAAACTTTAATGAAGAGTACTTGAAAGTAGTTAGTCCATTAGAGGGGAAAGAAGCAGTATCATACTTATTAGATCTTCCATTTGATTATATATTCTTTACTGGTAGTGTTAGAGTAGGAAAAATAGTCATGGAGAAGGCTGCTAAAAATTTAATACCTATAACATTAGAATTAGGTGGAAAAAGTCCTTGTATAGTTGATAAAGATTCCAAATTAGAACTTGCAGCCAAGAGAATAGTATGGGGAAAATTTTTAAATGTAGGTCAAACATGTGTAGCACCAGATTATTTATTTGTTCATGAGAATATAAAAGATAAATTATTAAAATTAATTGTTGAAGAAATACATAAACAGTTTGGAAGAGACGTTAAAAATAGTCCTGATTATCCGAGAGTAGTTAATAATGCTTCATTAAATAGGTTAAAAGAATATATTAATGATGGAGATATATATTATGGAGGTAACATTGATAGTACTGAATTGTATATGGAACCGACGATTCTAACTAATGTAGATGTTAATTCCAAAGTTATGACTGAAGAGATATTTGGACCTATATTACCGGTAATAGAATTTAATAATATACAAGATGTAATAACTTTTATTAATAAGAGAGAAAAACCTTTAGCCTTATATTATTTTTCAGAAAATAAAAAGAGCATAAGTAATATTTTAAGATGTACAACATCTGGAGGGGTAACTATAAATGATACTGTAATTCATGTTGCTAATGGCAATTTACCATTTGGTGGAGTAGGAAATAGTGGAATTGGTAATTATCATGGTAAGGCTAGTTTTGATACTTTTACTCATAAAAGGTCAGTTATGGAGAGAGGAACATTTGTAGAATTTAATGTAAGATTTGCGCCTTATAAAGAAAAAATAAATATTTTAAAGAAAGTAATGAAATAATAATATGATTTCACAATTGACAAAAGGCACTCATATAATAAATCATAGTACTACGTGGAGTGGAATTTTGTGATATACGCGCTAATTTTAGCTGGAGGAAAAGGTACAAGGCTATATCCTTTATCAAGAGCAAATCAACCTAAGCAATTTTTAAAGGTTATTAATAATAAAAGCTTTTTAGTAAATACAGTTGAAAGAATTACTCCTTTAATTAAGAAGGACAATATTTATGTGGTAACTAACAGGGATTATGTAGAAAAAATAAGAGATGAGTTATCAGATGTTAATTCTGAAAATATATTTACTGAACCAGCAAATAAAGAAACTGCTACTTGTATAGGATTATCAGCTATTAAGTTATTGAAAAAAGATAATGATGCTGTAATGGTAGTTTTACCTTCTGATCATCACATTGATGGGCAAAAGGATTATTTAGATACACTATCAGAAGCTATTGAAATAGCTAATAGACGTAGAGGAATAGTTACAATAGGCATTACTCCAACTAGGCCTGAAACTGGTTATGGATATATTGAAATGGGAGAACGAATAACATCTGCTTCTCAAGCATATAAAATTGCAAGGTTTACAGAGAAACCTAATATGGAAGTAGCTAAGGATTTTTTATTAAAAGGAACTTATCTATGGAATTCAGGTATGTTTGTTTTTAGGGCAGATGTTATATTAAGGGAAATTGAAAAGTATTTGCCTAAGATGTATAAGTCATTAATGAAAATCTATCAACATCTAGGAGAAGAAGATGAGGATGATGTAATTAGGGAAGAATATGAAAACATCGATGGTATTTCTATAGATTTTGGAGTAATGCAAAGAACTAGAAAAGCCTATGTAATAAAAGGAGCTTTTCAATGGGATGACATAGGAAGCTTTAGTGCCTTAAGTAGGTATTTAAGCGAATATAGGAACAATAAGATAAGTAACAATGTCTATATCCAGGATTGTGAAAATTGCTCCATATTTGGAGGAGATGAAAAATTAATTATTGGTTTCGGGGTTAAGGATTTAGTCGTTGTTGATGCTGGTGATGTTATCCTAGTAATGGATAAAGATAAAGATCAGGAGATTAAGCATTTGCTTAATGATATTAATGATAATCCTGATTTTGGAGCGTTTATTTAATGAAAAGTTAAAAGTGACAAATTGAATTTTATATTGAATTCAATTTGTCACTTTTATTTTTATAATGTTATCTGATACCTTTCAATTTTATTAGAGATATATTAAAAGAAGCAAGTATAAATATTTATAATCCAAGAACATACGTAAGCATATTTACAGGAAGAGCTTTTTTTCAAGCATTTTTTAACGTTTTATTAACTTTACCTCTTGGAGTATATATAAGATATTTGTTTAAAAAAGATATTAAGGTAACGATGTTAGTTTGCTTCTTATTTTCTATATTTGTAGAGGTAACTCAATTAACAGGTATATACGGAATATATAAATATCCATATAGATTATTTGATGTAGATAATTTAATGCTCAATACTTTAGGTGGAGTTATAGGTTTTTATATTGAGCCAGTATTTGAATATGTATTACCTAGCATAGAAGACTTAGAAAATAAATCAGTGGAATATAAAAAAATGGCATCATTTACAAAGAGATTTATAGCTTTTGTTTTAGATTGGATATTATTTAATTTAATATTTATTAGTGAAAAAACAAGCATTGTATCATTTCTAATTTTTTCATTTATTTATTTTATGTTAGTACCTTATATTACAAAGGGAGTTACCTTTGGATGTTTTATAGTGGGAATAAGGATTAAATCAACGAAAGAGACTTTAAGTTTATTATCTTTATTTAAGAGATATGGAATGATAATTTACATATTTTTTGGGGTTAATAAGTTATTACTGGTTATAGGAAATTTTTTGGGGGTAAGTGATAGCAACATTATTTTATTATTTATGCTTATTCAATTAGCCATTGATATAACTTGTATTATAAATATAATTACTCATGTTAAAAGGAATGACAAAATACTTATATTTGATAAGTTAAGTAACACATATATAGTTAGTAAATAGAATAGATTCACATGGTTAATAAATAAAAATAAAATTTAAGGTTTATTTAAGGTTAAATTTATAATGACATAAGTTTAAATGAATATAATAAAATTCGTAGTTCTGTCAGTAAAGGATGTTCTACAGAGGATTCATGGGATATAGATGAAATTAACAATATTGATACTAATAGAGTAAATAAAAAATGGCAAAGTATTTTATTAAATTGAATAATGTAAATGAAAAGGAGCAAATATGATAACATTAAAAAACATTAATAAATATTATGATAAGTTTCATGTAATTAAAGATTTAAATTTAAATATACATAAAGGTGAGATTTATGGATTAGTAGGCAAAAATGGAGCAGGAAAAACTACTATATTTAAGATAATTTTAGGCTTATCCGATTTTAAAGATGGAGAATTATCTATAAATGGTGGTTCTAATGATAAAGAATTACTTTCTAATAGAAAAGAAATAGGGTTTTTCATTGGTAAAAACTTTTTTGATTATCTTGATGCCAGAGATAATTTAAATTATTACAGACAATTAAAAGGTATAAAAAATAAAGATGAAGTAGAAAGAGTGTTAAAAATAGTTGGATTACAAAATACAAAACTAAAATACAAAAGTTTTTCTTTGGGAATGAAGCAAAGATTAGGTATAGCTAATGCTTTATTAGGTAATCCAGAAATACTTATATTAGATGAGCCAACTAATGGATTAGACCCACAAGGTATTGCCGATATTAGAAGATTAATTAAAAAATTAAATAGTGAATATGGAATGACTATTATAGTTTCTTCTCATATTCTTGGTGAATTGGAGAATACTGCAAATAGATTTGGAATAGTTCATGAGGGAAAGGTATTATGTGAAATTTCAAAAGAAGAATTAGATAAAGAATCAAATGCTATTGAACTAAAATTAAGTGATTTAGCGAAAGCAAAGACTATACTACAACAAAATAATATAGAAATATTGGAGGAAAATATAGTAAATAAAACTTTGGAGAGTTACTATTTTGAGATTATAGGAGGTGACTGCGAATGTTAAATTACATTAAAGCAGATTTAAATAGAATAATAAATAAAAAATCATTTCTATATGTTACATTAGGATATTTATTATTATTTCTTATCATGATGTTTATTATATATACTCCTAATTTTAATGGTATAGAATATATATCTAAAACTGAAGCATTTTTGGAATTTTATCCAATAGTAATAGGAATTCCTATATTTTTATCAGTATATTATGATGATTTTAAAAGCAAATCTATGCAAATAGCAATAGGATATGGTATTCCAAGATATAAAGTAGTATTATCCAAAGTAATCGAATCTATTCTATTATCTATAGTAATAGGATTTATATTTGGAATTTTAATTTTAAGTATACCAATAGTATTAAAAATTCAATTTACAGGTGCTGAAATAATAGAAGCTATTTTAGATATTGTAATAAGCACATTAAAGATAGTTGGTTATTTAAGTATATCATCAATTTTAGTATATACAGCGCAAAATGCAGTAATTGGTATTGTGGGATATCTTTTACTAACATCAAATATAATATTTATAATATTAACATTAATATTGGGACAGAGTTTCATTATTAATACATTTGGTGATTTAAGTAAATATCTATATACATTAATTCTATATTCAGTAAAAAATATTTTTATACAAAATGGTAGTTTTAATTTAATTAATTTTATGGGAATTGCTATTTATATAATTATACCAGTTATGATATCAATAATTTTATTTAAAAAGAAAGAACTTGAATTTTAGGAGGTTAATATGAAAAAAATAATATCAATTATAGCAGTAGTAATTGCAATTGTATTAGGGGCTTTTTGGGCGAAAGGATACTATAACGATAGATATGTAGCTACAGAAAGCTATTATACACAAGTACCGATAGATGAAGTAAATGAGGAATCTTGGTTAGTAGATGCTAATGGAGTTAAACAAGAAAAAGGGAAAAAATATGATTTAATTGGATATGATGAGCAAGGAAACTCTAAAGAATTAAATTTTGTTGTAAGAGGAACTCCAGAAAATTACTATACACCAGGGACATATATTAAAGTTGATTCTAGCAAAACAATAACTTTAGGAGAGAGCATTGTTGAAAAACAAAATGTTCCAGAAAAGGCTCTAGGAAAGATAGAACAACAAGGAACAAGAAAATAGATGTTTGAAAGGGATTTTCTAATCATATAGCTTATTGTATAGTTATTTTTGTTGTGAATAATATATCTAAGGGAGTTGTTATGGTGGCACTTTTCAGTGTAAACATTCAATGGTTTATGATTTTTGATTTAATAATAATTCTTCTGTATAATAATAAAGGAGAAGTATGAAATATTTCTTTTATTTTTATTATCTAGTTCATATTTATGTATTATTATTATTATTATTATTATTTTCAATTTTTATTGGAAACGGAATGGGAATTTAATTTAGAAAGCTATTTCAAATGATCTATTTTTGAAATAGCTTTTTTAACATATAAAATATAAATTATAATTACGGAGCATGCTATGAAAAACATAAAGAAAAGCAAAATATTAATAGTAGATGATGAGATTGAAATATTAAATTTATTAAAAATGGTTCTAATTAAAGAGGGATTTGAGGAAATATATACGGCTACTAATGGAGAAGATTGCATAAAGATTTTTAAGAATGTTGGGATAGATTTAGCTATATTAGATATAATGCTTCCAGATATTGAAGGATATGATATATGTAAGATGATAAGAAAGACATCAAATGTTCCTATATTATTTTTATCAGCAAAAAGTGAAGAATTAGATAGAATAATGGGGCTAGTTATAGGTGCAGATGATTATATTACAAAACCTTTTAGTCCTAAAGAAGTTGCACTTAGAGTTAAAATACAACTTACAAAGAGTATGATGATAAAGCACAATACTGCTGAAGTCAATAATAAAATAATACTTCATCCATTTGAAGTTGATGAAGAAAAAATGGAAGTAAGAAAAAATGGAATATTGATTGATTTAAAAGCTAAGGAATATAAAATGTTTGTATATATGATTAAACATAGAAACCATATTATAAGTAAAGAGAGGTTTTGTGAGGAAGTATGGGGAGATGAATTTATAGGCTTTGATAATACAATTATGGTACATATAAGAAAATTAAGAGAAAAAATAGAAGATAATCCATCAGATCCTAAGTATATCATAACTGTAAAGGGCTTAGGTTATAAGTTGCAAATAAAGGATGAATAGTGATGAAGATAAGGTTAACTTTTATATATGTTTTAAGTATAGCTACAGTTGCTATCATTGTAGTAATAATAAATATTCTGACTATAGTGTTTTTATCACAAAATATTAACCTTCAAAATAAAAATGATAGAAAAGTTGATATAAGTGATTTTGTAAGAGAGTATGAAATATATTTAGAGAGTGAGAATGACAACATATATGTTACTGATGCTGGTAAACAATTAATAGATGATAAAGAGGCATGGATTCAAATATTGAATGAGGATAACAAAGAGGTATATAGTTATAACAAACCAGAAATTATTAAAAATAAGTATACACCAATTGAAATTATAAACGGATATAAATATGCTGGTGGATTAGGAGATACTTCACAAATATTAGCTGGAGATAAAATATTCAATAATATAACTTACACTTATTTAATAGGTTTTCCAAAAAAAAATTTGCAAAAGTTTGTATTGATAGCAGAGACATCAACTATGATTGAATCTATAAAATATTCGTTGATAAGTATAGTGATTGTAGATTTTTTTATTGCAGTCATAGTTGGATATATATTTAGTAAAGGTTTGCTTAGACCAGTTAAAACCAGTATAGATTATATAGATGATTTATATTTAGGAAAATATGAAGTGTATATGGAGGAAAAAGGTATTTATTCTAATGTTTTTAAGAGGTTAAACAATTTAGCATATAAATTAAAACAAAATGAAATTGAACGCAAAAAATTAGATAAGATGAGAGATGAATGGATTGCAAATATTTCTCATGATATAAAAACTCCTCTTTCATCAATAAAAGGATATGCAGAATTTTTAAGTGAAGATTATAATTTTTCAAATAAAGAGATAAAGGATTATGCTGAAATAATAAATAATAAGGCTGATTATATTAAGGAGTTAGTAGATGATTTAAATTTAAATATGAAGTTGAAAAGTAATAAATTAATTTTAAATAAAGAAGAAGTTAACATAGTAACTTTAGTAAAAAATTGTATTATAGATATATTAAATGATTCTAATTATAATAAATCAAATATTGAGTTTAATTGTGAAAATATCAGAATAGTTAAAAATATAGATAAGATATTAATTCAAAGAGTTATAAATAATCTTATGTATAATGCATTAATTCATAATAATGAAGATGTAAAAATAATAGTTACTATTTTTACAGACGAAAAGCTATATATTATAATTGAGGATGATGGTATAGGAATAAGTGAAGAAGATTTAAATAATATATTTGAAAGATATTATAGAGGAACAAATACTGGGGAAGCTCATAAAGGGTCAGGATTAGGAATGTCCATAGTAAAAGAAATTATAAATGCTCATAATGGAGAGATTAAGATTAGTAGTACCTTAGGTAAAGGCACTAAAATAGAAATAACATTATAAATTCAGGCTTAACATTATTATAGATAAATATAATAATGTTATGTAAAAAAGATTAAAGGTTTTGAAGTTAATAATTTAGTCGTTGTTGATGCAGGTGATGTTATCCTAGTAATGGATAAAGATAAGGATCAGGAAATTAAGCATTTGCTTAATGACATTAATGGTAGTCCAGAGTTTGGAACATTTATTTAATGAAGAGTTAAAAGTGATAAATTGAGTTTTAATATTAAATTCAATTTGTTACTTTTATTTTTTATATTCTAAATGATAAACAATTTCATTAAATAATAAAAAAACTATTGCAAATAATAAAAAAAAGAATATAATAAGTGTATACCCCCACCCTGGGGGGTGTGATAAAAAGAGATAGTAATTTAAATAAATACTTTTGTTAAAGGGAGTGATATAAGTGAATAATAAATTTAAAATAGGAGGAATGACATGCTCTGCCTGTGCTAATAGAATTGAAAAAGTAGTTAGCAAAATGGATGGTGTTAAAGAGGCAAATGTTAATTTTGCAACAGAAACATTAACAGTTAATTATGATGATAAAATAATTACTAAAGCAGAGATTGAACAAAAGGTTGAAAAAATAGGATATAAAGTAGAAAAAAATATTCAATCACATACTTACAAAATAGAAGGCATGACATGTTCAGCATGTGCAAGTAGAGTTGAAAAAGTTACAAATAAAATGCCGGGTGTTGAAAATGCAGTAGTTAATTTTGCAACAGAAAAACTTTCAGTAAGTTATGATGCAGATTTTGTAAGCTTTGGAGATATAAAAGCAAAGGTTGAAAAGGTAGGATATAAATTAATAAGAGAAGATGAGCAAAAAGTAGAAGAAAAGAAAAAGAAATTAGATGAAAAAGGAAAGCTATTGTGGAGATTAATATTATCATTAATATTTGCAGTACCTCTTTTAACAATAACAATGGGGCATATGGTTGGTATGCCATTACCTAAGATTATTGATCCAATGATGAACCCACTTAACTTTGCTATAATTCAATTGGTTTTAACAATACCAGTTATGATAATTGGATATAAGTTTTACTATATTGGGTATAAAAATTTATTTAAATTAAGTCCTAATATGGATTCTTTAATTGCAATAGGTACAAGTGCAGCCTTTATTTATAGTTTATATGGAACATATAAAATTTATACAGGCGATGGTTCTTATGCTATGAGTCTATATTATGAAGCTGCTGTTACAATACTTGCTTTAATAACTTTAGGTAAATATCTAGAAGCAATTTCTAAAGGAAAAACATCTCAAGCAATTAAAAAACTTATGGGATTAGCCCCAAAGACAGCTACTATTGTAAGAGATGGAAAAGAGTTAGTTATTCCTATAGATGAAGTTATTGTTGGAGATATAGTTATAGTTAAACCTGGAGAAAAGTTACCTGTTGATGGTGAAGTTATAGAAGGGGCTACTGCAGTTGATGAAGCTATGCTTACAGGTGAAAGTATCCCAGTTGAAAAGACAGTTGGAAGTAAGGTAATAGGAGCTAGTATTAATAAAACTGGATTTATTAAATACAAAGCTACTAAAGTTGGTAAAGATACTGCATTATCTCAAATTATTAAGTTAGTTGAAGATGCTCAAGGATCAAAAGCTCCTATTGCAAAAATGGCAGATATTATTGCATCATATTTTGTACCAATAGTAATTGGTCTTGCAATACTTGCTAGTATCGGATGGTTAATTGCTGGTGAAAGTGGAGTATTTGCATTAACAATATTTATTTCGGTTTTAGTTATAGCTTGTCCATGTGCATTAGGACTAGCAACACCTACAGCAATTATGGTTGGAACAGGAAAAGGTGCAGAATATGGAGTATTAATTAAGGGTGGAGAAGCTCTAGAAGTTACTCACCAAATTGATACAATTGTATTTGATAAGACAGGTACTATTACTGAAGGTAAACCAGTAGTAACGGATATTATTACTACTACAATATCAGAAGATGAATTATTATCTATAGCGGCAAGCAGTGAAAAAGGTTCAGAGCATCCTCTAGGTGAAGCTATAGTAAAAGGTGCAGAGGAAAGAAATATTAAGTTTAAAGAGATATCTAACTTTAAAGCCATTCCAGGTCATGGAATTCAAGTTGAAATAGAAGGTAAGGTTATCTTACTTGGAAATAAAAAATTAATGACTGAAAACTCTATTGAAATTGGAGATTTAGGTGTTAAATCAGATAAATTAGCAAATGAAGGTAAAACACCTATGTATATTGCAATAAATAATAAATTAGAAGGTATTATTGCAGTTGCAGATACAGTTAAACCAAGTAGTAAGGAAGCCATTGAAAATCTTCATAAGATGGGAATAAAGGTTGCTATGATTACTGGGGATAATAAGAAAACTGCTGATGCTATTGCAAAACAAGTTGGAATTGATATTGTTCTTGCAGAAGTGCTACCAGAGGATAAAGCAAATGAAGTTAAAAAGCTTCAAGAAAAGGGTAGTAAAGTTGCCATGGTTGGAGACGGAATAAATGATGCCCCAGCACTAGCACAAGCAGATATTGGTATTGCAATTGGTACAGGTACTGATGTAGCTATTGAATCAGCTAATATAGTACTTATGAAAGGTGATTTAAAAGATGTTGCTACAGCTATTAAGTTAAGTAAAGCAACTATTAGAAATATAAAACAAAATTTATTCTGGGCATTTGGATATAACGTCTTAGGTATTCCGGTGGCTATGGGAGTACTTCATATATTTGGAGGACCATTGTTAAATCCAATGATAGGAGCAGCAGCAATGAGCTTAAGTTCAGTTTCAGTTTTAACAAATGCATTAAGATTAAGAGGATTTAATCCTAATAAATAAGTATAAATAGTTATTAATAATATTAAAATATAGATTATATTAAAGAAGTTGAAAGTGAGGAGATTTTATGAAAAAGAAAATATTAATTGAAGGAATGAGTTGCAAAAATTGTGTTGCTCATGTAACTGAAGCTTTAGAAGAATTAAATGATGCAAAAGGCATTGAAGTTAATTTAGAAGGAAAGTATGCAGTAGTAGAAACAAATGAAGCTGATGATTCAATAAAAGAAAAAATTGAAGACATGGGATATGAGGTAATTAAGATAGAAAATATATAGTTAAAAAAACTGATATTGAATCCAATATCAGTTTTTTAATTTCAAAATTATTTAAATAAATTTTTGTTATAAGCTATCTTCATAATTTATACATAATTTGAATTTACAATGTTTTTGAAAATATATATTATGAGGTGAGGAAATTATGAAAAATTATAAGAAAATAATTAGCTTAGTTTTGGGAAGTGCATTTATATTAGGCTCAGGAGCTATAATGGCTAATGCACAGGAAAAAACAGATAAATTAAATATTGATACTAATAAATTAGGATACGCAAAAGTAAGTGATGATAATCAGAACTATTTTGGAACAGAAGAGGATTTTTATAATGAGATGTATAATTACTGTCATGGAAATAATAAAAGTAATTCAAATTATAGAAATAATATGATGCAAAATAACATGATGCAAAATAATATGATGAGAAATAATTATGGTACAAGTTTAAATGAAGATAGTAATGAGGCAGTTCAAAACTTTTAATATTAAGAGTTAATATAGGTAAAAATCATTAAAACCCACTAGTGTATAGTGGGTTTTAATAATTGATACTAAATAATTGAATGGAGAAAATATATGAAAAATAATATAAATATTCTTGTAGTAGATGATGAAAAAACTATAGTTGATGTAATTGAGGTATACCTAAAAAAGGAAGGATATACTGTATTTACAGCAAGTAATGGTACTGAAGCTTTAAAAATATTTAATGATAAAAAAATTAATTTAATTATTTTAGATTTAATGTTACCAGATATATCAGGTGAAGAGATATGTAAAAAAATTAAGAATCAAATAGATATACCTATAATAATGTTAACTGCTAAGGTTAATGAAGATGACGTTTTAAATGGATTTAAACAAGGTGCCGATGATTATGTTATTAAGCCATTTAGTGTAAAACAGCTTATAGCAAGAGTTACAGCAATTTTAAGAAGATATAAAGTTAATAAAAATGAAATTATGTCATTTAATAATAGAGATTTAATTATAGATAAGGATAAGTGTGAAGTTAAGAAAAATGGGGATATAGTTAAATTAACTCCATCAGAATATAAGTTATTATTAATTTTTTCAGAAAATAGTAAAAAACTTTTTACAAGAAATGAGCTTTTAGATAAGGCTATAGGTGAAGAAATAGACGCAATAGATAGGATAATTGATTCTCATATAAAAAATTTGAGATCTAAAATAGAAGATAATAGCAAGGAACCTAAATATATATTAACCGTATATGGAATGGGGTATAAATTTGATGGTAAAAAAGACGATTAAGCTTAAGAATATAATAATTTTAATATTATTTATATTTTCCCTATCAATAATTTTTTTAATTAGTTTTATATCTAATATTTTAATTAAAAATAATTTTAATAATTATATAAAAAATAGAATAGATAGTGAGAAGAGTACGGTATTAAAAAGTATAAGCTATACATACTTACATAATAAATGGAATGTTAAAGAAATTGAGAGAATAGGGGTAGAGGCTCTTGAGGAAGGATTAATAATAAAGGTAGTTGATAATAGTGGAAATATAATATGGGATGCTAATAATAATTATAATGATATGTGTCAGTTTATGTTAAATGAAATGAATGATAATTTTAAAAGTATAAGTCCAAGTTCTCAAGGAGAGTATGTGGAAGAATATTATGATTTAGATGTAAATGGAGTAGATATAGGATACGTTGAAATAGGATATTATGGACCTATATATTATAACAATTCGGATATTATGTTTTTTAATGGACTTAACATATCATTAATTATAGTAACAATTTTAGCTATAGTACTATCTGTTGTTATGGGAATTTTAATATCCTCTAATATAAGTAGCCCTGTATTAGAAATTGCTAATTCAACTAAAGAGATAATAAATGGAAAATATAAAAAGAGATTAAGTAATAACAATAAGGTTAAAGAAATTAATGAGATGATTGTTTCTATAAATGAATTGGCTGATAGTTTAGAAATGGATGAAAAAATGAGAAAGAATTTAACAAGAGATATATCACATGAGCTTAGAACACCATTAACTACTATACAATTACAAATAGAAGCATTAATAGACGGAGTATGGGAAGCTAGTGAGGAAAGACTTATAGGAATCCAATATGAAATTATTAGATTAACAAGATTAGTAGAATCCCTAGAAAAGCTATTAGAATATGACAATGATAGTTTAAAGTTAAAGAAAGAAGAAATTGATATTTGCCAGTTAATAAATGGAGTTATTATAAATTTTGAAAAGCAAGTATTTGATAAGGGGATAGAATTAAAAACAAATCTTAAAAAGTTAACTCTTAATATAGATAAGGATAAAATAATTCAAGCAATGATTAATTTAATATCTAATAGTATTAAATATACACCTAAAGGAGGAACTTTAACTATAAGCTGTTATAGTGATAATAAAAATGGATATATATCTATAAAAGATACAGGAGTAGGAATAAGTGAAGAGCATATTAAACATATTTTTAAAAGGTTTTATAGAGTTGATAGCTCTAGAACAAGAAAAACTGGTGGAAGTGGTATTGGATTAAGTATTGCTCAATCAATTATTAATGCTCATGGTGGAGAGATAATAGTCAAAAGTCAAGTTAATAAAGGGAGTGAATTCATAATGATTATTCCCTTAGAAAAATAATAGAGAGATAAAAAAATAAAAAGATAGCCTTTTAAATTATACACTTGTATAGTATATTTAATTTTGCTATAATCAAAAAACAGGGAATGAAGTACTCCCTTGATACTTATCAAAACCGCTTAATAAGCTAATGACTTCTACAACTTTTTTTGTTGTAGAAATCATTAGCTTTTTTTATTTTTAATTTATTCTAGGAGGATTATTTATGTTAATTAAATTTTTAGTAATTATAGTGAGCTTAATATTAATAGGAATATTGGCTAATTATAGTGGGAAGTTAGTGGAGTTTATAAAATTGCCTTCTCTTATAGGTATGATTTTACTTGGAATGTTTATAGGACCATCATTTTTAAATCTTGTTCCACAATCAACCTTGAATATCTCTCCCTATATCAAGGATATTGCCTTAGTAACAGTATTATTTATAGGTGGACTAGGAATAAGTATAAATCAAATGAAGCAAATAGGTAGACCAGCTGTTTTATTAAGTATAATACCTGCAACTCTAGAAGGATTAACAATTGCTTTTTTATCAATGATATTTCTTAACTTTACTTTTGTACAAGGTGCAATATTAGGATTTATAATAGCTGCTGTAAGTCCAGCTGTTTTAGTACCATCAATGGTTGATTTAATTAAAAGAAAAGTAGGTCAAGATAAAGCAATTCCTCAAATGCTTTTAGTTGGTGCTTCTGCAGATGATACTGTTGCAATTACTTTATTTACAACTTTTTTAGAAATTTATATGTCTAGTACTAATGGACAATCTATTTCTATTGCTAATGAGATTTTTTCAATTCCTATTACCATTATTATAAGTATATTTATAGGGTGGCTACTTGCCTTTTTAACTAAAAAATTATTAAAATCTATTAAAATTAATGCTTTAAGAGTTATTCTTGCATTTATAATTTGTTTATTAATTAGATTAGTAGAAACTACTTTTGATTTAAAAATGTTTAATTCTTTATTAACTATAATGATTTATGGCTTCTTCTTAAGAGCATTCTTAGATGATTTAGCTCTTAAAATTCAAGATGGAATAAATGTTGTTTGGAAATATGGAAAGATTTATTTATTTGCTTTTGTTGGAATGGCAATTAATCCTTCTCTTGTGGGGAAATTTTTATGGATAGGATTAGCAATGCTTATTATATCTCTAACTGTTAGATCAATAGGAGTTGTTATTTCCTTAATTGGAACAGATTTATCTTTTAAAGAAAAAATCTTTTGTATCATAGCTTATTTACCTAAAGCAACTGTTCAATCTGCTAAAGCAGGTATTCCTCTACAAATGGGTGTTATTGGCGGTGAAGTAATGCAAGCTATTGCTATTTTAAGTGTATTAGTTACTGCTCCTATCGGAGCTATTGGTATTAAAATTTCATCATCTAAATTACTAAATCAAGGAAAGGATGACCAAGAAATTGTTGTTTAAAATAATTAAATTAAACAGAGTCAAATAAATTTAATCAATAAATATATTTTTAGGCTTAGGGAAACTTAAAATTATAAATATTATATATGGGGTGAGATGGGTGAAAAGTAAAAACATATTAAAATTAATATTAATTTCGATATTGATAGGTGGAATTTCTGGATTGTTTATAGGAATATTTCTAATATTTCTAGAAAAAGTTGTAGATATTAATTTGAAGCATAAATTTTTAGTATTTATACTTCCTTTATCAGGTATGTTAATGACATTCCTTTATAGTAAGTATGGGGGTAATTCACAGAAGGGCAATAACTTAATTATTGAAAATATAAACGGTAGTAAGGAAGAAATAAAATTTATTATGGCTCCATTAGTTTTCTTAGGAACCGTATTAACTCATCTTTTTGGAGGTTCAGTTGGAAGAGAAGGAACGGGAGTACAAATAGGAGGAACTATAGGAAATGCTTTATCAAAGATTTTAAAATGTTCTACTTATGAAAAGAAAATACTATTAATAAGTGGGGTAGCAGCTGGTTTTTCATCCGTTTTTGGCACACCTCTTACAGGAACAATATTTGCTTTAGAAATTTCTAATATAGGTAGTTTAAATTATAATTCAATGATTCCAGCAATAACATCAGCAATTGTAGGAAATTCAGTTGTTAAGCTTTTAGGAGTTAAACATAGTCATTATAAAATACCACTAGTAGAGTCTTTTGATTTAACTAATATTTTAAAAGTTATTATATTAGCAATTTGTTTTGGATTAGCGAGTAGATTATTTGTGTATATGACACATTGGTTTAAAGAAAAACTAATAAAGTATTGTAAAAATCAATATCTAAAGATATTTGTAGGTGGTAGTTTAATGGTACTAGCTACATTACTTTTAGGAAATAATCTATATAATAATTTAAGTTTAGGACTATTAAGTAGTGCTTTTGATGGAAATGTGTCTTATTTAGCATTTATTATTAAGCTTATGTTAACTACTTTGTGTTTAGGAGCTGGATATCAAGGAGGAGAGGTTACTCCATTATTTGTTATAGGTGCTACACTAGGTGCAACTTTGTCAAATATACTTGGTTTACCTTTTGCATTTTCAGCAGCATTAGGTCTTGTGGGAGTTTTTTCAGGAGCAACTAATGCACCTATTGCATGTTTTATGATGTACTTAGAGAATAATATTATATTTGCAATGCTTGTATGTATGATAGCAGTCTTTATATCAGGACATAAGGGCATTTATACTTCACAATTATGGAATGAATAGAAAATACAAAAATATTAAGTAAATAATTTTCTTTAGAATGTGATGTAAATTTGTTTAAGTACACTTTTATATCACTTTTTTCATAGGAAATATCAATGAATATAGCATATATATAAGGGAAAGAATATAAAGAGTATAATTCATAAAAGTATATTATTAAGGGTGAGAATAAGATGAGAGATACTTTAAAAAAGATAGATAATACAATTTTAAGATGGATAAATGTAGAACTTAGAAATAAAACTTTTGATAAGATAATGCCAATTATAACTTCAGCAGGGAATTTGGGAATTATATGGATTACAATATCGGTTTTATTAATGACTAAAAAGGATTATAGGATATTAGGACAAATGATACTTACAGCACTTATAATTACTACTATTATAGGTGAAGGAATAATAAAAAACATTGTTAGGAGAAAGAGACCTTTTTATGATGAGGATGATAAGGAGCTTTTAATATCAAAGCCAATTACACATTCATTTCCTTCAGGACATACTGCTTCATCTTTTGCTGTTGCTACTGTATTTATTAAAACTGATAATGCAGCATCTTTAGGAATAATATTATTAGCAGGATTAATTGCTTTTTCAAGAGTATATTTAGGTGTACATTATCCTTCAGATGTTATTGGTGGTGGAATAATAGGAGTTTTATGTGGATCGATAACAGTTATAATATTCCTAGGAAAATTATGATAAAATAGAACTAGTTAGATAGAAGGGAATGTAAAATATGGCAGATATAAATAACATACTTCAATATATAAAGCAATATGGATATATATTCTTAGCTATAATAGTTTTTTTAGAGTATTTAAATTTGCCTGGTTTACCTGCAGGAATAATAATGCCAGCTGCAGGTATATTAGTTAAATATGATGGATTAAACTTTATATATACTCTTATAATATCGGTAATTTCAGGATTATTAGGCAGTTTTGTTTTATATGCATTAGGACATTATTGTGGAAAACCCATTTTAAAGAAGATACAAAATAAATTTCCAAAATTAAAAAAAGCTATAGATAAAACTTATAAATATATGGATAAGTATGGTAACAGTGGAATACTTATAGCTAGGGTAATACCAGTTGCTAGAACATTAATATCTTTAGTAGCAGGAACTTTTAATGTTGGATTTGTAAATTTTACTCTATATTCAGTTATAGGAATTACTATTTGGAATTTTGCCTTTATATATGCAGGTTATGCTTTTAGTTATTTATTTTTAAAATAAAAATAATAAATATTATTATAAAAATTTATATATGAAAGATAAGATTTTTGTGTTAAAATTGTAATAAATTAACAATGATTTAATATTATAATGAAAGATGCAGAAATAAATGGGGTAATGCATTAACTAATTAAATGTTAATGAAATGGGAGGAAAGTATGAACTTTAAAGTATTAAATGGGGATATTTATTTTTCAGATGAGTTTGTTAAGCTAAATGAGATAAGAGCAGAATTTTTACAATATGCTTTTGATTCGACTTCAATATTTACTGAAGAATGTATTAAAAAATTTGATAGTATTGAGCAACTGTTAAAGGATGGAGAATCTTTTGGATATGAATATTTAAATAGTTACATTTCAAAAGCTATAGATATTGTTAATGAATTTGGAGTAAAAGAAATTGATAATGATACATTTAATAAAAATTATTATTTAGATAATTATTGTACATGGGAAAATACTTTAGAGGAAATAAAAAATGAAAATAATCAAGAAAATATAGATAGTAATAAGATAAATGATATAACATATGCTAAGTTAAATATAAATTCTGAATTAATAAAGAAACCTTTTAGACTAAAAGAAAAAAATATAATATTAGATAGTGATAAAATTGAAAGAGGTATTTCTCTAGATATAATAAATAAATTAGTAAATGCTATGGTAGAGAGTATATTTAATATTAATTTTGCAGTAATAGATATTTTAAATCACTATAATATAGCTCAAGTAGAATCATATAATGATGCTGAAGATGTAAATAAATCAAATAATTTAATTAAAGAGTTATTAGAAAATAAAATTCCACAGGGTGAGGAAGAAAATACTATAAAAGAAATAATAAAATTAAATCCTTATAATGAAAATATATATAAGGCTTTATTATATAAGTATGGAGATAAGGATAATCAATTAGAGATTTTAGGTGACTTCTTAGGATATAATAATATACATGAATATAAACATAAGTTATTAGATGAATATTATATAGGATTACCAAACAATACTAAAGAAGATATAAATAAAGCTAAAGAAAACATAGTATTATTTGCTAATAAACTGGGTATTAAAGAATATTCAGAATATGTGGACAAGCTTAATAAGATGTTTGCAGATAAAGTTAAATTAGAAGATTCAATAAAAACTAAAGAAATAGAAAAAAATGTTGAGATGGCAACGGTAGAAGTTACTGAAAAGATTAGAAAAGATAAAAAATATAATAAGATTTGGATATCAACAGGAATTATAGTAGCTAGTTTATTAGCTATATATTTAATAATGACAGCATATTTTAATAGTCATTTTTTCTTTAGAACCTATATAAATGGAGTTAATGTTACTGGAAAAAGTAATAAATCAGCACAAGATTTTATGGCGGAAAAAGCTGATAATTATGTTTTAACAATTAAAGAGAGAGAAGATAGTACTGAAGAGTTAAATGGAAAAGATATTAATTTAAAATATGATTTTACTAATGGAATAAATGAACTATTAGAAAGTCAAAATCCATTTTTATGGATTAAATCTATATTTGTTAGTAATAAGTACACAGTAACTGAAGGTATTTCTTATGATGAAGAATTATTAAAGCAATTTTTAGGTAATCTTAATTGTCTTGATGAATCAAATGTAAAAGAACCTGTAAGTGCGTATATTAATTATACAGGTACTGAATATGAAATTATAAAAGAGGATAATGGTAATAGAATAAAATATGATGAATTCTATTCAAAGGTATTGACTCATATTCAAAATGTAAATGATGTTTTAGATTTAGATAAAGAGAAATGCTATGAAGATCCAAAGTATACTAGTGAAGCAGATGTTGTGGTTCAAGCTAAAAATACTGTTGATAAATATATATCATCAAAAATTATTTATACTACTTCAGGAGATGAAATAGTAATAGATTCTAGCTTAATAAATACATGGATTAATGTAGATGAGGATTTTAATGTTACTCTTAATGAAGATTCTATTAGAGAGTATATAAATGAATTAGGAGATAGTTATGATAATATAGGAAGTACTAGAACATTTACTAGATGGTCCGGTGAAGTTATTAAAGTTAGTACTACACCAGGAATATATTATGTAGATAGGGATTCAACTGTATCAGAAATTGTTGAAGCTATAAGCAATGGTGCTGAAACAACAAAAGAGTTATCATTTAAAACACCAAGCGCAACTGATGATTATGTAATAAATACTTTTGTTGAAGTTGACTTAAGTAATCAAACAATTGTTTATTATAAAAATGGTGAATTAATTACTCAAGGAAATGTAGTTACAGGGGATGTAAGTAAAGGATATTCTACTCCATCAGGAGTATATAGATTAGATTGGAAAGCTAAAGACTTTGTACTAAGAGGTGATGGATATGCTTCACCAGTTAGCTTCTGGATGCCATTTAATGGAGGAATAGGACTTCATGATGCAAGCTGGAGAAGTAGTTTTGGAGGAAGCATATATAAAACTAATGGATCTCATGGATGTGTTAACATGCCATATAGTGTAGCAGAGGCAATTTATAATAATATTGAAGATAAAACTACAATAATTTGTAGATATTAGTAATAACTTCGCAATACATTTATTTAATAGTATTGCGAAGTTATTATTATTTAACATAAAAAATAGAAGTAAATAAAAATATATGAAAATAAAATATATATTTACAATAATATTCTTCGTGGTATAATACCAATTAAGTGAATTTGTAAAAATCTCGTATAAAATCGGTAATTGGTCCGAAAGTTTCTACCTACTGACCGTAAAACAGTAGACTACGAGGAGTTGAAATTATATATTTTTTTTTATGTATAAGCAGTGTCAACACCTCAATTTATATGAGGTGTTTATTTTTTTATAAAGATGTTTGTGGAGGAGAGAAAAGATAATGGATATTTTAAAAGAACGTATATTACAAGAAGGTAGAGCATTAAGTGAAACTGTATTAAAAGTAGATTCATTTTTAAATCATGGTGTAGATGCAAGATTAATGTATGATATAGGAACTTATTTTAAGGAATATTATAAAAACCATGGAATTACTAAAATATTTACTATTGAAAGTTCGGGAATAGCACCTACAGTAATGACAGCAATGCAGATGGAACTTCCTATGGTTACTTTAAAGAAGCAAAGCTCTAAAATTTTAAATGGAGATGTATATCAAACAACAGTACATTCATTTACAAAAGGTTCTGATTATGAATTGACATTATCAAAAAAGTATATTTCTCCAGAAGATAATATATTAGTAATAGATGATTTTTTAGCAAATGGAGAAGCTGCTTTAGGTGCCATAAGATTAATTGAAGAAGCTGGAGCAAAGGTTGGAGGAATAGGAATAGTAATAGAAAAATCATTCCAACCAGGACGAGCTATTTTAGATGAAAAAGGATATGATGTTTACTCTTTAGCTAGAATTGGAAAGTTAGGTAAAGGAATTATAGAGTTTATTTAATATAAATTAATAAATAAAAACGCATCGTTTTAGTGCTCGATGCGTTTTAATATAAAAATGGAATGTTCTATAAGTTATTATTTAATATTAGAGCATAAAGCTATAAATTTTATTATACCTTTCTAAGTTTTCCTTTAAAGACGTTTCATGTTTAACGTTAATAAATCTTTCTACAATACAACAAGCTAAATTTCTATCAGCTGTATGAGTTACTCCATTAATTTCAACTAAAGGACGATCATATTTATCAAATCCTTTTAAAGAAACTGAGAAACCATTATTAATTAAGTATTTTAAGACTTTGCCTAGAAATTCATCAGTATCTGTTATACCTTTATCGCTTATATATACATCAAAGCAATCGTTATTGTGTTTATAAATACCCTCCATATTGACCCCTCACTTATTAAAATATAAATTGAAATTTTAATGTTTCTATACATATATATTTCAATAAAAGTTAAACGATTACAAAAATACGTTTTAAAAATGCAAAAACAGGAGCACTAGCAGAATACCCCTGTTTCAAACCTATTTTTGCCTGGTAGGTTTATGAATTAATTGTACCATAAAAATACAAATAATAAAATGAAATATATTCATAATTTTGAGAAAAATATATTTTTTATGAGTTATTACAATAAAAGAAATTAATTCAAAAATATTATGGGTAATAATTGACAAATTGATTTGGCTAGAATATAATAATTTCTATAAAACTAAATATCTCTATTAAAGGGGAGTAGTATAAAATATAGCATCAACAATCGCGGCTTTTGCCTGGTGTTATATACCATTTTGGTTACGAGACTTTTAATATAATCCTTAAGTTGTTATATCTTAAGTTTGAGGATTATATTAAGGGTCTCTTTTTTATTTATTAATAAAAGTGATCAAAGTAATTATAAAATTTATTATTAAATAGGAGGATTTTATGGAAAAATATTTTTGTAAAACTACACAAGAATCATTAAATGACTTTAATGTATCAAAATCAGGGTTAAGTAGTAAACAAGCTAAAGAAAATTTAGAAGCCTATGGTCTTAATGAACTAAATCAAAAAAAGAAGAAAAGCATTGTACAAGTATTCTTTAGTCAATTCAAGGATTTGTTAATATTTATTTTAATTGCAGCCGGAATAATATCAATGCTAAGTAACAATGTAGAAAGCACTATTGTAATATTTGCTGTAATAATTTTAAATGCAATATTAGGAACGGTGCAACATTTTAAAGCAGAGCAATCTTTGGATTCCTTAAAAGCATTATCAGCACCCAGTGCAAAAGTAATAAGAGATGGAAAAAAGATAGAAATACCATCAAAAAATGTTGTTCCAGGAGATATTTTAGTTTTAGAGGCTGGAGATTTGATTACTGCTGATGGTAGAGTAATAGAGAGTTATTCATTACAAGTAAATGAAAGTTCACTTACTGGAGAGTCATTAAGTGTAGATAAAGTTACTGATAAGATAGAAAGTCAGGAAGTAGCTTTAGGTGATCAAAAAAACATGGTGTTTTCTGGATCTTTAGTGACTTATGGTAGAGCATTAGTTGTTGTTACAAGTACAGGTATGAAAACAGAAATAGGTAAAATAGCTACTCTTATGGAGGAAACTCAAGAAAAGAAAACTCCCCTTCAAGTTAGTTTAGATGATTTTAGTAAAAAACTTGCTATTATAATATTAGGTATATGTGTAATTGTATTTGGGTTATCTTTATATAGAAAAATGCCAGTTCTTGATTCGTTAATGTTTGCAGTTGCTTTAGCGGTTGCAGCTATTCCTGAAGCTTTAAGTTCTATAGTTACTATTGTTTTAGCATTAGGAACTCAAAAGATGGCAAAAGAAAATGCAATTATTAAAAAACTTAGAGCTGTTGAAGGTTTAGGATCAGTTTCTATAATCTGTTCAGATAAAACAGGTACTTTAACTCAAAACAAAATGACAGTAAGAAAAATATATGTTGATGGAAAATTAATTAATGGTTCTGAGATTTCAGTGAATAATAAAGTTGAAGAATATTTAATTAAAAATTCTATTTTATGTAATGATTCAACTTCTAAGGATGGAAAAGAAATTGGAGACCCAACAGAAGTAGCATTAGTAAACTTAGGACATGAAATTTTAATAAATGAAGTAGAGTTAAGAAGTAAATATGAAAGATTAGCAGAAATTCCATTTGATTCAGATAGAAAACTTATGAGTACACTGCACAAAATTGATAACAAAAATATCATGTTTACTAAAGGTGCTTTGGACGTTATATTAGATAGAGTTAAATTTATAATGACTTCAGATGGAGTAAGAGAATTAACAGAAAATGATAAGAATGAAATATTAGATGTAAATAGAAGATTATCAGAGTCGGGTTTAAGAGTGTTATCTTTTGCATATAAAGAGTTAAATGAAGTTAAGGAATTAAATTTAAATGATGAATATAATTACACTTTTATCGGATTAATTTCAATGATTGATCCACCAAGAGAAGAAAGCAAACAAGCTGTTGCAGATTGTATAATGGCAGGTATAAAACCAATAATGATTACTGGAGACCATAAAATAACAGCATCAGCTATAGCTAAAGAAATAGGAATCTTAAGAGATGGAGATAGAGCAATCGAAGGATTAGAAATAGATAAAATGTCAGATGAAGAATTAAAAGAAAATATTGAACATATATCTGTTTATGCAAGAGTATCTCCAGAGCATAAAATTAGAATTGTAAGAGCATGGCAAGAAAAGGGACAAATAGTTGCTATGACTGGTGATGGTGTAAATGATGCTCCGGCATTAAAACAGGCAGACATAGGTATAGCTATGGGGATAACAGGTACAGAAGTATCTAAGGATGCGGCTTCGGTGATTTTAACAGATGATAATTTTGCTACAATAGTAAAGTCTGTTTCTAATGGTAGAAGCATTTATAACAATATAAGAAATTCTATAAAGTTTCTATTATCAGGTAATACTTCAGGAATAATTGCAGTTTTATACTCTTCAATTATGGCATTACCAATGCCTTTTGCAGCAGTACATTTATTGTTTATAAATCTTTTAACAGATAGTTTACCAGCTATAGCAATAGGAATGGAACAATCAAATAGAGATTTATTAAAAGATAAACCAAGAGGTAAGGATGAATCTATTTTAAGTAAAGATTTCTTATTAGGATTAGGTGTAGAAGGTTTATTAATCGGTATATTTACTATAATTGCCTTTTATGCAGGAAATCCTATGAAAACACCTCTAACAGCATCAACTATGGCATTTGCAACACTTTGTTTAGCTAGATTATTCCATGGGTTTAATTGTAGGGGTAAAGGATCAATATTTAAATTAGGTGTATTTTCTAATAAGTATGTTTGGTATGCATTTGGAGTAGGATTAGTATTATTAAATGCAGTATTATTTATTCCTGGACTTCAAGGGTTATTTGAGGTAGAAAACTTAATGACAAGTCAGTACATCACAATATATGTATTAGCATTTATACCAACATTAATAATTCAATTTACTAAGGTTATAGGAGAAATAATAAATAATAAAAAATCAAAAAGAAAAATTTCAAGCAATGAAAATAATACATTAAAAAATATAGCATAGCTTAAAAGCGAGAAAAGTTGAGTACTCAAATTAGTTTAAAGTATATTACTAATTTGGGTACTTTTTATTATATAAAAATTAAAGAATTATTTGGAAAAATAATGTTGACTATTTTAGTATGATAAGCATATAATGATAATATAAACATATGAACAACTATTCATATGTTAAAACGTGAAAATAAATATTAATTTAAATTCAAATACTATATATGATAGGAGTGAATGCACTATGAAGACTAAAGTTGATAATAATATTGAAAGTTGTTGCTGTAATGTTATACATGGAGAAATAGTTAGTGAAGTAAAGGATAAATTACCTGAAGATGAGGTTTTATATGATTTAGCAGAGTTATTTAAAGTTTTTGGAGATAGTACAAGAATAAAAATACTTTGTGCATTGTTTGAGTCGGAAATGTGCGTTTGCGATTTGTCAGCTTTACTAAATGTTAGTCAATCAGCAATATCTCATCAATTGAGAGTTTTAAAATCTGCTAGACTTGTTAAGTTTAGAAGAGCAGGAAAAATAATTTATTACTCTTTAGATGATGAGCATATTAAGCATATATTTGATGAAGGATTAAAACATATCACTGAGTAGATATAATAAAAAAATAAGGGGGATAATATTGTATGGAAATTAAATTAGTTTTAAGTGGATTAAATTGTGCTAATTGTGCCAATAAAATAGAAACTAAAGTTAATAAAATAAATGGAATAGAAAATGCCTCATTAAATTTCTCAACAACAGTATTAACGGTAAAAATTAATAAAGAAGAAGAAAAAAATAATATAGTAAATGAGATTAAATCAATAGTTAAAAAGTTAGAACCTCATGTTAAGGTAATTGAAAAAACGGATAATAAAGATACAAAAGTTAATAAATCAGAATGTACTAGTAGTTGTTGTACTAATAGTCATGAACATGAAAGTAATAATGAAGAACATCATGGTCATACCCATGAATTTAAAGAAAATAATGGATTTTTAGGATATGCTAAAGATAATTTATTATTAATAATAGGAACTATAGTTTATATTATTGCATTAGCTTATAAAAGCAATGAAAATTTATTATCATTTATTTTATTTGGCGTAAGTTATTTGATAATAGGTGGAGAAGTAATATTAAATGCTATTAAGAATATCATAAGGGGAGAAATTTTTGATGAAAATTTCTTAATGAGTATTGCTACAATAGGAGCATTCTTTATTGGAGAATATCCAGAAGCTGTTGCAGTTATGTTGTTTTATCAAATAGGGGAAGTATTCCAAGGATATGCTGTAAATAAGTCAAGGAAATCAATATCTTCTCTTATGAATATAAGAGCTGACCATGCAAATGTTTTAAGAGATGACAAGGAAATTAGAGTATCACCAGAAGATGTATCAATAGGTGAATTTATTATTGTTAAACCAGGAGAAAGAGTACCTTTAGATGGGACTATTTTAGAAGGAACAAGTTTTATAGACACTTCTGCATTGACAGGAGAATCAGTACCACGTGAAGTTACAACTGGAAATGAAATATTATCAGGTTCCATAAATAATAATGGGGTTTTAAAAGTTAAAGTAGATAAAGAATACGGAGAATCAACAGTTGCTAGAATATTAGAATTAGTGGAAAATGCATCTAATAAGAAAGCTCCAACAGAAAAGTTTATAACTAAATTTGCAAAAGTTTATACACCTATAGTAGTTGCAATTGCTGTATTAGTGGCTATAATACCACCTACTATAATTAAGGATGCTACTTTTTCGGAGTGGATTTATAAAGCACTTTCAATATTAGTTGTATCTTGTCCTTGTGCTTTAGTTGTTTCAATTCCATTAGGATTTTTCTCAGGAATAGGAGCAGCTTCTAAAAAAGGTATTTTGGTTAAAGGTGGAAATTATTTAGAAGCACTTAGAGATAGTGAGATAGTAGTATTTGATAAAACAGGAACTTTAACAAAAGGTATATTTGAAGTAACAGAAATAAACTCTATAAATATGAGCAAGGAAGAATTATTAGAAATTACTGCTATGGGAGAGTCACTTTCAAATCATCCAATTGCAATGTCAATAGCAAATGCTTATGGAAAAGAAGTTAACAAAGATGAAATAAAGGATTATAAGGAAATTTCAGGTCACGGAATAGAGGTAACTATAAGGGGAAATGATGTTTTACTTGGTAATAGCAAATTAATGAAGAGTAACAATATAGATTATAATGATATAGATTCTATTGGAACAATAGTTCATGTTGCTATTAATGGTGAGTATAAAGGAAATATAGTTATTTCAGATGAAATAAAAGAAAATGTTAAAGAAGCATTAACTGAATTAAAAGAAGTTGGAATAAAGAAAATTATAATGCTTACAGGTGATAATAAAAATGTTGCTGATAAAGTTGCAATGGATATAGGAATAGACGAGGTATATTCAGAACTCTTACCTGGAGATAAGGTTAGTAAGATAGAAGAGATATTAAATAAAAAAAGTTCAAAGGGAAAAGTATTATTCGTTGGTGATGGAATAAATGATGCTCCAGTTTTAGCAAGAGCCGATATAGGAGTTGCAATGGGTGGAATAGGTTCAGATGCCGCTATAGAAGCAGCTGATGTTGTTTTAATGAAAGACAAAATTGAAGAAATATCAGAGGCTATAAGAGTATCTAGAAGAACTAATATGATTTTATGGCAAAATATTATATTTTCATTAGGTGTTAAAATTATAGTAATGTTATTAGTTATATTAGGTTTAACAAATATGTGGGCTGCAGTTTTTGCTGATGTAGGAGTAACATTAATAGCAGTTTTAAATTCAATGAGGATAATTCGATAAATATTGACAAAGAATATCCCATTGATTTATAATAAAATAAGTCGAGAACATTTTAGGCGTAAGGGCATAGCATACAAGATCACTTTGATGCTTGTATATAAGTCAGATAGTCCATAATATCTGACTTTGCTTCTATACGAGACTTATGTATAACTGATCTGCTAAGTTATACATAGGTCTCTATTTTTTAAGTAAGTACGAATATTTACCAATCTTTAAAAAAATTCATATATAAAAATTAATAAAATTAAATAAAAACCAATAAAATAGTAAAAACTAATTTTGGAAATTATAATAAAAAGTTTTACTTATATATTAAAATATAGAAAAAAAATGAAAACTATGTTATTATATTATCAAAGTTTGATTGAGATAGGAATATTATTGAAGTTTATTAAGGAGATTCATATACTATGGAAAAAAAGAAGAATGTTTCTATGGCAGTAATTAAAAGATTACCAAAATACCATAGATATTTGAAAGAGTTAATGAGAAATGATGTAGATAGAATTTCATCTAAAGAGTTAGGAGAGAAAATTGGATTTACAGCATCTCAAATAAGACAAGATTTAAATAATTTTGGCGACTTTGGACAACAGGGATACGGATATAATGTAAAAGAACTATATAAACAAATAAGTTTAATTTTAGGACTGGATAAAGAATATACAGGAGTAATAATTGGTGCAGGTAATTTAGGTCAGGCGATTGCAAACTATACTAGATTTTCTGAATCAGGTTTATCTATTGAATGTATTTTTGATGCTAACCCAAAGCTTATAGGAATGAGAATAAGGGATATTGAAATTAAGGATATAGATACATTAACTCAATATTTACAAGAAAATAGTACAGATATTGGAATTATATGTGTTCCAAGAATTAATGCTCAAAAAGTTACTGATATGCTAGTTAAGAGTGGAGTAAAAGGTATTTGGAACTTTGCACCTGTAGACTTAGTTGTACCTGATGATGTTAAAGTAGAAAATGTTCATTTATCAGAAAGTTTATTAACTTTAGTATATTTAATGAAGGATAATTAAAATAGTTGTTGCTTATGCAACAGCTATTTTTTGTTAATAAGTATACAATTGAAAAGAAAAAAGAAAACGTATTCTAAGAAATAGATTCAAAAAAATGTAATTTATATACTAATTAAGAAAATATTGATTGCAAATGATAAATTTAGATATTATAATTATAGATGAGTTATAATTATTCAGAATCTTCTAACCAAAGAAAAAAGAAATAGAGAGTTTTTTTTAAGATTCTTTGTTAATTATCTAACAATTAAAAGGGTATTTATGGTATTGATAGGGATAATAGGAGGAGATTTTATGGAAATTAAAAATGTTATTTTAGAGGAAGAGTTAAAGAATGTAACTCTTGAAAAGGATGGAAATTTAGCTGTTATAACAATAAACAGACCTAAAGCATTAAATGCTTTAAATTCAGATACTTTAAAAGATTTAGATAAAGCTATCACAAATATTGAAAATGATAGTAATGTTTATTGTGTAATACTTACAGGAGCAGGAGAAAAATCTTTCGTTGCTGGGGCAGATATAGCTGAAATGAAGGATTTAGATTCTAAAGCTGGAGAGGAATTTGGACTTTTAGGTAATAGAGTATTTAGAAGATTAGAAAATTTAGACAAGCCGGTTATAGCTGCAATTTCAGGATTTGCTTTAGGTGGAGGCTGTGAACTTGCTATGGCATGCGATATAAGAATAGCTTCAGAAAAAGCAAAGTTTGCTCAACCAGAAGCAGGACTTGGAATTACACCAGGATTTGGAGGAACTCAAAGATTACCTAGAATAGTTGGTTTAGGTAAAGCTAAAGAATTAATTTATACTTGTGCAATGATTAATGCTGAAGAAGCTTTAAGAATTGGGTTAGTTAATAAAGTTGTACCATTAGAAAATTTAATGGAAGAAGCTAAAAAAATGGCAGCTACTATTTGTGCTAATGCTCCAATAGCAGTTAAGCTTTGTAAGGATGCTATTAATAGAGGTATGCAAGTAGATATAGATAAAGCTATTGAGATTGAAGCAGAAGATTTCGGTAAGTGTTTTGACTCTGAAGATCAAGTTGAAGGAATGACTGCATTCTTAGAAAGAAGAGCAAAGAACTTCCAAAATAAGTAGTTATTTAATTAAATTTAAATATATAAGCAAGTGTATTGTACACATAAATGAGGGTATTGCAGGGAGGTAAAAAAGCAATGAATTTTGGATTAACTAGAGAACAAGAGTTAGTGAGACAAATGGTAAGAGAATTTGCAGTTAATGAAGTAAAACCAATAGCTGCTGAAATTGATGAAACAGAAAGATTCCCAATGGAAAATGTAAAGAAAATGGGTGAACTAGGAATGATGGGTATACCATTTCCTAAAGAGTTAGGTGGAGCTGGTGGAGATGTATTATCATATATCATCGCAGTAGAAGAATTATCAAAAGTTTGTGGAACAACAGGTGTTATTCTTTCAGCCCATACTTCACTTTGTGCGTCATTAATATATGAAAATGGAACACCAGCTCAAAAGGAAAAATATTTAGTACCACTTGCAAAAGGTGAAAAAATCGGTGCGTTTGGTTTAACTGAGCCAGGTGCAGGTACAGATGCTGCAGGACAACAAACTACAGCTGTATTAGATGGAGATAATTATATTTTAAATGGTTCTAAAATATTCATCACAAACGGTGGTGTTGCTGATACTTTCATAGTATTTGCTATGACTGATAAGTCACAAGGAACTAGAGGAATATCAGCTTTCATAGTTGAAAAAGGCTTCCCTGGATTCTCAATTGGTAAGAAAGAAGATAAGTTAGGAATTAGAGCATCTTCTACAACAGAGCTTATATTTGAAAACTGCATAGTTCCAAAAGAAAACCTAATTGGTAAAGAAGGTAAAGGCTTTGGTATAGCAATGAAAACTCTTGATGGAGGAAGAATTGGTATAGCTGCTCAAGCTTTAGGAATTGCAGAAGGAGCTTATGAAGAAACTATTAAATATATGAAGGAGAGAAAACAATTTGGTAGATCTTTATCAGCATTCCAAGGGTTACAATGGATGATTGCTGAAATGGAAACAAAAATTGAAGCTGCTAAGTTATTAGTTTATAAAGCTGCATGGCTTAAACAAAATAAACTTCCATATTCAGTAGATGCTGCTAAAGCAAAATTATTTGCTGCTGAAGTTGCTATGGATGTAACAACTAAGGCTGTTCAACTTCATGGTGGATATGGATATACTAAAGAATATCCAGTTGAAAGAATGATGAGAGACGCTAAGATAACTGAAATATACGAAGGAACTTCAGAAGTTCAAAAGATGGTTATCGCAGGCGCTGCATTAAGATAAGAGGAGGCTTTAATAATGAAGATAGTAGTTTGTTTAAAACAAGTACCAGATACAACTGTTGTAAAAATTGATCCAAAAACAGGAACTCTTATAAGAGATGGTGTTCCTTCAATAATAAATCCAGAAGATAAACATGCTTTAGAAGCAGCATTACAATTAAAAGACAATTATGGGGCACACGTGACTGTAATCAGCATGGGACCTCCTCAAGCAAAGAATGCGTTAAGAGAAGCTTTATGTATGGGAGCTGATGAAGCTATTCTTTTAACTGATAGAGCGTTTGGAGGAGCTGATACATTAGCAACTTCAAAAACAATTGCAGCAGCAATTAGAGAATTAGAATACGATATAATTTTCGCTGGAAGACAAGCTATAGATGGAGATACTGCACAAGTTGGACCAGAAATAGCTGAACATTTAAATGTACCTCAAGTAACATATGTACAAGATGTTAAAGTTGATGAGGATGGATTAATAGTTAATAGAGCATTAGAGGATGGATATGAATTAATAAAAGTTCAAACTCCAGTTCTTTTAACAGCAATTGAGGAATTAAATCATCCAAGATATATGAACGTTCAATATATATTTGATACAGTAGATAAAGAAGTAAAAATAATGACTGCAGCAGATATTGATGTACCAGTTGAAGAACTAGGATTAAAGGGTTCACCAACAAAGGTTAAAAAATCAATGACTAAAGAAGCTAAGGGCGCAGGAGAAGTTATTAAGGAATCAGCTCCAGAAGCAGTAGCATATGTTTTAGGAAAGTTAAAGGAAAAACACTATATCTAAGATAATAGGAGGGTAATTGGAGATGAATATATCAGAATATAATGGCGTTTGGGTATTCGCTGAACAAAGAAATGGTGAATTACAAAAGGTTTCTTTAGAAATATTAGGAGAAGGTAGAAGATTAGCAGATGAGTTAGGGGTTAAGCTTACTGCTGTATTATTAGGAAATAATGTAGCTTGTTTAGCTGATATTTTAGGTGAACATGGTGCTGATGAAATACTAGTGGCTGAACATGAGGAATTAGAAAATTATACAACTGATGGATATACAAAAGTTCTTTGTGATTTAGCAAATGAAAGAAAGCCAGGAATATTATTTATTGGAGCTACTTTCATAGGTAGAGATTTAGGTCCAAGAGTTGCAGCTAGACTTTCAACAGGATTAACTGCAGACTGTACATCTTTAGAAGTAGATGTTACTAATGGAGATTTACTTGCAACAAGACCTGCATTTGGTGGTAACTTAATGGCAACAATCGCTTGTCCAAATCATAGACCTCAAATGGCTACAGTAAGACCAGGAGTATTCTCAAAATTAACTGAAAAGAAAGAGAATTATAATATAGAAAAGGTTGATGTTCATTTAGAAGCATCAGATATTAGAACTACAGTTTTAGAAGTAGTTAAAGCTAATAAAGATATAGTTGATATTGGAGAAGCTAAAGTTATAGTTGCTGGTGGTAGAGGAGTTGGAAGTAAAGAAAACTTTGAACTTTTACAAGAATTAGCAACTACTTTAGGAGGAGTTGTTGGTGCATCAAGAGGTGCAGTAGATAAAGGATGGGTAGAAAGAGATTATCAAGTTGGACAAACTGGTAAGACTGTAAGACCAACAATCTATATTGCTTGTGGTATTTCAGGAGCAATTCAACACGTTGCGGGTATGCAAGAATCAGATATGATAATAGCTATTAATAAAGATGAAAGTGCTCCAATTATGAAGGTTGCTGATTATGCTATAGTTGGCGATTTAAATAAAGTTATACCAGAAATGATAAATAAATTAAAAGAATATTCAGAAACTGAAGAAACATTAGTTTGTAGAATTTAATATAATACAGGTAAAATGTTTTAAATATAAATAAAAAATGGGATATTTGAGAGTTAATAAAGGAGAGAGGTTATAATGGAAAAGATTTTTGTTTTAGGTGCGGGAACTATGGGTGCTGGAATAGTTCAAGCTTTTGCTCAAAAAGGTTATGAAGTTATCGTTAGAGATATAAAGGATGAATTTGTTGAGAGAGGACTTGCTGGAATCAATAAGAACCTATCTAAATTAGTTTCTAAGGGAAAGATGACAGAGGAAGTTAAGGAAGATATATTATCTAGAATTTCAGGAACTACTGATATGAATTTAGCTGCAGATTGCGACTTAGTTGTTGAAGCTGCAATTGAAAATATGAAGATTAAAAAAGAAATATTTGCAGAGTTAGATAAGATTTGTAAACCTGAAACTATTTTAGCTTCAAATACTTCTTCTTTATCAATAACAGAAGTTGCTTCAGCAACTAGTAGACCAGAAAAGGTTATAGGAATGCATTTCTTTAACCCAGCTCCAGTGATGAAGCTTGTTGAAATTATTAGAGGTATGGCTACATCACAAGAAACTTTTGATGCTGTTAAGGAATTATCTTTAGCAATTGGTAAGGAGCCGGTAGAAGTTGCAGAAGCACCAGGATTTGTAGTTAATAGAATACTTATCCCAATGATTAACGAAGCTTCATTTATTCTTCAAGAGGGAATTGCATCAGTTGAGGACATAGATACAGCTATGAAATTTGGTGCAAATCACCCAATGGGGCCTTTAGCATTAGGCGATTTAATTGGACTAGATGTTTGTTTAGCTATCATGGATGTTTTATATAATGAAACAGGAGACACTAAATATAGAGCTAGCAGCACTTTAAGAAAATATGTTAGAGCTGGATGGTTAGGTAGAAAAACTGGAAGAGGATTCTACAACTATAATGCTTAATTGATGTTATAAAATATTTGCTTATATATTTAAAAAGAATAAAAATGCGCTTTAATTTAACTTTAAAAGGTAACTGCTGACGGGTAGTTACCTTTTATTGTCTTATGATATAATATAATAAAATTTTATGATGCCAATGTGTATTAGGGAGGAATTTAGGTATGGAAGAAAATAATAAGAAAGTGTTTAATTTTTATGGAGAGATAGAAATTCCACAATCATTAATGGCTTTTGTGAGTAGAAATGAGCGAGCTTTATTTGCTGTAAAGACTGTTAGAGATGCGGCATTATTTACAGATAAAAAAGTATTAATATGTGATAAACAAGGTATTACTGGAAAAAAGACTGAGTATTATGCAATACCTTATAATAAGATAGTAACTTATGCAATAGAGACAGCAGGGCATTTTGATATTGATTCTGAAATTAAGTTATTTTTAACAGGAGGAATAGAAATAGAAATGCAATTCTTAAGAGGTAAAAATATGGATCAACTTCTTGGAAAGGTATTTAATGTTATAAATGAATATGTAACTTTATAAAAAATTAAGTTTAGGACAGAAAGAGAGAATAATTTAATGTTATTAGAAACAACAATGAAATATTACGATAAAAAGTATGATTTGAACTGTGCTGAATGTATTCTTGTAGCAGCTAATGAAGAGTATGATTTAAATATTTCTAAACAAACTTTAATGACTATGGCATCATTTGGTGGTGGAATGGCTATAGGAAGTACGTGCGGTGCAGCAACAGGTGCAATAGCAACTTTAGGAATTATGTTTACTGATGATAGAGGGCATAATAGTCCACATGTAAGAGAGATGACAGGAAAATTTTTAAGTGAATTTAATAGCAGAATGGAAACATTAAATTGTATACCGCTAAAGGAAAAATATTATGATTCTGAAAGAAGATGTTCAAAAATGATGATGGTATCCGCTGAAGTTCTAGAAGAAATAATAAATGAATATAAACAAGTATATTCAATAAATAGATAAATCTTTAATATTGAAAAATCATATTAGTTAATATAGCATAATAAATATAGATTATTTATTAATAATAATTTTCTGTAGAATATAAAATTATAAACTTAGAAAGAATAAAAATAGTAATTATAACTTTAGAAATTACCATGAATAATGAGGTGTAAATATGAATTATACAAATATAATAGAAAAAGAAAATTCAATAATATTAGAGAATGTTAAAGATTTCAATATAAAACAAATATTAGAATGTGGTCAATGTTTTAGATGGGAAAGAATAAGTGATACAAATTACATAATTGTTGCATATAGAAGAGTTATAGAAGTAGTTCAAGAAGGAGATAAAGTAACAATTCTTAATACTAATATGAAAGATTTTGATGAAATATGGAAGGATTACTTTGATTTAAATGTTAATTATGAAGAGGTAAAAGAGGAATTATCAAAAGATGAACTTTTAAAGAAGAGTGTTGAATTTGGTTATGGTATAAGAATATTAAATCAAGATCCTTTTGAAATGTTAATAAGCTTTATAATATCTGCAAGAAATAGTATTCCTTCAATAATGAAGACTATTAAAAAGATATCTGAAAGATGGGGAGATAAAATTGAATATAAAGGAAATATCTATTATGCATTCCCAACTCCAGAGCAATTAAAAGAAGCAACATTAGAAGAAATAAAAGAAACAGGAGCATCTTTCAGAAGTAAATACATAATAGATACTATATCAAAGGTTAATGCTGCTATTGAAGCTAAAAATAATGGAACTCTAAATGAAGAGTTACAACAATTCGATTTAGAATACATAAAGTCATTACCTGTTGATGAGTGTCATAAGGCTCTTCAAAACTTTATGGGGGTAGGAGCTAAGGTTGCAGACTGTATAATGCTATTTTCAATGAGCAAGCATTCAGCTTTTCCAGTTGACGTATGGATAAAAAGAGCAATGATTCATTTTTACTTAGCGCCAGATGTATCATTAAATAAGATAAGAGTTTTTGGTAGGGATAAATTTGGAGAGCTTGCAGGTCTTGCACAACAATACTTATTCTATTATGCAAGGGAAAATAATATAAAAATATAAAATATAGCTAAAATCAATGGTTTAGAGTGATAAAATATAAAACGTCAAAAGAATCGTCAAAAAAACTTTTAAAAAATTTTAGTCAATAAATTAGTTGCATTATTCAACATATTATCTGTAACGTGAGAATATGTTTTCATAGTTTGTTCTATATCATGCCCCATAAGTTTAGCAACGGTCTTGAAATCTACACCATTAGAAATTAATGTTGTTGCATATGTGTGTCTAAATTCATGTATTGATAAATTGTAACCTATTTTTTTAGTATAGTTTCTTAACATATTAGTTAATCCAGATACACAATTATAAACAACAACTCTATCACTTGAATTCTCATAAGAATAGTTTCTCCATTCTAATAGTATTTCCTTTGCTTTAGGAGGAAGAGGAACTATTCTATATGAGTTTTTTGATTTCAATTCTCCAAATCCGACTTTATTATTTTGAATGTTCTTCCACTGTATATTAATATTAATAGTATTCCTATTGAAATCTATTTTATCCCATGTTAAACCAAGAATTTCACCGATTCGAAGACCACACATACCAGCTAAAGAAAATATAACTTTATATTTAAGATTAGCAGTTTTATCTATTAGGTCTTTTAATTCATACTCTGTTAATGCTTTTTTCTTGTTTGGATCTTTAGAGGTTTTAATTTCTAAATTAATAGCAGGGGACTTTGGAATAATATTATATTTATTTACAGCACTATTAAAGATGGAATTTATTCTATTTTTGTAAGTTATAATAGTACCATATGATAAACCTTGCTTTACCATTGAGTCTAAACAATTTTGTATATGGATTGTGTTTATTTTTGTAATTTCTAATTTGTATAATGGTTCAAAATGTTTTAATGCCATATTATATAATCTTATTGTATTTTCTTGCATATATAAACTTATATGAGAAATATACATATCTTTAAATTCTTCAAATGTTAAGTTTTTAAACTCTTGATTTAGACTTAAGGTATCTTGTAATTCTCTTGCAGCTAACTCAGCAGCTGGCTTAGCTTCTTTTTTTGTCTTAAACCCTTGCTTTGATTTTTGTTTCCACTTACCGTTGACCTTATAACTTATTATATATTGCCAACCTTTATCTTTTTGTCTATAAGTAATGTTATAATCCATTTAATAATCCCTCCCTAAATTTATTATCTAATATTAATCTGAATAAATATTTTTTTTATATTTTGATGGGGTAAACTTTTCTTTATTTATACCCTTAGCAATCCAAAATATAGAAATGATTGATTTGTGAATTATCTCTATATCATCTTTTGATAAATTATTCATTTTATTTAACAAAATCAATTCATCATTCCAGAATTTTTTGAATTGTCTTTTATCTCTTTCAGTAACTTTAAATTTATCTGTATATTCTTTTGGTATTTCATATTTATTAAAATCCATAGCAAATCTCCTTTTTCAAGAATGTATGTTCGTATAAAATTATAAAAAAATTAATAAAAATAATGTATTAATTCATTTACTCTTTTAGGCAAAGAAACTTCTTCTAAAGAGCAAGAGGTATATGCTTCTATGTAATGTAAATACATATATGTAGCATATAGGTCTGCTTGAAACTCTTCTTTTAGCGTAGATGTAAAAGAAGAGTTTAAAAGTAGTGTATTTTTATGTCCTAAAAAATAATGAGCTAATTCATGAAATAAAGTAAAGTTAAACATTTCTTCTGATAGATTTTCGTTTATAACAATCATTTGTCTATTTGGTGAAATATATTTATAAAATCCATTTATTGAATTTGTTAAAGGTAAGACTTTAAATTCAACTCTTTTTAGGTTTTTAACTATATCTAAAGGTCTTACGCTATCATAAGTATCTATAACGTTATCTGCAACGTTTTGTATATATCTATAAATACTCAAGTTCTCATCCCCTTGGCTATTTTTATTTATATTTGTTTGGTGTAAATTTCTTCTTATTTTTTATTTTTATGGACTCAAGAGTAATTTTCAAAGCATTTTCTATAGCAAAGTAATCTTCATCTGTTAATATATCTTTATTTTTAGAAAATGACATTGATAATTCATCAAGTATTTTTTGTGCTTCTACATCTATATTTTTTTGTTCTTTTTCATTTAAAGAATAGTCTCTTTTCTTTTTCGTCTTATTTTCTAATGAAATTGATTTATCGCTAATTAGCTCATTTACAGTTACACCAAATGTATCTGCTAGTAATTTTAAGTTTTCAATACTTGGGTTACGCCTTTTATTTTCTATATCTGATAAAAAAGATATAGATAATCCAGTTTTAGTGTGTAAATCCTTTAGTGTAAAAGAATTTTGTTTTCTTAAGAATCTAATTTTATCACCTATACTCATATCAAAACCTCCTGTTTTAATCAGTATATTATATTACGCTATTGGTGTAAAACTTCACTAAAAGCGTAATTCTTTGAAAAATAGAGAAATTTTAAGAGAATAGAAGATTATCTCGTTTATTCTTAATATTTAGGCTGATAGCGTAAAAAATGAACCTTGAATATACTCTTATAGCGTAATAAAATATTACTCGTAAAGCGTAATTGTTAGTAAGGAGGAAGAAATGACTTATTTGGAAGAATTCAAAAAAGAAATGATGAGAGCACGAAGTGAGATTAATTTATCTAAGAGCGATTTAGCTAGGAAAATTTCTAAGAGTCCAAGTTTTATATGTGATATTGAGTGTGGAAGAAAAAAACCAAGTTTAGAAACTGCTTTTGATATATCAAAAGAGTTAGGAATATCTTTAGATGAAATATTAAATAATACTCTTATAGAGTAAAAATTAGTAGTAGATTAGGAGGGGGATAATAGTGAGTTTACATAACGAAAAAACATTGTTAAGTAGACAAAGCTTAGCGAAAAGATGGGATTTTACATCTAGTAAAGTTATTGAGAAATATGAATCTTTAGGGATATTAACAAGAGTTTCTGGCTTGCAAACTCCAAGATATCACATAGATGAAATATTAAAAATTGAATCATTAGGTAATACTAATCCTCTTTCACCAATAGAAAGAAGAAAATTAGAAAAAAGAGCCGAGAGGTTGGAAAAAGAAAACGAGAAATTGCGAAACTTGTTAAGAGAATACCAGAGTATTACAACTAAGAGTTTGAATTTAATAGTTTAAAAAGGAGAGATAACAAATGGAAAATTTAAAGCACGGTTCAAGAAAACCAAATGTAAAAGTTAATGGATTAGTAAATGTTAATGGAATGAAGTTCCACGATATAGAAGGTGGATTTGGTGAAAGTAAGAAGTCAATGTTAGTTAAGGAAATTGCTTATATCCATGGAAGAGATACTGGAAAGATTAATGAGTTAATTAATAAAAATAGAAAAAGATTTTTAGATGGAATTGATGTATTAGATTTAAAAGGTAATTTCGATATCCTTTTGAAGGATAACGGAATTTATACTCAAAATGCAATAAATAGAAGTGAAAATATATATCTTTTATCAGAAAGAGGTTATTCAAAACTTCTTAAAATTCTAGAAGATGATTTTGCATGGGAACAATACGATAAATTAGTTGATGGATATTTCCAAATGAGAGAACAAGTTAATAGTGGACAAGCTAGACCGCTTACTACAGAAGAAATGTTGGAACTTCAATTTAAATATGCAAAAGAGGTTAAAGCAGAAGTAATAGAGCTTAAAGAAGATTTTAAGGATTTAAAAGATAACCTTCCGTTACTTGGTGTTGATTGTGATGAAATTACAAGTTTAATAAAGAAAGTGTGTACTAGGGTAACAGGATATGGAACACCTGCATATAAAGATAAATCTTTAAGAGGAAGAGTTTATGCAGATATTTATGGACAAGTAAAAAGAGAGTTTCAAGTTAAATCATATAAAGCTATAAAGAGAAGTCAAGCAGAAAAGGCTAAAGAAATAATAAGAGATTATAAAGCTCCAACAGCTTTACTAGATGAAATTATAAGAGTTAATAATCAAATTAATTTTAAAGATGTGGTTTAAATGATAGGCAATATAGTATGTACAGCAATGCCATATAAAACGTTTAAAGAAAAGATATCTTTAACAAAGAAATATAAAGATAAACATATAGAAGTTTATAAAAATTATATATTAGTGATTTATTAAAGAAATATAGTGTAGGAAACTAAACCGTATTTATAGTAATTTAAATAATACTTTCATAGAGAAAAATAACGAAGAGTACAGAATAAATAGTTGTAATAAAAGTAGTTAAGATAGTAAACACTATG
>NZ_SMUS01000015.1 GCF_004353185.1 Clostridium cuniculi | reverse complement strand
TGTCGCACTAATTATTTAGTGCGACAGCCCCTTTTTAATTACTTACTCAATTTATAAATCCAAAATCTTTAAATGGAAATATTTTTATAAATGCTCTTCCATTTATATCACTAAAATCTATATATTTATTTGTCCAATATCTAGAATCAAATGAATTTCCTCTATTATCTCCTAGAAAAAAATATTTTCCATCTGGTACAGTATATTCTCCAGTAAAATAATCTTGATTTTGAATATAATCTTCATTTAAAACTTCACCATTTACGCTAACAATACCATTATCTATTATAATATTATCATTTGGTAAACCAATTAATCTCTTTATCATTAACTCATCTTTTTCCTTAGAATAAAAAATTATTAAATCCCCTCTATTAAGAGTTTCTTCATTATATATCCTACTTGCAAATAATCTATCCCCTACTTCTAAAGTAGGAACCATTGACTCACTTGGAATCTGAATTTGAAATAGTAAGAATTTATTAATTAAAAATGCTAAAATAATAGCACAAATAATTGGAATAATCCAATCGTAGAAAAGTTGTAAGAAAGAACTACTTTTCTTTGTTATTTTCGTCATAATATTCCCCCATAAATACCATATAGATTGTCCAATAAATATAATACTTTATTTATTGAAGTAATTCATTATTATTCTCATCAAAATATTTTACATCTAAACGAATGCCTGCACTTTCATCATCAGTTAAATTTTCTTTTATTAAAACCATAGATTCTTTTCCAATTTCTAAATTTGCATTATATTTATAGACATCATTTATTGTAATTTCAACCCTAGAAACTTTTTTACCATTGGATATCACAATATAGCCATACTTAGCATTAGTTATATCGTTATAATTTTGATAAATTATTCTGTAATTTGAAATTCCTAAGCCATCTATAGGTATATCCAATTTATTAGCTTGATTTAATACATAGTTCCCTTCATTATCCTTTTCATATACAAAAACACCTTGAGTATTATCAGTTGAAAAACCAACTATTTTCGTGTCTGCAACATAAATTTCATCTATAACATAAGAGCTGTATTCATCAACTATACTTTCTAATTCTTCTTTATTAATATCCTTTAATTCTTCATTATTTTTGTTTAAATAAACTTTAGATTCTACACAACCTATAAGAAATAAGTTTGCTAAAACAACTAAAATTAATAATATAATCCTTTTCATAGGTTTCCTCCCTTTTATAGTAAGAAGATACTTAAATTATATTTTATTATGTATATTTTAATTATACACTTAAAATGGTAATAAAATCTATATCTTATATTAATTTATGTTAAAAAAGCATCTAATTTATATAATTAATTAAACTTTTATATGCTATAATAAATCATAATAAATTTCTTTAAATTGAAAGGATACAAAAGATGGAAAAGTATATTTCTAATATAAAAACACCTAAAATAAGTATTGCACCTATGGTAGATAAATCACATAGACATTTTAGATATTTTTGTAGAATAATGAATAAAGAAGCTCTTCTTTATTCAGAAATGGTAACTGCACAAGCGATAATTAATGGAGATTTAGATAAAATTCTTTATTTTAGAGAAGATGAAGGAAATGTTGCTCTCCAAATAGCTGCTTCAAATCCAGAAGATGCTTATAAAGCAGTTAAGCTTGCTGAAAAATATAACTATTCAGAAATAAATTTAAATTGTGGATGTCCTTCTGATAGAGTATCAGGAAATCTTATGGGGGCAGCTCTAATGTCAGATAAGAATCTTGTCTATGAAATATTATCAGCAATGAAAGAGGCAACAAGTAAGCCAATAACAATAAAGCATAGAATTGGAATTGATGGTACTGGAGTAATTGATAATAAAAACAATAAAATTATAATGAGAGGTTATGAAGATTTACTAGATTTTTTAGAAACAGTATCTAAAGCACAACCTGATAGATATACTGTTCATGCACGTTCAGCTATATTAAAAGGGTTAAGTCCTAAAGATAATAGAGAAATTCCACCTTTGGATTATGATATAGTTTATAAACTGAAACAAGACTTTAGCTATTTAAATATAGAGATAAATGGTGGATTTAAAAGTTTAGAAAGCATTGAAGATGCATTAACAAAAGTTGATGGAGTAATGATTGGAAGAGCTGCATATGAAGATTGTTATCTTTTGGCCAATTTAAATAAAATTAATAATAAAAATAAAAGTACTGAATCAATTTCACGTGGAGAAGTTATAAAAAGATATATACCATATGTTCTTGAGGAGCTTGAAAAAGGTAGTAATGTACATGCTTTAGCTGCTCCACTTCAAAGTTTATTTCAAGGACAAAAAGGAAGTAAAAAATTTAAACAATTATTGTCATCATCGAATGTAAAACCTGAAACTTTAATAGATATATTAAATAATATATTAGAAGTTATGCCACCTGATATATTATGGAATTAATATTAAAATTATAATAAAAAAGTACTTATATATACTTAAATTTAATATAAATTTTAAGTAATAAAAGTACTTTTTATATAATTAATATTTTTTCACATTGATTTATTAGTAAATTTATAGAAAGAAGTTTTTTAAATATTAAAAATAAATTCTTCTATACCAATCGCAACGCCATCATTATGTACTGTATCGGTAATTTTACTAGCATATTTTTTAACTTCATCTTCTGCATTTCCCATGGCTATACCACATGCTACTGTTGAAAGCATTTCTATATCATTTTTACCATCACCAAAAGCATAGCTATTTTCAATATCAATATTAAGATGTTCTAAAACTTTAAGTATTCCTGTTGCTTTTGTGTTTTTCTTTGAATATAATTCAAATGACTTTAAAGCAATACTGTTAACATAGTCATATTCTTCATTTCTTTGAACTATTTCTAAACATGAATTAACAACTTCATCATTTGGACACATCATTTCAATTTTATAAGTTTTGATTTCATCTAAAGAAAATTCATCTTTTATTAATTCTTTAGAAACACCTACTGTATCATAAAATTCATAAAATTCTTTGAAGTTTTTTTTCATATAAGAATAGTATTCACCTTCTAATATATATTGAATATTAAGTTCTTCTAATTCTTTCACTAAATTCTTTACAAATTCAATATCTATATGCTCACTATATATTGTTTCATTATTTATAATTACATGAGCTCCATTTGCTAAAATATAACCATCAAATCCAAAATCTAAGATTGATTTATTTAAAAATGCATATGGTCTTCCAGTTGAAATAAATACATAATGACCTTCTTTTTGAAGAGAACGAATTGCTTCTTTAACTCTTGGTGTAATATCAACTATTCCACCAAAGTAATCTAATAATGTTCCATCAATATCAAAAAATATAGCTTTTTTCATTAAATCCCCTCCATTCCTAATCTTTCTTATTTTATCCCACTACTTCCTTGTTGTCAATTGACTTAATATAAACAATATAATAAAATGGGAATAAATAAGAAGTGAAATTAAAGGAGATTTAAAATGTTTACTGAAGAACGTCATAAGTATATATTAGATCTATTAGATAAAGATGGAAAAATATTTGTAAAAGATCTAAGTAAAGAGTTTAAAGTAAGTGAAAGTATGATTAGAAAAGATTTAAAGGTATTAGAGAGAAAAAATTTACTTCAGAGAACTTATGGTGGTGCCATTAATATAGATAATAGTGCTATTAAAATAAAGACTTTTAATAATCGTATTAGTGAGAATATAGAATTAAAAAATATAATAGCTAAAAAAGCTTTTGATGAATTAGATAATAATGACACCATTTTTTTAGACTCCTCTACTACTTCTTTTATGATTGCAAAGTTAATTGTAGAAGATAATAAGCAATTAACTGTAATTACTAATATGTTTGAAATAGCGTCATTAATTACTTCTGACTCTATTACAAAATTTATTTTTATTGGTGGAGATTATAATTCATATGTTGGTGGTAGTATTGGATCTCATGCTATTGAGCAAATAAATAATTATAGATGTAATAAAGCATTTTTAGGATGTACAGGAATTGATCTTAGAGATGGAACTATAAGTACTTCACTTTCAGAAGATGCTGCTACTAAGAAAGCAATTACTAATATTTCAGATAAGTTATTTTTAGTTGCTTTAAATGAAAAATTTAAAAAAAATGGTTCATTTAAATTTTCTAATTTACTTGATTTTTATGGAATAATCACCGAGAAATTACCTGATAAATCAATAACTGTAAATCTTAAAGAATATTATGTAAACATAATTTAAGATATTAAAATAAATTTATTATTTTAGTATTGTAAATCATACTTCTTTTATAATTAAGCTTATATTATATAATATACCAATTTATCCTTTTATAATATTAATTAATAAGTAATTTTTTCTTTAGATAAAGAATAACAATTAAGTATACATAATTAATTAAGGAGGAAAATATGTATATTATTATAGCTATACTTGGTTTTAGTTTATTAGTGATTGTTCACGAACTTGGTCATTTTATTATGGCAAAGGTAAATGGAATAAAGGTTGAAGAATTTTCAGTTGGGATGGGGCCAGAGATATTTTCAAGAAAAGGTAAAGAAACAAGATACTCATTAAGACTTTTTCCTATTGGAGGGTTTGTTAGTTTATTAGGTGAAGAAGAAGTTGTAGATGATGAAAGAAGTTTTTCAAATACTACTCCACTAAGAAAGATTTCAATTATATTAGCTGGTGCCATAATGAATATTATTTTTGCAATTATAGTATTCAGCATGATTATTTCACATAGAGGATTTAATGAGTTAAAAATCAGTAAGCTATCTGAGAACTCACCTGCTATTAATTCAGGATTACAAATTAATGATGAGATTATAAAGATAGATGGAGACAAGGTTTATACTCCTACAGATGTCACTATGGCGATTCAACTTTCTAATGGTAATCCTATAAATTTATTAATAAACAGAAATGGTGAAAGGATAGAAATTACTCTTACTCCTGAGTTGATTGAAAAAAACGGTAATAAAGTTTACCATATTGGATTTTATTATAGTGCTATTAAAGAGCCTACTATTATTCAATCAATAAAACAATCAATTAAAGAAACAGCTTCTTTAATTAATCAAACTTTTAAAAGTCTTAAACTTATTGTTTCAGGGAATGTAAATTTAAAAACTGATGTGGGTGGACCTATTACTATAATAAGAATGTCAACTCAAGCTGCTAAAAATGGTCTAGTGTCTCTTGGATATTTATTAGGTTTTATTAGTGTTAATTTAGCTGTATTCAATTTATTACCTTTTCCAGCATTAGATGGAGGATGGGCAACTGTTACTATTATCGAGATAATAACAAGAAGAAAACTTCCTGATAAAATTGTTGGTGCTGCAAACTATGTAGGATTTATTATTTTAATGGGAGTTATGATTATAGTAACATTAAAAGATGTATTATTTCCTATTAAACTATAATTATAAAAGAAGTATCATCAAATTAAGAGGATTTGATGATACTTCTTTTATAAACTCTTTATTATTTATAATATAAATATAGCTTTATTTTCTTATCATATCCCTAGATATATCATTAAGTGAATAAGCACCACACATGGACATTGTATCTTCAAGTTCAGAAGCTAGCTTATCAATATATGTTTTAATACCTTCTGCCTCACCACCATAAAGTGCAGTAACAAATGTTCTGCAGATAAGAACCCCATCTGCACCTAATGCTAATGCCTTAAATATATCTACACCAGATCGTATACCACCATCAACGAAAATCTTCATTGAATCTCCAACAGCATCAACAATATCTGCAAGAACTTCTGCTGTTGCTGGACATTGATCTAATACTCTTCCCCCATGATTAGAAACTACTATTGCATCTGCTCCAGCTTCCTTAGCCTTTAATGCTCCCTTCACTGTCATAATCCCCTTAACAATGAAAGGAAGATTTGAAAGTTTTATTATTTCCTTAAGTTCTTCTACTGATTTTGCACCAGCTGGTGGATTCATATTCTTTAAAAATGGAAGTCCTGCAGCATCAATATCCATTGCAACTGCAATAGCTCCACTATCTTTAACTAACTGCATTTTCTCTTTTATAGTATCAAGATTCCAGGGCTTAATAGTTGGAATTCCTAACCCACCAACAGTTTTTATTGATGTAGTAGCAGATTTCATAACTTCTGGGTTAATTCCATCTCCTGTAAAAGCTAGTATACCATAATTAGCACATGCTGATACTAAAATATTATTGTATGACACGTCATTATATTTATCTCCATAATGTAAATTAACTGCCCCTACTGGTCCTGCAAAAAATGGATACTTAAATTTCTTACCAAATAAATCTATACTCATATCTATAGGTTTGCTTTCAGTTAATGTATCCATATTGATACGTATTTCTTTCCACTTATCATAATTACGAATTGCTGTATCTCCAATCCCCTTAGCTCCTGGACCTGGCATTGTGTTTCTACAGACTCTACCATTACATTCTGTACAAGCCTTACAATAATCACCAATACAATTTCTAGCATTTTCTAAAACTTTATTATAACTCATAATTTAACATTCCCCCTTAACTTTAAAGTTTCTAAATATTTTAAAATATAGCTTGTATTTATTATATAATATTTTAAATACTACAGCTACCAAGATTTCTATTATGATCATTTTAAAACAAAAAACTTTTATCAAAGAATAAAAATGAGAGTATTATTGAGTTTAATTCATTAATACTCTCACTTACTTTATTTATAATAATTTTAATAATTCATCTTCTTCTAATACCTTTGACAAATAGTATCCTTGGAAGAAGTTACACCCTATATTTTTAAGTTCATTAAATTGATCTTCAGTTTCTACTCCTTCAATTACTACTTTCATATTTAATAAATTAGAAATTCTCTTTATATAACCAACAATTACAAATTCATTATCAGATGCATTATCTATAAATAATTTATCTATTTTTAAAATATCTAATTTATATTTTTTTAAATAACTAAAAGAAGCATATCCTGTTCCAAAATCATCTAGTGCTATAGCAATTCCTAATTTACGCAAACTTAAAATATTATTTTTAACTATTTCACTATCCTCTAAAAGAACTGATTCTGTTATTTCAAAATAAATTTTATTTGGCTCTATATTATATTTATTTAAAATTTTTGTTACTTTTTCAATAAAATCAAGCTCTAATAATTGAATTGGAGATACATTAATTCCAATAGATATTTTTAATTGATTTTTATTAATAAATTTACATACACTTTCAATAATCCAATATCCTATAGGAATAATTTCTCTAGTTTCTTCTGCATAATGAATAAAATTATCAGGCCTTATCATCCCTAAAACTTTATTATTCCATCTTATTAAAGCCTCTGCTTTTACTATGTACTTATTTTTATCAAATATAGGTTGATATTTGATAATCAACTCATTATTTTCTATGGAATGCTTTAATTGATTTTTTAGTGTTTCTATGTATATCATATTTCTATATATATTATCATTAAAAAATAATAATTTATATGGGGTATTATTGCTCTTACTTGTATACATCATAAAATCACTTTTATTTATTAAATCCTCAAGATTTCCACCATCTCTAGGATATACAGCTATACCACTGGAAAATTCGATAGTTATTTTTATGCCTTCTTGAATTTCTATAGGATCTTTAAATTTAGGTATTATTTCATTTTCGTAATAATCTATAAACTGTGAATCACCTTTGAAATCTTTATAAATAATTATAAATTCATCACCTGAATATCTTATTAATTCTCCCTTTTCACCTAATGTTTCTTTTATAATATTGCTAAAAGTAACTAATAGTTGATCACCTACAGAATGACCAAATATATCATTAACTTTTTTAAATTTATTTAAATCAATAAATATTAATGCGAATTCTTTATTTTTTTCTATTAACTCTTTACAAATTGAAGTTAATTTCTTCCTATTAGCCAACCCTGTTAATGTATCATGATAAATAAGAGATTGTATTTTATTATCAAATGATTTTCCTAATCCAGCTGAAATAACTTCTAACTGTTTAAATTCATCCATATTATCTAAAGAAACATTATCATCAGTATCACTTAAATTCCCCATTAATTTTTTTAATTTGTCTATTGATTGTAATGCAGGTCTAAAAGCAACTTTAATACTAATGATTAAACTAATTGATATAATTAATCCAACTAAAATTACTATTATTTTAGTAGCAATTAAAAGAGGTTTTACTAAAGAATCATTTTTTATAGAATCCTTGTCAAATAAAAATAAAATTCCATTTCCATTAGATAGTATATTATTTGCGTATTTAATATAGTATTTATTGTTGTTATTATTTTCCTCAATTAATTTATCTACATTCTGCTCCTTCGTTGCAATTGCTTGTAAATCTCCTATATAAAAGTTTGATTCTAAACCACTTAATAGATCTTCTACAAACATATCTAATACAGCAGCCCCTAACAATTCTGTCTTATCTTCTGTATAGATAAAGGAAACAATTGCTATGGTATCCTTCCCAGTACTAAAATCTTTATGCATTTCTGTTATAAAATTATGTTCATTTAATGATAAATACTCTTCCTTAAACCATGGTCTATCAGTTAATTTAAAATTATTGTAAGTCATACCTTTAGAAAATAAATAATCTCCAGATAAATTTATTAAATTAATTGTATCTACAAACTTTGATGATTCTAAATTTTGTTCATATAAATTAATTTGCTCCATTATAATAGATTTTTCTTCATTATCTAATTGATCAAAAGATGGATTATTAGCAAAAATTTCTATAATTTTATCATTTTCTGATATTTTTTCAGTTGTTGATCTTAGAAGACTTATATCTTTTTCTAGTTGAAGGGTAGCTTGCTTAAAATGAACATCACTAGTTAATTTAACATCATTATCTAGAATAATATTTATTAAAGCAGTGCTTGCCACTATAAATATAAACATAAAAATAATAGCTATAATAATCAATTTACGATTAATCTGAAATTTATCTTTCACTAATATCTCCTCCTGGCGTAAATAACTAATTTTTAATGAATATCTTATTTAACATAATTATTCTCCCAAAATCTATATCTCAAAACCTACATAGTTTATTTTTGAAAACATTTCCAAGGATTATAAATTCCTTGCGTTAACACCACCTTAATAATATTTTTTATAAAAAAAACCGACTGATAACAATCAGTCGGTTGTACCAATAACTCCATATATTCCAGGTACCCAAATATAGAATATACTTCCCCGTTCCTTAACTAAAATTATTCTAACATCATAATTAAATTTATGTCAACATCTTCAACAGATAATTTTAAAAAAAGAGTTGAATTTCAACTCTTTTTTAATATATTTGTTTTACTAATATGCCAACTCTTGAATCAACTCTTTAACAGTAGTAATTTTATCTAGTCTATAAGCATTTTCTCCACAAAATACTAGTGAATTTTCTACATCGCCTTTTACTGCACGGACTAATGCACCAGTTATACAATATGGTATAGTAGCCATATCACATTTCTTTAAACACTTATAGCACTTATTGATCTTTTCATTTGTTAACTTTCTTTCTTCCATAAACTTATTACTTATAGCACGCCCTGGCATACCAACTGGACTTTTCACAATCATTATATCCTCTTTTTTAGAATTTATATACGCCATTTTAAAGTTTATATGTGCATCGCATTCTTCAGTAGCAACAAATCTCGTTGCCATTTGAACTCCTGAACATCCTAAGCTAATATAATGCTCTATATCATTTCTATCATAAACTCCACCAGCAAATACTACTGGAATCTTTTTATTATATTTTTCTTCATACTCTTTAACAATATCTATTATTTCAAGAACTTCTTTATCATATCCTTTAGACACATATTCTAATATGCTATCATTAGAAAATCCTAAATGTCCACCAGCCTTTGGTCCTTCTATGATTACCATATCTGCAGTTCTTCCATAACGTCTATCCCACATTTTAAGAATAACACTAGCTGACTTTGGGGGTGATACTATTGGGGCCAGTTTTATATTTGATCCTTCTGTGAATTTAGGTAAATCAGTTGGTAATCCTGCACCAGATATAATTAAATCTGCACCATTATCTATAGCACACTTTACATAATCTTCATAATTTCGTGTTGCCCACATAATGTTAACACCTATTATTCCATTATTTGATATAGACTTAGCTCTCTTAATATGTTTTCCTAAGGCTCTTATATTAGCCTTTAAAGAATCTATTCCAAAATCAGACTCTAAATACCCTGGTTGTGCAGCTGATATTACTCCTATTGCTCCTTCTTTTGCTACAGCTCCTGCAAGTGAAGATAAACTTACACCTACTCCCATTCCCCCTTGTATTATTGGTACTTTTGCAATTAAATCTCCTATTTTTAATGAATTTAATTTCATATATTAATCCTCCTAGTATATCAAACTTAATCATGTAGTTTTAAAAACTACCTATTATATATAAGTATATATGCATTATAAATATATGTCAATATATAATAATTTAAGAAAATTATTCTTAAATTTAATTATAAAAAAACACATATGTATAATAAAATTCCCTATATAAAATAATATTAGTTATCCATTATACGTATGTGTTTATACAAATTTATATTTTGTTCTTTTTACTATTTATTAGTTCTGTAATACTATCTTAAAATTTTATTAAAACTTAAGATATGTTGTATTTTCAGGTACTCCGCTCACAGATACATTATCTCCTTCATTTAATAAATCTATAGTTCTTATATCATCATTAGAAAGTTCAAAATCAAAAATATTTAGATTTTCTTTTATTCTTTCTTCATTAGATGACTTTGGTATAGGAATTACTCCTCTTTGCACGTGCCACCTTAATATTATTTGAGCTATTGTTTTTTTGTATTTTTCGGCCAGTCCTATCATTAATTCATTAGAGAATAATTTTCCTCTCATTATAGGACTCCATGCAACAAGTTGAATATTATTCTCTTCACAATAACTTAACATATCGTTTTTTGAACTTTGAGGATGAATTTCAATTTGATTTACCATAGGCATTATTTGAGCTGTTTTTTTCAATTCTTCTAAATGACCAATTTTAAAATTACAAACTCCAATTGATTTTACTTTGCCTGTTTTATAAAGATATTCAAATGCCTTCCAAGTTTCTAAATTTAGTTTATTTGGCCAATGTACAAGATATAAATCTATATAATCAACTTGTAATCTTTCTAATGATTTATTAAAGGCTTCAATAGTTTTATCATATCCATGATCATCATTCCAAAGCTTTGTAACAAGGAAAATATCTTCTCTATTAATTCCACTTTCTTTTATTCCATTTCCAATACCCACTTCATTACCATAAAAAGAAGCAGTATCAATTTGCCTATACCCTATCTTTAAAGCATATTTTATAATCTTCGCAGTTTCTTTATCATTTCCAGATTTATATGTTCCAAATCCAATAGAAGGCATTTTAACACCATTGCTTAATACTTTAAAATTTTCATTCATAATACATACCCTACCTTTTACTTTCAATTAATCTAACTCCATTTTCACCAACTACTAGTGCTTTTGTAACTATATTATAAAATAGTGAAGTATCTAGAACTCCTACTATTTTTTTTAGCTTATCATTTAATACAGAAATATCAATAATATCTTCTTTATTAAATTTAACATCCATAAGAAATAATCCATTATCACTAATTGTAATCCCATCTTTTGAATTACTTACTCTTAATTTAGGGTTTCCCCCTAATTTCTTAACTTCTTTTTCAACTATAGACTTACTTTCAGGTATTATTTCTAAAACAACAGGATATTTAAACTCAAGATTGTTAGAGACTTTACTTTCATCTACTAGTAAAATATACTCATCAGCCATACTTGCTATTATTTTTTCTTTTGTATGGATTCCTCCTCCACTTTTCAATGCATTTAGATCTTTATCTATTTCGTCACAACCATCAAATGCAACTGATATTGAGTCAACAGACCAAGTTGGTAATACTACTAGTCCATTTTCAATACATAATTTTTCAGTTTGAAATGATGGTGTAACAACTTTAACATCAAGTTCAGCTTCTCTTATATAAGAAACTAAATAAGAAATAGTAGTACCTCCTCCAAGACCAATAATAGATTTATCTTTAATATAATTTAAGGCTTCTTTAGCACACTTTCTTTTCAATTTACAGGCCCCCTTCTTTGTTTATAATAAATTATATTTTTTCATCTGCAATAGCTTGAGCATGTCTACTTATATTAGCATAAACATCATCTTTTCCAACAGTTAAGAAAAGATATAATATTTCGATTATAGTCATTGCTGAAATTCTAGAAAAATAATATTCGGATAAAAATAATTTTTCTCTAGTTGATGTTTTAATATGATAATTACAAACTTTTGCTAATGGAGAATTATCACTATTAGTTATACCTATAGTAGTTGCTCTTTTTTCTGATGCTATTTCTACTACGTCAATTAATCGTTTTGATTCACCAGAATTTGAAATAACTATAACAACGTCATCTTTTGATAAATTATATGTATATGCAATTTGAGTTTCCCAGATAGTATTAGTAACAGAGGGAATACCAATTTGATTTAATTTATAACATCCATCTAATGCAATAGGTATAGTATTACCAACAGCTACAAATTGAACAGTTTTTGCACTTTTTAATATGTGTAATATTTTTCTTAGCTCTTCTTCATTAATCATTGAAATTGTTTGTTTTAATTCTTCAATTTTATTAGCTAAAATATTATTAAGAGACTCTTTAATATTATTTTCACTAACGCTCCCTGAAATAGTAAACTCATCTTTTTTAGAATCAACTATTTCTTGTGCTAATGTTATTTTTAAATGATGAAATCCTTTCATACTACATTTTTTACAAAACCTTGTAATTGTTGCTTCACTAGTTCCAGCTTTTTCAGCTAATTCAGAAATAGTCATCTCAATTACTTTTGTTTTATTATCTAAAATGTAATCAGCTATTTTTTTTTCTGCATCAAAAAAATTATTATATTCTGAAAAAATTATATTAATAACTGATTTTATATTTTCCATACTAACACACCCTCATATTAAAATACTTCTTATTAAGAATATATCAATAAAAATTATTTTTGTAAATAAAGAGTTAAACAAAAATAATTTTTGTTTGCAAAATTTATTTTACTTAAAGTTTAATGTGTAATATGTAATCAAAATAAAAAGAGTAAGAAAATTTAAATCTTACTCTTTTTATAAATTTTATGCTATTATCATATTTTCTATATTTTTTAAATTATTAGCTGTAACAACCAATATATCTTCAGGCATTATAACCGTATTTCCATTTGGAACTATTACTTTATCCTTACGTTTTATCATAACTATAAGAATATCCTCTGTTAAAATAGAATCTTTTATAGATTTATTTGCAATTTTACTATCTTTACTAATTGAAATTTCCATTAAATTTGTACTTTTTCCTTCTTTATAATCATTAAAATTTAATAGAGTATTTCCAGAAAGAACTAAAGTATCTCCAGGTAAAATTACTGTAGATCCATTTGGTACAAATACGTCTCCTTTTCGTTTTATCATAACAACAAGTATGTCTTCAGGAATATTTGCATCCATGATACTTTTATTAGCGATAGGATTATTATCACTAATTGTAAATTCTAGTAATTTAGTACTTTTATCTTCTTTATAATCATTAAATGTTTTTAGAACAGATTCTTCATTATCAATTAAATCAAGCTTTCTTGCTATAGTAGGAATAAGAGTACCTTGTACTGCTACTGAGAATAAAGCCATGAAGAATATTATATGGAAAATATCATGGTTTATAGGAACGCCATATGTTACAGCAAAGATTGCAAAAACTATTGATGCAGCTCCCCTAATTCCAACCCATGAAATAAAAAGTTGTTGCTTAATTGGAACCTTAAACCAACTTAATATACTAAATGTTGCAATTGGTCTTGCTATGAAAATCATAAATATTGAAATAGAGATACCTTTAATCATTACAGATGGTAACTTTGAAGGAAATGCTAATAGTCCAAGTAAGAAGAATAATAAAATTTGCATTAACCATGATACACCATCAAAAAATTGAAAAATACTTTTTTTATGAGGTATTTTACTATTTCCTATGATAATTCCTGTTATATAAACACATAAGTATCCATTTCCACCTAAGTACTCACTTAAAGAATATGCTAATACAGCTATTGCAGTAATAAATATAGGATAAAAACCTTCTATCTCAAACTTAACATGCCTTAACAAATAAATAGATAACTTTGCTAATACAATTGAAGCTACTACTCCAACTATAATTTGACTTAATAACATAGGGATAATATTTCCATATCCTCCATTAGCCATTAGACCTAATATTATTATTGTAAGCATATATGCAAAGGGATCATTACTACCACTTTCAACTTCTAATATAGAAGCTATTGAGCCCTTAAGATTCAATTTTTGTGAACGCAATATAGCAAATACAGCAGCTGCATCTGTAGATGCAATTATTGAGCCTATAAGTAAGCCTTCTAATAGCGTCGTTTTAAAAACAAAGAAACAAAATAATCCTGTTAATCCTGCTGTTATAACAACTCCTAAAGATGACATAACTATAGATTGAACTGCTACAGGTTTAGCCATCTTCCAGTTAGTACCAAATCCACCGTAAAACATTATAAAAATTAATGCTATAGAGCATATATCACTTGCTAAATTATAATTATCAAAGTATATACCAACAATACCATCGGAACCAAATAGCATTCCAAGTACTATAAAAATAAGAAGAATCGGTACACCGAATCTATATAATATTTTTGTTGAAGTTATACATATTAATAATACTAATGCACAAATAATCATTAAATTTATCATATTTTTCCCCCTTTTTATAAAATTTATCAAATATCTTATTTTTTCTATATCGTACTATAATTTAGAAATAACTTCAATAATTTAGGGGCTAATTTACAATTTCTTTATAATTAATAAATAAGACATCCTATTTAAGTTTTAATAGGATGTTTTATTTATTAGTATTTATGAACTATTTCTGTTTTTCTTCAACCATTTTTCTTCCAACAAAATCTGCATATTGTGGAGTACCTAAATGATACCCACCAGATACCTCCATTATATGGCCAGTAATATAAGAAGACTCATCACTAGCAAAGAATAATACAGCATTAGCAATATCGTCTGGTGTACCTATTCTATTTAAAGGTACATGTGATAAGAATGATTTCCTAAAATCTTCTGGCATATTATCTAGTGCTGCATCTGTTGCTGTAAGGCCTGGTAATACAGCATTACACCTTATATTATTTCGTGCATATTGCATAGCTATTTGTTGTGTTATATTATTAACTCCAGCTTTTGATACTCCATAACCTATTCTAGAAATATCAGGAACTGAACCTCCTATTGATGAAATATTTATTATGCTACCTTTACCATTCTTAATCATATAAGGAACAACTAATTTAGAAACACGATATACACTTCCAATATTACTTTCTAATATTTCAAAGAAAGCATCTTCATCACCATTAACTAAATCATAATCTTTATCAGGGCGACCAGTTCCAAAATTATTAACAAGAATATCTATTTTACCTGCATTTTTTATTACATCTTCAACCATAGTTTTATAAGAATCAATTTTATATGCATCAAAATATACTGGTTTCATTTTTAAACCACTCTTAGCTAACTCATCACATATATCTTGAGTTACCTCCATTCTTCTAACTCCCATATATACAGTAGCCCCTTCACTTGCTAACTTTTTGGCAGAAGCTAATCCAATTCCTCTTGTTGCAGATGTTACTAATGCAACTTTGTTTTCTAATCTTTTCATATAAATTTCCTCCCTATACCAAATATAAATTTCACTTATTAAACAAAATACCACTTATTGGTAATTTGTTCAAGTATATAAGGAAATTAATTTTTTAAGTTAATTTAAATTTAAGTACCACAATATGTTTTATATGCGCAACTTGTAGGCTTAGGTGGTTTTGAATACTCTTCATTAATATTGGAATAATCATAAGGATTTTTAATTACATCTAAAAGATCATTCATACTGCTATAATCATTATTAGTAACTGCATCATGTAAAGCCTCTTCAACTTTATGATTACGTGGAATAATGGTTGGATTACTAATTTCCATTAGATGTTTAGATTCATCACGTGATTTATCTTGTCTTATCAATCTTTCTTCCCAAATTTTATACCATTTTTTAAAATCATCACTTTTAAATATTTCACTTTCTGATAAATTTCCTAATGTTAAATCACGAAAAGTATTTGTATAATCAGCTTTATAATTTTTCATAATATCTAAAAGAGAAAAAATAAGTTTACTATCCTCTTCTTCTGAATTAAATATTCCAAGTTTAGCTCTCATTCCATTTTCCCAATATTTATTATATAAGGTTCCATAATTAGATAATGATTTTTCTGCAACTTTAATAGCTTTATCTATGTCTTTATCTAATAATGGTAATAGTGCTTCTGCAAATCTAGCTAAATTCCACGCACCAATTTTAGGTTGATTACCATATGCATATCTTCCATTAATATCAATGGAACTAAATACAGTGTCAGGATTGTATGTATCCATAAATGCACAAGGTCCATAATCAATAGTTTCTCCACTTATTAACATATTATCCGTATTCATAACACCGTGAATAAATCCAACTAATTGCCACTTTGAAATAAGTAATGCTTGATTCTTTATAACTTCATTAAGTAAATAAAGATAAGGATTTTCTTCATAATTTTTTACTTCAAAATGTCTTTTTAAAGTATAGTCCGCTAATAATTTAAGATCCTCAATTTCACAAAAATTTCTAGCAAATTGGAATGTACCAACACGAATATGACTTTTAGCTATACGATCTAATATTGCACCAGGCAATAATTCATCTCTAACTATATCTTCCCCTGTAGAAATTACAGCTAGGCTACGTGTTGTTGGAATTCCTAAACCATACATTCCCTCACTTATAATATATTCTCTAAGCATCGGTCCTAAAGTTGCTTTTCCATCTCCACCTCTTGAATATGGAGTCCTTCCACTTCCTTTAATCTGAATATCAAATCTTTCTTTATTTTTTGATATTAACTCTCCTAAAAGAACTGCTCTACCATCTCCTAACATTGTAAAATGTCCAAATTGATGACCTGCATAAGCTTGGGAAATTGGGGTTGTATTTTTTAAAATTTTATTTCCTGACAAAAATTGTATTCCTTCATCACTTTGTAAAAACTCTTTATTTAATCCTAATTCTTCAGCTAATTTTCTGTTAAAAAATACCATTTTACAATTATCTACCTTACTTGGATTTTGAAATGAAAATAAACTTTTAGGAAGCTTTGAATATGTATTTTCTAAATTTAAATATTTATTTGGTAGGTTATTTTGGTAATTCATGTACCCTCCTTTTAAAACTTATATTTCTTAATATAATACTAAATTAATATTAAATATGTAATTTTTATAGTCTATGTATAGTTTATACATAGACCTTTCAATTATTCTTATGGTTTAGAATTTCAATATCATTTTTAATAGACATTTCAAAGCTACTAAAATCCACTCCAACTATATTTTTAAATGCTATATTAAAGTCATATTTCTTTAATTCAAGTAATAAATCAATAATTATATCTTCACTATGATTACTTATAATTTTATTTATTGAATATAAACTTTGTATATATTGTTTACCTGATTTTATTCTTGCCCAATCATTTGAAGTTGAAATATTATCAAATGGAATGAATTCTATATTATCATAATCTAAAAAACTTATACGATTAGATATATAATCTGCTATACCTTCATTTATCCATACAGGTACATCTTTTGATGATATATTATTTTCTCTTAAAAATTCTGAAAAATAATAATGTGATATTTCATGAAGTAATATTTCACTAAAATTTTCTTTGTTATTTAAAATATTCTCATAACTATCTACATAAATATAAATAGTTTTTATAGCATCAACATAATATGCTGATATATTATCAGTATTACTTTCAAATCTAGATAAAAATACATCTTTGTCATAGTCAAATTCTATTGTTAATGATACATTAACTTCATTAAATATTTTTTCACATTTTTGCTTTGAATCATCAATATATTCTTTTAGAACAGGAATTGCTTTTGATATATTATATTCATATAATATTTTAACACCATTATAATTAAATTCATTAAATTTAGAGCTATAACCATCTGGTTCTAAATTTGAAATATAACTAGTTGCAAAAACACTAATAATATCATCTATATTATTAATAGTATAATAGCATAACAAAAGTATACAAATTACTATTATTTCAACTAAGTATTTCATACTTACCTCATAAATAAAAATTATACATTCTGTTTATTAATATTATTTATATGTTAATAAAATGCATCCAATTTTATATTATTAAAACTTAATTTGCTTCATAAAATAATAAAAAAAGGACGAATTACTCATCCTTTCTTAATTATTTTACTATTAACATATAATTATTAACGTAAGATTTTTTATAAAATATCTGTTATTGAAATATTAAGTTAATATCTCATAAATATCAGAGAGCTCTAGTTCAATATCGCCATCATCAATATCGTAAATTTTAAATTCTTTATCTTCTAAATATTCATTTGGTAAAAAAATCTTAAAAGTAGCTCCTTCATTTAATTTACTTTCAACTTCAACATAACCATTATGAAGAACTAATATTGATTTTACTATGCTTAATCCTATGCCACTCCCCTCGTTCATTCTATTGAAAGATTTATCATTTTGAATAAACTTTTCAAAGATTATATGTTGAACTTCCTTAGATATACCAATTCCTTCATCTTTGATATTTATTTCAATAAATTTATCTCTTACAAATACATTTACATATATATTTTTATTTTCTTCTGTAAACTTTATTGCATTTGATAGTATATTTAATAATGCTCTTTGTATCATAGAGGAATCACACTTAATAAAACACTCTTCTTCATTAGTATCAAAATGTATATTAATTCTTTTTAATAATGCATATCTAACAACGGATAATGTTACATCTTCAACTACCGAAACGATGTTGTAATTGCCAAAGTTAGGTTTTAAAACTCCAGAATCTATTTTTGATACATCTATAATGTTATTTATTAATCTCATCATTCTTTTACAATTCAAATTTAATGTTTTATTATATTTTTCATATAGATATCTAAAATCTAATTCATTATTTTCTTTAAATTTATCAAGCAATTGTATTACAGAATATAAAATATTTAAAGGAGTTCTTAATTCGTGAGAAATATTGCATATAAATTCATTTTTTTCTTTATCATAAACTTTTAGCTTTTCTATCTCAAGCTCCATATTTATTTCATCTGATATATCTATATATGAAACTAATATATTTTTATTACTTTCTTTCTCGCCAATAATTTGAATATAACAATCAATTATTTTATTTTGATGCTCACTCTTTAATATTCCCTTCCAAAAACCATCTTTATATACTGATTTTTTAATTTCTTCATATCTATCTAAAAGCTGACCTTTATTCATAAATAGCTGTTGTAAACTCTTCGTATCTTCATTAATTGTATAATATTCTTCCTTAGCTTTTTTATTAGCATATAATACTTCTCCATTTTCTTTAAATAGAAACATATAATTATGTTTATTCTTGTCAACTAATTCATAAAAAACTTTTAGATTATTATTTAATATCTGGGTTTTATACATATACATATATAGTTCTACAAAACTTGCGATAATTACTAATCCAGAACTAATAAATGTCATTGATATTGAAACCAAACCTTGAGCAAATTCAGGTATATTTACTTTATAAAGATAATAAATATACTTCATTGCTAACATAAATAAACTTGAACTTAAAATAATAAATGAATATTCTTTTCCCTTTATACCTCTATAAAATAATATAATTGAAAATATACAATACATTATTATTAAAAACAAACTATATATAATAAAAAAATTATTTTCTAAGGGATCTTTAATAGTAAGTCTACTATCTAAAAAACTACAAATTAATGTAACAAATATCACTATAAATATAGATTTATATTTATGTTTTATTATCTTTTCCTTTAATTTTTTATTTGGGAAAATTGCAATAGAAATAATTATTTGTTTAAATAATGAAGATAATAAATTAGTATAGTGTAAAAAAATTAATCTTTCATTACTAAATTTAAATCCATCGAAAACTCCCATAACAATTCCAATAGCCATTGATAAGTATATTAAAGAAATAATAAATATGCTATCTTTTTTTAATCTAATATATAAAACTATACAGCTTACAAAGGCTAAAATTGATAGAATTGAATTAAAAAACTTAATAAACAAAATTATAGAATGTAAATATGTAACGTGATAATTCTTACCCCAAAAAATACTACTAAATTCAAAAAGTATTATTCCTAAAGTGATAAAAATTATATATATAAGTAAAGCTTTCTCTCTCTTTTTTAAACTACTTTCATCTATAATTATTTTCCCCATATATATCTCTCCCTTTAACTTATATCTAATACAACTTTAATACTATAACATAAAACTTGATATAATTTGAAGTTTTTTGTTTGAAAATAAATAATTGTAAAAAATTATTTTTATTATTAAAGAAATTAATAATAAAAAATATAGGATATATTAGTGAAGTACACTAATATATCCTATATCTATTTTACTTTATTTAATTCACAATATTTTATTATTCTATATAAGCTCCTTGTAAGTAAACAGTTCCTAAAACAGAAACTTGAATCCCTTTAACATTTTCATTCCATCCCATTACAGTTGTATAATAGTAAATTGGAAGTATAGGCATATCCTCCATTAATATATCTTCAGCTTCTCTTAATAATTCTTTTCTCTTATCTGTATCAGATTCAACTTTAGCTTCAGCAATTAATTTATCATACTCTGGGTTACTATATCCAGAATCATTATTACCACCGCCAGTTACAAATATATCTAAGAATGTCATAGGATCTGAATAATCTCCAATCCATCCTTGTCTTGCAATTTCATATCCACCTTGTTGTCTAGTATTTAAGAAAACTGCCCATTCTTGATTAGTTAGTTCTACATTTATTCCAATTTCAGCTAAGTTTTGTTGAACAATTTGACAAATATCTTTATGTGCACCTTCAGAGTTATACATTAATTCAATAGTTGGTATTCCTTCACCATTTTCATATCCAGCTTCTTTTAATAACTCTCTTGCTTTTTCAATATTTCCTTCCATATCTAAAGGATCATAATATTCTTTATCAGCAAATTCTGTACCATCAGGGTTATAAATTCCTTGAGGAACAAAGCTATATGCAGGAACTTGTTCTGCTTTACCAACATTATCAATTATTTCTTGTCTATCTATTGCTAAGTTTATAGCTTGTCTAACTAATTTGTTACTTAAAACTTCCTTAACATCATCAGACATATTATCTTGTTTACCAACATTAATACCGAAATAATATGTTCCAAGCTTTGGTGAAACATGTACCAAACCAGCTTCTTTTCCAGGTTCTATTTCATTTGGTGGAACAGAATTAACAACATCAAAGTTACCAGCTTGTAATTCTGAATAAGCAGTTGTTTCATCTGTTACAAGTTTAAATGTTAATTTATCTAATTTAATACTATCTTTATTCCAATAATTTTCATTCTTTTCAAATACTAATTGGTCTTTCATATCCCATTGTACCAGCTTAAATGCACCATTAGTTACATAAGTTTCTGGCTTTGTAGCCCATCCATCTGGATCTGCACTTACAATATCTTCTCTTAATGGAGCATAAGTTGGAAATGCTAATAATTGTTTAAAGTAAGTTGTTGGCGCCTCTAATGTTACTTCTAATGTATAGTCATCAATAACTTTAATTCCTACTTCATCAGCACTTAATTCTCCATTATAGTATTTTTCCGCATTTTTAATATAGAATAATTGATAAGCATACTCAGCTGCATTTTCTTTAGTTAATGCTCTTATCCAAGAATACTTAAAATTGTCTGCTACTACTGGTTCTCCATCAGACCATTTCCCATCTTTTCTTAATTTAATAGTATATACTAATCCATCCTCTGATACTTCAACACTTTCAGCTGCGCCCTCTACTGCATTATCATTTTCATCAAGTGTCATTAAACATTCGAATGCATTAAGTATTACTGTTGATGCTTCTGAAGCTGTATTTATTGTTGGATCTATTGTTTCAGGGTCAGCTCCTAAATTAAATACTAATTCTTGTTTAGTATCCTTATTTGTTGTAGTTTTAGATTCTGAGTTGGTATTATTCCCCTCATTTGAAGAAGTACTTCCACATCCAAAAAATAATGTTGTACTAAGAGTTGCAGCCATTAATACTGCACATAGTTTTTTTAGTTTTGAACTTTTCATCTTTAATTGCCCCCTTTGTATTTATAACTAAACTGCATTATGCAATTTATATCTTTTTATAATATATAAACCATATATTTACTCTTATAATTTCTGCCCCTAAAAGTATTTATAAGATTAAAATTATAAGCTAATGTTTAGATCTTACAACTTAATTCTATTTAATTACTTATGAACTAAAAATTGGTTAAGTTATAATTTAATTATAATTAAAATTTAATATTTGTCAAAAAAATTGTTAAAAAGAATATTGTTTTTTTAATATATTATTAAGTTTTTTTTATTATATTAATTAAAATGTCAATTTAATATTAAAATAATGTTAACGTTAACAATGGCTAATTCACTTAATTTACTCCTTTTTTTACCCATATGTGTTTTTAAAAAGTTATTTGAATTTCTTTATATTTAATATTGTTTTTTTAAAATTTAACATTTACCTATAAGTGAACATTTTTAACTATTTATACCATTTCACAAAGACACTTATAAAAAAAGAGAACCTTATGATTCTCTTAATTAACATTATTTTCTTAAAATATTATTTATAACTTCTTCAGTAAGACTTTTTATTACTTCAACAGCTAATGAGACTGATGATTCTATATCTTCTTTAGCACAATAGTTATAATGACTATGAACATACCTTGAAGGAATACCTAAAACTAATACTGGTACCGCTTTGGAAGTTAAGCTTATCTTTGCCGCATTAGTAGATCCCCCACGTCTAACCGCATTTTGATATTTTATTGAATGTTTTTCTGCAACTTTTTCTGCATGTCTAATAAATAAAGGATTTCCTATATAACCTTGATCCAGGTTTCTTATTTGTGTTCCATTTTTTAATACACCTTGTGATATATTTTTAGAATAATATAAATCATCTGCTGGTGATCCTTCAAACACTATTGCTAAGTCTGGTTTAATAATTTGCGATGTAACTTGTGCTCCTCTAGTACCAACTTCCTCTTGTGCTGCGAAAGCTCCAACAACATCTACCTCTAAATCACTTATTTCAGATAATGCTTTTAATGTTTCTATAATACAAAAACATCCTATTCTATTATCAAAAGCTTTGCCATAACAAACTCCATTTTTTTCATTAAAATCAAATTCAACTTTTGGAGCTATTGGATCTCCAACCCTAATATTAAAAACCTCTAAAACTTCTTCTCTACTACTAGCACCAACATCTACAAAGATATCCTCTATTTCTAATGAATTATTAACTTTTTCACTAGCGGTCATAAAATGAACTGGCTTAGAAGTTGTTATCCCTTTAATAAGTTCACCATCTCTATTTTTTACATAAACAGTATGTGCCGGAATATTTGTATTATGCCATCCACCTAATTGAACAATGCTTAATAAGCCATTATCATTAATAGCTTGGACCATAAATCCAACTTCATCAGTATGTGCATCTAACATAACAACTAATTTATTACCATCATAATTTTTTAGCCTTGCATAAACATTATTCATAGAATCATTTTCTACTATCATTTCATTACAGTGTTTCTTTATTACATTTGTAACTTCATCTTCAAATCCAGATGGTCCAAATGCATTTGATAATTCTTCTAAAATTTTGATGTTAATCATACTGTACCCCCTAAATAATAATTAGCATTTTAAATAGATATTATAATAACATCTTATGTTAAGTTATTATTCTTTAACACCTTATAATATTTGTATTTTATTAAATCCCCAATAAATGTTTAATAATAAACTATAATACTAATTATTTTATTACCTTTTATATTGTTTTTTACATTATACATTTGCTAAATACATTTGTCCACCATATAAAACAAAAAATACCAATATCAATTGGTATTTTTTGTTGCCATTTTAAAATTTCTATTTAATTCCTGAAAAAATATAGTTTATTTGCTAGATTTATTCAATATCCTCATTAAGATAATCATAATTATGATTAATTTCTTCAAAAATTATATCTTTATTTTGAGATATTTCTTCATCTGTTAATTCTTCACTCTTTCCATGAGGATGTCCATAATTATTAAAATTATATACATGTTTATGTGCACCCATGGGATGGAACTTAGGCTGATTGTGATTTGACGTATCAATGTCCTTTATAACTTTTCCATTTTCATCAAAAATTCTTCTTTGCTTGACTTTATTATTTTTTACTAAATCTATTATACTATTTGGTTCAGCTTCAATTGGAAGTTTTCTATTATTATCTTCAAACTTAATTACAAATCTCTTTTTACTCATATTCAGATATTAATAAATTCCTTTCCACTCATTATATCATTTATTATTATACTTCCCTTTTTGTAAAAAAAATTCAATATAAAATATAGGAACATATTTTTAATGTAATAACTATAACTTTTTATCTTAACATATATGCAATAGCCGCCAAAACTCTATAATTAGCATTCCAAATATACTTAAATTCTGAATTTTTTAATGGACACTTTCCTAAGCCAACTTCAATAGTTACACTGGGTATTGGATTATTGTGCTTAGAAGATGCCCAATCCTTAAATCCACCTGGTACAACTTCCGAGTATTCACTATCACTTTTTTCTTTTTTATATCCTGTTACACTTGAAATAAGGTCAGCTAGATTGCTACTCTCTTTCTTTACTAAGCTATCTCTATAATCCCAATAAATTAAATTTCCTGATGAGTGATAACTAACTGTGTAAATAAAATTATATTTATTAACTAAATTAACAAGTGCCTTAGATTCAGGTTCAGAATTGCAATATTTTCCTTTATAATTTGCAAAAGAACATTTTTTACTTTGATTTATTTCATTCCATCCTGCATCGAAATTTCTATTTAAATCTACCCCAATAGCATTTGCCTTCCATTTTCTTAAATAATTTTTAAATCTATCACAAGTATATCTAGCACTTAAATCATTATAATAACATTCATAAATAGAGTCTTTTAATTTTTCATTTCGTATACCTTTTATACCTATTTGACTTATAGTAATTCCATCTGGATTTACCATGGGAATTAAATGAAAAGCTACCGAATTAAATAAATCGCTATATTTAATTCCACAATATTCACCCTCTTCATAATTCTTTAGATAATATTCTATTTGCTTCATAATTAATAAGGAAGTTAAGTACTCTCTACCGTGGATTCCTGCATGTATCAATACGTGTTGTTTACTATTACTTTTTCCTAATATTACTTCATAAATATTCCTATTATCATGAGAATTTCCGATTATATTTATATCTATATTATTACTATATATTTTTTTCAAATATTGTAAATCTATAACCATCTTATCATAAGTATAATTCGATTTTGTTGTATTTCCTATTTTATATTACCTCCTCAAATGCTTATAATATATTTTATAATTTCTCTTCACTTTCGTTCCCATTAGAAAATATTAAGATAAATCACTCTTGTAATATATGTATTTTTTTCTTATAAATGTTTAAAGTATTTCTTTTTTTTCGTATAATATATGATGAAGATTTATTTCAAGGAGGGGATAAAATGAAAAAACCACTAATAGCAATAGCTGGTGGGATAGTTAAGGATTTTAGGATAGAATTTGCAGGTGAAGATTATACTAGAGTAAATAATAACTATCCAAGAGCAATTGCTGAAGCAGGAGGAATTCCTGTTATTTTGCCTTTAATAAACGATATTGATATTTTACTTGATCAATTATCCGCATGTGATGGCTTACTGCTTCCTGGAGGTATTGATGTTAATCCATTATCCTATAAAGAACTTCCTAGGCCCCTTTTAGGAAATTGTAATGATTTAGTTGACTGGTATCATATTAATTTAGCCCAAAAAGCCCTTGAATTAAATATGCCTATTTTAGGAATATGTCGAGGATGTCAAATTCTTAATGTTTCCTGTGGTGGAACATTACATCAAGATATATCCTATGCTACAGATTCACCAATACTTCATAAACAAGAAAGCCATCTTTCAGAAAAGTGCCATCCTATTTATATAGAAGAAAATAGTATTGTACACGAAATATTTGGCGATAGTTATATTGTTAATAGTGCTCATCATCAAGCAGTTAAAGAAGTTGCCCCTAACTTTAAAAATACTGCTGTATCTCCAGATGGAATAATTGAAGCTATTGAAATGATAAATGAACCATTTGTAGTAGGTATACAATGGCACCCTGAAATGATGGTCGCACATGATTCTACAACATTAGATTTGTTCAAAAAATTTATTTATAGTTGTAAAGGTTGAAACTTTTTATCTGTAACAAAATAATTTATATTTAAATTTATTACAGGTCCATTTTATATTTTATAACAATAAAAAAAGAGAGCCAATTAAGACTCTCTTTTTTATTTTGATATTTTATAAGCATTTTTAAAATAGACTTTACCCAAAGATGTTACTAATATACCTTCAACATCATCATTCCATGCCATTACTGTTGTATAGAAATATACAGGAATAATAGGAGCTTCTTCCATTAATATATCCTCAGCTTTTCTTAATAATTCTTCTCTTTTTTCAAGATTAGTCTCAACTTTTGCCTCAGCTATTAAAGCATCATACTCTGAGTTGCTAAATCCAGAAACATTATTACCACCATCAGTTACCCACATATCTAAAAATGTCATAGGATCACTGTAGTCACCAATCCAACCATGTCTTGCAATTTGATATTCACCATTTTGTCTTGTGTTTAAAAATACTGCCCATTCTTGGTTTGTTAATTCAACATTTATACCAACTTCAGCTAAATTTTGTTGTACAATTTGACAAACATCTTTATGAGATTCTTCTGAATTATACATTAACTCAAGTGTTGGAAGTCCTTCTCCATTTTCATATCCTGCTTCTTTTAATAATTCTTTTGCTTTTTCAATATTACTTTCCATATCTTGTGGGTCATAATATTCTTTATCAGAGAACTCTCCACCATCTGTTGAAGAAATACCTAATGGTACAAAGCTATAAGAAGCAACTTGATCTGCTTTACCAACATTATCTATTATCTCTTGTCTATCAATAGCTAAACATATAGCTTGTCTTACTAATTTATTATTTAAAGCTTCTTTAACATCATCCTTTAAGTTATCTTGTTTACCAACATTAATTACAAAGAAATAGGTACCAAGTTTTGGAATTATTTGAACTACCCCTTCTTCTTTACCAGGTTCAATTTCATTTGGAGGAACAGAGTTTACAACATCAAAGTTACCAGCTTTTAATTCAGAGTAAGCAGTTGTTGCATCTGTTACTAACTTAAATGTTAGTTTTTCTAACTTTACATTATCTGCATCCCAATAATTCTCATTCTTTTCAAATACTAATTTATCTTTCATATCCCATTGTACTAATTTAAATGCACCATTTCCAATATATGTTTCAGGACTAGTAGCCCAAGTATCTGGATTAGCAGAAACAATATCTTCTCTTACTGGTGAGTAAGTTTGATGAGCTATTAATTGAGTAAAGTATGCAGTTGGTGCTTCTAAAGTAACTTCTAAAGTATAATCATCTAATACTTTGAGACCAACTTCATCTGCTGAAACTTCCCCATTATAATATTTTTCAGCATTTTTAATATAGAAGAATTGATAACAATACTCAGCTGCAGTCTCTTTATCCATTCCTCTCATCCAAGCATAATAGAAATCATTAGCTGTAACTGGTTCCCCATCTGACCATTTACCATTTTCTCTTAGCTTAAATGTATAAACTAAACCATCATCAGAAACTTCATAACTTTCAGCAGCAGCAGGTTCAGCTTCATTTTTATCATTTAGTACCATTAAACATTCGAAAGCATTAACAATAACATTTGAACCATCTATAGCTGTGTTAAGCAATGGATCGATTGTTTGTGGATCAGCACCTAGATTATAAATAATCTCTTGCTTTACTTCTGTAGAAGTATTATTAGCTTTACTTTCCTCATTAGATGTATTATTAGTATTTCCACACCCAATGAACAAAGATGTGCCAATGGTTGCAGCCATTAACACTGCACACATTTTTTTCAATTTTGAATTTTTCATTAAATTCGCCCCCTTAATAATAAAAATATTTATTACAATTTGGATTAACAATTATTAAATTTCTATAAACTAATTTTATTTAATATAAATAATATAGTTACTTTTATTCCCCAATAGTACTTAATAACTTATTAAGTACTTTATTATAATCTTAATCCTATTGCAATTAACGTTTACTATAATAACCATATAAGGTTATTATTTCTTTACATTATAATATTGAATATATAAAAAGGGAAGAGTTTTTTTAAAAAAAATTAATTTTTTTCGCACTTTATTAATATTTTAATAAGTTTTTATTAGTAAAATCATTAAAACGTCAAATATTTCTAAAACTATTTATAAAAAAAATAGATAATCATCTAATATACATTCATAGTGATTATCTATAATCTAAATACAAATTTATCATTGTTTTTTTACTTTATCCATTTTATTTAAAGCTGTTACCACTAATGCAGAAATTATTACTAACCATATCATGAAATTAGTTGCACCTAAAAAATCATTTTTCTTATTCATATAACTAATAAATGTAGTTACTTCTTTATTAGTAAATAATAATTCTGTTTTAAATGTAATATAATATGCAACTAAAATAAAAATACTATATATTAATGGTTTAATAAGCAATACTCTTTTCATATTTCCTCCATATGTAATTATTCTATAATAATGTATGTACACAGTATTAGATATATGTTTAGATAAATAAAAAACATTTAAAAATAGTAATTTATTTTAAATTATATTAATTTTAAACAAATATTTTTAAAAATTTATTCATATAAATCAATAAAAGCTTTTGGAGGAGTTTTTATGCCAAATATATCTACTCATATTAATTTTCTAAGAAATTTAAAAGATAACTATTTTAATGAACTTGATATTAATTTTTTAACATTAGGTAGTATTGCTCCTAACTATTATATTATTTTTAATGATATGACTAAAGGTTGTTTGTCTCACTTTAAAGAAGATTCAAGTAAAAAATGTGATTTAACTAAATTTAAATTAAATTTATCTAGTAAAAAGTTGAACTATTTAGAGAAATCATTTGCTGTAGGCTATTATACTCATCTTTGGCTTGATAACTATTTTGATGAAAATATTGAAAGACTTTTTATTTCTGAATATAACATTCAATATTTGGAATCTCATGTAATAATAAATGAAAATATTAAAAATTATGATATAAAATTAATAGTTGATTTTATATCTCAAATAAATATAATAGATTCATCCTTTACAGATTTTCTACCAATAAAATTAAACAAATCAATAAGTATTTTTAATGATTTTAAGTATAAATGTTTAAATAAAAATTTTAGTACAGCTTGCCCCATAATTCTTAATGAAAATGATTATATTAAATTTATTAATAGATGTTCAGATGTATTTTTAAAGGAATATAACAGTGAAAGTATAATTAAATTAATACGTTAGCTTAACTACTAAAAAATTAATCTATTTATTATATAAAACAAATAATAAGATTGCCACAATGTAATTGGACAACCTTATTATTTATTTTAACTATTTTTATAATTATATTTATAATCACTAGTTATTTAATTATAATTCATAAATTAACTAATTATTATTGAATATCTCTAGGCTTCTATCTAATATTCCACTTAGAAAAGCTAATACTATGCCGTAATTAGTAATAGCAACCTCTTCACTTCTACAAAAATCAATTCTATTTAATATTGTTTTTCTATTTATCATGCATCCACCACAATGAATGATTAAATCATAATCTTTTATATTTTCAGGAAAATCATGACTAACCCTAAAATCATAATTAAGTTCTGCGCCTACGTATTTATTTAAAAGTTTAGGAATTTTTACTCTTCCTATATCTTCATGAGAAACATTATGTGTACAACTTTCTGATATTAATATTTTAGAATTTTTATTTAAGGAATCAATCTTTCTAGCACCATCAACAAAAGCTTTTAGATCACCCTTATGATTAGCGAACAGAATTGAAAATCCTGTTAACTTTATATTTTTAGGTACTATTTTACTTACTTTTTTAAAAGCTTGTGAATCTGTAACTACTAAATCTATATCTTTTATATCTTCTAAAGCTGAAGCAAGTTCTGTATCTCGAACTACATATGTCTTGATTCCATTATCTAAACAATCTCTTATACATTGTACTTGTGGAAGTATTATTCTACCCTTTGGAGCTTCTGAGTCTATAGGTACTACTAATATAACTTTTCCTCCATAAGGCACTAAATTACCTATTATAGGAACATCATTTTCAGAATCTTTTAACTTACTAACAAGTTCATTTTTTAACTCATCTATACCTTCTTTTTTATAAGTAGAAACAAAGATTGCTTCTTTATATTTTTCTTTTAGTTGATCTAAGTTATATTTCTCTATACCCTCTATTTTGTTAATAACTAATAAGTAAGGTATATTGTACTTTTTAAATTCTAATTTTATAGCTTCATATTCATCATAATCTATGTTATTTACATCCATTACATATAAAGCGAAGTCTGCCCTTTTCATAATATCCATTGTTTTTTTTATTCGAAGCTTACCTACTTCACTTTTATCATCAAGTCCTGCTGTATCTATAAATAAAACGGGACCTAGTGGTATAAGCTCCATTGCTTTTAAAACAGGATCTGTTGTAGTTCCCGCAATATCTGATACAATTGCAATTTCTTGACCACAAATACTATTAATTAATGATGACTTTCCTGCATTTGTTTTTCCAAATATCGCTATATGTTTTCTGTTAGCATTTGGTGTACTATTCATTCTGACCTCCTAAATATAAATATCTCTTTGGCCTTCTTTTAATTTAATTATTCCATCATTAATAAATTTTCTTATGGACTCATCATTTATTTTTTCTGCTTCTTCCATTACTAATTTTTCTGCTTTTTTACATGTACTTTCATCACCATAATCTAATGCATATTCCATTAAAGTCATTAATGCATTTGGTTCGCACATTTTTTGAATCTCTCCTGTTTTTGCAAGTCCCATAAAAGTTTCCCCTGTTCTTCCCTTTCTATAACAAGCAGTACAATAGCTTGGTATATATCCTTCATCTAATAACCAGTTTAAAACTTCTATTGGTGTTCTTTCATCTGATGTTTTAAACTGTTCTATACTTTTTCCTTCTTCTCTTTGTTTATATCCTCCTACACCTGTCGAAGAACCAGAGCTTACTTGAGTTACTCCAATCTTAAGTACATCTCTTCTCATTTCTTCATCTTCTCTTGTAGACATAATTATACCTGTAAAAGGTACCGCAATTCTAATTATAGCAACCACTTTTTTAAACATTTCGTCACTTAAAAGATTAGGGAAATTTTCTAAGGTAACCCCTTCAGCTTCTCTAAGTCTTGGAACTGATATAGTATGGAAACCTACTCCGAATTCTTTTTCAAGATGTTCATTGTGCATCATTAATGATAAAACTTCAAATTTAGGATCTGATAGTCCAAATAATACACCTCCACCAACATCTTCAATTCCAGCTTCCATTGCTCTATCAAAAGCATTTAAATGATATTCATAACTAGATTTTAATGATTTAGGATGCATTACATCATAAGTTGGTTTATGATATGTTTCTTGGAATAAAATATAAGTACCTATATTTGCATCTTTAAGCTTTTTATAATTTTCAACTGTAGTTGCTGCAATATTTACATTAACTCTTCTTATATTTCCATTTTCATTTTGAGTTTTATAAATTGTGTCTAAACTTTCTAAAACATAATCTATTGGTGCATTTACTGGATCTTCACCAAGTTCTAATGCTAACCTCTTATGTCCCATCTTTTCTAATATCTTAACTTCTTCTTTTATTTCATCTTGAGTTAACTTTCTTCTATTAAAGCTATTACACTTTTTATAACCACAATAAACACAATTATTAACACAGTAATCACTTATATATAATGGTGCAAATAAAACTACCCTTTTTCCATAAATAGATTTTTTTATTTCTCCAGCAACTTTAAACATTTCTTTTTCTAATTCTTTATCCTCTAATTGAAGTAGTGCAGCAATATCTTTATGAGAAATTCCCTTTTTCTTTCTTGCTTTTTCTAAAATGTTTATTATATCTTCTCTAGTTGCCTTCTTTCCTTCTTCTAGTAATTCATATACCTCTTCATGATTAATATACATAAATTTTTCCACTTCCTTATTAATTTATTAAAAATATATTATCTAACCTAATTTCATTGTTTTTGTTATTAATCAATTTATTATTTATCTTTTCTCTTTCCTTATCACTTAATACTAAGCTATCTCCTCGCGTAATTTCTAAATTAAATCCTGCATTATTAATTCTTCTCTCAATACAAGCTCTACATTCTGCAGCTTCATCTCCAGTACATATTTTCCCATCATACAACGAGTACTTTTCTCTAACACTAGTTGGAGAAAGATTTGGCATCACAACATTACCGCCAGCTTTAAGACCTTTTTCACGCCCAAGTGGATCAATACTTCCAAGGGCTGTTGTTGCTGGTAATAATATCTTAGGCAACATTAATCTAATTAAAGCTAACATAGTTGTAGTTTTTTCAAGAGTTCCACCTTGTTCATTAGCAAGTGGGGTATCCTTATGTGGTATAAATGGACCGATTCCACACATATGTGGATTAAGCTCCTTTAAGAAAATCAGATCTTCAACTAAGTCACTATTATTTTGATTAGGAAGGCCAACCATAAAGCCTGCCCCTATCTGATATCCTATTTCTTTTAAGTTTCTAAGACATTGTATTCTATTTTCAAATTTTGAATTTGGATGCAATGATTCATACAATCTCCTACTAGCAGTTTCATGTCTTAATAGATACCTATCAGCACCTGCATTAAACATAAGCTCATATGATTTATATGAACGTTCACCTAAAGATAAAGTTATAGCATTGTTAGGATATTTTTCTTTTATCTTCTTTATTATTTCAACCATTTTTTCATCAGTAAAATACGGATCTTCTCCGCCTTGCAATACATATGTCTTATATCCTAATCTATCTCCTATATCTGCACACTCTAAAATTTCTTCCACAGTAAGTCGATATCTATCAGCCTTATCATTAGATTTTCTTATTCCACAATATCTACAGTCCCTTATACAATGATTTGTAAATTCAATAAGACCTCTTATGTAAATATTATTGCCATAATTTTTTAGAGCAACTTCATGAGATTTTTCTATTAAGTATTCTTTATTTTCTTCAGACAAATTATCTAAAAGAAATAAAAGTTCTTCTCTTGATGCATTAGTTGTATTGTATAGCTTGTCTATAATGTTTCTTACTTGCATATTTTCCCTTAAATCTCCCTTTTAGCAATAGCTGTTTTTACTACTACACCATCAATATTTCCTAGCTTACCTGTCAAACTATTTATCTCTTCTAATGTACCAACTACAGTAATACTTATAACTGAGATTCCCTCTTCAAAGGGTATTCCCATTCTACCTTTTATACTTCCTCTAAAGCCTGAAACTACACTATTAAATTTTTCTTGACATTCTTTTGGTTCTTCTAAGATTGCACTTATAACAGCTATTTTTTTCATAATTCTACTCCTCCATTATTTGTAGTATAAATAAAAAAGCTAGCTTTCTTAAGATTAAAAGAAAGCTAGCTAAATAATATATATAAACGAAAAGAGGCATTTATATATATTTTAACGTAATTTATTAATCACTCTCTTTTAGATCAGAATTAACTTTTCTATCAGATTTCACCAATAATTCTTACATATTGTAATATTTTTGTAAATATATTCATATCTCAATCATATACCTATTTAAAATACTTGTCAATAAAAATAATTTTAATATTAATGTTTAGTATTAAAACTATTTTTATGGATTATTTTTGAAAATTATAATAAATACATTATTTTTGTTTAATAATTACAAATGATATTATATAATTATTAAAAAAAGGGGGATGTTTCTATGAATAAAATATTATTAAAATCTTTAGGAAAATGTATATTATGGGGAATAATTTGGACTATTATTCTTTTTATTATTGGTAATATACTAGTGAATTTAAAAGGTTTTTTACTAAAAGATGTACTTTTTATTGAAGGAATTATATTTATAATGTTAGGTGTATTTGCATGTATTGGTGGAAATCCAATGGGATTATCATTACAATCATTGGGGCAAAACAATACTCAATATAATACTAATACTAATTTAGAAGTTTCAAAAATGGAGAATACTAATAAATCTAATTTCAAAAATACTATAAGTATAAGTATTAATACAGTATCATTAATACTTGCTGGTATAGCTTGTATCATAATTAATTATATAATATAAAAAACAGAGTTGAAAATTTCAACTCTGTTTTTTATATTAACCATTCTGTAAATTAAAACTCTATTCAGGATAAAATTTATTTAAAAACTCTTCTATTATATTTATTCTATTTTTCAGCAATTTCCTTTGCTGATTTTATTTATATGATAATATATTAGGTAAAGTATTCTCTAACTCTTCTGTAGTCCATCCACATCTTCTTGCATAATCTTCAGCTTGATCTTTATCTATTAAATTAGAATTAAAATATCTTGAGTCTTCTGAAGCAAAATATAATCCACACACTGAAGCTACTGGATCCATCATATAATTTTCAGTAAGTTTTACTCCAGTTATATTTTCACCATCTAAAACATCAAATAATCTTTTCATTTGACTTTGATCAATAAGCGATGGATATCCAAAAGCAGGCCTTATTCCTCTATAGCTACCTTTTAATATTTCCTTCATAGTTAAGTTTTCATCTGGTTCATATCCCCAATAATCTTTTCTTATATCTTCATGTAGCTTTTCAGCAAAGGCTTCAGCTAATCTATCACATACAAGTTTTAACATAATTGAATTGTAAGAATCACCTTCTAATTCCAACTTTTTAGCATATTCATTTGCCCCAAGTCCCGCTGTTACAATAAATCCTCCAATATAATCTTCTTTTTGTAACTCTTTAGGTGCAATAAAATCTGAAAGACATAAATACTCACCTTTACTTTTTTCTCTTTGTTCTCTAAACAGATTTAATGTTGTAGCTAAACTCTTATCTTTATTATATATCTCAATATTATCTCCATTTGAATTGGCCTCAAAAATTCCAAAGACACCTTTAATATTTACAATATTATCTTTTTCAATAAAATCTAACATTCTATTAGCATCATCAAATATCTTTTTAGCTTCTTTTCCATAGTTTTGATCTTCTAAAATTTCTGGATATAACTTTTTCATTTCCCATGCTACAAAGAAGAATGTCCAATCAATATAAGGTCTTAAATCTGATATTTTATAATTAGTAACCTCTTTTATTCCAATAAAATTAGGTTTAGAAATCTTTCTATTATTCCAATCTATTTTAAGTCTCTTTTCTCTAGCTTCTTCTAGTGATATCATTTTCTTTTCATATTTATTATAAGTCAGTCTTATTTCTTCATACTCTTTTTTAACAGACTTAATATATTCATATTTATTTTTCCCTAAAAGATTCTTGCATATTTCAACTGTTTTTGAAGCATCATATCCATAGACAATTGCGCCACTATAATTAGGATCTATTTTTAATGCTGTATGTGGTTTTGATGTTGTAGCGCCTCCAATTATTATTGGTATATTCATATTCCTTTTTTCCATCTCAGATGCTATATGACACATTTCATCTAAAGAAGGAGTAATAAGACCACTTAGACCGATTATATCTACATTTTCTTTAATAGCAGTTTCTATTATTTCTTCGCAAGGAACCATAACTCCTAAGTCTATTATTTCAAAGTTATTACAAGCAAGAACTACACCAACAATATTTTTACCAATGTCATGAACATCACCTTTAACTGTGGCTAAAAGAATTTTTCCTGCTTTAGATGTTTCACCTTGTTCTTTATCTTTTTCTATATATGGAAGTAAAAATGAAACAGCTTTTTTCATAACTCTAGCTGACTTAACAACTTGGGGTAAAAACATTTTTCCATCTCCAAATAGATCTCCAACTTTATTCATACCATTCATTAATGGCCCTTCTATAATATTAAGAGCTTTAGGATACTTGTTAATAGCTTCTTTTAAATCTTCATCAATATATTCAGTTATACCTTTAACTAATGAATAACTTAATCGCTCATCTAAAGTTTTTTCTCTCCATGCATTTTTATTGTTTTGGGTTATGGTAGCTCCGTTTTTATACTCCTCTGCTTTATCTAATAATCTTTCTGACGCATCTTTACGTCTATTTAAGACTACATCTTCAACTAGTTCTAATAAATCTTTTGGAATATCATCGTAAATTTGTATCATTCCTGGATTTACAATTCCCATATCCATTCCTGCTTCTATTGCATGATATAAAAATACTGAATGCATAGCTTCTCTTATGGTATTATTACCTCTAAATGAGAATGATAAATTAGAAACTCCTCCTGAAACTTTAGCATATGGAAGATTTTCTTTTATCCATTTAGTTGCATTTATAAAATCAACAGCATAATTATCATGCTCCTCTATTCCTGTAGCAATTGCTAAAATATTTGGATCAAAGATTATATCTTGTGGTGGAAAATTTAATTTATTAACTAATAAATCATATGCCCTAGCACATATTTCCTTTTTTCTTTCAAAAGTATCTGCCTGTCCATTTTCATCAAATGCCATTACTACAACAGCTGCTCCAAATTCTTTAATAACTTTTGCATGATTTAGGAATTCTTCTTCTCCGTTTTTTAAAGAAATAGAGTTTACTATAGGTTTTCCTTGAATACTTTTAAGACCAGCTTCAATAACTTCCCATCTTGATGAATCTATCATTATAGGTCTTGAAGATATATCAGGTTCAGATGCTAATAGTTTTAAAAAATACTCCATTTCTTTAGCACTATCTAGTAAGCCATCGTCAAAATTAACATCTATTATTTGAGCACCATTTTCTACTTGATCTTTTGCTATAGATAAGGCTTCTTCATATTTTTTCTCTCTAATAAGTCTTGCAAATTTAGCTGAACCAGCAACATTAGTTCTTTCCCCTATGTTTATGAAGTTATTTTCTTTACTACTTCTAACTATTTCAAGTCCACAATATATACTTTCTTTTTTTATTTCAGGAATTAATCTAGGTTCTAAATTCTCTACAGCATCAGCTATTGCTTTTATATGACTTGCTGTTGTTCCACAGCATCCACCTACTATATTAACTTGCTTTTCTTCAGCTAATTGTCTTATAAACCCTGCCGTTACATTAGGTGATTCATCGTATTCTCCTAAAATATTAGGTAATCCTGCATTAGGATAAACAGATATAAACATATCTTGGGTATTTGCTAGTTCTTTTATAAATGGTATTATATCCTCTCCCCCAAAAGAACAGTTTAATCCTATAGAAATAACATTTTCATTTCTAATTGATTGTGCAAAAGCTTCTAATTTTTGACCTGATAAGGTTCTTCCTGATTTATCAGTTAAAGTACCTGAAATCATTATAGGAAGACTTCTTCCTTTTATTTTATAAACATTATTTGCTGCAACTATAGCTGCTCTAGCATTTAATGTATCAAAAATAGTTTCTATTAATACACAATCTATCCCACCATCCATAAGTGCAGAAATTTGTTCACTATACGCTTCCACAAGTTCATCAAAAGTTATATTTCTATAACCTGGATTTTCTACATCTGGTGATAAAGATGCTGTTTTATTGGTAGGTCCTACAGACCCAGCAACAAATCTTGGTTTCTCTGGATTTTTTTCTGTAAATTCATCAGCTATTTCTCGTGCAAGCCTTGCTGATTTGTAGTTTAAATCATAAACTAAATGAGTTAATTCATAATCTGCCTGAGAAATACTAGTTGAACTAAACGTATTTGTTTCAATTATATCTGAGCCAGCCTCTAAAAATCCCCTATGTATTTCCTTTATAACTTCTGGTTTTGTTATAGATAATAAATCATTATTACCTTTTTGTTCTTTATTAAAATTTTTAAGAAGTTCCCCTCTGTAATCTTCTTCAGTTAACTTGAAACTTTGTATACTTGTTCCCATAGCTCCATCAAGAACTACTATTTTCTTTTTTAAAATATCAATTAAATTGCCCCTATTCATTTGCTTTCCTGCCTTTACTTTTAAATTTTAGAATAATTATACATTTCTTTAATTTTATTTACAATATATATATAAATATAAAATTATAATTCAGTATACTTTTTACTATTTCCTTTAGCTTTTTCAACTGGATATTTTTTCTCGTTTTTATCCATCTTTTTATTAATAATTTCATTAATATCAACATTTAAAGCATCAGCCATATGTAAACAATAGACCATAACATCAGCTAATTCTTCTTCAACATTTTGTTTATTATAATTTTCATTATCCCACAAAAACTCCTCTAATAGCTCTGCAGCTTCTATAGAAATTGCCTTTGCTAAATTAGATGGTGAATGAAATTGATCCCATTCTCTATCTGTTCTGAATTTTCTTATTCTATTTATAGTATTTTCCATTTTTTATTTCTCCTTTTTTACTATAATTTTATATATTTTACCACAAATTATTAAAATAATCATATTGGATCCTATATATTAATTTTATATGTTAATTAGATTAACTTAAAACATTCTTTATTTATATAAATAAAAAAAGATTATATTTACTAACAAATAATTACCAAATATAATCTATTTTTTATAAATAATATTAAATTTTATTCTCTACTTTAAACTTTTTATAAAATGAAAATATACCTGATCCTATTATTCCTAAAACGCCTCCAAGTGCAAAGAAAAATAAAACATCTCCTACTAAAGCTCCTATTATTATTCCTATCCCAACTCCACTAGCTAATCCTTTTGTTAAATATTCATAATCTTTCTCTGATAAAATTAATTTCTTCCACACGCCTCTTACACCCCATAATTACAACAAAAAATTTAATTTATACTTATTAGACGTATATATTACATAAAAAGTTCCATTAATTTCTTTATTTTTCTATTTAAAATAAAATCTATACTAATATTATAACTATAAAAGAATTAATACATATTCAATTTCTCATCTACTAATTCTTCTAGAATTTCTGCTGCATCTTCTACACAACCTCTACAAGAACGTAAAATTGTTCCTGTAGTAATACCCTTTAACTCTTTACACATAACTGAAGTATTTTTTTCCTTAAATCTTCTTTCAATTTCATTTAAAAGCTCCATATCATCTTTAATTGGTTCTGCAGGATTTTCTGGATTCACATTTCCATTTAAATAGTTAACTATTACATATGCTCCCATTACAGCTCCACATACTTTATATGCTCCACCACTATATCTTTTAACTACTTCTTTCATTGTAGTTTCATCTACATCAACCAAATCACAAAAAGCACATGCTACAGCTTGAGAACATGTGTATCTATTACTATGCAACTCTATTGCTTTATTTTTTCTTATTCCCATTTTAAATCATACCTCTCTTTTATCTTTACTTCAGTTAATATTATATAGATTTTTTTTGATGTTGTCACATTAATACTATTTTGTAAAATACTCTAATCCTATTGCTTTCCTAACTTCTAATAAAGTATTTGAAGCTAACTCTCTAGCATTAATACTCCCTTCCTTTAAAATATCATATACATAACCGATGTCACTTTCATACATTTTTCGATTATTTCTTATTGGCTTCAATTCTGCTTGAATTATTTCATTTAAATATTTTTTTACTTTTACATCACCAAGCCCACCCCTTTGATAATGTTCCTTCATTTCCTTTAATTTATCTTTTTCTCTACAAAATGCATCTAGATAAGTAAAGACAATATTATTTTCAACATTTCCAGGATCATTTACACTTATATGATTAGGATCAGTATACATAGACATAATCTTCTTTTTTATATATTCACTTTTTATTGTTAACCATTTTTAATATTTTGATTGACGAAATATTTTTGAGTCGATATAATTTTTTTCTAGGAGGTAATTTATTATGTTAAAAAGTAAAGTTTTAAAAGTTTTAGAAGAAAATAAAGGAAAAACAGTTTCTGGTGCTGAAATCGCCAAAACTTTAAATCTATCAAGAACTTCAATTTGGAAAGCTATAAATTCATTAAGAGATGATGGATATAATATTAATGCTGTAACAAATAGAGGTTATTCTCTAGCTGATAATACTGATCTTATATCTAAAGAAGGTATTTCTCTATATTTAAATAAAGAATTTTCAAATATAGATATATATACTTATAAAACAACTTCCTCTACTAATGAAGTTGCAAAAAAATTAGTTTTAACTGGGGCCAAACACGGAACTGTTGTTATTTCAGAAGAACAAACAGCAGGTAAAGGTAGAATGGGAAGAACATTTTACTCTCCAGCTAATACAGGTATTTATATGAGTATTGTATTACGTCCAAATCTAACAGCAATGGATTCAGTACTAATTACAACCTCTTCATCTGTAGCCATATGTGATGCAATACATAAAGTTACAGGTATAGAATGTCAAATTAAATGGATAAATGATATTTATATAAATAATAAAAAAGTAGGAGGTATCTTAACTGAAGCTTCAACTAATTTTGAAAGTGGAACTATCGACTACTTAATTTTAGGAATAGGAATTAATTTTAATAATCCTAAGGATAATTTCCCAGATGACCTTAAAGAAATCGCAGACTCTCTTTATAAAGGTAATAGTAATGGTATAAATAGAAATATACTTTGTGCAGAAATACTAAATAATATTTTAAGTATTATTCCCAAAATTAAAGAATATAACTTTATTTCAGAATATAAGAAAAGAAGTATTATTCTAAATCAAGAGATAATGTATACAAGTGGTGGAATTTATTCCAAGGGTAGGGCTATTGATATAAATAATGATGGTTCTTTAGTAATAAAACATGATGATGGCTCTATAAAAATATTAAATTCAGGTGAAATAAGTATTAGGAGGTTGAGTTAAATAGAAAAGTTTATTGTTATTCAAATTATCCATTATGTTAATGAAAATTCAAAAACAATATAAATAGAGTCTGCATCAAAATACTTATATATAAGTTTTGATACAGACTTCTTTGGAATGATCAAAGTAATTTAAATATTTAAATCATTTTATACTAATAACAGAATCTAGGCATAAAGATAAAGCAATCTCAAATGAATCTCCACCCCAGCCTCTCTCATCATAATTTTCTATATCAGCCAATGTATCTGCTGTAAATAAAATTTGTCCAAATATTATGTTCCTAAAACTAGAACATGCTGCTAAGGCTGAGCATTCCATTTCAACAACAGAGCACCCCTCACTTCTTCTATAATCAACCTTATCTTTAGTCTCTCTAAAAAAACCATCAGTACTCCATGTTATGCATTCTATATATGAATAATTATTTTCATTTAATGCAAATTCAATAGCTTTTAATCCAATTGGATTTAACTCAATAAATCTTGAAGGTTTTAAATAATGATATGAAGTTCCCTCATCTCTTAATGCCTTTGTTGGAACTAAAAAAGTGTTTTCTGGTATATCAATCAACGCACCACATGAACCAGCCGATATTACTTCTTTAACTCCATAACTAATTAACCAATCTAATATTTGAGTTGCTGGTGCAGAACCTACAGGAGCTTGACATAAACATATTTCATAGCCTTTATAATTAGTTATGTATATAGGATATGATTTAGTTGCTGATTCAAATTCGGCAACTACCTTACAATTGTGTTTATTAGCATACTCATCAATATGCTTACCTAAAAAAGCAAAGACTGCTTTCTTAGGTAGTTTTAACTCTAATTTCTCATGATTAGGCATTATAACTGAAAGTTCATTATCATCATATTCTAATATTGGTATTTCATTTTTAATAATTGTCATAATACACCTCCTTATAAACACCCATATACCATATTTCTTTTATTCTACATGTACTACCATTATTCCTTTAATATATCTACTATTAACTTTTTTAAAAGAGATATAGCTAATAAAAGCTATATCCCTAATATATGGATAATATCCTTAATATTCTCTATAATATAATCAGCATCTTTAAGTTCATCATCATTTCCATAGCCATAACTACAACCAATAGAAAATAAATTATGCTTTTTTGCCAATTCTACATCAACAAATCTATCACCAACAACAATAAAATCTCCTTGGTACTTTTCCTTAATAAACTTAAAAATTTCATACTTAGGAATAAAGTCAAAATCTTCACTACAATAAAAATCTATAAAATACTTATTTAAATTAAATTTTTCTATATGTTTATTCATATAACTAGACTTACAATTACTTAAAAATATTAATTTATATCCATATTCATTTAATTTATTAAGTGTTTCAATAGCACCATCATATAACTGAGCTTCTCCTTTATCTATATATTCAATCATAGCTTGTCCTATAATTGAACTACACTTCTCTTTTTCACACTTTGGCAGATTAGGCATAAATGTATTCCACATATCCTTTGCACTTAAACCAAGAAACTTACTTATTTCTTCTTCTTCAAACTCTCTTTTCTTTGCATAACCATTAGCAACTAAATAATCATAAGCTTTCATAAAAGAAGGTTTATATATTTTTATACTATTATGCAGAGTGCCATCATAATCAAAAATAATGTATTTCATAGACTAGAAGTTCTTTAAAAGGTTAACCATTTCAATAGCCGTAACCGCTGCATCGTATCCCTTATTACCTGATTTAGTACCAGCTCTTTCTATAGCTTGTTCTATGCTATCTGTAGTTAATACTCCAAATATTACTGGCTTTTCAGTTTGAAGTGATACACTTGCAATTCCTTTTGAAGCTTCAGCACAAACATAATCAAAATGAGGAGTTAATCCCTTTATAACTGCACCTAAGCAAATTACTACATCATATTTATCATTTTTTGCCATTTTCTTTGCTACTAATGGTATCTCAAATGCTCCTGGAACCCACGCAACATCAATATTATTTTCATCTACTCCATGTCTTTTTAATCCATCTAAAGCTCCACCTAATAACTTTGATACTATAAATTCATTAAATCTTCCTACCACTATTCCAACTTTAAGCCCTTGTGCCACTAAATTTCCTTCTAATATTCTCATTTATTTTTCCTCCTAAAATTTAATTTATTTTATATAAATTTTTAATTCATAATTTATCTAATAATTTTAAAGTATATGTCCAAGTTTTTCTTTTTTAGTTTGCAAGTAAAACTCATTTTTTTCGTTGTGATTCATTTTAATTGGAACTCTATTTACAATTTCTATGCCATACCTTTCTAATCCATCTATCTTTCTTGGATTATTAGTCATTAAATTAACTTTAGAAACACCTAAATCCTTTAAAATTGCAGCTGCAACATCGTAACTTCTCATGTCTGCGGGAAAACCTAACATTTCATTTGCTTCTACAGTGTCAAATCCTTTATCTTGAAGTGAATAAGCCTTTAATTTATTTATAAGTCCTATTCCTCTTCCCTCTTGCCTCATATAAAGTAAAATTCCGCAGCCTTCTTCAGCAATTCTCTTCATAGCTGCATCATATTGTTCTCCACAATCACATCTCTTAGAGCCTAGAGCATCTCCTGTTAAACATTCAGAATGTACTCTAGTTAATACTTCAGTCTTTTTATTTATTTCACCCTTAACTAAAGCAACATGATGTTCACCATTTAACTTATTTATAAAGCCAAACATTTTAAAATCACCATATCTAGTTGGCATTTTAGTTTCTACTACTCTTTCTACTAAAGTTTCTTTCTCCTCCATTTTTCTTCTATATTCAATTAAGTTTTTAATTGTAATTATTTTCAAATTATGCTCATTTGCAAATTTTATTAAATCTGATGTTCTAGCCATGGTCCCATCATCCTTCATAATTTCACATATAACTCCAGCACCTTTTAATCCAGCAAGTTTAGGCAAATCTACTGCTGCTTCTGTATGACCATTTCTTTCTAATACCCCACCTTTTTTAGCTATTAAAGGAAATACATGTCCTGGTCTCCTAAAATCATCTGGTTTTGAGCTTTCATCTAATACCTTTTGAATTGTTAAGGCTCTTTCAAAAGCAGATATACCGGTAGTTGTATCAATATGATCAATAGCCACGGTAAAAGCAGTTTCATGATTATCTGTATTTTTTTCAACCATTGGTCCTATTTTTAGTCTCTTTAATCTTTTTTCTTCAACTGGCATACAAATAAGTCCACGTCCATATTTAGCCATAAAGTTTATAGCTTCACCTGTAACTTTTTCTGCTGCCATTAATAAGTCTCCTTCGTTTTCTCTATCTGGATTATCAACAACAATAATAATTTTTCCTTCCTTTATCTCTTTAATCGCATCTTCAATTGTATTAAATTTATACATATTTACATACTTCCTTTCACTTTAAAAAAATCCATTTATCTTCAAAAAATCTTCTGTTATTGATGCACTTTTATTACATTTATCCATAGGTGCAAGCTCCATAAGCTTTTCAACATATTTAGAAATAACATCACATTCAAGATTAACTGTATCACCGTTAGTTTTATTTAATAATGTAGTTTCCTGTGCAGTATGTGGTATTATTGAAACCTTAAAGCTTTTATCATCTACATATGCAACTGTTAAACTTATACCATCAATGGTTATTGAACCTTTTAAAACTATATATCTTAAAATATTATTTGTAGTTTTTATAGTAACCCAAGTAGCATTATCTTCTTTTATTGATGAAATAATTTCGCCAGTTCCATCTATATGTCCACTTACAATATGACCACCTAATCTACTTTGTAACGACAATGCTCTTTCTAAGTTAACTTTACTTCCTACCTTTAAATCTCCTAAATTGCTTCTTCTTAATGTTTCAGCCATAACATCGGCTTCAAAACTATTTGTTTTTAAAGATGCTACAGTAAGGCATACCCCATTAGTACAAATACTATCTCCTATCTTTGTATTCTCTAAAACCTTATTTGCTTTAATTAATAATTTTGAAGATTTGCTACCTTTTTTTATTTCCTGTATAATACCTAATTCTTCAATTATACCTGTAAACATATAATCACCACCTAATCTATATATCCTTCAACTAAAATATCTTCATCCAGAATATTGATAGCAATGTTTTTCAATTTAAAAGCATCTTTTAATTTATCTATTCCTCTCCCACCTACTGGAGTTTTAGAAGATTCTCCACCTATAATTTTAGGAGCTATATAAATCATTACTTTATCAACTATATTTTCTTCTAAAGCAGAATAATTAAGTGTTGCTCCTCCTTCTAACAAAATACTATCTATACCTAATTCTCCAAGCTTTTTAATAAGAGCATTTAAATCAACTTGTCCATTCTTTTCATCTATAATTATCACCTTAATATTTTTCTTTAATAACTCTTGCATACTATTTATATTTGCTCTTTTAGTAGTTACTATTATTGTTTTATTATCTTTATTTTGTAATACCTTAGAATTGATAGGTATTCTTAATGTACTATCAACAATAATTCTTATTGGATCATTTCCATTTTTTATTCTACAAGTTAATTCTGGATTATCTTTAATTACAGTATTTACTCCTACCATAATTGCTGAAAATTTATTTCTTAAATTATGAACTTGTAATCTTGATTTTTCAGAACTAATCCATTTAGATTCACCATTTCTTGTGGCTATTTTCCCATCTAAAGACATTGCAGTTTTTAATACCACATACGGCTTTTTAGTCAATATATATTTTATAAATATCTCGTTAAGCTTTTTACATTTATCTTCTAATACACCAACCTTTACTTCTATACCAGCCCTTTTTAATTTATCTAATCCATTTCCAGCCACTAATGGATTAGGATCAATCATTCCAATAACTACCCTCTTAATCTTACTTTGAATTATTTTATCTACACATGGTGGTGTTTTGCCATAATGAGAGCATGGCTCTAAAGTCACATACATAGTAGCTCCACTTGGATCTTCCTTTAAACTTTCAAATGCATTTACTTCAGCATGTCCTTCTCCGTACTTTTCATGATATCCTTCTCCAATTATAGTCCCATCCTTAACAATTACAGCTCCAACCATTGGATTTGGATTTACTTTTCCTTCACCTCTTTTGGCTAATTCAATTACTAATTCCATAAATTTTTCATCCAAATTTATCACCTCACAATAAAATTAATTTAAATTTAATAAATCTTTCAAAAAATAAAAACCCTGAGTAAATAACTCAGGGCTTTTATTTTACAATTGCTTTTATATTATCAATTTATTTACAATTAGATTTAATAAAAATACTTAATAAATATAACTATAAAAAACAAAGTTTATAAAAATAAATCATATAAATTTTGTGAAAATATAAAAGCTCTGAAATATAAAATATTTCAGAGCATAAATACACAAAACTAATATAGTAATTAAAAATACTATATTTTCATTTATCTTCTTTCATCCAGACTTTACTGTCGGCCTCGGAATTTCACCGAATCTGCTAAAATAGCTCGCGGGCTTTACCGCCGGTAGGGAATTTCACCCTGCCCTGAAGATTTATTAAATTATAATTAAATATTATTACAAATACTATTTTTTGTCAAATGTTATTTAATTTATTTTTATCTAATAAAATTTGTTCTTTCAACTGGAACTAATTCAGGAAGTGGTACATTTTTAGCAGCTTCTTTACACTTAATTAAATAAGCCATATTTCTAGCTAATACCTTCATTGTTCTTACACCTTCTAAATCTTGTACAACTTCTTCTGGAGTATTTCCATGTATTTGATTCCAATAAACAGATGATACTATAGGCATCTCATTTATTGTAAAGTATTTATTTAACTGATCAAAGGCAGCGCTAGCTCCTCCTCTACGACATGAAACAATACTAGCACCAAACATATGCCTTAAATAATTTTTGTCTGTTGAGTAAAAAAGTCTATCTAAGAATGAAGTTACTGCTCCACTTGCAGATGCATAATGTACAGGTGAACCTACAATAAACCCATCTGCACTTTCCATTTCTTTACTTACTTCATTAACCAAATCATTATGAATACATTTTCCAAGCTTTCTACATCCATTGCATCCAATACAACCTATTACTGGTTTATTTCCAACCTCATAGAATTTAACTTCTATTCCCTCATTAATTAACTCTTTTTCAATTATCTTTAATGCTGTATATGTGCATCCTTTAGATTTTGGACTTCCATTAAGTAATATTACCTTCATTTAAAACTCTCCTCTAGAAAATTTTTATAACTATATATAAAACTTTAATTTATTTATAACTAATAAATTATATGAAAATTTAATTATTTAAGTACTATAAGTTAATACCTATCTATCTAAAACAACTACGTAAATCTATTTACTAATATTTTTCTATTATACTTTGAGTACCATAATCTCCGAAACCATTTTTCTCTAATTCCTCATACATCTCTAACACCTTGTTAAGAATAGGTAAATCTTCACCTTTTTCCTCCATAACTTCCTTAGCTATTTTCATATCCTTTATAAAATGCTTATTAAAGAATCCAGGTGCATAATCTTTTTCAATCATCTTATACCCATTGTTTTGAAGTTGCCAACTTCCAGCAGCCCCTTTTGATATAGCATCTAAAACAGTTTTAGGATCTAGACCAGATTTTTTTGCATACGTAATTGATTCAGCTACTGCCGCTACTGTACCTGCTATAGCAACTTGATTACTTGCCTTACAGTTTTGTCCACTACCGGCTTCACCTAAATAAATTATATTTTTACCCATACATTCAAATATACTATACATATATTCAAAATCCTCTTTATTTCCACCTACCATAATTGATAATGTAGCATTTTGTGCACCAATATCCCCACCTGAAACAGGTGCATCTAAAATATGAAATTTATCACCTAATTCATATAACCTTTTAGCAAGAATTGGTGATGAAGTAGTCATGTCAACTAAATACGCACCTTCCTTTGCATATTTAAAAATTCCTTCTTCACCTAAATAGACCTCTTCAACATCTTTTGGATAACCTACAATAGTAAATATTGCATCTGCATTTTTTACACATTCTTTAATACTATCTTTAACCTCTATTCCAAATTCCTTTAATGGTTCACACTTTGAAATTGTTCTGCTAAAAACAGAAACATTATGTCCACTTTTTGATAAGTTTTTAGCCATAGCACTTCCCATGACTCCAGTTCCAATCCAAGCTATATTCATTTTTTACCTCCATATTTTAAAATATTATATATTTTTCACACTATGATAATAATTTTATCATTTTCAACAATTATTTTCCATACTTTCTAAATACCTATATAAAAGTCACAGAGTTTCAAATTAGCTATTTTTAAATTTAAAAATAGTATCTAATTACTCTATGACTTTTTCTATTAAACCTATTTATTGATTAAATTGATGATCCATTTTTTTAAAGAAATCCACCTTTGGTTCAAGGAACTTAAAACTATGAGTATTAACATCATCAAAATACGATGTAATAGGGTCTAGTATTTTATCCCAATTCCACAATTCATCACTTATATTTAAATACTCCTTAAACATTTCACAACCCTCTGGTGCTATTGGATGAACTAATATTGAAATAACTTTACATGCATAAAAACAATCTGCTAATACATTGGCCTTTAATTCCTGATTTTTGATATTATTTGTCCAATGCTTATTTACTTCTCTTATATATTCATCTAAAACATAGGCTATTCTGTGAAAATCTTGATTATACATATGCCTTTCATACTCATATACTGCTTTTTCAGTTAATAATTTAATCTTTTCACTAACTTCATTCATTGGAATTCGTTCATTCATATTTTGAAGTGTATAAAAGCATGAACGAATAAGTCTATTAAATACATTTGTTAAAAGATTACCTTCTTTTAGAACTGGATCAGCACCTACTTTTTCTTCTTCCTTCATATAAACTTGTGGCTTAAATCCAACACTTTTAGATGATAATCCTAAGCTCATAAAATGCATACGTAATTGATCTTTAGTATAAAACTTTAACAACTCATCGGCCATTGGAGGTTTAATATCAGAACTACTACTTGCTTTTTTATCCATAAATAGGATGTGTTTATTAGCAACTATATGAGGTAATTTTACTTTAGTAATATCTACATTCTCTCCCTTTGCAAAATTTAATCCAATAAACATAGCCATTTCTGCAATAGAGTAAAAGTAAATATTATCTTCTCCTATAAATTGATATACCATTGAATTATCATCTTCCCAATAACTTTTCCACTTATTTGTATCCTCTCCCATTGACTCTAAATAAGTTTTAGTAAAAGAAATTGGAGCCCATAACGATTCTGGCCATACCCAAAATGTAAGATTTTTTAAATCATCTTTATCTGGCACCTTTACTCCCCAAGAAATATTTCCTGATAATCTAAATGGAACTAATGTCTTCCCACTTGTATAGTGAATGTTTAAGCTATCAAGTACTTCCTTAGCTATATCTCTATACTCAAGGTTTTCAAAAACAAAAGAGATTGATGATTTTTTCTCTTCATCTATAGTTTCATGCTTTGGTAATCTTTTCTCTAACTCATTAAGATTATCAATATATTTTCTTGGAACATATATTAATGGATTCTTTAAAAACTCTTCTATAGCCTTAATTTCATATTTTCTTCTATTTGTATTTTTCTTTAAAAAATCATTAAGTCCCTTCATAATTTCTATAGACTCATCTAAAGTAAAATACCAATTATCTACACTTCTTAATATTGGCTTCTTTCCAGATAATGTACTAATGGGATTAATAAGCTCAGATGCCATATATTGATGTCCTAATGAACATTCCTCAGCATATGCTTTATCAGAATTACAGCCTGAAATGGGACATTTTCCAGTAACTTGCCTTCCATTAAGAAAAGTTTTTTTATCTTCATCATAAAATTGTAATGCTGACATCTTTTCTATATAACCATTTTCAAATAAAGTATTAAATATTTCTTCAGAAACTTCATTATGAATTTCTCCAGATCTTCCAAGAGCTGAAGCTCCAAATATATTTAAACTAATATCATAATCTTCTAAGGTTTTCTTTTGACTTAAATGATTAGTTTTAACATACTCTTCTATAGTATCTTTATATCCTTCTTCTTTTAATTTTCTATAACTTTCAAGTATAGGTGAGCCATAACAATCTGTACCAGATACAAAAATAACATTTTCTTTGCCTATTCGATCTCTTAAAAATCTTGCAAATATATCTGCATGAATAAACATACCTCCAACATGCCCAAAGTGGAGATTTTTATTTCCATAAGGCATCCCAGCTGTAACAACAGCCCTTTTAGGGAAAATTGGGCTTTCATTTTTTTCTAATCTTTTACTTATCATATTATATACTCCTTTTTATTTGTTTATAATTGAACGTCAAAAAGCCCCTGTAGAATAAAATTCTACAGGGGCGAAAACTCTATTTCGCGGTACCACCCTTATTTTCTTAAAATGTTACCATTTTAAGCTCTTCAAGTACACCATTATCTAAAGTTATATAAATCATACTCTAGTTCTGTAACGTGAACCTACGTCATAGCATCACTTATAATTTAATATTATAAGATCCGTATGCAGCTCCGAGCCTTGTTTCATTATGACCTCATAATTTCCTTTCAGCAACTGGAAACTCTCTGTGTAATCATTCATAATTACTCTTCTCTTCATAGCTTTTTGATAATTATATATCTTATAGTATTACCTGTCAAACATATTTTATAACTTAATATTTATTTCTCATTACTAGATATTACACAAAAAGCTCCTTTACTATCATACTCTTTAGCTCCTTCAATAATAGAAACTTTCATCGCACCACTAGATGCAGCACCTGGAACTCTAAAGTTTTTAATATCTATTTTTTCTATAGATATTTCTTCTGGTTTTCCAAACTGTGGCACCCAATCATATGGATATCTATAACTTCTATAAACCATATTCATATTGATTTTATTTTTATAAGGATTAATAAATTCCCAAACTATTTCATGTTCTTTTGTTACTTCAAAAATTCTTCCATCTGAGCCCTCAGTTATTAATGTATTACCATTAGGTAATCTTTGAGCGCCACTTACAAATGGACTATAAAATCTACTAGAATCTAAAGGCTCAATTAAGCCAGCTTCAGCAGGTGTATATTGCCATACAATTTCTAATGTAGTTGGATCTATTTCTAATACCCTTGAATAATCTCTTTTTGCATTTTGTCTTCCAGTAGGAGAACTTGGATTTGGAGCTCCATATCCAGCCCATCCACCATTATCAAAAATAAGTATATTCCCTTCACCCGGTAATCCCCTTGGAATCATATGAACATGGTGTTGGCCTATAATCCATCCTATTTTTCTTACTTCTTCATTTTCATTATAATTTGGTCCTAATTTCCATACTATTTTTCCTGTGCTTTTTTCAATTATTGCTATTATATTTGCCTCACGACTATCCCATATTATATTTCCTGGATTAAATCTCTCATCACCCTTATCATACCATTTGTTTGGTCCAAGTGTTGACATTGAATTTATATGAAGCCAATCACCCATTCCTCCACTAGCTGGTCTCATATTAGGATCTCTATAAAGAATATTTTTTGCAGCTTCATCAAAATTCAATTCATTAAAATGTTCATTAGCCTTCCATTCCCATATTATTTCTCCTTCCCAATTAACTTCAATTATTTTATCATCTAAAAGTAGTTGTTGTGATATCTCATTGTTTATAAGATTTTCATGACATAAAATTAATGTATTTCCTCTATCAACAAGTGGTTCACTATTAGGTGAATAATAACCAACTGAACTACCTTCTCTTTGATAATCATGATGCTGTCTTGCCATCCATTGTGGCATTTCACCTTTATCTTCTATATACTCTGTTTTATTAAACTTCCAAATAATATTACCTTCTAAATCTACTTGAATTAAATCAAGCATATCTTGCATACCATATTCAGGATTTCTTTCTCCTGTACTTCCAATTACAAAACCACCTGGTAAAAGCTTATTAGGAAAGCCTTTTAACCCCTTCCATAATTGAACCTCTCTACCATTCATATCTATTAATAATGCACCTAACTCATTTACTTGTAATAAAGTATATCCTCCCCATGCTTTTTCCTTATTGTATACTGTTACTCCTGTTGGATAAATAGTTGGATGTCCCATTTTTAATTCCTCCCTTAATATATTATTTATTTGCTTTTTCATAAAAAGATCTATCAATCCATGAATTTATATCAAAATCTTTAGATATGATATCGTTATTTAACATAAAATCCTTACTTGTTTCTAATTTTTTTATTGAATCTTCTGTAATATCTAAAGAAACAAAGTCAAATTTATTATCATCTTTTCCCATTAAAGTAGAAATAACTTCTTTGCTATAGCCTGTATTAGTTAATATATCAAATGCCTCATCAGGATTTTCTATTAAAAACTCCTTACCTTTTATTAAAGCTTTCAAAAATGCTACAACTGCATCTTCATTTTTATTTAAATATTTTTTATTACCGACAATTACAGTTTGAGCTGTAATATCTTCATGATCTTTAGATGAATCTAATGTCTTAGCAATTTTCTTGGTTTGTACTAATACCCCTTCGCCCCAATCGGTAGTTACTATAGCATCTATAGAATTACCTTGTAACGCTGATTCACCATCTGTAGTATTTATTAACTCAACTTCATCTAATTTTATGCCGTTCAAAGCTAATATCTCGTAAATATACTTATGCATATATGTCCCCTTTGTAAATCCTATCCTTTTTCCTTTAAGATCTTTTACAGATGATATATCTGAGTCAGTTCTAACAACTATAGCTGAAGTGCTATAATTATCTGTAATACCTATTAAACTTGTATCCACACCTTTGGATTCTATTAATATACCTGGGAAATCAGCATATATTGCAATATCAATTTCATTTGATGCTAATGCCTCATTTACTCCTGGTCCAGCAGATGGAAAACTTATATATTCAACACTATATCCAAGTTCTTTTAAATACGCGTCTATATATCCCTTTTCTTGAGCTATTCCAGCAACTCCAGCAAGAGCACTTTGGGTTCCTGGATATCCAATTCTAAACACTTTTTTATCGCTTGTCTTTGAACTATTCCCACAACTAACTAAAGTTAGTAAAGCAATTATTAAGACTAATTGTAATATAAACTTTTTCATTTTTATTTCTCCTTTCAAATAAAATAAGGAGGCTAAAATTATAAATTTTAAACTAATAAAATTTATAAGATTAACCTCCAGTTTTTCTGGTCAATTAATTGTATAATCATTATTCAATTCCTTTTCTTTTAAATTGTATATTCTACTGAAATATCCTCAGTATCAAAAAAATGTTTATATACTCGCTTCTTAATAGTTGCAAAATCATAACTACTTCTATCCCTTGGTTTACCAATGTCTACATTTATAATTTCCTTTATTTTACCTGGTCTAGAAGACATTACTATTATTCTATCAGCTAAATAAATAGCTTCTTCAATATCATGTGTAACCATAATCATTGTAGTTTTTTCTTTTTGCCAAATTTTCAAAATTTCATTTTGTAATTGAATTTTAGTTAAAGCATCTAACGCTCCAAAAGGTTCATCTAGTAATAATACCTTAGGATTATTTATTAATGCTCTTGCAATAGCTGCTCTTTGTGACATTCCTCCAGACAATTGATTTGGATATGCATTTTCAAACTCTTCTAATTTTACCATTTTTAAATGTTCTCTAATTAATTCATCATTTTCTTCTTTATTACTTTTATCTAAACCTAATGATATATTATCTCTTATAGTTAACCATGGAAATAGTCTATGCTCTTGAAAAATCATAGCTCTATCTTTATCTGGTTTGCATATTACTTCACCATCTAAAGTAACATTTCCATTATATTCTGTTATTAAACCAGCAATAATTTTTAAAAGTGTACTTTTACCACATCCACTATGCCCTACTATTACAACAAATTCTCCTTCATCTATTTTAAAATTTATATCTTTAAGAATTTCTATATCTTTATTATCAATATTGAAACTTTTATTTATATTATTTATAAAAAGAGTTCCTTTGTTCATATAAAATCACCTACGCTTTCTTATTCATCCATGGAGTAAGTATTTTAGAAATCCTATTTAGTATTTGCTCCATTAATAAGCCAATTATAGCAATCACAATCATTCCAACAAAAACAACTTCTGGTTGCATAAGGCTTCGAGCATCATTAATTCTATATCCTATACCAGATGTTGCAGCAATTATTTCAGCTCCAACTACAGCCATCCATGATACTCCAAGACCTAGTTTCAAACCAACAAATATTGAAGGAATTGCTGAAGGTAAATATATCTTTATAAATAATTTAAGCTTACTTAAATTATACATTTTACCTACTTCTATTAGCTTAGGATCTGTGCTCTTAATACCGCTTATAGTATTAATAAGTATAGGAAAAAAGGCAGCTAACACAATAACAATAATTTTTGATGTTTCCCCAATTCCAAACCATAAAACTATTAGAGGAATCCATGCAAGCATTGGTATTTGTCTAATAGATGTAAGAGTTAAATAGAAAAATGAATTTATATTTTTATTTATTCCCATCAATACTCCTAAAAAAACACCTAGTATTACCGCTATCAAATATCCTTGTATAACTCTAATAAAACTTGTTAATATATCATTTATCAGTTGTCCACTAGTTAATTGATTTACAAAAGACTCTATAACTTGTCCTATATTAGGCAATATTGCACTTGAAAAAATCCGCAATTTTGCTATTACAAACCAAACTATTAAAATCGTAATAGGCAAAAATAGTGATAAGAATTTACTATTGATTATGTGGAAATAATAATTTAATTTTTTACTGTAATTTGCTCTGTTATTAATTTTTACTTTCTGCAACTTTAACTTCCTCCATTATACTCTTATTTTTTCACTTCTTTCAATTTGAATTACTTTTCCATCTTGTACAACTAAAGTTAAGGTTCCATACTTAATTTCATTTAGAATATTTAGTATCACATTTAAGCTTTCACTAGATAAATTACTTTTTACATTATTCATTATAATGCCCCCTTTATAATAAAATGTAGTTTTCCTATAGGTTTACTAGTTTTTATAATATACATTATATGTATATTGCCTTTTCCTGTCAATGATTTAAATGTATTTTTTTAGAAATTTATATTTTTTAGAAATAAAAAACTCAAGAAATTATTTTTAATTCCTTGAGTTTCAATCCTTATAATTAATATTTATTTTATATTATCCTTTAATTTTTACAATTAATTAGAATTTAATCAAAGACGACTGTCCAATTTTCATCTTCTTTTGCTTTAAAGCACATCTCTATTTGCTCAAAATTAGATTTTTCATCAGAAAGATTAGGTAAATTATCAAGTGAAAAATACCCTATTTCTATAGTCTCTATATTTTCAATAAACTCTCCACCAATAAGATCGCATTGAACAAAAATCTTACATACCCCATATGGATAAAGGGGAGTATTATGTTTATTTCTATCTTGAATAGCTATAATTTTCTTAGCAATAACATCAAGACCAGCTTCTTCTTTTACTTCTTTTATAGTATTTGACTCTATTGATTCCAATACATCAACCCAGCCACCAGGCAATGACCAAGTACCACTTTTTTCATGAACCAATAGTATTTTCCCATCTTTAAAAATTGCTGCTCTAGTATCTAATTTAGGAGTTTGATACCCTTCTTCATTGCAAAACAAATTTTTAATTTTATTAACTGGAATTTCAGTTTTATAACTTAACATTTCAGCTGCAATATTCCTCAACTGTTCATATCGTTCTTTATCATATACATCCTTAGTATATGTTAATCCACATTGGGCAATGCTTTGTATTTCAATAGCCCATTTCAACCATGGTTCTTTTAAAAATGTATTATTCATAAATCCTCCAATTATTAAACTCACTCTAAAAATTTTTTATCACTAAAATCTAATTTCTAACCTATATTATTATGCCTTCAAAATGATCAATTTCATGCTGTATTATTTGTGCTGTAAATCCTTTAAATATCTGTCTTTGTTTCTTAAAGTTTCTATCTAAATATTCCACTTCTATTTTTTCATATCTAGTTGTTTTTCTAAATCCAATTAATGATAAACAACATTCCTCAGTCTCATAACTGTTCTCTTTATTTAATATAACTGGATTTATCATAGGTATAATAAGATCATCTATAGTAAATACTAATATACGCTTTTTAACCCCTATCATATTAGCTGCCATACCAACACAATATTCTAAATTTGCTCTTAATGTATCTGTCAAATCATCTATAACCTCTATATCATCTTTAGTAGCTGGCTCTGATTTTTGACTTAAAAATAATATATCTTTAACAATTGGTTTTATCATTTTTATTTCAACCTTTCTAATTTCAATTTAATACTCTCCTTAATAATTCTACACTATTTTCTTAAATGCTCTATTTTTCTCCGTTTTTTTATAATATACAAATTGTGATTTCATATTCTTCATTTTTATTTACTAAATTAAATCAATTTTAATGACTTTTAATATTAATGTGCCCATTACATCCTTACTATAGATTGATAACTCTCCTCTTCAAATTCAGTTATATAACGCTTTATATTACACTCTACCAATTTACACTACTTTAATAGAGAGAGTAGATAGATTTGTGTTTTATACAAATACATTTACTCTCCCTAATATTAATAATTTTCTTTTCTAGTAATTAGTATTTTCCCATATAAAATAATAACTAGTGATAATAATAAATATCCAACATTCGATAAATTTCCTGTTTTTGGTAAAATATTATTATTATCTTTTTGATCTTTTAGATCTTCTTCATCTATTATTATTTGTTTTTTAGTATTTGTCATTTCAGCTTTTACTATTTCTCCATTTGTTTTAATTTCAAATGGGAATAATGTTTCATCTATTACGTATCCTTCCGGTGCATCGAATTCTTGATAGTAGTACTTTCCGTATCCTAGCTCAAATGTTGCAATCCCTTTCTCGTCCGTTCTTCCCTCTGATATTACATTCTTATTTTCATCGTATATTCTAAATCCAGCGTTAGGTAATAATGTTCCATCTGCTACATCTGTTTTTGTTATTTCTAACTTTCCTACGATCTTTATATTTGTAACTGTGAATCCTAACTCAGCATTTCCTATAATAACACTATCATATCCAGTTACAACATCTTCTTTTATTGAATAATTAATTTCATCTCCAGTTGTTTGATCATACTTAGTTAGTCCACTAAAAGTATGCTTCCAATTATTATCTTTTGTTAACTTTACTGAATCAACTTCGACTCCATCAGCAAATAATCTAACAGTTGCACTTTCGGCTGCATCTCCAACCCATTTTTTAGTTACAGGAATATCTATAGTTTCTGTATTCGTATTTGTTATAACAAAACCATTTTGACTATCTCCTGAAATTAAAGAGTCATAACCTTGAAGTGAAACTTCTTCAATAGTATATGTAATTTCTTGTCCATCTTTATACTTTTCTAAATTAGTAAAAGTATATTGCCAATTATTTTGTTCATTTAATTCTTGAGTATCAACTTTTTTGCCATCTGCTAATAAGTTAACAGTTACACTTTTCGCTGCTGGTCCAATCCATTCTTTTGTTACTCCTACAGAAGTTTTTCCTGTAATAGTATTTGTAACTGTAAATCCTAACTCAGCATTTCCTGTAATAACACTATTATATCCTGCTACAGCATCTTCTTTTATTGAGTAACTAATTTCATTTCCTGTTGTTTGATCATACTTAGCTAGTCCACTAAAGGTATGCTTCCAATTATTATCTTTTGTTAACTCTACTGAATCAACTTCGACTCCATCAGCAAATAATCTAACAGTTGCACTTTCGGCTGCATCTCCAACCCATTTTTTCTCTACTGGTATAGATATTTTAGGCGTTTCTATGATTTCTTTTTTAGCATCTTCCATAGTTACTTCTATAGTAATATCATTTGAAGCAAATGTAATCCCAACTAAGTTTTGATAAGTTTTTCCGTCTTTTCCAGTCCCATCAATCCAACTAAAAAAATCTACAACTGAGCTTGCATTTTCAGCTTTAGGATTTAAATATGCATTAACTAAATCATTATAATAATTTGCTAAATCAAGATATTTATCTGTTAATCCATTTGTATTTTGCAATTTAGTATTTCCTGAAAGTACAGCATCTAATACAGCTTGTGTTCTAGAATATGCTTCACTATTAGTTAAATTATATTTTTGTTGATATCCATAATAATCTGTTGGATATCCTGCTAATAATAATTCCGCTAACTGTTCACGAGTAAAATCTACTGTTTGATTTTCTCTTAATATCTCATCATTTACATCACTTAATATCCAATGTTTATAGTGTGGATATGTTTTGTCTGATAATGATGGTAACGTAGGATTTAATACTACTTCTGGGTTATCTAAATCATGATTAATACAGTAAACTATACTTGAATTTTTTCCATCTGTAACATATCTTTCGCTATTATATCTATATCCAACATAATCTGTAGTATCTCCAATAACACTAATATTTCCTGTATTAATTGTATTATTACCTTTTACTGTAAAAGTAATAGGATCTGCTATTTCATACCCTTCTGGAGCAGATTTTTCAATAAGAGTATATGTTTTTCCATATTCCACTTGAATTTTCTTTGCCTCACCAGTTGTTGTCCACTCTTCTATTAACTTTCCACTTTCAGAAGTGCCTTCATACAAGCTTAATACTGCACCAATTAACTTATTATCTGTTCCTTTTTCTACTTTATCAATAACTACATTAGCATTAGTATTTTTAGATGGTAATTCTTTATTTTGATTTTTAGCACTAATAGATATATTACCTTGATTTAAAATTTCCTCAAAGCCTATCATATCCTGATATGTACTATCTGCTGCTTTATAATATACAGTACTAGTTGTACTATATTCATAACCTACTGTTGCTAAAAAATCATCTTGTACTATGCCTGAATAAACTATGTAAATTGAATCTCCAACTTTTACAGTCGAATTAATTTCAATATTAGTACTAGCATCATAAACTTTAACATTTTCCGGTAAATTATTAAATGATATTTCTCCATTATAATTTCCACCAATAGCTAAAGTATCAGATTTCCATACTCCATCTACTTCATTTAATACAACATCATTATCAATTATGACATCTCCATTATATCCATATTTCTCAAAGTAAGGACTATCAGGACTACCTGCATAATAACTTAAATCATACTCGTATGCAGTATCCTTCAAATAAGTCACTACATTTCCTTTTATAAAATCCCATATAGTCTGTTGAGTAAGATAATCTGCTCTTGAATCATCAATTCCCCACTCTTCTTGAAGCCCTGTTGCATTTGAAGGAAATCCTAAATATAGTAGTGTTGCAATCATTTCCTTTGTTACTTTACTTGTAGGCTCTGTTACATCAGATGAAAAAAAGTCAACCTTTGAGTACCCACTTGTTCCATTTATAGATGGTTGTATTTTATTTTGCTGATAACAGTAAACAGTTTTTTTAACTCCATTTTCAATAATGTAATACCAACCATTATTATCTTTATCATTATATATAGTAATATCAGATTTTTTTAGTAAATTTTCTTCTGAATTATTACTCTCTACACTTTTAAATAATCCTTGCGAATTATTGATTGTAGCCTGTACATATACACTTAACCCATTAGTTAATATACTAAAAATCATAATCATTCCTATTATAAACGCTAAGCTTTTATTTACCTTTGTTCTCATAACTTATAACATCATTCCTTTCTCTATTATTATCAAACTGTAATTCACCATAACCATATAATATAACTTTATCTACAATCCTATTTAATAAAATTACCTCTTCTGTAAGTCCACTTTCTAAATATAACTTACCTAAAATTGCCTTAATTACATCCAATTCACCATCCTCTAAATTAATCATATTATCTACATAATTGATAGATTAATAATATTTATATTCTATATTTTTTTACTTTTAATTATCCCCTCTTATATTATTTTTATTGTCCAAACCTTATTAACTAAATAATTGTTCTCAAAAAAATTATCAATTAGGAATTGATAATAACCAATTTGGACCTACTTGATTAAAATCTAGAGGCTTATTCTCATATATAGACCTATATGCTAACTCATTTAAGTTTAAACCATTTTCTAATCCTTGAATATTTTCTATTCCATCAATTTCTTTAACAAAAAACTCAACCTCATTATAATTAGGAATACTATTTCTATCTATTATACAAATATTATTTTTAATTCTATATTTTAAATTAGACGTATTAACAGTTTCATTATTATCATATCCATTTTCCAAATTACAATAAACATTGTTCTCTAATACATCTTGTCTTTCAATCTCTTTAAATTGATTATCAAATGCCAATTTAGTATTTCCATTAGATATAAAAATATTATTTATAAACTTATTTTCTTTTGTATTTTCAGTTAAACTATTTTCATTTATTCTACGAGTATAAAGCGCATCTAAACTTATACAATATTCTTGATTATCAAAGAATATATTATTTGCTATTATATTATTATATGCAAGAGCATGTTCTGATTCAGGTTCGCCAGGGTTTAAATATATAGCCGCATTCCCTCTACTAGTTATAGTCTTTTTTAATGAAAAATAATTATTAGCTATTATATGCCCGCTACCCCAAATAAACATTCCACCTGCTTCTTTTTTAGGATTTGTTCCAATAAAGTAATTTCCTATAGCTACTTGATTATCTCCATGTCTAAAATTTAATGTTCCCTGAGAGTTTTTAATCGTATTATTTAAATAAATATTCTCTTGTGATTTACTTGTTATTATTTCTGCTTCGGAATCTTGATTCTCAAATAAATTATTATCTACTAAGCATCTACCAATATCATTTCTATAGTATCCTATACGTATGGCACCACCTGAATTACCTTTCTTTTTAGGATTAGAAAAATAACAATGATCTATTCGATTATACTGAGCTTCACCCATCCCATTTTTATCTTTACTATTATTTAAATTTATTACCTGATCCCTTGTAGTTTTTCCAGTAAAACTACAATGATCTATTCGGTTATATTTTGGAACATGCCCTTGTGAGTCTAGCTCTGTAGTTATCCATGCTGAATCCACATTGTCAAAATTATGTATAGCTATATTGGTTATTCTATTATAATCACCATATATACTTATTAATCCTGGCCCATGTGTTTTCCATTCTTTCTTTTTTCTAGCTCCATCTCTAAAATATATACCATTTAACTCTATATAGTTACCTCTAATTTCAACTTTTGAATCACCAGAAAAAATAACATTTCCCTTATCTACAGCTTCTATAACTATTGGATTATCCATTTCCCCTGAATTATTTATTATAAGCTTTAAATCTTTATATTCTCCATTATTTAATAAGAGTTTATCTCCTGGTAATAAACTATCAACTTGTTTTTGTAAATCATTAATATTTTCTGGCGATACACTATATATTTCAGCTTTAACTATATTAGATTTTAAAATAAAAGCCATTGTAAAAATAATACTACTTATTAAAAAACTATTGATCTGTTTGTATTTAGTCATAAAACACCACTTCTCTCTTTATATAATAAAAATTATTTTTTATATTTACTATAATTCAAAATTATATCTAGATACTAAATATGCTTTTAATTGTGGTATTAATGTCATTGATAGTTCATTTTTATTACATCGATTTTGCCATGAACATCCCCCGAAACATATTGGTGCATATTCACAAGTATTAATACATTTTTTTTCTTCATTAACAAATTTATAAAATCTAGAATCTAAGATTTTCAAATCACCCGTATTAGTTATTTTACCTGATGATTTGTTATATAAAACTCCTGGACACTCATAAATATTCAACTCCTCATCAACAGCAAAACTATTAAAATGCCTAACCATACAAGGTCCTTCAACAAAATCTTTTTCAAACTTAAACTTCTTTTTAGCTAAATACATATATATATTATTTACTTCCTCTAAAATTTCTTTTTCTATCCCTTTATTGCACCCTAGTGATATGGTAGTTTGATTATCAAAGATAGGAACTATACTAATAGATATATACTCCATTAGATTATCTTTTTCTAATTGCTCTATAAAATCATATACATGAGAGATAGAGTTTTTATTTACATTTATTCTTAAAGCAACACGTCCCTTAAATAATTTACTAGCTTTCTTTAAATTTTGATATATTATATCAAAACTTCCATCTCCATTTGGGAATATTCTCATAGAATCATGTATTTCCTTTTTCCCATCTATTGTTATTTGAATTGTATTTAAATATTTATTTGTACTATTTAAAAATTCCTGTGTTAATTCAACACCATTAGTTATTAAACTTATATGCACCTTCAAACTTTCAGTTCTTAATTCATTTAAATTACTTATTATGCTTAATATCTTTTCTTTATTTAATAATGGCTCACCACCAAATAACACAATATTTAAACTTCTCATTTCAGAAGACTTCTTTTTTAACATTAAAAATATTTTCTCTATATTTTTTTCGTCTATATAATTACCTATATTTTTTTCTCTTATTGAATCTTGATAACAATATATACATTTCAAATTACATTTTTGAGTTAATGATAAAAAAATAGTCATGGCTTTTGGTGAATACTTTGCAGAATTTATTTTTTGCTTCATCACCTCTACTTCATCTATTCCATCTTCAATTAATATTCCAATTTCAGAAAGATATTTAATCTCTTCATCTTCTAATGTGTTTATAAGATAACTATTATATATATCTTTGTCCAATAATATTATACTTCGATTTAATAAATTATAAATAGCTACATCTTTTTTACCTAAAATTTCTATATTATACTTAGATTTTTTCATTTTATTTCCTCCAAAAAACTTAAAACAAAACTCCGCTAAATATATATCAACGGAGTTTCTTTGATAAAGATTAAATTATTTTATTTCGCTAGTAAAAGCACAACAGAAATTAGGTTCATTCATATTGATTGGTTGCTTTTCTAAAACAACTATTCTTCTTGATTTTTTCATAAAACTTCCCTCCTTTCAACTATACTAATATCATTTATTAGTATTGTTAAATTACGATTTTATTCTACCAATTTTATTTTTAATAAAGACAGTATATGTTGTAAAAACCATTTTTTATGTTATAAAAAACTTTTTAGTATTTTTAACTAATTATATATAATAGTACAAAAATATTTGAATAAATTGGACCAGTATTTATTATAAGTATTTAAAAGGGACAGATCCCCCCTCTACCTAGAGCAGAAAAAACTTACACAACAGTTTACAAAGATAGTGCTAGAACTCAAAAGTTGGCGATACAGTAGTCGCTGAATATTGTGACTAATAACTCCATATATAAAAAATCGCTATTTATAAAATAAAAAGAACTTTAATTTAGAAAATACTAAATTAGAGTTCTTTTTATTAAACACTATATATGTATTTTTTAAATAAGATCATAAATGTTTTATATCTTTCAATTAAACCAATACAGCTGTTCCATATGCAACCATTTCTGCTGCTCCTGTTGTTACTGATGATGACATTAATCTCATTCCTATAATTGCATTAGCTCCTAACTTCTCTGCTTCACAAATCATTCGTTCTATTGCTATTTTTCTAGCTTCAGTTAACATTTCGTTATATCCTACCATTTCTCCACCTACAAGATTTTTTAAAGAAGAACCAATATCTTTTCCTATATGTTTGCATCTTATAGTACTTCCCTTTACTAATCCCTTAATCTCTTTTATTTCTTTTCCTGGTATATTATCAATTGTCAATATAATCATTTAAAATCACTCCTTTATTTATATAACCAATCATTATTTATGCAATTGCTAAAATAATTATCCCAATTAAATTATTTAATATATGTAATAAACTACTAGTTATAACATTATCACTTTTATAGTATATGAATCCTAATATAAGACCTGTACATATATATGGTATAACTACAATTATTTCTTTAATATTATGTATATGAATTAATCCGAAAATAACTGATGATAAAATTAAAACACTAAATATTGATAAATATTTTCTACCTTCTCCAATAAAAATTCTTCTAAATATTAATTCCTCATTTATTGGTCCAATAATTACTGTTACAAGATAAAAACATATAAGCATTAATTTTGCTGATCCTTGTTGCATATAACTAAGAGTTTCTTGGTTGCTTCCCTGTTGTTGTATAAACATTCCAACTATAATATTTGCAATTATTATTGAAATAAATCCAATAGCAATATACTTTAAATTCTTTTTCCAATTTAAAGCAAAATCTTTTAGTTTGATTTTTATTTCTCCTCTAAAAGATAAAAAACCAATAATAAATAAAATAAAGTGGCTAAAATAAAAAATTATTGTTAAGTATTCGCTTGCTTTTATAACATTATCTTTAGCAATAAAAATCATTATATTTGCTGTAATTGGTAAATTTATCAAAATTATCATAAAAACTAAATAGTAAATTAATAATATCTGTATTTTGTATTTTCTTAACATTTAAGCCCTCCTATTTTTCATAATTATATATTCAAAATTAATTATGAAAAAGTTATATATTTTTCTTTTATTTTAAACTTGCTCTTATTAGCTTTAAATTTTTAACTTTTTTATAAAAAAGTATGTATGCTACTAACATTATAGGCAATATAAATACTCCTACAATAAACCAAGCTGGTTTCACTTCATATTTATTAGCTATCCCCAAATATGCTTGTATCTGTATGACAATAGACCATATAATTAATGCTATATTTAGTAGAAGTAAAAAACCACTATCAGTAAACTCCGTTAAGAAGTTTACTATTGTTACTCCAACAAAAACCCAAATGTACCTTATATCTCTATTTCCAACTTTTAATAAGATAATCGTATTTAATAGTGGTATCCAAGCAAACCATTTTTTCTCTATTCCTTCGAGTTCTGCTGCACTGAATAAAGATAATCCCATGAAAACATATGTTATTATTCCAAATATAATTGTTCCAAAAGCAAATATTAATAACATAATTAATAAACTCTCCATAATTTTAATCCTCCTATTTTTTTATTTATATCATAATATTTCAACTGTAATAATATATTAATTTCATTACAAAAGTAATTATTCGTTGTAAACACTTAAAACTTTGTAGTAAAAACCTATTTTTATAGATATTCATATCTTCACCTAGTTAAAATTTAAAATATTTATTTTATATAAAAATATGTCTCTAAATAATACTTTTACTCTCTATTACTTTTTAGCATCTCATTAATGAATTTCATACTATCAATAAATTCATCAATATTAACTTTTATATTTTTTGAAGAATCAAGTTGATCATTTTAATAAATAAATTTCCCTATATATTTACATTTATTTCAAATAAAACCACTATCTCATTCCACATTAACTTACTCACTTTGTTCTGCTACTTAATATTCCATTTGGTCTACTATCTATAACTTTTTTCTTTTAATTATATTATTCTCCCCTCTCGCTTAAATTTTTGTATTCTCTTATCAACTGCTCCTTTAGTTCTATTTAACTTTCTAGCAATCTATCTTGCATAATATTCTTTTTAAAAAAATTTAATACTCTATTAACACTAAAAATACGTTAATTTATTTAATAAAAAAGAACAATGTATCAATATATTTAATCTATCTAAATATATTGATACATTGCTTTTTTTATCCCCAATTCTATTTTAAGCTAATATTGAAATTTTATGTTATTATCATTACACCACTTAATAGCTAAATTTCTTTCAGCATCTTCTCTATAATCATACCATTCATTAATAAGACCTTCATTTTCAATTGATTGCCTTAACTCGCTAAAAGAATCTTTACTGTTTAATATTTTATTCCTTAATTCTATATCCTCTATATTATTACAAAACTCAATCATCATACCATACTCATTAATATCCTCATGAGATGGAAGTTGAATATAGTCACTTGGATTTTCCCTAAAATCATGAAGTGAAAGTATAAGTTCTTTTTCCCACTCTTCAAAATTATCTAAATTATGTATATCATCAGCTTTGTAAGTCGCAGTACTACTATCCTCTATATACATTATAACACCTGTATTTTTATTATAGTAATGTTGTAATAATTCTCCTTCAAATTCTATACATTCTATTACATCGCTTAAATCTACTTTTAATTTATTACTCAAATAATCACATCTTTCTTATTTATTACTTTTTCTTAAAATTAATTAACATTATTATATTAGATTATTCATAGTATCTCAATAAAATATAAAAATAATCATACCAAAATCATATATATAATTTCAGTATGATTATTTTATATCTTATACTCGGCTTGTAACCTTTATATTTGCAGGCAACGCTTTTAGTATTGTTAATACAAGTAAAACTGTAATTCCCTTATCTATTAAATCAAATAATATTTGTGTAGAAAATACACTTGTTACTATATTTACTCCAGCTTCCTTTAAGTACATTACAATAAAAGAAGTACCAGAAGAAGTTATACCACCAAAAACAAAAGCTGAAATTAATGATGCTACAATGGATCCCATTACAGTTGTTATTATAATTCCTAAAATTAAAAATTTACCTTTAAATAAATTCTTTTTATAACATATTCCTGCCATTAAACCTATAATTGCTTGAACTGGAATAAAATATAGTGAATATGGATCAAAAGTTAATCCATTAATTAATGAAGTTACCATTCCTGTTAACATTCCACTAACAGGTCCAAATAAAAATGCAGATAAAAATGTTCCTATTGTATCAATAAATATTGGTAATTTTAATGTTGTAGCAATAAATGCACCTACAATATTTATTACAACAGCTATAGACATAATTGTAATTTTAAAGGTATTACTTCTTTTCATAATAAAATCCCCCACTTATTTATATTTTAATTAGTTAACTCCATACTTAGGATTATTAAGCACTATTGCAATATCATTTTTACTTTCTGGAAATATTCTTTCAAGAAACATTTTCATAAATCTTTTAGAATCTACTTTTGTCAATATACGACCATTATGCTCTTTTCTATAGAAATTTCCTACATCAACTAAAGTTTGTCCTACTGCTTTTCCATCTGTGACTATATCTAAATAAGATGTAAAACCGTCACAAAGAGTCCTATCTATAAAATAAGCTACTGCTAAAGGATCATTTATTACACAGCCTAAAGTTCTTTCCTGCTTCCAATGAAAATCAACATAAAACCTAGTTATATCTACAATAAAATTAGCTATATCCCCTCCTATTTGCTTAATAAGTTCTATAAGGTTAGGGGTTAATATTATTTCCCTAGTAACATCTAATCCAACCATTGAAAAAGGTACTTTACTTCTATCAAAAACCTCTTTAACCCCATGAGGGTCTACCCAATAATTAAACTCTGCAACTTGCGAACAATTTCCATGAGATCTAAAAGCTCCTCCCATTGAAACTATTTCATTTATCATATTAAATCCTTCTTCATCTCTTTCTATTGCTTTTGCCAGATTAGTTAATGGACCTAATGCAATTACACTTATATCTCCTTTCCTTGAATTCTCTAAAATGAAGTCAACACCACCATAATTAATTTTTACATCTGCCTCTTCATAATTAGTTTCACCAAGGCCATCTTCTCCATGTGTATCTTGAGCTGTTATAAGTTCTCTCTCTAATGGAACCTCTTCTCCAATATATACAGGTATATCTTCTCTATTCATAATCTTCAATACCTTTAATGCATTTTTTGCACCTTGATCTGCTTTAACATTTCCTGAAACTGTAGTAATCCCTACAATTTCTAGTTCAGGTGAATTCAATGCTAAAATTAAAGCTAATGAATCATCTATACCTGGATCACAATCAATTATTACTTTCTTTTTCATTTTATCTGCTCCTTTACTAAATAAATATAAAATTTATATTGAGTAAATAAAAAAAGGAATAAACCTATAGTTCATTCCATCACAAAATAAAGGGAGCTATACTTAATAGCTCCCTCATATATTAAAATCTAGTATTATTTTATTGAAATTTTCACAACAAAATTATCCTAACATCTTTAAGAAACTTAAAGTTTATTAGGGGTCCTAGTTTTTTATAGAGGGATGGTTACGAACCTCTCTCAGAATTACTCTGAGTATATAAATTTTACATATTTAGTATATATGTTTTTTGAAAATTTATCAATATTAAACTTTATTTGCAATTAAATTATTTACTTATTAGATGAATTTTTTAAATTCTCTTGAAATTCTTTTACAGATTCTAATGCTTTTAAACATTCATCACCATCATTTAGATTAATATATAATAGAGCTGAAACATTTTCGCCTTTTTCACTTATTCTTGTTGCCACTCTATAATGATCTTCAAGTTTCTTAACTTCCATTTTATATATTAAGTCTAAATGAGTTATTTTTCCATTAAGCATTACATTTATATTATCTTTTTCTATCTCTAATGTAACATTCTTTTCAGTTATTCCTTCGCTTATATTTCCAAACTTAGTAAATGTGTATGATGCTTGATTATAATCAAATCTATTACTCTCTTTTAGATTTTCTAAAATATATTCTCCATCTTTAACAGCTTCTATAAATTCTTCTTCCTCATAAAAACGATATTTTCCAATATAGTCTAAAGTATAGCATCTAAAAATATTTATATCTTTAAGTTTATCCACTATAAATCACATCCGTTATCTTATTTTAGTATAAAAAAATCTTCCGTTTATTATAGTGTATCCTATCTTAAAATATTATATTATCAATATCATCTAAATCATTATCCTCATCATAATCATACATGTCATCTTAATCATTGTCATCATACTTATCATCAAAATCGTAGTTATCATCATACTTATCGTATATATCATCTAAATCCTTGCCTAAACCTAATTCTCTTTCCTTTAACTCTATTATATTTTCTATTATATCATCATATTTCTTTCCAAATTGAACTTCTAACTCATTTTCTAAAATATCATCCCACTCTTCGCCATTCTTTTCATATAAATCTACTGCCCAATTAGAACCATACTTATTATTTATATAACTTTCTATTTCAGATTTTAAGACTTCAATATTTTCATTAGCAGTATTATTTACTGGTGTAACTCCTACATAACTTTTATCATTATTTATCATCCTATTATTTGTTGCTGCCCAAGTTGTTACTCCTACTCCACATACAGCTGTTAATACTAAACCAATCATTAATTTTTTCATAATTTAAATTCCTCCGATTTCTTTATTCACTATTAAATACATTAATATTTTTAATTTTAGGTACCTTTTCCAAATAAAAAAAGCTATTTCATAATAAGTAAAATTTAAAGTTTACTTATCTATGAAATAAGCTTTCTAAAAAAATTATGCTCCAATTAAATTTCTAACAAAACTTGTTTTTGGATTTCTTACTACTTCCTCTGGCGTATCATTTTGAACTATCTCACCTTTATCCATCACAATTACTCTAGTCCCTAATTTTAATGCTTCCTTAATATCATGTGTTATAAATATAATAGTCATATTGAACTGCTTATATATACGTAATATTTCATCTTGTAAAAGTCTTCTTGTTATTTCATCTATAGCTCCGAAAGGTTCATCCATAAGTAAAATCTTTGGATCACTAGCTAATGCTCTTGCAATTCCAACTCTTTGTCTCTGTCCACCTGACAGTTCATTTGGATATCTATCTAACATATCTTCTTTTAATCCTACAACTTTTATTAACTCCTTAACCCTATTTTCAACTTTTTCTTTACTATCTTTTTTTATTAAATTGGGAATATACGATATATTTTTTCTTACATTCATATGTGGAAATAATCCAATCTCTTGTATTACATAGCCTATCCCTCTTCTTAAAGCTATTTTATCTATCGTAGATATATCATAATTATTTACATAGACTTGTCCAAAATCCGGCTTAACTAATCCATTAATTAATTTTAAAAAAGTAGTTTTACCACATCCTGAACTTCCAATAATAGTAACAAATTCCCCTTTATCAATCTTTAAATTAATATTTTTTAATATCAATTTATCTCCATATACTTTTTTTACATTTTCTACTTCTATAAGACTTCTTTCCTTCATTATTCTCCCCTATTAAATATTACTTTAACAATCCCTTATCTCTTAAGAAATCTTCTGCAACTTTCTTTTCATCTTCTTTTTTAGATTCAACCCTATAATTTAATTCAGCCATCTCACTTTCTGTTAAAATATTATTCATTTTCATTAATACCTCTTCAAGTTCTGGATACTTTTTTAGTATATCGTTACGTATAACAGTTCCACAATAATAGGTTTGATAGAAATTTTTATCATCTTCTAACAACACAACATCAGAATCAGCTAGTTGTCCATCTGTTGTGAAAACATTCATTACATCTATTTCTTTAGAATTTATAGCATTATACTTAAGACCTATATCTAAATCTACAGATTTTTTAAAACTCATTCCATACTCTTCACATAAAGCATCAAAACCATCTTCTCTTTCATAAAAATCATACTCAGCTCCAAAAGTTAAATCTTCTGAGTATTTTGCTAAATCTGAATAAGTTTTTATATTATATTTTTCTGACAAATCTTTTCTTATTACTAATCCATAAGTATTATTAAATCCATATAATCCAATCCAACTTAAATCATAATTATTTTTATATTTTTCTTGTAATTCCTTATATAAAGTTTCATCATCTGGAATTCCATCTTCCTTTAATACGAAACTCCAACCTGTACCTGTGTACTCTGGATAAAGATCAAAATCTCCCTTTACTATTGCTGGATGTATATTACTAGTACCTCCACCTATTCCTTTTGTAATTTCTACATTTAAATCTGTATTATCTTCAATAAGTAATTTTATCATTTCACCCAATATAAATTGTTCTGTCATTGGCTTTGTCGCAATTTTAATAGTATCACTTTTATTAGAACAACCAAATGATGGTATAGATAGTAGTGCAATTAATATAATAACTAGAAATCTTTTCATATATTTCATTAACCTAACCTCCAGCTTTTTTTTATTTTCTTTTCAATTTCACCAATTAAGAAATCAGCTATTAAAGCTAATAATGCAATTAACAAACTTCCTGCTATTGTTAGTGTTGAATTATTTGTTGTAATTCCTCTATAAACTGCAACACCTAATCCTCCTGCTCCAATAAAAGAAGCAATACCTGTAAGAGCAATTGTCATAACAACCATATTTTTAAAGCCAGCTAAAATTACTGTAGTAGCTAATGGAATTTTAACTTTATATAATATTTGAAACTCAGTACTGCCCATTCCCCTTGCGGATTCTATAATAGATGGATCTATATTATCTATTCCTGTATATGTATTTCTAATCATTGGTAACAATGCATATATTGTAAGGGCTATAACTGCTGTAGTATTTCCAATCCCCGAAAAAGGTATTAAAAATCCAAGTAAAGATATTGATGGAATGGTATAAAGAAAATTTGTTATTGATAGAACTAAAGTTGATGTCTTTTTATATTCACTTATTATAATACCTAATATTCCACCTAAAACAGTTGCTATAAATATAGATATTCCTGAAATCTTTAGATGTTCTAATGTTAACTCCAAAAAGAAATCTCGTCTTTCAATATATAGATATATTAAATCTCTAATTTTTTACACCTCCATATTTTCACTATTCTTTATATAATACTCTTAATAAAACAAAAAAATTTCCTAAAAAAATAAATTTAGGAAATTTATGCACTAAAAACTTTCTTTTTTAATAATAAAAAAATAACATAAATTATTACTGTTGAAATTAATAATATAGGGAAAAAATATCTTTTATTTAATTCATATATACAAGATGATATAATAGGTGCTATTGCATATCCTAGAGATTCACATGCACCTACAACTCCAAAAACTATTCCTTTAATTTTTTCATTTTCTCCAAACTTAAGTAGAGAGTTTTGAAGAGCTGAATTTAAAAAAGTTGCACCTAAAAAATATATAATGATTACTATGGTAAATACTACTATACTTTTTACCATTGATAATGTAAATAAAGATATTATCATAACCATAAATGATATAATTAATTGCTTCTTTACACCTATTTTATCACTAGTCACTCCACCTAAAGGTGCAAAAATTCCAAATACAAATAAGTAAATTGAAATTATTACTGATGTATAAAAAGGAGTAGAATTTAACACTTCTTGCCCATAAAAAGGAAAAATAGATACTATAGCTCCATAAATAAAATCACCTAATAAAGCAATACAACCTAAAAGAATTATTTTAGCTAATAGTCTTTCATTTTTTATTGTTTCTATTATTCCTTTTATTTTACAACTAATACTTTCTTTCTCTTTTTTACACTTGTTAACAAATTTAGCTTTTCTAATTTTTATAATTATAAATATTATTGTTAATAAAATTCCAATTGAAGTTAAATAAAATACTAATTTATAGTTATTTAATTTTGTAAATATAAAACCTCCAATAATAGCTCCAATTGCACCGCCAAGAGTAAAAACAGCTGATGCATATCCTGTACATTCGCCTCTTTTATCTTCATCTAATGATCTTGATAATAATGAAAATGTTGCTGGAGCAGATATGCCAAGAACAGCGCCTTGAAGTATATAAATAATACTAGCCATAAAACCACTATTAGTAAATGTATATAATAAAGGAACTAAGGTCATCAATCCAAAAGAAATTATTAATACTAATTTATCTCCTAATTTATCACATACAATCCCAACTAAAACTTGAGCAAGAGCCTTTGAGATGCCATATACAGACATTACTATACCTATTATAAATGTGCCTAATCCTAATGTATTAAAGTATAATGGAATTATTGGTATCATTAAGCTATAACTAAATCCAAATAAAAGTCTCTGAATACAAAAATACAATAATTCTTTTTTCTTAAATACTATATTATCTTTTATACTCATAATATACTCCTATACAATAAAACAAAATACTCTTATTTTAGTATTTATTACTATAGTTTTTATTATTCATATATTATTTATTGGATTTAGAATATAAAAAAACATATATCAACGTAACTAAAATAGATACTATTAATAAACCTAAAAATAAATAGTTTTTATTAAAGTTATAAATCCAGGATGATATTAATGGACCAACGGCATAACCTAATGATTCAGATGCTCCTACAAATCCAAATACAAAACCTTGAATTTTAGGAATAGATCCAAATTCTGAAAGGGAACTTTGTACTACCGCATTAAGAAAAGTAGCTCCTAAAAAATATATAACAATTATTACAGTAAAAATTGTTATATTTCGAGTTATTATTAATCCTAATAATGTTAAATTCATTATAGAAAATGATAAAATAAATTGCTTTCTATTTCCAATTCTATCACTAACCCATCCTGCTATAGGTGCAGCTAAACCAAAAACTAATAAATATGTTGATATTATTGAAGATGTATAAATAGTTGATACCCCTAATACTTCTTGTCCATAAAAATGAATTAACGCTACTACACATGAATATATATAATCCCCTAAAAATGCACTTGCTGCTAAAATAATAATCTTATAACTTAAATTTCTTATTTTTATTTCATATAAAATATCATTTATATTATCATTATTTTTAACTTTTACATTTATATTTTTAACTTTTTTAACTCTAAATGTTACATATACTAAAGTAAAAAATATACCTACTGATGATATATAAAATATAACATTAAAGCTTTTTGCTTTTGCTAATATATACCCTGCTATTGCTGCACCTATACCACCTCCTAATGTAAATACTGCTGATGCTAATCCCGTACATGCTCCTCTCCTTTTTGGATCCAAAGTTCTAGCTAATATAGAATATGTTGCTGGTGCGGCTATTCCAAGTATAGCCCCCTGAAGAACATAAATAGTACCTGCTTTAAAGCTTGTACCAAATAATACATAAGCAATTGGAATTAAGGACATTAATATTAAACTTAACTTTAATGTTAATTTGTCTCCTATATTATTAGAAATAATTCCAAATGGAATTTGAATTAAGGTTTTACTAACTCCATATAACGAAATTACTATTCCTATTGTTACAGTTCCCATACCAATAGATTTAAAAAACAACGGTATAATTGGTATTAACAAACTATAACTAATTCCAAAAATTAGCCGATATATGCAAAATCCTCTAAACTCTTTATTATTTAATAAAAATTCATCATTCATATTTTTATTTGCTCCTTAAACATAGTTAAATAATATTATATTTATTCAATTATGTTTAATATTATTAATAACTTGCTTTTAATTAAAAAATAAAAATCCCATAAGAAATTACTCCAATGAACTTCTTATGGGATGATATGTAACTTTATTTTTCTAATACCTTTTCACTAATCACTTATTTTTAATTCCTCTTCAAATTTCAACATACGCTCTTCATATCCATCTATCTTTTTATCTAAAAACTTTAATGTATCTTGTAATTCATTAATTTTTTCAGCAATTTGCTTCCTTTGCTCAAATAATAATTCTTTTCTTGCTGAAATTGTATCACTACCTTTTTGAAATAAATCAACATACTCAATAAGAATTTCAATAGAAAGGCCTGCGCTTCTAAGACACTTTATGAATTTTACCCATTTACAGTCATTTTCTGTATAATCTCTATTACCACTGCTATTTCTATGTACTGGTGGAATTAGTCCAATCCTTTCATAATAACGTAATGTATCTGCTGATAATCCATACTTTTTACTAACCTCTGTAATTGTCATTTAATCTTCCCCTTAATCTATATTAATTTTTCATATTTATTATACTTTAATTTCACTCTTAAAACCTTTATATTAATATAATATCACTTAGAGTTAACTCCAACGCAATAATTTTATTAAATTATAAAAAATAATAAACCTAAAGAAAATATTCACTTCGTTAGGTTTATTTATATAATAATTCTTATACTATTATTTAATTTGTATTTCTAGTTGAATTATAGATTTTTCAGCCTCTTTAGTATTTACTCTTGATAATATAGAAAATTCATTAAAATCACCGACTGTTTCTATATTATTCTTATTAATATAATCAAGCATCATTTTGTAATATCTTAAATTATTCTTATATCCATCATCATAATACATGGTAAGGTAATTCCCTCTTGGTAGTATTACATTTCCAGTCTCTTCACATATATTTTCATGTTTATAAAGCATTATAGCATTATAAACCACCTTATCTTCTACTTGTAATATATCTAATGATGCTCGAAATACTAATTCAGAATGTAACATCCAATTATCTTTTTCTGACTCAAGTAAAATTTTTCTTAAATTTAATTCTATATCTTTTTCGTCTTTTAATATACATTCATACTTTTTAACTACTCTTTCATCATTATACTTAATAAATATTTTATTTTCTTCAACCTCTTTAGTTTCTTTTAATCTATCATCTAAAAAGTTAATATAGGATTTAACAACTTCAAGTTCCTTGATTTTTTCATCTAATACCCTTCTTTGTTTATCAATTAGCTTCAACATAGAATCTACTGATACTTCATTTCTTAATAGCTCTTCTATTTCCTTTAATGACAATCCTATAAGCTTGCACTGCTTTAATAAATCAATCTTTATAAATTGATTTAATGAATAATACCTATAATTATTTTGTTCATTTATATAAGCTGGCTTAAGAAGTCCCATTTTATCATAATATCTTAATGTTTGAATTGGAACATTGGTTAATTTAGATATTTCTCCAACTGAAAAATAAGTTTCCATCTTAAAAGTCTCCTAAGTTAATTTGAATTTTCAATAGCCTTTATAGTATAAGACTTAATATTAATAGAATACCTCAATATAATAAAAGTTAGCAACTCAGAAATAAATAAACTAATCCATATACCATTAATTCCTAGCAATTTAGATAAAATAAATAATGATATAGGAAGTAATAATATACTTCTACAAATACAGAAAATATTTGAAATTTTAGGTTTACTTATTGCTTGATAATAGACTGTACTTGTTAAATTAAAACCTACCATAATAAATGCAATATTTATTAAGTTTAAACCTATATATGCAATATTAGCAATTGTTGAGTCTGAAGTAAAAATTGATATCATACTCTTTCCAAACACAAAGCATACACCTATAAACACTATATTTATTATAAATGCTGTTTTCATTGTTATAGAGTAGTATTCCAGCATTTTATCTGATTTTTTTGCTCCATAGTTATAACTTAACAATGGTTGTACACCAAGGGATAATCCTAATAATACCATATAAATATTAGTTGTTATATAATTAATTATTGCAAATGACGATAAGGAAGTTTCTCCCCCATAGTTAACCAAGGCTAAATTCATAAAGAATATTATTATAGAAAAACTTACTTCTGCAAAGAAAGATGGAAAACCTATATTTATGAATTCTTTTATTGTTTCTTTTTCTAATCTAACATTTCCAAATTTTAAAATCCCTTTATTACTTATAAAATGAGGTATTAATATAGCTATAGTAACTATTTGCCCAAGTCCAGTTGCAATAGCAGCACCTTTTATTCCAAGACTTAATGGAAATATAAATATATAATCTAAAACTATATTAGTTACTGCACCTGATAAAGTCGATATCATTGCAAGCTTTGGTCTACCATCATTTCTAACAAAACTATTTAAAGCAATTCCTATTAAATTTGGAATACAGAATAAACTATAATATTTTAAATAAGTTGAAGCTAGTGGAACTAAATTATCTGTAGCACCTAATATTTTTACTATTCCTTTTGAAAATACTATAGAAATTAAGCTTATACATATACTTAAAATTAGTAAAAACTTAAAAACTTGTCTAAATATCTTTAATGCTTTATCTTTATTATTACTCCCTATATTCTTTGATACAAGGTCTCCACCACCAACTGCAAACATTGTTGCAATTCCAAATAGCATTATAGTAAATGGCATAACTATATTAACTGCTGCTAACGCAGAATCTCCAACACCTTGTCCAACAAAAATCCCATCAATTATTGTATATAGTGATGAAACAAACATGGCTACAGCTGAAGGAAGTGCATATTTAAAAAACTCTTTTATCATGATTATACCTCCATATTTTGTTTCCTTAATCATGATAAACTCTATAGTAACTATAGAGTCAATAGTTATTTCAAATTTTATAAAAATAAGAAAACTTCCGTAAAAGTAAAAAACTTTACAGAAGCTTCCTCAACTTATTTCAAATTATAAATATTTTAAATAATAAATCTTCTAAAATAATATTATTCTATTTGCTCTTGATTTACATCTTTATTCCTAGAATTATAACTTATTTTAGCCACTGCTAAGTCACCATTACTTTCTAATACAATTTCACTTGGTATAGATAAATCCTTAATAAAAATTTGACTTCCTTCTTCTAATTTTGATACGTCCACAGTTAAAGTATCTGGAAATTTATCTGCCTCTCCTTGTAATTCAACATCTGTAATAAAAGACTCTAATAATAAACCTTTAGAATCTAAAGCTTCTTGTCCAACAAAATTTACTGGAATTTTCAATTTAACTACATCACCTTTATTTATACTTTGGAAATCTATATGAATTATCTTTCCAAAAGCATCTTGTTGCATTTCCTTAACTATACATTTTTTCAAAACTCCATTTAACCTTAAAGATACAATTGAACTTTTAGGATATTTTAATAATCTAATCATTTCTTTTTTAGTCATTTTAACAGCTAAAGATTTATTACGGTCATTTCCATAAATAATACATGGAATTTCTCCATTTCTTCTTAATTTGTTTCCCTTTTCACTTCTTTCACATATGTTGAATACTAAATTATCCATTACAATCCTTCCTTTATCTTTCATATTATATAATTTTTTTATTTGTATATACTATTTTATTCAATATAATTATTCAATATTACTGTTTGTTTATAGTCATAATTAATAATATATTATTTACTTTTAAAACATAAAAAAAAATCGCACTATAAAAATAGTACGATTTTTTTATTAATCATGATCATCATATTCTTCATCTTCATAATCTTCATGATCATCATCTTCTTTATCTTCAGTTTCATCTTCTAATCTATCTTCAATCTCATCTTGAAGCTCATCTAGTGCATCTTCATTTAAAAATACATTACTATTATTAGCTTTTAGTAGTTCTAGTAGTTCTTGAGTACTTAAATTTTCAAAAGCTTCCTCAACTCCATCTTCATCGAGCTTTGCTATAGCTTCATATTTACCTAAACTTATACCTTGCTCTTCTGCTTTAGCTAAACTTTCTTCATTTCCTTTAATAAATGCTATATTTGTATCAGTAAAAGTAGTTTTTACTATATTTTGAACTCTCTCTTCATATTCAAGATTATCTCCACCTAAGAATGAGAATCCAACTAAAATAGAATTGCCATTACCAAGGTAATTCTCACTAGTCAAAATTTCCTTTAATTTAATAGCACCTTCCTCTACTGTTAATCCTTTTATAACTTCTATATTTAACATGTTTGCATCATTATTTATACCTTTAACATTTAGTATTTTTCCTTCATTATCTAAATCAAACTCAATACTAGGATTAACATCAAAAGTTAATACTGCATAAGTGGTATTTAAGCTAGGTGAAAACATATTAAATATTGGATTAATTAAAATAATTATAAGTGCAGCAACTGCCCCTAAAGGAATTAACCAAGTTTTTAAAGTTTTATTTTTAGATTCTACTTTTACATTATAAATATCTTCATCTAAACAAAATATTATTTCTCCTACTTTTAACCCCTCTTTTTTATTTACTCTAACTATTTCGCCTCCCTCTTTCATAACAATTATATACTTCTCTTTTATTTCCATAACAATTGCTTTAAACATATTTTCACCTCCTTACCCATAACTTTAAGTTTCTAAAATTCTTATCTAATATTATTACTACCGAAATAATAAATCTTTTACTTCTTTTAAGTATTTTTTCTGTAACAGAAAACTTTAAAGAAATTTGTTTTATTGGCAATCTTCTTTTTTCATACATAAAATTCTTTAATATAACTTCATCATTAACTTTTTCAGAAATTGATATTGCTCTTTTTCTAGTATCATCATGCTTTGGTGCCTCTTCTACCAGATCCTCAAAAGAAAATCCAAACTTATTTATTTCATCTTTAAGCTTACCTATTTCTATTGAAATTTCATCACTGCCTTCTATTTCAGTATGATAAATATCTTCAATATTAATTCCACTTTCACTTAACTCCTCTATAGATTCTACTTTATTATGTTTATTTTCTCTAACAAGATGATTTTTGACTCTGCTGCTAATTACAAGCTTTGCAAATGATGAAAATATCCCTTTATTTTCATCATATTTATCAACAGCTTCTTTAAAAGCCATTAATGCAATACTAAACTCATCATCATTTTTAACTGACACATATCTTCCCGTAATTGAACTTACAGTCTTTATTATAAGTGGCATGTAATTATCAATTAAAATATTTATATCCTTTCCATTAATATCATTTATATTATCTTGAAAAAATCCGTTCATAATAATAACTTGATCACCTCCTATTTTAAAACCTTGAAATATCATTTGATTCCTTCTGTATATAAGTAGTTCATATATATCACTCTTTTATATTATTAGATACAATTATACTTTTTATCTTAGGTACTTTTTTAATATTACTTAATTAACTTTTCTGCTTCAATTATCATATCTAAAGATATTCCATCATCCTTGACTAAAATAGAGTTCAGTGTTATTCCATTAAAGTTTTCTTTAGAAAGAATTACTTTGCTATTTTCATATTCAACCTTAATATCACTACTAATAAACCAATCTTTTACAAATGTCTTTAAAGCTAAATTTACAAAAAAATCTGCTAGCTTCAAATCAAGAATCTTAACTGAAACAATATCAATGACTAAATCATTATTATTGTTTAAAGATGGAGTTATGTTAACTTTAATTGGCGTATCAATCTTATCTGTAACTGCATAATTTACATAAATATCAATGCTATTATTTTGTATATCAAGTTCAATGTTTTTCATTTTATCATTATTAGTATTATCTAAAAAATAATTTATCCCATTTAATATGGCTATTTTAGGTGCAAAAATTTTTCCTCTAACTCCAATTACAGGGTTATTTATTATTTCTAAATTTTCAGCTTTAACACCAGAGATAGCATTTAAAAATTCTAGCCCTTCAGTTATTTCTTCATTATCTATAGTTTCACTTTTTATTTCTTCATTTATTATTGGATTATTTCGCTTATTCATAATAATAAATGATATACTTCCTATAATAAATAAGAAAATTAATATTAATATAACTACATTTCTTTTTCTTTTCATAATATACCTCTTTTTATCTATCTATTATTTTTAACAATTATAACATAGACATATAAAACCCAAAAATACTTAAATAAAAATTATAAATTCATGCTCTTTTTTATTTTTACTATTTTTTAAGTTTGACTATTTTAAAAATAAAAAAATTATCTCATAATTTTAATGAGATAATTTTTTTAATTATTCTTCAAATAACCTTAGTACTCTTTCTACATAATCTTGACTATAACCTTGATTTTTAAAATCTTCTATATAAAATTTATCAACTACTTTATCTTTTCCCAAACTTTTCAATTTACTATCTATTTCATATATAACATTCTCATAATTTTCATCAACTACTTCAATAGATCCTCCAATTAAGCTTATTTTTGTACCATCACTCATAACTAAATTATAGTATACATTACTTTCTTTACCTTTAGTGAAGCCTAATTCTAGTTTTTCTACATCATCATAATAATATACCTTATCTGAAAATACTGTTTTATGAATTATTTCATTATTTGTTACTGCAGTATAGTTAGTATAGCTAAATACAATAATTCCAACTACAAAAACAATATATAATACTTTTATTAAATTACTTTTTGCAAACTTATTTATATCTCTATCAACCTTTATAGTCCATCTTACTAAAGGACTATAGGAGTCCATATTATCATATATTAGCTTTCCCTTACTCTTAGAAGATACCTTTTTAGTTAAAAATCTTCTATTAAGTTTAAATATTATTATACATATAACCGAAGCAATAAGCACCATAATCGCTGCCATACTCTCTGAAGATATAGTATAAAGTATAAATGATTTTTTTTGAGAAATTACTTTATGAGTTTCAATAAATAATAAATTTCCTCCTAGAACTAAAGCTATAGTAGTCACAATAATTACTAAATATTTTAGAATCCATTCCAGAAACTCTTTAACTGACTTGTTCAAAATGCTCACCCACTTTTATATTAGGTTTACCCCAAAAATCTTTAATACTATTTTACTACCTTTTCAGATTATTATCCATATAAAACACTTATATCTAATACTTCTCTTTAAATAAATAATAAAAAGAGATTATATGCTGTTTCTATTAAGACAACCTATTACCTCTTTTTATCCTTTAAATCTTATCCCTTAATGCTTTTAATTTAAGCTGCTTGTTCAAATTGGCTATTATATAATTCAGCATAGAATCCATCCTTAGCAATAAGTTCATCGTGATTACCACTCTCTAAAATATCTCCATCCTTTAATACAAGAATAACATCAGCATTCTTTATAGTTGAAAGTCTATGAGCAATTACAAATGAAGTTCTACCTTCCATAAGTTTATCCATTGCATTTTGAATTAAAAGTTCTGTTCTTGTATCTACTGAACTTGTAGCTTCATCTAAAATTAACATTGGAGCATCTTTAATCATTGCTCTTGCAATTGTAAGCTGTTGTTTTTGACCTGCGGATAAATTAACTTTATCATTTAAAATAGTATCATATCCATCATGTAATGTTTCAATAAAGTGATCTAATCCAACTGCCCTACATGCCTTTTTAATTGCTTCGTCAGAAACATCTTTTTTGTTATATACTAAATTTTCTCTAATTGTACCTTCAAATAGCCATGTATCTTGTAGTACCATACAAAATAAATCATGAATATTTTCCCTTGTTAAATCCTTTGTAGAAATATCATCAATTAAAATTTCTCCACTATTTATTTCATTAAAACGCATTAATAAATTTACTAGTGTTGATTTACCAGCTCCTGTAGGTCCAACAATAGCAACCTTTTGACCAGGTTTTGCAATTGTAGAAAAGTCATTTATTATAATTCTATCTGAACCTTCATATCCAAACTTAACATTTTTAAATTCTACTTTTCCTTTAGCATTTTCAAGAGAAAGCGTCTTATGACTTTCATCTTCCATTTCTTTTGCTTCTAAAAATTCAAATACACGATGACTTGCAGCCGCTGCTGATTGTAAATTTTGTACTGCTTGTGCCATTTGAGCTAAAGGCTGAGTAAAGTATCTAACATACATTATAAATGCTACAATTACCCCAAATGAAATATTTCCATTCATTGCAAGTGCTGCACCAACTATACAAACTACAACATAACCTAAATTACCTATAAAAGTCATAATAGGCATCATAAGTCCAGATAAAAATTGTGCTCTAAAGGTACTATTTTTAAGTCTAGAATTTAAATCTCTAAATTTACTATCCATTTGTTTTTCTGCATTATATGCTTTTATAACAGTATGACCTGAATATACCTCTTCAATATGACCATTTATTTTACCAAGATAATCTTGTTGGCGTCTAAAGTATTTTTGTGAATTTTTCATAATAATAATCATTAATCCAAATCCAATCATAGTAGCTAAAATTGCAGCTACTGTCATTATAACGTTTGTCTTTAACATCATAATTAAAGATCCAAAAAATAAACATATTGCACTTATTAATGTTCCTACACTTTGGTTTAATGCTTGTCCTATTGTATCTACATCATTTGTAACACGAGAAAGTAAATCACCAGTAGTGTTATTATTATAATATGACATAGGTAATTTATTTATCTTCTTAGAGATATCACTTCTTAATCCTTTAGAAACCTTTTGAGTAACAGTTGCCATAATATATCCTTGAGAAAAAGTTAAAATGGCACTAAGAACATAAATAGCAACTAGTGTTAAACCTATAGACGTTATTTTCTCTAAATCAATATTAGTCATTATTCCATCTGTAATTATATCTGTCATTTCTGAAAGCTTATCTGGTCCAATTAAAGATAATATAGTTCCTATTACTGAACTTATAAGAGCAATAACTATTACTGGAATATACTTTTTACAATAAGTTATAAGTTTACCTAAGTTCTTTTCTGATTTTTTCTTTTTACCCATTATACAACCTCCTCCTTTGTAACTTCTGAACAAGCTACTTCTTTATCTACAGCTAACTCTTCTTTTGAAAGTTGTGAATATGCAATTTCTCTATATACATTACATGTTTTCATTAAATCATCATGTTTTCCAATCCCAACCATTTGACCATCTTCTAATACGATAATCTTATCTGCATCTTTTATGCTACTAATTCTTTGTGCAACTATAAGCATTGTTGTGCCTATGCTTTCCTTTTTTAAGAACTTACGAAGTTTACTATCTGTTTTATAATCAAGTGCTGAAAAAGAGTCATCAAAAATTAATATTTCTGGATAACGAGCTATTGCTCTTGCTATAGATATACGTTGCTTTTGCCCTCCAGAAAGATTAGTACCACCTTCTGAAATATGTGCCTCATATTCACCCTCTAATTTTTCTACAAACTCAGATGCTTGTGCTGCATACACACCATAAACAACATCATTTTTTGTAATTTCAGCTTTTCCATTTTCTCCAAAAGCTACATTTGATTCAATTGTCCCTTCAAATAAAGTAACTTTTTGAGAAACATATCCTAACTTATTTCTAAGATACTTTTGATCATACTCTTTTACATTAACTCCATCAACTAATACTTCACCTTCTGTAGTATCATAAAAACGCGGAATAAGATTAATTAATGTACTTTTTCCTGCACCTGTTGCTCCAATAAATGCAATTGTTTCTCCTCTATTAGCTTTAAAACTAATATTCTTTATAACATAATCATCTGCATCTGGATATTTGAAGCTTACATTTTTAAACTCTACTTCTCCAAGTACTCCAACTGGAGATTGTGTTATTGTACCGTTTTTTATTGTTGCCTTAGTATCTAATACCTCATTAATTCTTTTTGCAGCTACAGTAGCACGTGGCATCAAAATAAACACCATAACTAGCATCATAAATGCCATTATTACTTGTATTGCATAGGACGAAAATACTATCACATCAGAAAATAATCCCATCTTATCTGGAAGAGCAGCATTTTGAATTAGTATTGCTCCTACCCAGTAAATTGCAAGGCTAACACCACTCATTATAAAAGTAATAGTCGGCATAAGCATTGCCATAACTCTATTAGTAAATAAGTTAACCTTTGTAAGATCATTATTGGCAACTTCAAATTTATCTTCTTGGTATTTTTCTGCATTATATGCACGAGTAACAGAAATACCTGAAAGATTTTCTCTTGAAACACGATTTAAATTATCTGTTAATTGCTGAAGTATTGTAAACTTTGGAAGCGCTAATACTATACAAATAACAACAATAACCATTAATACAATTACAGCAGCAGCTACAGTTAACGACAACTGCCAGTTTCTACCTACAATTTTTAATATTGCCCATACTGCAAGTATAGGTGCTTTTACTAAAGCTTGTAATCCCATAACTATAAAAGTTTGAATTTGAGTAATATCATTTGTAGAACGTGTTATTAAGCTTGCTGTAGAAAAATTATTTATTTCTTCCATAGAAAATGATTGAACTTTATCAAACATCTTGAATCTAAGCCTTGCAGATAAGTTTGCAGCTATTGTTGCAGCTAAAGCTGCAACAATAATTGAAGCTATTAAACTGCCTAACGCACAAAGCAACATCCATCCCCCTGAAGTTAAAATTTCACTCATTTCACTACCAGGTGTTTGGACAAGTTGTGTAATTTCACTCATATAATCTGGTAATTTTAAATCAAGCCATACTTGTGAAACTACAAAGATTATACTAATGGTAAATATTATCCATTCTTTCCCCTTAAAGTTCTTAAATATTTTTAACATATATTAAATCTCCCTCCTTGTTGTCTTGATTACATACTAAATTGGAAAGATTAACTGAAAATAAACTTTCACTAAACTCTAATTCATAACTAAAAAAAGACCATACTCTCTTTAAATGAGTATGATCTTTTTTTCATAAATTTAGTCTTTAATATTAGATTCTATAGGAAGTATAATTGTAAACTTAGTTCCCTTTGAAATAATACTATCACATTCTATTGTCCCACCATGTAATTCTATTATTTTTTTAACTATAGCAAGACCCAAACCATTTCCATGAGTTGCATGAGATGTATCTCCTTGATAGAATTTATCAAATATTTTAGGAATAGATTGCCTTACAATTCCAAGTCCTGTATCTGTAATATTTATAAAAATATTTCCTTCTTCCTTTTTCATATTAACACTAACTAGTCCATTTTTATTATTAAATTTAATAGCATTATCCAATAAATTTACCCATACTTGATTTAACATTTCCTTATTACCATTTATATAACAATCTTCAATATTAATATCTAACAAAATATTTTTAGCTTGAAACTTTGAATCTAATAGCAAAATACTTTGACGAATTTGTTCTCCAATATTAAATCTTTGTATATCATTTAATATAACCTGAGTCTCTATTTTAGAAAGATTTAGTACATTTGTAGCAAGAGAAGATAATCTTTTAGACTCTTCTATAATTATATCTAGATACTCATTTTTTTCTTCCTTAGATAAATCATCATCCTTTAAAATTTCTGCAAAACCTTTAATTGATATAATTGGAGTTTTAAATTCATGTGAAAAATTATTTATAAAATCTGTCCGCAATACTTCAATTCCACTCAATTCTTCTGCCATAGCATTGAAGTTTTTAGATAATATTCGAAATTCTGGTGGTCTTTTTATATTTAAACGTGCAGAAAAATCTCCACGAGATAATTTCTCTGTTGCCTCAATAAACTCTCTAACATTTTTTAATACCATTCTACTTGAACAAGCTGATACTATAACCCCTATCAATATACAGGAAACTAATGTTATTACAGGTAATACCATTCTACTTTTAATATTTCTTTCATTTAAAATTCCTATAGAAAATGATAAATACATTAAAACACCTGTAATAAATGTAGTTATTAAATTAATAATAAATATGAAAATTCCAAAATGCATTGATAAAGTTATTCTTTTACTTATCTTATTCATTATTTTTTACCGCCTTATATCCTAAACCACGTACTGAGATTATTTCAAATTCAGGATAAGAATCAAAACGCTTTCTTAATCTATTAATATGAACATTTACTGTGGTATCACTACTTTCTGTTTCCATCCCCCAAATTTCATCCATTAACTGAATACGTGTAAAAATTCTATCAGGATAAGACAAAAGCTTATATAATAAATAAAACTCCTTTTGAGGAAGTGTTTGCTTTTCATCTTCACGTGTTACAGTTAAAGTATCATAATCTAAAACTACCTTTCCAACTGTAAGCTTTCTAGCACTTGCAATTTGTGATCTTCTAAGAAGTGCTTTAATTCTTAAAAGCATTTCCTCTGTATCTATAGGTTTTGTCATATAATCATCTGTTCCTACTATGAATCCTCTCTTTTTATCTTCCGGGAGTTGTTTTGCAGTAGCCATAAGTATTGGTATCATACAATCTGCATCTCTAAGCTCTTGTGCAAATTCATATCCATCCATATTAGGCATCATTATATCTAAAATAATCAAATCTACATGATGATTATCTAATACTTCCATTGCTTTTATTCCATCTTCAGCTTTTAAAACTGAATACCCCTCTCTTTTTAAAATAGTTTCTAATAACTTTCTTGTATGTTTATCATCTTCAACAACTAATATATTAACCATACTCTTCCCACCTTTAGTATTATTAAAATTAAATTTTCTTATTAAAAATTATATTTAAATAAAATCTACTTACTAAATTATTTTTTATAAATAGATTTTTACTTTTATAATAATACTAAATTATAAATTAAAAATAAACTTTTAAAATTGTACTATTAGTTTATTTTCTACTTTAACACCAATAAAAATATTTTAACTACTACATTCTCTAAATCAGATGATATTATAAATAAAAAAAAGCTTAAATAAATCTATTACTATATAGTAGCCTTAATCTAATAATATAAAAAATCTCAAGGATACATAAGTTTCCTTGAGATTTTAACTATTTATTTTAAGATACCTCATAAATATCAGATAATTCTAATTCTATATTATGTTTATCAATACTGTAAATTTTAAAATCTGAAGATTCAATTTGTATATTAGGTAATAATATTTTAAAAGTACTGCCTACATTTACTGTACTTTCTAGTTTTATATCTCCAGAATGAAGATTAATTATAGATTTACTAATACCAAGACCCATTCCACTACCTTCATTCATACGAGTAAAAGATTTATCAGCTTGGACAAAATTTTCAAATATAATCTGTTTATTATTTTCTGAAATGCCAATTCCCTCATCTATTATATCTATTTCTACCCACTCTTCATTTACTAAAATATTTACAAATATGTTTGTATCCTGCTCAGAAAACTTTATTGCATTTGACAATAAATTAAGGATAACTCGTTCAATCATAGTTGCATCACATTTTATAATATGCTCTTCAATATTAGTATCAAATTGTATATTAATATTTTTTAATAATGCATAATTTACAACTGATAATGTTACATCTTCTACAATAGCAATAATATTATAATTTCCAAAATTAGCACTTAAAATCCCTTTATCTATCTTTGATATATCAACAATATTATTTATTAACCTTTGCATTCTCTTACAATTTATATCTAAAGGTTTTTTATATTTCTCATATATTTCCTTAAAATCAATACTTTCATTTTTACTATACATATTTAATAATTGAAGTGTAGAGTATACCACATTCAAAGGGGTTCTTAATTCATGAGAAACATTTGAAAAGAATTCATTTTTAGATTTATCATACACTTTTAATTTTTCAAATTCTAATTCCATTTTTATCTCATCAGAAATATCCATAAATGAAACAGATATAGCACTTTCCTCATCCATTTCTATTAATTGAACAGTGCAATCAACAGTTATATCCTCAGCTTCATCTTTTATTATCCCTCTCCATCCTTTATTCTCATGAAGTAATTTAATAATTTCATCTGACTCTAGTGATCCATTTCTCATTTTAATCAATTCTTCAAATTTATATAAATTTATATCATTACCTAGTAATCCCTCACTCTTCAGTTTTTTATTAGCATATAATAATTCTCCATTCTCTTTACATATAAACATAAAACTATGCTTATTATTTTCAACTAAATTATAAAATATTTTAAAATTATTATTTAATATTCTTGTCTTACATATATACATATATAATTCTATAAACGCACCGCAAATAACTATTAAAAAGCTAATATATGTTATTGATACTGAAACTAATTTCAAATAAAATGATATATTGTTTACTCCATATATAGCTATCATTGCTTTAACAGAAAGCATAGATATACTTAATGATAAAACCACAAATAAATATTCTTTCTCTTTTATCCCCTTAATAAATAGCTTAATTGAACATAATATATAAATTATAATTAATAGTCTATTATAATTTACAAAAATAAAATTTGAATGATATAGTCCATAAAATTTAATATTATG
>NZ_SMUS01000014.1 GCF_004353185.1 Clostridium cuniculi | reverse complement strand
GATCATCTTGAATTGACTTTAAGTTTTCTAAGTTTCCTGCATAAGTTAACTTATCTAAATTAATTATTCTTATATCTTCATATTTTTTTAACATGTATAATACAAAGTTTGAGCCTATAAATCCAGCCCCACCAGTTACTAAGTAAGTTTTCATATTTAAATTCTCCTTGTATCTCCAAATTTTAAGTTTATCGATAATTTACTAATTTATTTTTCAACGTTATCCATGAAAGTTTTTAAAGCTTCTTTCCAGTCTCTCATTTCATCACCAACAGTGCATCTAAGCATCATATTATCAAGTGATGAATATGCTGGTCTATCAGCTGAATTAGGATACATACTCTTATATTCTGCTGAAGTACATGGATTTACTTTGAAATTTCTTCCTGAAAGCTTCATTATTTCTGTTGCAAAATCATACCAACTACATTCACCTTTTCCTGTACAATGGTATATTCCATACTCTTCTGTTTCTATAAGTTTTAATATGTGATATGCTAAGTCATTTGCATGTGTAGGATTTCCAAGCTGATCATTTACAACACTTAAAGTATCTCTATCTTTTCCTAACTTCATCATTGTATAAACAAAGTTATGTCCTACATATCCATAAAGCCAAGCTGTTCTAACTATATAGTACTTTGATGAAAACTCTCTTACAAACTCTTCACCTAAAAGCTTAGTTTTTCCGTAAGAACTTACTGGAGCAACTATGTCTGATTCATTTAATGGTGTATCTCCAACACCTCTAAATACATAGTCAGTTGAAACTTGAACTATTTTAGCTCCTATTTCTTCACAAACCATAGCTAAATTTCTAGGACCTAAAGCATTTATTTTAAAAGCTAAATCTTTATTTGCTTCACATCCATCAACATTTGTTGCCGCTGCACAGTTTATAACTACATCTGGCTTTACTTCCTTTAAAACAGTTTTTACTTGTTCTAAATTAGTTATATCTAACTTATCTACATCTACAGCAAAAACTTCTGAATTTTTAATTTTTTCTGAAACTGCTCCAATCTCAGCAGTTCCTGTCGCTATTATTTTTTGAAGTTCATTTCCTAATTGCCCATTTGAACCAGTTATTAATATTTTCATGCGATAACCTCCACTACATTCAGTTTATCCAATAACAATCATAGCACTTGATTTTTTATATGAAACTCCTTCTCCTAACGTCGAATAAGTAAGTTCGAATTGCAAAATCAAAGATTTTGATTCTTACTTATAAACAAACGGTAAATCTAGCTCTTTAAATGTTTTTTGATTTTTATCCTTTTCTGAAAGTAAAACTTCTTCAATCCCATCTAATGGCCACTCTACAGCAACATCTTCATCGTTCCATAAAAGTCCACCATCATGTTCTGGTGAATAGAAATCTGTACATTTATAGTTAAATGTTGCAGTTTCAGATAAAACTACAAATCCATGTGCAAAACCTTCTGGTACATAGAATTGTCTCTTATTTTCTGCACTTAAGTATACACCTTCCCATTGTCCATATGTAGGTGAACCCTTTCTTAAGTCAACAGCAACATCCCACACTTCCCCCTCTGTACATCTTACAAGTTTTCCTTGTGTATGCTGAGTTTGGAAGTGTAATCCTCTTAAAACACCCTTTTTAGATCTTGATTCATTATCTTGTACAAAAGTCATAGTTAATCCTGCAGCATCAAAATGTTGCTTATTATAACTTTCCATGAAATATCCTCTAGCATCTCCGAATACCCTTGGCTCAACTATGTATAAGTCAGGTATTTTAGTTTCTATAAATTTAAAATTTCCTACTTCAACCATCTCTTTACTCCTCAATTATATCTATTAAATATTTTCCATACTCTGTTTTCATTAAAGGTCCAGCTAATTCCCTAACTTTATCCTTTGAAATCCATCCTTGTCTATAAGCAATTTCTTCTAAACAAGCTATAAATGTTCCTTGAGTAGTTTGTACTGCTTCAACAAAATTAGATGCTTTTAACATTGATACGTGAGTTCCTGTATCAAGCCAAGCCATTCCTCTACCTAATAAGTCTACTTTTAAAGTTCCTTCTTCCATGTAAACTTTATTTAAATCAGTTATTTCTAATTCTCCTCTTGCTGATGGTTTTAATGCCTTTGCTTTTTCTACTACTGAGTTATCATAGAAATAAAGACCTGGCACTGCATATTTTGATTTTGGTTTTTCTGGCTTTTCTTCTAATGAAGTTACTTTACCATCTGCATCAAATCCAACTACTCCAAAGGCTCTTGGATCTTGAACATAGTATCCAAATACCATTGCTCCCTTTTCTAATTGTGCTGCTTCCTTTAAATGTGAACTAAAGTTTTGACCATAGAATATATTATCCCCTAATATCATTGCTACATTATCATCACCAATAAATTCTTCACCTATAATAAATGCTTCTGCTAATCCATTTGGTTGCTCTTGAATTGCATATTCAATGTTTAGACCATATTCTGAACCATCTTTAAATAACTCTTTAAAGTTAACTATGTCTCTAGGTGTTGATATTATTAAAATATCTCTTATCCCAGCTAACATTAATACTGACATTGGATAGTAAATCATTGGTTTATCATATATTGGAACCATTTGTTTTGACATTGCCTTTGTTACTGGATAAAGTCTTGTTCCTGATCCACCTGCTAAAATAATACCTTTCATAACAAATACCTCACTTTTTATTTTTTGTAAATTTCATACCTATAAATCTTGCTCCGAAATTAATTATTGCGTCTACAATGATTAATGTTTTTTTATCTTGTATACTTCGCTTTGCTATATATTTAAGAACAGTAAGTCCACGTTCTCCTGCACTATACTCTTTTAAATATTGATTCTCATCAAAGAATTTTCCAATATCCTCATATCTTTTTAAGGTTTCCTTGAAAGATAAATCATGAGAATGAATTATTTTGGAGTCTGCTGCATATTCAATTCTATATCCATTCATAATAAGCTTATATGCAAAATACATATCCTCATTAGTAGGTAAATTTTTATTATCATATCCATTTAACTTTATAAATATCTCTTTAGAAATAGCACTTGATGCATCAGAAAAGAAGAATGTCATAAGTCCTAACCTATCAATATCCTCTTTACTAACTATCCTTTTTTCAGCTGGATAATTTATTTCTCTAGTATATCTTTCAACTTTATGTTCTTCATAACCTATTTGTCTACTAAAAGCAGCTTCACATTTGCCATCAATTATATCCTTCGTTAAATGATATAACCAATATTCATCAACTATTTTTATATCCTGAGTTATAAATACTAATATCTCACCCTTAGCTTCAAATGCAGCATTTTCTCTTACTAAACTATGTGAAAACTCTTGTTTTGAAATCTTTTTATAATTACACTTCAAATCTTTTAATTTATCTTCTGTGTTATCACTGGATTCAGTTAAAATAAACTTTATCTCTTCAATGCAAACATCCTTTTGCTTTTTTATATTAAAATACAAATCTTCTATATAACCTTCAGCATTATAAAGAGGACATATTATGGATATTTTCATCTATTTTTCCTCCAACTTCAAATGTGTTAAATTGCACCTTCACCTTTAATTACAGACCCAAATGTCTTAAAAATTATTTTTAAATCTAACCACAAGCTTCTATTATCTATATAATACATATCCATTTTAATTCTTTCCTCATAGGTAGTATCACTTCTTCCATTAGCTTGCCAGTACCCTGTAAGTCCTGGAACAACCGAAAACAATTTAGGTGCATATTCATCATAAAGTGCTACCTCTTTTTCAACTATTGGTCTAGGCCCAACTATACTCATAGTACCATTTAATATGTTTATTAATTGTGGTAATTCATCTATACTTGTTCTTCTTAAAAAATCTCCAATCTTAGTAATTCTAGGATCATTTTCTAACTTAAAGTTTTTATAAAACTCTTCTTTTTGTTCCTCTGTAAAATTATCAAATATCTCTTGAGAATTTTGATACATAGTTCTAAATTTATAAACCTTTATATCTTTGCCACCAATTCCTTTTCTAGTGTGTCCAAATATTATTGGACCTTTCGAGTCTAACTTTATAGCTATTGCAACAATAAGGAAAACCGGACTCAGCAGTATTAGACCTATTAAGGACCCTATTATATCTATTAATCTTTTTATAAATAAATATAGTCTTAATCCTTTTTTCTCATCTCCTATATCATTAACTCTAAAATCAGTCATATTATCACACTCCATACGAATCTCCGTTAATACTCCCTTATATTTATTATTATCAAATTTTATCATAATTACTATAACTAAAAATCAATATTTAAAATTAATCCAAGTATATTTCACTTAATATCCTTAAAGCATAGTAATATTTTCTACACTCTTCTTATATATTATTTCACATACTCACATTTTTTCTACAATTTTCAAGATTTTCATTGATATTATACCTTAAATTTAGATTAATTTCTAATTATAGTCATACATAAAGTAAATCTTACTATTTAATAATATCAATGTCAATATAAAAGGTGCACTATAACATGCACCTTAAGTAAATCTTAATAATTTGTCTATTAAAATTTAAAATTTCTCATCATATACTTGTATTAAATAAACTTCCATGACTAATACAAAGAATACTGATAAACCTGCAATATAAGGATTAGTAATTGATGATGCTAAAATTGACATAGTTCCTATTGTCCATCCAACTAACATTTGTTCATCTCTTTCTTTTAATCCTTTCTTAAATAGAATTAATAATAATTTAACAAAATTGTATACTAAGTATCCAAAGAATATTAATACACCAATTATTCCTGTTTTAAATACTAGCTCTACATAATATAATTCAAAACTACTACTATTAACACTTTGTAGACCATTTTCCTCCATATATTGAGGATATTCATAAATGTGAGCACCAAATCCCCATCCTAAAACTGGTTTTTCTTTTATCTTATCAACTAAAAATCTAAGTTGAATTGCTCTAACCTTGTTAGATTCATCATTTTCAAAATCACCAATAGACTCAATTCTATCCTTTATACTTCCTGATGATTCCGGTAAGTTTTGATCAGGAGATACAGGAACTATAGTCTTAGGTATTATAACAGCAACTAAAATTAAAGGTATTATAGCAATTAAAATATTCTTTATAGTTAAGTTATATTTTCTAACTCTCCATAAATAATAAGCAAATGATAATACTACTACCCCTACTGTTCCAAGCCAAAAACCTCTTGTATTTGATACATATATTCCAATTAAAAGAAGTGCTAATTTTACTATACCAGCTATATTTCTATCTTTATTAAATAATTTAATAAACATAATGGCTACCGCAAGTTGCATGAAAATACCATTATATAAATATACTCTAGCATAATTATTAGATAATACTAATCCACTTATAAGTCCATACTGTAACTTAGTATTTAAATTATTATAAGCTACAATTATTTCTAAATTATTAGGTAAATAAATTCTACTTACAAAAAATAATACAATAGTCATAACTGCAACTATAACTGCACAATTTACAAATATATTTAATATTTTATCAATATTTTCACTTCTACCTTTTATATAAACTATTAAAAGTAATATATATAATATTCCTAGAAATGAATTTACATCTGAAAATACATCCCCAAAACTATTTCCATTAACTAATCCAATAATACTACCATAACCTATGTATATACATACTATAATAATAGGAACCAAAAACTTCTTTTCAATTCTTATTTTTTCCCTAAAAATCATATATACAGAGAAAAGTATACCTATAGCAAATAATCCCTTTCTAATTGGAAGTCCTAATACATGACCAAGTCCTCCCAATACAAACTCAATAAAAATTAAAGCTGTAACTATATTAAAAATACTTCTTATAGTGTCTTTTTTACCTTCCATTTTCTTTACTCCAACCTATATATTATTTTTGAATTCACCAAATATATTATTTTTATAATCTTTTATTCCCTTTTTAATATATTTAAATTTCTCAATTTTCTTATCTTCAAATAAAATAATCTTTAAATTTTCAGTAATAAACCTTCTTTTATCAGTTAATACCCATCCTGGGAAATCTTTTTTATATTTATCCCAAATATAATGTCGATTTCTACTCATATAATACCTTCTTAATGGACTATGATTAGTAGGTATCATTTTTAATCCTAATACATTTTTCTTTACACTTTCTCCTAGATTATGTATTAAAACAGCAGAATTAACTTGTATTATTTTAAATCCTTTCCTATTTAAAGATAAACAGTAATCATGATCAACTAAATCAATAAATAGCTTTTCATCATATAAACCAACATCCTTATATATCTTAGCTTTAGTTAATGCCCCTGAAGTAATTTCTGTTAATACTTCTCTATATGGCTTTGAAAGCTTTTCTTCATTACTAATAACACTATTATTTTGATATTCTTTTTCTTCAACATGTACTGGTACAAGCATTGCTACTTTTTCCTTTAAATCTTTATCAAAGTTTTCATAGCATTTTAACATATTTTCAATCATATCATCGGTAACTATACTATCATGATCTAAAGTTAATACCCAGTCATATCCCTTTTCAATAGAATACTTTATTCCTTTATTTAAGGCATATGCAATTCCCTTATTTTTTTCTAAATATATAATAGTTATCTTCTTTTCTAACTCTTTTAACATACTAATTGTTTCAGGCTTAGATCCATTATCAACTATTATAATTTCATCAACTTTTCCTTTAAGCTTATTAATACGATTTTTAAAATTATTTTCTACATTATAAGTTATAATAACCGCTGCTACACTATTCAATATTATCCCTCCATGATTATAAATCAAATAGTTTGTATATCTCTTCATTAGATATATTTATATTTTTTAATATTTGTTTTCTTTTTACTTCCATTAAAGATCTCTTAGCTTTTATTTCTTTAATATACTTTAAGCATTTCCAATCAAATATCATAAAAAATACAATATATTTCATTGCCCCTATATATATTTTAATCTTATCTTTTTCAAATGCATAACTTGTTTCATTTTTTATAATCATTAAGTAGTGATTTCTAAAGGAAATACCTTTTAAAAATTCTGACTGACTTCTTCTATTTTTTATAGTATTTATTATTCCTTTACTACTATTCATTCCTCTTCCATGATAGGCAATTGCATCATGTACATAATAGCATTTAAAACCATACAGATTTAATCTCCAACAAATATCTATATCCTCTTTATAAGCAAAAAAGTCATTGTCAAAATATTCTCCATTAATTTTTATTTTTTCTAATGCTTCTCTCTTAAAAACTGCAGCTGCCCCACAAACTCCAAATACTCTTCTATCTTCTTCATATTTGCCTTCATCAACTTCATTTTGTCCTATATCTATTCCTTGTCTATAATGGTTAAATGCTATCCCTACAGAATCTATTACATTTAACTTTTCATCAGTGTCAAAATCATATTTAAGTAGTTTTCCAGTTACTGCTCCTATTGTAGTATCCTCTTCAAACTTCTTAATGCAGTTTTCTATATAATTCTCACCAAATACAATATCAGGATTGGCTATTATTACATAGTCACCCTTTGATAACTCAATACCTTTGTTAGCTCCACCAGCATATCCAGTATTTTTATTTTTATATAATATAACATCATTTTTAAAGTTGTCTTCAATTATTTTTACAGAACTATCAGTAGAATCATTATCAATAATTATTACTTCTATATTTTTATAGTTTTGCTCCAATAATGATTTTATACATTTATATAAGTATTTTTCTCCATTCCAATTAACTATGGCTACAGAAATTAACTTTTCCATATATAAACTTCTCTCTTCCTACATAAATATTTTATATTGATTTATTATGGTTAATATTTTTCCTACATGTATAATAGTTAACTTTTTGTTTTTTTAAGCTTACCTTTTACTAAATCAAAAGAGCTCTTAATCATCTTATCTCTAAATATTACCAAAACTCCAAAATACACTACTACACCAATTACTATTTGTCTTGCTAATATTATAAAGTTTCTTTGGGTTCCTTCTCCCATAAGAGAAACTATAATAAACATAATTATTCCAGCAATCCAATATTTATATGTTTCCTTAATCCAAGAAATATCTACTATTTCTCTAGAATACCATAACTGAATTAATGCAATGACAGATTCTGCTGATAATGTTGCAATTACTGCTCCTAGAGCTGAATACTTAGGTATTAATATTAAATTAAGAATAAAATTAACAGCAGCTCCAACACAAACTGAAATAGTATATTCTTTATTTTTTCCTACAGCTATCATATATTGAGTTCCAAAAACATTTCCTAATCCAATTACTATTATCATAACAGAAGATATTTTTAGTAAAGGAATTACGCTAAGATATTCATATCCAAAGAACATAGGAATAAATCTATTACTTACTCCCATTATTCCAAAAGCAATTGGTACTGCTAAAAAGCTTATAACAGTGAAAGATTTTCTAAGGGTATCTTTTACTAAATCATGCTGATTTTTACTAGTTAAACTAGCTATTCTAGGCATCATTACCGTTCCTAAAGAAGTAAGTATCGTAAGTAATATTCTAACTATCTTTTGCGATTGATCATAATATCCTACTTCTACTGTAGGTGAAAATACACCTAACATAGTCTTATCTAAAACAGTATAAATCTGAGTTGCAACTTGTGGTATAAAAAGAGCTAAAACAGGCATCATATGCTTCTTTAATTTTAACTTTTCTAAATTTTTAAAAGAGAAGGTACTCTTATCCACGTATATCCACATTACACATTGACCAACAAACATAGTAAAACTATTTATAAATATATATTGCCACAAATCACCGCTATCTTTTACAAAAATAAATATTAAAACTACTGATATTAACTTAACAAAAAAACTTCTTATTGATGCATTTTTGAAATCCTCTATTCCTATAAAATACCAAGATATATCTATAGCATTAGATAGTATAAAGAAACCTTGTAGCATATAATATATTCCTAATGAACTATTAAGACCTAAAACTAATACAAAGATAACATAAGAAATCATACAACCAATAAATTGTATAGAAAATATCTCCCAAAAAGTTTGTCTTAACTTTTTTCGCTCTTCTCTAACTGTTGCAATTTTTTTTGTAGCATACATAGTTATACCTAATGTTCCAAGTAGCATAAAGTATTGAGTATTTGCATTAGTTAAACTATTAGTCCCAACACCATGTGGTCCTAAAACTCTAGATACATATGGCATAGTTATTAAAGGTAATAAAATAGCAGTAATTTGATATATCAAATTATACAAATAATTTGTTTTAACACTTCTCGCCATACTATTCTCCCTTTCTTTCACTTATTCTATCTAAAATTTCAATAAATTCATCTGTAGTTTTTTCCCAGCTTAATTCTTTTAAGAATTCCATAGAATTTTTGCTCATTTCTTTTAACTTGCTAGGATTATTAATAGCTTCCTTAACTTGTTTATAAAAATCATTATAATCAAACGAAGTTACAATAGCTGTATTCTCAGGGAAGAAGTACTCAAAAGTTCCTTCCTTAAACTCTATTACAGGTAATCCTGTAGCTAACATTTCATATGGTACTAGCGAAATATTTGTTAATGATGCAACCAGTCCAAAATCTGAAGTATTATATAAGTTTAGTAATTCACTTTTATTTAATTTTCCTATATTTTCTCCACCTTCACATTTGAAGTTTTTATTTTCACCATAATATTTAATATTTAAAGTAATTCCCTCTTTACTAAAATCATTTTTTAACTTTGTAAGTAAATATTGAATTAAATAAGGTGCTCTTTTACCAACATCCTTAATATACACAGCAAAATTAAACTCTTTTTTACCTTTATAAGAGTCAAAATTTCTTTCTTGTGCAAAATATTCCTTACCCTCATAAGGGAAAGTAATATATTCTAATTCTGAATTTACTATACACTCTTTTTCTATCATATGTTTATTCCACTTACCTAAACTAACCATATGATATCCAACCTCATAGCTTTTTTGAGCCATAATATAGCTCTCTCCATATAAATTGAAATATGGCTCATAGTCTTGAATAAAATACATCTTATATCCACTCATTTTCCTTGAATAATATACAGATTCCCATGACGTAGCAATTACTATATCACTTTTTACTTTTGTAATATCATATCCAAGAATATTTCCTTTATAATTAGTTAAATTTATTTCTGCATTTTTCTTCATATCTTCTATATTTTGAGGTGCAAAAGAAACATATCCTACATCATAACCTCTCTTGCTTAACTCTGTACCTAATCTTAATATAGATGTATGACCTCCACTAAAGGCAGGCATTCCTGGTATAACAAATGTTATACTTTTTATTTCCTTTGGTACGATATTTACAATTGGAGTAAAATCTACTTCCTCTAACAAGCTATTTATATATCTTTTAAAATTACTCTGATCCCTTAAATAAATAACTTTTCTCATTGCTTTTACTATTTTTCTCACAATAATGCCTCCTTATTGGACCTTCCAATATTCAATTTTTTTACTTTCCTTTAAACCGTCATTTAATCCCTTTACTGCAGACTTTACAGCATTAAAATTATTAATATTCTTTACAACAGTTTTTAGAAATCTTATATAATATTCCTTCTTATGCTTTTTATAATCTTCAATACTTTGATTTCTTTTAGTATACATAAATAAATTTCTTGTTAAATAGTATTCTTTAAATCCAGTTGTCTTTCCACCAGTTGCTGAATGCATATGATATACAATACTATCCCTTAATAACTTAGCTTTAAATCCTGCTGATTTAAGTCTTAATGATAAATCAACATCCTCAAAATATGCAAAAAAATTACTATCAAAGTAATTATCATTATCTAATTTTACTGCTTCTAATGACTTTGTTGAATAAATGGCTGCTCCTGCACAAACCCCTTCTATACTTATATTATTCTTACTTAATATATCTGCAACACTCTCCTTAAATCCTACCTGTAGTGGAATTAAGTCCTCTTTAAAATTTAGTCCAGCTGCATCACACACATCTTTATTGAAATAATTTATCATAAATAACTGAAATACATCAAAATCTTTATTATTTTCTATGCCATTCATAGCATTTTTTAAAGACTCTTTAGGAACCTCAACATCATTATTTAATGTTAGAATATAATCGCACCCATCTTTAATTGCCTTTTTTATCCCAATATTATTTGCTGGCGCAAAACCACTATTATAACTCATTTCTGTTAAATCTATCTTTAATTTTTCATTATAACTTTTAATTATTTCTTTAGAGTTATCTTTAGAATCATTATCAACTATGTATACCTTAAAATCTTTAAAAGATTGATTTTCTAAACTTTCAAGGCATTTATCAATTAGCTTTTCGCCATTCCAATTAGCAATTACTATCCCAAGCATATTTACTTCTCCTTCTAATTACTCTATTTTAGTTTGCCTCTAATACCTTTTTTATAATCTTTATATCCCTTGAAAACCATCTTTATTTTGTTTACCTTATCTTTTTCACCTAAAATAATTTTTACAAATTCTTTTTTAAATAAACTTTTGTCTCTATTTAAAGTAAAACTATTTAAATCCTTATACTTTTCCCAAGTATAAAATCTATTTCTTGTCATATAATATCTTCTTAAAGCTGAATGATTAGATGTGTTAAATTTTCCAAAAATACTTTTTACTGATTGGCTTTCTCCTAAACTATGATAAAGAATTGCATCCCTTACCTTTATCATTTTAATATTTTTTTCATTTAATCTCATGCAAAAGTCAGTATCAACTAGATCTATAAATAGACTATCATCAAAAAATCCTACCTTATCAAAAACTTCTGCTCTTAATAAATTTCCTGAAGTTATATCTGCATCAACGTATTCATAAGTATCCATATCTGAATTTTCTTCAATAGACTGAACTCTCTCATCTACAAAATTAGGGAAAATACTTAATATGTCCTTTCTTTCTTTTTCATCTATGCCATTATATACTTCAAGCATCTTTTCAACCATGTTTTTACTTACCTTGCTATCTTGGTCCATAGTTAATATCCACTTATATCCTTGCTTTAAAGCTGATCTAACACCTATATTTAAAGCAGTAGCAATACCTAGATTTTCTTCATTAAATATAATTTCTATCTTTTCCTTATCTATATCTCTAATTAACTTTATATTTTTTTTCTTTTCTGACTCAGAACCATTATCCACAATTATTATTCTTTCAACTTGATTTATTAACAGATTTATACTGTCTAATAAATTATTATCTGGATTATACGAAACTATAATCGCTGCAACTTTACACATAACACCTTCTCCTCACTATTGTAATTATTCTCCTTATAAAATGAAATTTATAAAAAACATCGCATTTATCGTATCATTTCTCATAAATTCTTCTTTTAAGTATAGTGGTATTTTGTCTAATCCTAGTAATTATAGCATATAATGAAATCCATTTGAATTTTTTTATAAATTCCTCACATTTATTTCATATTTCGTTATTCTTTTTTTATTTTATCTTTTGTATAATTAATATGAATGCTTTATTTAAGGAGGTAAAAATGAATACTAACAAAAAAAAACTTTTTGAATATTTAATTTATCCAATTTCAATATTAATACTTGTATCTTTATTATTAGCATTTGTAGTTGACAGTATTAGTAGAGGATCTATTTCAGAAAGTATAAATTTCATTTCAAATAAAGGCATTACATTTCTATTTAATGCTTTAATTATTTTACTAACATTATCTATAACATTATTAACTAAAAGAAAAATGTTTTGTTATTCTATTATATCTGCTATATGGATAATTGCAGCAACAGCTAACAACATAGTATTAAACTTACGCGGAACTCCTCTTACTGGAAGTGACTTAAAATTAATAAAAAGTGGACTTAAATTAATAAATAACTATATGTCTAAAGAAGAAATTTTAGCTATATTGGCACTTTTATTTTTTATATTAATTTTACTAGTTTTTATTTTTATATTTGCTCCTAAAACAAAATTTAAAATTAATTACTTTTTATCCATTGGACTAATTTTTCTAATCTTTATAGTTTATAAAGGATGTAACTCTTTAGCTTTAAGTAGTTCTATAATTTCTAATAATTTTTGGGACTTAGATGCTGTCTATAAAGAAAATGGCTTTACATATTGTTTTAGTACAACCCTTCTTAATAATGGAGTATCTCAACCTGAAAACTATTCACAAGATTCTATTGAATCAATAGTTTATTCTTTAGAAGACTCTAAAACTACTTCTAATGCGTTATCTTCAGATATTGCATATTCATCAGATGAAAAACTACCTAACATTATTATGGTTCAGTTAGAATCTTTCTTTGACCCACTTTTAATTGACGGTATAGAATTTGATGTAGATCCAATAGCTAACTTTAGAAAATTAAAAGAAAATTACAGCTCTGGTACTTTTTCAGTTTCAAGTATTGGTGGCGGAACTGCTAATACTGAATTTGAAGTTTTAACAGGCCTTAACTTAGACTTTTTTGCTCCAGGAGAATATCCCTATAATACAACAGTAAATACTAAAACTTCTGAATCTATAAATTATGCATTAAAGGAATCAAATTATTCTACTCATGCAATACATAATCATGAGGGTAATTTTTATAATCGTAATACTGTATATTCAAACTTAGGTTTTGATACATTTACTTCATCAGAATATATGCTTATTAATGAAAGAACTCCTTTAGGATGGGCAAAAGATAGTTTTTTAATTGAGCCTATTTTAGATTTATTGACTTCAACAGAAAATCAAGATTTCATTTACACTATTTCAGTTCAAGGTCATGGAAGCTATCCTAACGATGAAATTGAAGATGAAAAAAATGTAAACATTACCAACATAAAGGATGATACCTTTGCAAATTCAATTGAGTATTATGCTAATCAAATATATGAAATGGATCTATTTATAGAAGATCTTATAAATGCTGTGAATTCTTTAAATGAAGCAACAGTCATTGTTTTCTTTGGCGATCATCAACCTAATTTAAATCTTTCAATTGATGATTTATTAAATAAAAATTTATATGAAACTGAATATGTAATTTGGGATAATATTGGATTAGCAAAAAATGATTTAGATTTAGAAGCTTATCAACTAACATCAAAAGTTTTATATGATTTAGGAATGGATAACGGTATAGTAACTAAATTACATCAAGATTATCTATTGGGAGGCAAAGATTCATCTTATAAAGACGAGGAACAATATCTTGATGCTTTAAAATCTATTGAATATGATATACTTTCTGGAAACGAATATCTTTACGATTATATATCTAAACCACTTGCTACAAATCTTAAATTTGGCTCAAAAGATATAGTTTTATCTAATATATATATTGAAAATGGAAAACTTTTTGCTGAGGGTGAAAACTTTACCTATAACTCTATTTTCTTAATAGATGGAAACTTTGCTACTACAGAATTTATATCACCTAATAAGATAAGCTGTGATGCTAGCTCTATAAAAGCTGAAGGTTCAAACGTCTTTATCGGGCAAATGTCTGGTGGGGCTCAAGTTCTATCTGCAACACAAACTTTATCAATAACACCGTAAAGCTAATTTACGAAGTAATTTAAATTTATCTTCGCTAGTTTAAATAAATTAAACTAGCGAAGTACTATTCAAAACTTATTTTTTACATATATTTTATTATAACTCACCTTATAGCATCTCCCCTAACCCCTGATATTATATAAATTTAACATTTCCGTATAATTTTTAACGTTGTATGTATTGATTCTAAATACTATAATGTATATTAGAATATATTTATAATGGGTGGAAAAATGATTAAAAAATTTATTAATAAACAAAATATTTTAAATGTGGTGCTATTTGCACTATATACTTTAATTTTAGTCTTTGTAATGGAATTGTTTTCGAGAGGAAATATTGAAGCTACTTATAGTTTCTTTAGGCACTCCTTTAAAATCTTCCTATACAACTCACTAATAGTTGCAGCTACTTTAAGTCCTTGCTTCTTATTTAAAAGAAGATTATTTGCATTTAGTATAGTATCATTAATTTGGATTATTTTAGGTATTGCAAATAATATGATACTTACTTTTAGAGGAACTCCTTTAACATTTTCTGATTTTGGAATGATAAAAAGTGCTATAGAACTTAGTGATCAATATCTTTCAAAAAATGTAATGATAATAATTGCTTCATCACTTATAGCTTTAATTTTTATCTTATCTTTTATATTTATTAAATGTAAAAGAGTTGAAATCAAATATATTAAAAATATAAGCTTTATTGCACTGTTTTTAATGACAGTTCCTATGATGTTGAATTATGGAATAAAGTCAAATATACTTACTACAAACTTTTGGGATGTAAAGGGAGTATATGCTACTTATGGATTTTCTTATTCATTCTTAAATAGTGCTATTAATACAGGTGTTAAAAAACCTGATGGATACTCAAAGGATACTATATCTGATATAAAAGATGAATTAGCTTTATTAGCTGCTGAAAATTCTACTGCTTTAAGCGTGAATTCAAGCGTTGAAAATTTAGATATAGATGATGTTTCTGTAGCTAGTTCTGAAAATGAAAATAGTACATCATCAGTTAAACCTAATATAATACTGATTCAACTTGAATCATTTATAAATCCTAACTGGTTAACTAATGCTACATTTAATAAAAATCCAGTTAGTAATTTCGATTCATTGTCACAAGAATTTACTTCAGGTTTATTAGCTGTTCCTGCACTTGGAGGAGGTACTGCTAATACAGAATTTGAAGTTATTACTGGAATGTCTACAGATTTCTTTGGTGCAGGAGAGTTTCCTTATAATACTATAGCTTCTAAAAAAGCTATACCATCACTTGCTTACACTTTAAGAGACTTGGGATATAGTACTAATTCCCTTCATAATCATGAAGGTAAATTTTATTCAAGAGATGTAGTTTATAAAAATTTAGGTTTTGATAGCTTTACTCCAATTGAATGTATGAATGTTCCAGAGAGAACTGCTGTAGGTTGGGCAAAAGATAGTGTTTTAATAGATGAAATTTGTAACATAATTACATCTACAGATAATCCTGATTTAGTATTTGGTATTTCTGTTCAAGGCCATGGAAATTACCCTAATGATGAGTTAGAAGATAAAGAAATTTATATTACTAATGATTATTCTAAGAGTAATAAAAACAGCTTAGAATACTATATAAATCAAGTTTATGAAATGGACCAATTTGTGGGAGATCTCATCGAGGCTGTTAATAATTTAAATGAACCTACTGTAATTGCTTTTTATGGGGATCACTTCCCTGCTGTAGGAATAGAACAGAGCGAAGTTTCTATTAATACACTTAAATCAACACCTTATTTGATATGGGATAATATGAATTTGCCTAAAACAGATAAAGATATTGAAGCTTATAATCTTACTTCTTTAATATTAGATAAACTTTCATTAACAAATACAACATTAAGCATTCTTCATAATAGTGATCTTGATGATGAAACAAAGAAAAAATACCTTAATCAGCTAGAATATGACATGCTTTATGGTAAAAACTATACTTCTGAATATGAAGAGCTTGTTCCATCTAGTAATTATAAGATTGGCTTTAAAGATATAAGTATAGCTAGTGTTGAAGTCTATAATGAAGATAATATTTTAATTAAAGGTGAAAACTTTAATACTTATAGTAATGTTTATATTAATGATAAATATATTGAAAAAACTTTCATAGATAGCAATACTCTAGCTATTCCAAGGAGTTCATGTAAGGATGGTAATACTGTTCAAGTTCGTCAGCCTTCTGCTACAGGTTCAACTGTGTTTGCTTATTCAAATGAAGTAATTTTTAATCAATAATTAATACAGGGAATATATCATTATAAATCTTATAATGATACATTCCCTTATATTATTTATTTAAAGTTATAAAACTAAATCCATCTTATTTGACACCTATTTACAGTAAAGTTATAATTATAATCAAAATACATTTTTATACTATAACGAGGTGACAAATGAAAAATATCATAAGTAAATACGAAAATTTCTTCGATTCCTTTTTTGACTTTTTTGAAAAGTACTATTGGATATTCTTTATTATTCTTTCGTGCTTCATATCTTTTTTATGTTTTCATAATTTAGGTGTCAGTTTAGTCCAAGACTGGGACGAGGCTAGACATGGTGTTAGTGCATATGAAATGCTAAAAAATAACGAATATATTATTAATACATATAATTATTCTAATGATTATTGGAATCTAAAGCCACCACTAAGTTTTTTAGGGATTATTCTTTCTTTTAAAATATTAGGAGTTTCAGTATTCTCATTTAGATTTACTTCTGCTATTTCCCTATTACTTACAGCTATAATAGTATCAATTTTTATAAAAAATAGATATGGAAAATTAGAATCTTTAATTTTACTTGCAACATTCTCTTGCATATCTCCATTCTTCTTATCTCATATGGGTAGAAGTGGTGATGCTGATTCATTATTCATGTTGCTTTTTACATTAGCAATGCTTTATATGCTTAAAATTGATCAAAAAAAATATGCTCTTTATTTATGTGGCTTTTTCTTTAGTCTTGCTTTTTTAACTAAAAGCTGGCATGCCTTTGCAATCGTAGCTATAGGTGGACTTTATTTACTATTTACAGGATTAATAAAAAATATAAAATTTAAAGAATGGATATACTTTTTATTATCTTTCGTAATTCCTCTAGGTACTTGGGCATCATTAAGGTTAATAAAAGATGGTCCTAAATTCTTAATCGAAATGGTAAGATATGATTTACTTGAAAGAAGTAGTACCTCCTTAGAAGGTCATACAGGAACTGTTTGGTTTTACTTTGATTATTTATTTTTAAATAATAAATTCCTTATGGTCTTTATAATTACTATAATTCTTATTGGTATAGGTTTTTATAATAATAGATATTCAAGTAGAAAAAATGATGTTTTAGGATTTTTCCTATGGATAGCTATTCCATTTGCTTTATTTACAAAAGCAGAAACCAAAATTTTTTGGTACATAATACCTGTTCTTGTTCCATTAGCAATGCTTAGCTCTATATTCCTAGGTAAATTTATAAGAGAAAAAACAATTCCTGTTTTATTAAGAAGTGTACTAGTTATAATATTCTGTGCAACTATACTATTTTACGGTATAAATATGATTAAATCTGTTATTAATGTATCTGCTGATTCATATCAATACTTTATGCTAGATGATGTAAGTAGATATGATGAAATTAAAGGATTTGATGCTTATATTGACTTAGATGATAATGAAGGCAATTGGAGACAAAGTCAACTTTTCTTAGCTGAAATAAGTGCAGATCTTAAATGTCAATCTGGAGGATTAAATGCTTTCTTAGAGAGTACTAATCCATCTGTATTAATAATTAGTACAAATAATTTTAATGAAAATATATCACTTTTAAAAAATACTACCATTATTTATAATAACGATGAACTATATTTAATTTCAAAAAATTAATTTATTTAAATTATAAAAAGAGGATTCATATAGAATCCTCTTTTTATAATTATTTTCTACTAAAAACCCATAACTTGTTTATAAAATAATTAAGAATCATAACTATTCCTGTAGTAATAATTAATCCTATTATCTTACTTGACCCTAATATATCAACTAAGATATATAATATGCATGTATTTAATATTAACCCTATTATATTTAGTATAATAAATTTAAATGTAGTTTCTTTAATATTATCACCATTATATTTAAATACCCATTTAGAGTTCCATATATAACTATTTAATGTAGATAAACTATATGATATTATATTTGAAATTATGTAGTATACTCCTAAGCTATTTAACAAAATAAATATTATCCAGTTTATAGCCGTATTTAAAACCCCAACTAAACCAAATTTTATAAACCTAAATAAATCATCACTTAAAAATCTCATATTATAATACTCCTATAACTTACTTAGCTATTAATAAATTTATCAATTATAAACTTTGGTCTTGCTTTGCTTTCTATGTAAATTTTCCCTATATATTCTCCAATTACACCTAAGCATAAAAGTTGAATACCTCCCAACATCCATATAGATGTAACAACGGTTGTCCACCCTTGTATAGTTTTTCCTATTATCCATAATATTAAAAAATATAGTAATGCAATTAAACTAGATATAAACATAATTATTCCAACAATTAATATTAACCTTATAGGTTTGACACTAAATGATGTTATACCCTCAAGTGCAAATGACAACATTTTTTTCAATGGATACTTAGATTCTCCTGCAAATCTTTCGTTTCTTTCATATAAAACCACATCACTTTTATATCCTATTAGAGGAACTATACCTCTTAAAAACAAGTTAACTTCTTTAAAATCGGAAAGTGCTTCTAAGGCTCTCTTACTCATTAATCTATAATCTGCATGATTATAAACTATATCAACACCTAATGCTTTCATCACTTTATAAAATCCTTGCGCTGTAGTTCTTTTAAAGATAGTATCTGTCTTTCTTTCACTTCTAACACCATAAACTACATCACAACCATCATTAAATCTCTCTATAAACTTATCAATTACATTAATATCATCTTGCAAATCAGCATCTAGTGATATTGCCGCATCACAATAATCTTTAACAGTCATTAATCCTGATAATAGTGCATTTTGATGCCCTCTATTTCTTGATAACTTAACACCTGAAAAAATACTATCCTCTTTATTTAGCTCTTCAATAATGCTCCAAGTATTATCCTTACTTCCATCATCAATAAATGTTATTCTACTTTTAGCTGAAATTATCTTATCATCTATTAGATTATTTAATTTCTCTTTCAATCTTTTAGCTGTTTCAAATAAAACTTCTTCTTCATTATAACAGGGTATTACTAGATATACAGTCTTCATATTATAGCTCCTTTTATTACCTTTCACTAAAAATATAACCTTAAATCATTATATCAAAAATATAGTTTAATATCCATAATTTATATATTATACTCTTTTTAAGTAAAATTAACAAATAGTAATAATAGTGATAATAAATGTTTTATATTTAATTTTTTATATAAAAAAGTAGTAGGTTAATTTAACCTACTACTTAAATTAATCGTTATAGATAAATTTCGAATATAAATTTAGTTATACCCCTTAGGGTTGTTACTTTGCCATCTCCAAGAGTCTTCACACATTTCCTTAATTCCTCTTTCAGCTTTCCATCCTAATTCTTCATTAGCTTTCTTAGGATCTGCATAGCATGTCGCTATATCTCCAGCTCTTCTAGGAGCTATTTCATAAGGAATTTCTCTTCCCGATGCTTCACTAAAAGCTTTAACAACATCTAATACTGAATACCCATTACCAGTACCTAAATTATAAGTAACAAGCCCTGGATTAGTTGCTAATTTCTCTAAAGCTTTAACATGACCAACTGCTAAATCTACAACGTGGATATAATCCCTTACCCCTGTTCCATCATGAGTTGGATAATCATTACCAAATACTCTAAGTTGTTTTAATTCACCAATAGCAACTTTAGTAATGTATGGCATTAAATTATTCGGAATTCCATTTGGATCTTCTCCTATTATTCCACTCTTATGTGCTCCTACTGGATTAAAGTATCTAAGTATTGCTATATTAAGTTGTTTTTCAGCTTTAGCAATATCTCTTAACATATCTTCAATCATAAGCTTAGTACTTCCATATGGATTAGTTGTTGATAATGGAGAATCTTCTGTTATTGGAACAACCTTCGCATCTCCATAAACTGTTGCAGATGAACTAAATACAAAGTTTCTACATCCATATTTTTTCATAGCTTTTAATACTACTAATGCACTTGTTAAGTTGTTATAGTAATATTCTAATGGTTTTTCTACTGATTCACCAACTGCTTTAAAAGCTGCAAAGTGAATAACTGAATCTATTTTATTATCTCTAAAAATTTCTTCTGTCTTTTCTACATCTGTTAAGTCAACATTATAAAACTTAACATCTTTACCTGTTATTTCTCTTATTCTATCTTTAACAAGTTCTTTACTATTACTTAAATCATCAGCAATTACAACATCATATCCTGCATTTAAAAGTTCTACTGTTGTATGACTTCCGATATATCCCATTCCACCTGATACTAAAACTGCCATATACAATTTCCTCCCAACAAAAGTTTTATTTTCCTCATAAATATTATATAACAACTAAATGTAATTTAAAATATCTTTTTTAAATTAATTAACAAAGTTTTTAATTTATTCTATATTATAACAATTTAATTAATTAAATTTTATTAAAAACATTAATTCAATTTTATTAATTATACCTTAATCTTTTATATGATTTTCTAGCCAGATAATTAACATTTTAATTTATATATTAATATATATTTTTATAGTATAATTACTATGTAAATTATAATCACTATGTTTAATGAACTTAAGGGGGAACTTATGAAGAGAAAATTATCAACAACAAAAAAGGTACTAATTAGCATCTTATTAATATTTGTACTAATAATTTCTTTATTCATTTTTGCATTTAATCATTTTAGTTCAAAGGTTGAAAGAGTAGAAATTGATAGAAGTGCTGTTACTGAAACTGGTAAAGAACCAGCTAAAGAAGATGAAGATGTTATTTCTATTGCTTTATTCGGTACAGACTTTACTGAAAATGAGAAATACGGAAACTTATATGGTGCATCTGATGCTACTATGATATTAGGAATTGATACTAAAAATAACAGACTTAAACTTTTCTCTCTTATGAGAGATCTTTATTTAGACTTACCTGATGGTAGTGGTAATAAACAAAACTTAAATTATACTATGGCATATGGTGGTCCTGAACTTATATTAAAAACTATTAATTATAATTTTAATTTAACAGTTGATAAATTTATTCATGTAAGCCTACACACTCTACCAACTATAATAGATAAACTTGGCGGTATTGAATTAAATATAACAAGTGATGAATTAAATTATATAAATAGTTACATAACTAATATTGATAATGAAAATGGTACAAACACTGAAAAGATAACAACTGCAGGACTTCAAACTTTAAATGGTACTCAAGCTGCCGCTTATTGTAGAATAAGATATACTGAAGGCAGAGATTTTAAAAGAACAGAAAGACAAAGAGAGGTTTTAACAGCTTTATTTGAAAAATTTAAAACTGCTTCAATTACCGATTTAGCTACTATGATGAATGACATATTACCATTAGTTTCAACTAATCTTACTAATACTGAAATAATGTCAATAGCAAGTAAGGTTTTAAGCATGGGTGTACCAACAATTGAGCAATCTAGATTCCCACTTGATGGTAAATCTGAAATGATTGCAACTGATATGCTTCACCTAACAACTGATATAGAAGAAACTACTAAAGATATACATAATTTCTTATATTCTTTAGACTAATTTTATATCTATAATCACCTATAAAAGAAATACTGATTTAAGTATTTTTTATAGGTGTTTTTTATATTATATTAATAAATTTTATTCTTCTATTAAAATAAAGTTATATAATAACTATTATTTATATTGATATAAATATAGCTCCAATTATTATACACACAATTCCATATATTTTTACTTTTGTTATCTTCTCTTTTAAAAAGTAATAAGCAATTACTAAAGACCAAATATATGTTATAGAGGTTAATGGAAGCACCACTGAATACGGCAAATACTTTAAGACTATTATATTTAATACAGCAGAAATTAGATATGAAAATCCTCCAATATATAAAAATGGAGACAGTATAATTCCAGATATTCCTTCCTTCCCTGTAGATTTCTTTAAATAAAAACCTCCAAATGCTCCTAATAATGTTCCAATTAAAAGCAGTAAATATATAATAACATTATTCATCTCCTACCCCCATTAGTATTACCCCTATTAAAATAAATATTATAGCTATAACTTTAAATATGGTAATATTTTCTCCCAATAAAAAATATCCAATAAACAATGCTACTACATAGCCTATACTCATCATAGGATGTAATACTGATAAACTCCCAAACTTAAATGCTATTATCATTAAAATAGCACCAATCCCATATAAACTAAATCCAATTAATAACTCTATAATTTTACTTCCTTCTGATATCTTCCAGAAATATTGTCCAAATGCAGTAATAACAGCAGAAGTTATAATCATTATTATTCCTATTTTATTTTTTCTTAACGACTCTAATAGCTTTTCCATTTATTTATTTCCTTTGCATTTCTTTATAGTTATTTAAATACAATTCATAATTTCTTTTAGTTGTTGCAGAAATTGTATCTAAAATCAATCCACAAGATAATGATGTTACTGATACTACTATAAATCCTACTGCTAATATTGCTGAAGGCACTTTAGTAATAAATCTAGTTAAAACAAATTCTGCAATTACTGGTATTCCAACTAATAATCCTAAAACTAATGAAAAAATGCTTATTGATCCAAAGAAAAGTAATGGTTTGTAATCTTTAAATAGTTCTAATAATGTCTTTATTACTCTATATCCATCTCTAAAGGTATTTAATTTTGATTCACTTCCATCAGGTCTATCTCTATATTCTATTGGTATTTCTTTTAATCTAAACTTTTTATCTAATGCGTGAATACTCATTTCAGTTTCTATTTGAAACCCTTCACTCATAACAGGCATTGTTTTAACAAAAAATCTATTAAAAGCTCTATAACCTGTCATTATATCTTTTATTTCATTTTTAAATAATAATCCAATAAGTCCTTGTACTAAATTATTTCCTAAATTATGAAATGCTCTCTTATTTTCTTTTTCATATGTTCCATTAGATAATCTATCTCCAATTACCATATCCGCTTCATTATTAATAATAGGTTGTATAAGCTCCCTTGCAGCTTCTGCAGGATAAGTATCATCACCATCCACCATAATATAAATATCAGCATCTATATCTCTAAACATTGCCCTTACTACATTACCTTTTCCTTGTCTACTCTCTTTAACTACAATTGCTCCATGATCTCTTGCTATTTTTCCAGTATTGTCTTTAGAATTGTTATCATATACATAAATATCTGCTTCTGGTAACTCTCCCTTGAAATCATTTATAACTTTTGCAATGGTTAATTCCTCATTATAACAAGGTATTATTACCGCTATTTTCATATTTATTCCTCCAAAATTTAATTCTATACTTTAATATACTAACTTATAAATTCTATTACCATCGACTTCACTATGGTATATTTCTTCAAACTGTATATTACCATCATTTAAAATATTACTTAAATCATTTTTAGTAACAATATATTTAATATTTAAATCTTCTAATTCATTAACGTTTAATTCTATTTCAAATGCATCTAAATGCTCTAAAACAAACTTAGTCTCCTTTGTTGTTAAAGTAATCTTTATATGAGCATATCTATTATAAATTTCTTCATCATCATAATTTTCACTAATTTTTTCCCATGTTGATAATGCTGGATAAAAATGAGTTCCATTTATTGCTTTAGCTCCATTTGCATATATAAACTCACCCTTTGCTTCCTCACCCTCTGCAAGCCAAAGTGAATCAGGATCACTTTCCTCTATTTCAATAATAGCCTTTGATAATGTTTTATTATATATTGCTCCAACACCCTTTACTATCGGATTAACTGTCATTCCTGACATAAATATAAGTGCTGCCATCATTACAAAAAATATTTTTTTCCATCTTACAAAAATAGAAATATTAATTATTAAATAAATAGCAAATAATATAATTAAATATTTTAAATTCATATATTCTCTATATGGAGACTTTAATATTAATACTCCATATACAGAGAAATTAACTAATGCTATTATAGCTCCTACTAATGGTGATACTATTTTTTCTCTAAATATAACTCCTATAGCCCATACTGATAATAACATTGCAGTAAAACTAAACATTAACATCATTCTATCTGTTGGAACATAACTTAAGAATGTTATCTTTGCTATAGTTTCGTTAAATGATACTATAGTCCAAATGAATTCTAATAATGCTACTACAAATAAGGAAATACCAAGTCCTATATTTTTAACTTTTTTTCTTATAGCAATAAATAATACTATTGCTGAACCTATAAAGAAGTTAATAAATGAACTTACCTCACAATTATTTAAATAATTTATATCTTTAAATGGTGTATATGCATTAATCATAAATTCTGAATATCTAAATAATTCTACTCCCCCACCAATAGATACTCTTTTTCCTGGATATACTGTTTCTAATGTAGCTTTTATTGCCTCCATAGATGTTAATAAGAATTGTCCTAATACAATTCCAATTATTAAAATTATCATTGAAATAAAAATATAATCATTCTTTTTTAATTTAGGTCTTTTAAATGTTCCAAAGTATATTACAGCCATGAATACTAATATAAGATATGCTAAAGGTACCTGAAATGCTGGATAAATTACTAATGCAAATCCAATAGAACTAAATGCAAACATAAGTGAAAAGGCTAGCTTCTTCCACTTATTCTTATCTATATTTTCTACATATTTATAAAAAGCAACTATCATTGCTAATGTAAAAAATATTGTATCTCCCACATGTTGCATAAACCACCATTGTATAGCTGGTGAAAATGTTATCCAAAAGGAAGATAGTATTGATAACACTTTCATCTTTTTTGTTAATATCATAGACAACTCAAAAGCTAATAACAATAATGCAATTGTTTTAAATGCCCAATACCATGATAAACCATATTCTTTACCTAATAATAAAAATCCCCAGTTAAAAGGCTTCCCTAGTATTGACAGGTTAGCTACCGGTGAATTATATGCTAAAATCATATTTAAACCATCATCCGTTATATTAGTATTATATAATGGATAAAACTCATCGGACATAGCCTGAGCCATATAATATGTTGTTTGCACCATCCATTCGTCACTTCTAATGGGTCTGTTAACACCTATTAGAACACTACTTTCTGTTGGGTCTATCAGTTCTGATGCATACATGTCCCAAGCACCAATAGAGCTCCCATTTATTTTAAACGTTACCAATAATATAAATATAAGGATTGCTATTAAAAATCTAAATTTTATTATAGTATCTATTATATTTATTTTATGCTTTTTTTCCCCTAAGTCCAACATATAAATATATAATCTCCTTTATTTAGTCATCTGAACAAATTTTTCATAGACAATTATACACTACTTTCATTTATAATTAAATAATAGATTTTCTATTTAACCTTTTTATTGAAATTTTGTATTATATTTAAATTTAGTAATATTCAATATTCTATTTTTACTTTTCCTTATTAAAAAATATTGAGTCTATTAATAATGAAACTACTACACAAGAAAATAAAACTAAGAATATTATACTCAACACCCTATTCATATTTTTACTTTTTATTGCACTAACAGTATTTAAATTCTCATTATTATTCACAGTAGAATTACTATTATCACTTGAGTTGCTATTTTTAGCTACTTCTTCATCATTTAAATCACTTTTATTATAATCATCACTTTCAGTTACCCTACTAGAGTTATTACTATCACTACTATTTGTGTTTTCATCATTGATAATAGTATTTTCAATTATATAACTTTTCAACTCCTCATAATCTTCAGATGTAAGGGGAGATTCCTTATAATTTTCATAATATCTTTTTACATCATCTATATCGCATTTAATTAATGTTAACTTACTATTCTTATCTTTTAATACAACTTCCTTACTTGACAAATCCAAATCTAAGTTAATATTTAACTCATCTGCTATATTTAAAGCTTCCCCATAAACATTAAGTAATTCTGTAAGTGTAAAATCACTATAATCTTCTTTTTCCTTTATTCTTGAAATAATATTATTTGCTTCCTCTAATAAGTTTTTGCTTTCTTCATCACTAAGTTTTAAATTAGTAATATAATTAATAATATTATCACTATACTCCTCTGGAACCCCTACACTATCTAATTTTTCTTCTATTAAATTCAATGTCTCGCTATGTACATATATAATTGATATATTTAAGACTAAAAAAGCAATTATAAGTATTCTAAAAATCTTCTTCATATTAATTTGCTAACTCCTTTATAGATAAATTAATCTATCTTAATTATTGCCACAGACATACTAATTATTACATTGTAATAAAAATATTTATGTCCTAAATTTCTTTATTTTACCTTGTTTTTTACTAAATATATCTATTTTTATGATTTAATTACTTTGTAGTTGATATATCATTTATTTATATTAATTTAAATATATTTACTTAATTTGTTATTAAAATTTGTACATGCTATAATATTCTCATCATATTTTTAGGAGGGATTTTTTTAATGGACGATAGCTCGGGGAGTAGTATTATTCTTATTCTTATACTAGTAATAGTAAACGCATTTTTTGCATCTGCTGAAATGGCTATAGTATCAATCAACAAGACAAAATTAAATTTATTAGCTGAGGACAATAATAAGAAGGCAAAATTATTATTAAACTTACTTAAAGATGCTAGTGGATTCTTAGCTACAATACAAGTTGGTATTACATTTGCTGGATTTTTTGCATCTGCTTCAGCTGCAACATCAATTTCTAAAGGATTTGGAACCTATTTAAATAATTTAGGAGTTCCTTATGGTAATGATATAGCTTTAATATTAACTACCTTAATAATATCCTATATAACTTTAGTACTTGGTGAATTGGTACCTAAAAGAATAGCATTACAAAATGCAGAAAAGGTTGCTATGTTTAGTGTAAAACCTATAATATTTATTTCCAAATTTACAAAACCATTCGTATGGTTTCTCTCTATTTCAACTAACTCTATTTTAAGATTATTTGGAATAAAGGATAAATCTGGTGAGGAAAAAATATCAAGAGAGGAAATCAGAAGTTTAGTTGAACTTGGTGAAGAACAAGGTGCAATCAACCAAACTGAAAGAACCATGATAGATGGTATAATTAAGTTTGATGACATCTTAGCTCGTGAAATAATGACTCCAAGAACTGAAACATTTTGTATTGAAGCTAATTCTAATGTTAAAGAAAATATAAATTTAATATTGCAAGAAAACTATTCAAGAATTCCTGTTTATGAAAATGATATTGATAATATTATTGGTGTCATTTATATGAAAGATATATTTTCAGAGATAATAAAAAAAGGAATCGAAAATGTTAATATTAAAAGTATTATTAGAAAACCATATGTAGTTCCAGAAACTAAGTCTATAGACATACTTCTTAAAGAATTACAGGATTCTAAAAACCATATAGCAATACTTATAGACGAGTATGGTGGATTTTCAGGAATAGTTACCTTAGAAGACTTACTTGAAGAAGTAGTTGGCGATATTCAAGACGAATATGATGAAAAAATTGATTATATCGAAAAAATTGATGCTAACACTTATATAGCTACTGGATTAGTTAGCATTTTAAATTTAAATAAGCATTTAAATTTAGATTTTAAATCAGATTCTATAGATACTTTAGGTGGGTTAATAATTGAAAATATAAATACTGTACCTAATAAGTATATTAATAAAGAAATTACTATTGATTCCGTAAAATTTAAGATTTTGTCCGTAACAGGCAAAAGAATAAATAAAGTACAAATATCAATATTATAATATTAAAAATTACAATACCGTATATCCTAAATTGGTTATACGGTATTTTTTATTTATATCTATTTATTTTTAAAATATTCTACTATATGTTCAACAATTCTTGGACAAGCTTTTCCATCTCCATAAGGATTTACTGCATGAGCCATTTTATTATAAGCTTCTTCATCATTTATAAGTTCATCAGCAATATTAAATATATCTTTTTTCTTAATTCCTGCTAATTTCACAGTACCAGCTTCAACAGCTTCTGGTCTTTCAGTTTCTGTTCTTAAAACAATAACTGGCTTACCAAGGGCTGGTGCTTCTTCTTGTATTCCACCTGAATCTGTCATTATAAGATAACACTTAGCCATAAGGTTTGCAAAATCAACATATTCAAGAGGTTCAATTAAATGTATTTTATCCTCTACACCTTTAAAACTTTCATTTGCAAGTTCTCTTATTAAAGGATTTTTATGCATTGGGAATATTACATTTACATCCTGATTTTTAGTAACAAGCTCTCTAACTGCTGCAAATATATCTTTCATTGGTTCTCCCCAATTTTCTCTTCTGTGAGCAGTTAATAAAACTATTTTGTTATTTTCAAAATCTATATTATTTAAATTTTTATCATCAAATTTATGATTTTTATCTACAACACTAAGCAAAGCATCAATTACAGTATTACCAGTTATGTATATATTTTTATATATATTTTCTCTTTCTAAATTGGCTTTATTACTTTCTGTTGCTGAAAAATGTAAAGTAGCAATTGCTCCTGTTAATTTTCTATTAGCTTCTTCAGGAAATGGAGAATAAATATCTCCAGTTCTAAGTCCTGCTTCAACATGTCCTATTGGTTTTTGATTATAGAAAGCCGCTAATGCTCCATTTAATGTTGTTGAAGTATCTCCATGTACTAAAACTATATCAGGATTACATTCTTTTATTACTTTATCTACACCTGTTAAAACCTTGTTAGATACATCAACTATTGTTTGTCCATGTGACATTACATTTAAATCATACTGTGGCTTAACATCAAAGATCTCAAGTACTGTATCAAGCATTTCTCTATGTTGAGCTGTAGCACATACAATCGATTCTATTCTATCATCCTTCTCTAAAACTTTAACTAAAGGACACATCTTTATTGCTTCTGGTCTTGTTCCAAATACGCTCAAGACTTTTATCTTACTCAATATCCTTACCTCCTAAGTAAACTCTAATATTATTATTCCCTATCTAAATAACTTCCTACTACTATTAATATTACAGGAATAAAATATGAAAACATATTTGTTATTATATGAAATCCAAAGTAACTAGATGATATATTTACACTAACAAATCTAATTAATGTAAATGCTACAACAACAACTATCGGTGCTATTATTCTAATCTCTCTTTTTAATTTCATAAAATTATTAAATAACAATGCTGCTAATGCAATAATTATTATTGGTTCAATAAAACCTAAAATAAATTCTATAATGTAAAATAGCGTTCTAAAAGCTCCATAATATCTAGCTGAAAATATAAGCTCTTCAAAGAAATATGGTATTATACTAATACTGTCTGCTACTTTAGGTATCAATAATACAATAGCAATTATTCCAAGAACATAATTAACTATTTTGGGACTCTGAGTAATCTTATTTGTAGCTTCTTTAAAATCTTCAGACTTGGAAAAATCCTTTACTAAGTTTAATGTATTATTTGTAGCTTCAATTGTTGCATCTACTGCTTTATCAGCATATTCCTTAACTTTATCTGAATTTATAGTGCTTCCATTATTATAATTGTTATTTCTATTATTATAAATATTGCCACCATTATTATCTGAATACATTTCAGAAACACAATCCTTACAGTAATACTTATTATTTATTTTTACTTTACACTCTTCGCATATAAGCTTGTGGCATCTCACACACATTCCCACTGCTTCTCTTTCTCCATGATTTGAACAATTCATACCTTTTTAACTCCCCCTTTTTATTATTAATCTAATATTAAATTACCCTTTGAGTCAGTGAATTTTTTACAAGCAATTAATATAAAATCTATTAAAGTCCATATTCCAAATCCACCAAAAGTAAATAATTGCAATATTCCTGTCCCTATTTTTCCTACATAAAATCTATGAACTCCTATAGTTCCAACAAAAAGACATAATAATAATGTTACTAACCAACTCTTTTGTGTTGGCTTACCTGCATAATAGTTGTTATAACCTTGTTTATTTATTCTATTATAATTATACTTGTTATATTTATATCCACCATTTAGATCAAATACTCCACTTTCTATACATGTTTTACATACTGCTTTTCCATTTATATTAACCTTACATGCATCACAAATAAATCTTCCACATTCTGTGCATGCAGCTACTACCTCTTTATCATTATGATAATAACAATTCATACTATTGCTCTCTCCTTAAATCAAAGTGATAAACCCTACTTTTTTTACTTTATATTATTCATATTTATAATTATATCATACAATTTAAGCACTAGGAAAAGATAATTGCAAGACTAAAATAATCTACCCCCATGAATCTAAATCTAAGATCCATAGGGGGCAACCACTTTATATTTCTATTTCAAAAACAGTTTGATATTTTCTTTTAAGAGATCTATTTAACTTAATAGTTCCATTATGCATTTCTACTATAGTTTTAGTTATTGCAAGACCTAGTCCAGAACCTTGCTTGGTATTTCTTGATTCATCTCCAACAATAAATGGTGAAAATATATCATTAATTATCTCCTGCGGAATACCAACCCCATTATCTGCAATAATAATTTTATAGCCCTCTTCCTTATTACTTAATGCAACATAAATTTTTGTTCCTACAGGATTATGCTTCATAGCATTTCCTAAAATATTATCTAAAACCCTTTGAAATTGTATTTTGTCAATTTTACATTTCATTACTTTTTCAGGAATATCTACTTCAATATTAAATCCATTTTCTAAAATATCTTCATATTTAATTGCTATATATTCTCTTAGATATTCAGCTAAATCTACATCTTCAAGAACTAACTTAAAGTTTGGATGCTCTAATTTGCTATATTCATAGAAAATATTAATAAGCTCTGTTAGACGGTTTGCCTTAGAATAAATTATATTAAAGTATTTTTCATATTCCTCAGGTGAAATAATTCCATCAGCTAATGCCTTAGAATAACCTTGAATTGTAGTTATTGGAGTTTTTAAATCATGGGAAATATCAGCTAGCATACTCTGCTTGTCTTTAATTAATTTATTTCTTTCTACTTCACTGCTTTCTAACTTATTCACCATAACATTAAAACTTTCACAAATTTCAACAAACTCCTTAGGCCCTGAATAAACTATTGGCTCATTATTTTTTCCTTCTGATAAAAGTTGCATTGCTCTATTTAACTTGTTTAAAGGTTTTTGAACTTTCTTTTTTAAAAATAATCCAAAAATAATAATACATATTATACAAGCTACAAAAAATAATCCGAAGGAAATATTATTTAATTGTCCAAAGCTTTTATATAAAGCTTCTTCATTAATTCTTTTTTCCTTTATAATTACCGTTCTACTTTCCCCATTCCCATTAATATAAGTGTACTTCATCGGATAATACTCCTTTGGATAATCACCAGTTATATATCCTAATTCTTCCTCTGTATATGAAGTACTATTATCAGAATTATTACCTACCTGATATACAACATTTAGATTATTATCTAATACTTTAAACCAACTTTTATCAGGCTCATAATAAGCTTCTCCCCTTTCATCAAAATCATAAGGAGTTGATATTATCATTTTATAAACATTATTATCTTCATCTTTAAAATCATATATGGTTGTGTAAATACAATCCTCTTCATAATCATGAATAAGATTTAATTCTCTCTCTGTGTATTTATGATTATTATTAGATGAACTATAAATAATATTATTGTTTTCATCTAGTATTTCTATTTCTCCATTAAGACCAGCTATAGATTTTACATTTAACTTATCAAACTTTTCTTCTAAAAGTAACTTTTTATCATTCTCGCTTAATCCTAATCCAAGTTCAGAATTTTTCTCAAAAAATATTAACAATAGACAATTTATTATTACCCAAATTATCATAATTATTATACTGAAAAATATATAGTTTCTTATTAATAATAAAAATATACTCCCGCGCTTTTTCCTAGAACTTTCCAAATTTATAACCTAACCCCCTAATTGTTTTTACGTATATAGGATTTTTAGGATCTGACTCTATTTTTTCTCTTATTCTATAAATATGAACCATAAGAGAATTATCATCACTTTCATAATATTCACCATTTATACATTTATATATTTGTGCCTTAGTAAAAACTCTTCCTGGCTTTTGCATTAATAACGCTAATATTTTATACTCAGTTGGTGTAAGCTGAACTTCTACTCCATTTTTACTTACAATTCTAGCTCCATCATCTAAAGTAATTTCGCCAACAGTTATAATACTATCCTCTTCTAGACCTGTATCCTTAAATTCATAGCTCCTTCTTAAAAGAGACCTTACCCTTGCAACTACTTCTAAGGGATTAAAAGGTTTAGTTAGATAGTCATCTGCTCCTAAATCAAGGCCTAGAATCTTTTCACTATCTTGATTTCTAGCTGAAAGAATTAAAATTGGTATTCTACTTATTTCTCTTATCTTTTTAGTAAGCTCATATCCATTCATCTTAGGCATCATTATATCTAAAATAGCTAATGAGATTTTATTTTGTATAAGCTTTTGAAAAGCCTCTTCTACATCTGTTGCTAAAATTATTTCATAACCCTCCTTTTCTAGATATAATCTTAATAATTCAATAATATCTTCATCATCTTCTGCAATTAAAATTTTATTTGACATATTACATTTTCTCCTTATACATTACTCATATCTTAATGCATCAATAGGATTCAATTTAGCTGCCTTACTTGCTGGATAATACCCAAAGAATACACCAATTCCCATACAGAATCCAACTGCACCTAAAATTGCACTTACATTAGGTTTGGCTGCATATCCCATTATACTTGCACCTATAGACCCCAACATAAATCCTAATATAATTCCTATTATACCTCCAATTATACATATAATTATAGCTTCAACAATAAATTGAATTAATATAACCCCTCTACCAGCCCCTAATGCTTTACGTATACCAATTTCCTTAGTTCTTTCAGTTATTGAAACCATCATTATATTCATAACTCCAATTCCACCTACTAATAATGAAATTGCCGCAACAGCACTAATAGCTAATTTAACACTATTAATCATCTTATTTGCTGATTCCATCATAGACTCCATACTATATCCAACTGGAACTATATTCTCATTTCTTTTATATTCATTAGCAAAGAACTCATTAGTTATATTTAAAACATCTTCTACATTTGCATTAGTGCTAGGAAGTATTGTTAAGGAATCATATCCTTTGCTTCCACCAGTAATATTTTTAACAACTGAAATTGGAATATATAAACCTGTAGTTGTTTTTTCATTTCCAGAGTTTACTCCCATATTGCTACTTCTATCGAATTCATAAACCCCAGAAATATATACTCTAACCATATTATCTCCTACTGTTATTTCAAAACTCTTTCCTAATGCCTCTTCATATGTATATTGATTTCCAAAATAATCATCTACAAAAACATCACTAACTACAGCAATTTTTCTAAATCCCTTTATATCATTAGTTGAAAGAACTCTTCCAGATAAAAGCTTAATATTTTCAACTTTAAAATAACCATCATTGACGCCATATATATCAATATTAGCATTATTCTTTCCATTACTAATATTATTAGTTCCCACATTTTCAGAAATAGATATGCCCTCTATTTTATCTCCCAGTGTATTTTTATATTTATCTAACATTTCATCTGTAATATTATCCTGCTCTGTTGGTTCTACATAGTTAAAACTCTCCATATCAAAATCTTCTGACTCATCATATGTATTTTTTTGATCTAAATATACATTTATATTTCTAGCTCCAAATCCAGACATTTCATCAGTTATAGAACTGGCTAGGGAATCACCAATTGTTACAATTGTTATTACTGAAGCTATCCCAATTATTATTCCTAGCATAGTTAAAATTGAACGTAACTTATTTGCTAATAAACTACTTATAGATAACTTAATATTTTCAAGTAACCCCACTAAAGACTCCCTCCCTTTCTATCATCTATAATTCGTCCATCTTTTATAGTTATTACACGCGGACATTCTTCTGCTAACTCTTTACTATGAGTTATAAGAATTATTGTCTTTTTTTGCTTTATATTTAATTCATGAAAAATATCCATAACAATACGACTTGTTTCGCTATCTAAAGCTCCAGTAGGCTCATCTGCCAGTATTATAGACGGATCATTTGCTAAACTTCTAGCAATTGCAACTCTTTGCTTTTGTCCTCCTGAAAGCTCATTGGGCTGATGATTACATCTTTCTTCCATGCCTACCTTTTTAAGAAGTTCCATGGCTCTTTCTGTACGCTTTTTACTATTTATACCTGCATAAAGCATTGGTAACTCTACGTTTTTGAGAGCTGAAGTTCTTCCTATAAGATTAAAATTTTGAAAAACAAAACCTATCTTTTGATTTCTTATATTATTCATATCTTTTTCTGATGCATTTTTAACATTAATTCCATCTAAATAATATTCTCCTTCTGTTGGCTTGTCCAAAACTCCAATAATATTCATTAATGTAGATTTTCCTTATCCTGACTCTCCTACAATAGCAACAAATTCACCTTCATATATCTTTACATCAATTCCATGAAGAATCTCAAGTTCATTAGGTTCTCCAATATAATATCTCTTTATTATATTCTTCATATCAATAAGAAGTTTTTTATCTTTAAGATTCTCCATTAAAGAATTCCCCCTCATTAATATCAGACCCTTCATTACTTTCACTATTATACTCTGAATTATCGTCTGAATCATAAGCAGCATAAGCATTAATCTCCATGCCTTCTTTTATATTACTTCCATTAATCTCTACATAGTAATCATCTCTTTCACCAACAGTAACTGGAACTTCTTTAAAATTTCCATCTGATTCTTTTACAAGTATTGAAGGATTATTATCTATATTTTTTATAGCATCAATAGGTGCTAATATAACATTACTTTTACCTGAAATAATTATTTCAGCCTTTGCATTAGTTCCAATAAATAATCCTGAAGCATTTGTTATAGCTATCTCAGCAACAAACCCTTTTTTATCACCTTCACTAGCTACTGGAGATATTCCTACAAGCTCCCCATCAACTTTATCAGTTAATGTATCACTACTTATTTTAGCTTTCATTCCAGTGCTAACTTTTTGAATATCATATTCTGCTATATTAACTTCAAGAATAAGATTATCTGTAGATTGAATTGTTGCAATTGTACCATCTGTCATACTTCCAACATTAACTTTAAGTTCTGTTATTTTTCCACTAGTTTCAGCTTTTAAAACTGTGCTATTAAGCTTTTCTTTAAGTTCTTTTAGTTCCTCATTATCATTAAGCTTTTCTATTTGAATACTAGCTTCAGTTATACTAGCTTCTAATGTATCTACTTCTGATTTATTACTATTTACTATGCTTGTCTTATTAGCTACTGCTTCATCATATTGTGCTTTTGCAGAATCTCTTGAAGCAACTTTTTCATTATATGTATTTAATGCTTCATTATACTTATTGCTTATATTATCATAATCATAAAGCTCCTTAGCTTGATTTAGTTCCTCTTGTTTTCTGTTTAAATTTTCACTAGCCTCTATATACTTTTTATACTCTTGTGAATCAACACTTCCACCTGATTTTACCCAAGTTTCATAGGCTTGTTTCTTATAATTTTCTGCATTATCATAATTAGCTTGTTTATCTTTTATGCCACCAAGCATAATATTATATGTATTTTTTATACTATTAAAAATTCCTTCATAATTACTTAATTCTGCACTAGCTTTATTTAAACTATTAGCAGCTGCTTCAACTGCTTTATTTTGAATACTTAAACTTTGTGATTGTGTGTTTTTTAATGAATTTAATTGACTTATAAGCTTATTATAATTATCTTGTAAGGTTTTTCTTTGCTCTTCTAATTCTTTAGTTTTACTTTCAATTTCTTTAACAATATCACTATCATCTAAAACACAAATAACATCTCCAGCATTAACTATGTCTCCAACTTTTACATTAACAGATTTAACTTTTGCAGCTATAGATGATGATACATTAGAAACTTCTCCACTTTTTACATTTCCATTAACTATTATAGATTGATTTATTTCTCCTTTTTCAAGCTTAACAGTTCCTTCTATGCTTTCTAAATTTGATATTTGTAATTCAGTTTTTTGCCTAGCTTTTACTAACACTAATCCACCACTTAATATAAGTACTGCACTAGCTATAATTATGGCTTTTTTATTTTTTATTATTAACTTTTTTATATCACTTCTTTTCATATACCTTATACTCCTTATAACTCTATCTTTTATAAGGTAATTATAGAGTATAAAAATAAAGGTTTTATTTGTGAAACCTTAATATAATCTTAATAATAAATATCCCCAGGACAAAGGATTTAATCTCCTCATTCCTGGGGTTCCTATTGTTAACTATTTACTTTCTTCTTTATCCTACCTCAGGGGCAATAAAAATTCCTAATCTGCTAGTGCTCAGATAAAATTTTTATTTCCCTTGAGGAATCAAAGTGCTCAATACTTATAGTATGTTTTCTTTGTTAAAGTAAATTTAAATAATTGTAAAATTAAGATTAAAACTTTTAAATTTAATAAAAAACTAACTTCTTGATTATACTTCTTCATGATTATCTATTATTTCTTTATATTTATTATCATAATAATCATATTCTTCATTTAAACCATCACCTTCATAAAGTTTATTATAAAACTCCTCAACTTCATCGTCAAAATCACTTGCTGCCTTTAATAAGGCAAAAACAACTACACACACTAAACACATAAATCCAATAATTAAAATATATTTAATCAAATAATCACCTCTTATAATAAACAAATTTATTATAATTCTTCCCATATACACCTTAATATATTCCATATATTGGAGCATATTTTCATTTTAACTTTTACATATGTTAAGTATAAAAAATTTTACAATGACAAGAATAAAGTATATATAACTACGAATCAAAACTTAAATTAATTTTAATAAAGGTAGGTAATTTCAATGACTGACTTTAACACAAGTAAAACTAAAGAAAATCTATTAAAAGCCTTTGCAGGTGAAAGCCAAGCAAGAAATAGATATACATTCTCTGCATCGGCTGCAAAAAAAGAAGGATATCCTATTTTAGAAGACTTATTTAACTATACTGCAAATCAAGAAAAAGCTCACGCTGAACAATTTATGGCAAAGTTAAAAGAGTTTTCTGGTGAAGAATTAGAAATAACTGGTTCATATCCAGTTGTTGTAGAAACTAGTACATTAACTTTGTTAAGACTTGCTGAAAAACATGAAAATAATGAATTTGAACATGTTTATCATGAATTTGCTACAATTGCTAAAGAAGAAGGTTTTCCAGATATAGAAAAATTATTTACTAATATTGCTTCTGTTGAAAAAATTCATTCTGATAGATTTAAAAAATATGCTGATATGCTAGAAAAGGGATCATTATTTAAAGATACTGCTAGTGCTGCATGGATGTGTACTAATTGTGGATTTATTTATGAAGGTCAGGAAGCACCTTTAAAATGTCCAGTTTGTGAACATCCGCAAGGATACTTTATTAGATTCCCAGAATCTCCATTTGAAAAATAAAAGCTTACTAAAAAAATACTCTCTTACTTTTAAGCAAGAGAGTATTTTTATTTCAACTTAGACAATTTACTTAAAAATAAAACTCCACAGATATATATTAAAATTGTGAAAATTCCATATAAAATTAAATTCATAAAACTACCTAAATCTAAGAAAATCCTCTTAATTACAAATACACCTACTAAGGTTATCAATGCCACTCCACAAATCATAACATTTCTTATGATCAATAACTTCTTATTATAATTAAATCCAAACTTTCTTGAAAATTTAAATAATATAATTCCTAAAGACATATAAGAAGTAATTACAGTTCCTAAAACAATACCATAAATTCCAATAAACTTAGCTAAAATAATACTAATAACTATATTCAAAAAGCTAATTAACAAACTATTTCTAAATGGAGTTAATGTATCTCCCTTTGCATAAAAATATCTATATATCAAATCTCTAAATGCATTAATAGGCAATCCAAATACATAAATCAAAGTACACATATATACTGTTGATGTTACTGATGAAGTAAAATTTCCCCTTTCATATAAAACAACTATTGCATCTCTTCCAACAGTAATAAATCCTACCACCATTAAAACCATTATTCCAACAATATAAGTTCCAAGCTCAAATAACTTCTTTTGTCCATCCTCCTTATTAATATCTTTAGCTATTTTAGGATAAAAATAAGTCATTATATTACTTAATATTACAGTGTTTATTAAAGTCATTATTGTATTTGAATAACTTAACTTAGATATTTCACCTTGTCCCAGATTTGCTGAAATTATACTATCTGTAAGTAAAGAAACTTGGTATAATCCTGTACTTAAAACAGTTGGTAAAAATACCTTCATCATTTTTCTAAATTCTATATCCTTAAAATCTATAGAAAACTTAAAGCTATATCCACCTTTAATTGCTAAATATATTTGAAAAGCTACATTAACAACAGTAGTTATTAAAATAAAGTATGCATATTTATATACAGTTAAGTTTGGTGTAAATACTAATAATACTACTAAAAATATTGTTGTAGATAATGTAATAAACTTAGGAAAGTTAAACTTTCCGCTACATTGGAAAATTGCATTAGTTGCTCCAGTAAAAGAATTTATATATTGAGTTATTAATGTTATAAACATTATATTACAAGTAATTAGTATAAACTCATCACTTCCATTAGATAATCCAGATACTATATATTTACGAAAAATATGAACAACAACTAATACAATAAATGCACTTGAATACAATATACTTATAAATATATTAATAGAATTGTTTTTCCCCTTATTTACCAAGTTAGGAATAAGTACAGTAGTAACTCCAGCTCCTATAAAACTATAAATAAAATTGCCTATATTATTTGCAAAATTAAATGCATCCATTTCTATGCTTGTCCCAAAACTTGAAGCCACTAAAGATACCTTTAATAACATTACCACTTGAGTTGCTATAGTTAAAGCCATCATTAATAATAACTGTTTAGCTGCTATAAACTTTTTATCATTATTTATTCCATTTTCTACCTTACCTATTTCAGCTCTCTCTAACATACTTATCTAACTCCTGAAATTGCTTTTCTGATTCAATAAACATATCTTTATTATTAATCTTATTATCTAAAATAATATCTAATATATATTTTGCATCAAACTTATTTTTATCCCTCTTTATTTCAGACTCTTCACAATTTTTAATATTAAAATACTCTTTTCCTAAACCAATATCTTTAAGAACATTTAATGTCTTATCACTATAAATAAAAGGATATACTCCTTGATTAAAAACCTGAGATAATATTATAGAATGAAATCTTGTACCAATTATATTCTCCATACTCTGAAACTTTTCTAAAAACTCATCAATATTTCCTTCATAATTAACAACTTCAAAAGTCTCACTACACTCTTTTTCAAGTAACTTAACAACTTTATCTATTGCTATTAAATCTCCTTCATGTTTACAAAAAGAAAAAAATGTAAACCTATATCCCTTCCTCTTCCCCTCAAGAACAATTTCTATAATTTTATTAAGATATGCCTGCTCATATTTTCTTAACTCATCTCTATTACTAAGATTAATTAAGGAAATACCAATACTATTTTTAATCTTAGTAATATTTCTTGATTTCAATTGAAATACTATATCAGGAGCCATCCTAATATTTTCATACTTACTAAAAAAACTATATGAATATTTATCCCTAAAACACACATCTCTACAACGCTTAAATAACTTAACATACTCATTGATAAATTCCTGTGATTCATATGGCCCAAAATTACATCCTAATATAAAATAAGGCTTATTCTTTCTATAAAAAGATTTAATTAACCTCTTTCTTTCCAATAACTGATTTCTCCATTTAGGAATTTCCATAAAAATAGATCCACCAATATATACTCCAGCATCATATTTAGTAAAAATACTATTCTTCTCTTTAATTCCTAATTTATTTTTTACTCTAAATAATAAACTACATTTAACTTCAACATTTTCATATTCCCTAAATAAATCATTATAACGCTTACCTCCCCTAGGTAAAATCCACCTTACATTAGGATATCTATCAAAGAGTATTTTTAAAAATAAGTCATCTCCAAAATTTAAACTCGTATAAGCATTTACCAAAATCTTTTTCATGGTCTACCCCTTACCTCTCATCTATGGAAATAGTATACTTACTCCACGGAAAACACTATACTATATTCCTAAGTAAAAATAACTTAATTCTATTTTTAGGTCCCCTTGTACCTTTACTTTCATTCTTCAATGTAAAATTAATAACTTCATCCTGACATATACTTTTAATATATCTTACTTTTTCAGCATAACCCTTTTTATTAAACTTACTCATTTCATTATTTACACTAATAATAAAATACTTTAACTTCAACTTATTAAGCCTGTCCATATACTCAATTTTAGAAAAGTTACTTTTTAAATATTCTTCTAAAATAACAAGCAAATTTCTATAAGTTTCCCAACAATTTTCCCTATATCTTTTAGTTGCAGACTGTAAATTAACTCTATAGTGATATAAAAACCCCTTCTCCATCACAATTCTTTTACAACACTTTAAATATTCAAGATTAAAAACTAAATCTTCACCTATGGCTAACTCTTTCTTAAAAGTAATATTATTGTCTACAATAATACTTGTTTTATAAAGTTTTGCACATGGTCCCCTAAAACTTTCCCTTCTATGAGCTTTATTTTTATCTTTCTCTTCAACTAAAGATAAAATTACCTCTTTAATTTCATCTAAAGTAATTACATCCTTTGAGCTTCCAAAGTCAATATGCTCACTTTTATTTCCATACTCCTTTATATTATTACAAAAGCAAATATCTCCATCACATTCACTTATTCTTTTATGAAGACTCTTACACATACTTTCATCTATCCAATCATCAGCATCTACAAACATTACATACTCTCCTGTAGCCACATTCATTCCTTCATTTCTAGCCACAGATACACCACTATTCTTCTTATTAAGGATTATTATTCTATCATCAACTTCTGCATACTTTTTACATATTTCTAAACTATTATCAGTTGAACCATCATTGACAATAATAATTTCTATATTATTAAAACTTTGATTTATTATACTTTTCAAACACTTAGAAATATATTTTTCTGCATTATACATTGGAATTATTATACTAATTTTACTCATAACCCTTACCTTCATCTATATCCTCATCTTCAATAGATATATAAAACATTGCCCAAAATGCAATAATGGAAATAAAAACAGTATAATTAATTACTCCATTAAATACAGATAACAAAACCATACCAACGAAAAATACCATAATTAATAATCCCTTTCCGCCAATAGTCCATAGCTTGATAAAATACCTTACATACATAACAACATAAATAACTAGCATTATAATTCCATAAGAAATTAAAATATCAATAAAATCAGAATGACCCCATATTGGTGAATTTACAGTTTGCTCATTAATAATTACTGAATAATGAATTCCATGTCCAAACACTCTTTCAATATCAGAAAAATTATACTTAAAATCATTAATTAAACCATTCCAAATTAAATCCCTACTATTTAACACATTCCCACTATCATAAGTACTAGAAAACTTATCTATAATACTAGAATGTAATATAAAATTAACTAAAACATTACTAAAAATACTAATAACTATTAAAAATATAGTAGTTATCAATAGTCCCTTCCATCTAAATCTTAAATTAGCTCTTATTCTATTTTTAAAACATCTAATTCCTAAAAACATCCCAAGCATTACAACAGCTGGAGTCCTTGCTCCACTCATAAATGCTGAAAGTAGAGGAATAAAATATAAAACTAAATATCTATTATCCTTTTTCGAAATTATAATCTCAATTACTATTGCCATTAAAATCATTAAGTAAGTATTTCCATGTGGATTACCATTTATTCCAGCAAAAACAGTCATTCCCCATCTTTCCAAAAAGCCTTGTTTAGTAATAATAAAAACTCCAATTACTATTTGATATATAATGACAATACCTAAAACTATATTTATATAATTTTCAAACTCATCCTGAATTGATATTAAAATTTCTCTATCTGAAAAACAATAAAGCATCATTATAAAGGTTATCATTCTTATTAAGTATTCAAGGTTAGACTTATTACTTAAAACCTCCAACTCCAAAACAAAATATTGTATTGAAATAAAATAATTATAAAATAATAATCCTAATACTATTACAGATAAGATAATAGGTACTATCCTCTTATCTCTTAATACTCTAATCATAAGTAATATGCAGAATATCATAGTTATTACAGCTACAAACTTATTAAAAAACATACAAATCAAATATAGTACCATAACTAAAGCTATAATATTATCTAACTTCTTTGACATTTGTAATCACCCTTAAGTAAGGTGAAAAGTTTATATTATACTTCCACACTTCCCTTAATCCTCTCATTTATATATACATCTTTTGAATAATTCAGTAATAAATCTTCATATCTATTTACTATAGTTATCCACTGATACTCACTAGTAATTCTATTCTTTGCCTTCTTTCCTAAGGCACTTATAATTTCTTTATCTAATTCATTATCAATAATTTTTGTTAAACTACCCTTTTCTTTGTTAAAATATAAGGCACCATTTTCAGCAACCTCCCTATTGAAACCAACATCAAATAATAAATTTAAATCAGTTGCTGCTAATGCTTCCAGTAATGATGGATTAGTTCCTCCAACTTCATGACCATGAATATATGAATATGCATTTTCTCTAACCTTTTTTAATAACTCACTATCATATATAGTTCCTACAAATTTTATTCTGGCATCAGTATGAAATTTTGTTTTTTCTTTTAATTCTTTATAGAATTTATTTTTTTCAACATTAGTTATTATTACAAGATCATTTTTAGACTTAGATTTCATAAATTCTTTAATCATTAATTCATAATTATTTTCTGGTACAAACCTTCCAACTACTAAGTAATATTCTTTTCTTTTTATATTGTGTTTCCTATACCAATTTATTAAAGTATAATCCTTATCCCCTAATGTTGATTTACTTATATCAGCCCCATATGCTATATAAATAGTTTTAGGATCAAATCTGCTATAATTTTTCTTAATATAATTCTCAATATTAATAGAATCACAAATTAATAAATCTGAATGCTTAACCATTAACCCTTCTGAAAATTTCCAATAAACTTTTATAGCAGAATTCCATTTAGCTCGTTTCCACTCATGGCCATCTGGATTTACAAATAAAGATGCACCTAACTTTTTTAACTTCTTTTTATACCATCCTATAAATGGTCCAATTCTACATGCTAATACATATACAATGGCATTTTTAATATTATTTCTCTTTATATATTTAATACATTCTCTTAAAGCCATTACATCATAATATATAGCCTTGACAGGTCCTATATTAGGAACTCTTATATTAAAACATCTTGCTTGATTATGCTTAAATTCTTTATTATTACTTGCTAAGCATGATACATGATATCTTAATGATTCTGATACTTTATTTGCAGTTAAATTCTCAACAAAGGTTTCAAATCCACCATATCCGGCTGGAATTCCCTTAGACCCAATTATAAACACCTCTCTCATATTAACCCTCTCACCTATTTTTCTTAACAGTAATAATAACTATCACCACTATGAGAAACTCCATTAAGTATAGATCCTATTATATTTGTATTTATATCTTCTAATTCACTGTAGCCTTCAATTATTTCATCTTTTTTAGTTTTATCAGCTCTAACAACATAAATAACACCATCACACTTACTTGCTAGTTCTAATCCATCATTAATATTTTTTATTGAAGGTGTATCAATTATTACATAATCATAAATTTCATTAAGATCATTAATAAACTTCTCCATTGCTTTAGATCCTATTATATCTGCTGGATCAGTTGCTCTATTTCCTGAGGTTATAACCTCTAAATTATTATTTACCTTTCTTATAGCTTCATTTAATTTAATTTTTCCTATTAAATAATCTGTTAGGCCTTTATTATTAGTTAACCTAAGTTTCATGTGAATACTAGGTTTTCTTAAATCACAATCAACAATGATTACTTTCTTACCTCCTTGAGATAAAACAAAAGCTAAGTTTAAAGACGCACTACTCTTTCCAGCAGCTATATCTGAACTTGTAATCATTATAGTCTTTAACTTTTTATCTACAGATGAATACTCTAACCTAGTTCTAATCCCTCTATATGCCTCTAAAAATGGTTCTGTTATACTATTATTTTCATCTTCTATTAATGGTACTTGTCCTAATATTGGTATAGATAATACTTTCTCTAACTCACTTTTTTTACTTACTTTATCATCTAGCAACTCTATTAAAAATACTATTCCAAAGCCAATTAATAATCCTATAAATCCTCCTAATATAATTTTTGTTACACGTCCTTGAGGAAGTTCTGTTACTTCTATGCTATCAACAACTTTTGTATATGTGTTTAAGATTACTTCTTTTACGCTAACTTCAAAGTTTTCTATAATTGCAGAAATTACATCTTCTGCAACTTGCCAATCACTAGATACATACCTAATTTCAATAATAGGCGTATTTCCCTTAATTATAAATTGCAATGAATTCATTAATTCTTTTGGTGTAGTATCCAAATTAACTTCATCAATTATTTTATTCATAAAATCATTTGTTTTTATTAACTCAATATAAGTATTCATAATACTAGAATATGATTCTAATTCCTTATCTGAATAATCACTTTGTACCTCCTCAGTTTTACCTGCAAATAGCTTTACACTTGCTTCATATTTAGGAGTACTTATAAAAAATACAAAAACTGCTGTAATAAAAATAAATGTTAATACAGATGCTATTATTAATCTTACTCTTTTCTTTAATGCTTCAATGACATCTTTAACTGTCAAAAACTCATCCTTTCCATATCTTTTATACGCTTTCATTCAATACCCACCTTTCTCATAAGTAAATAATCAGTAAATATAAATCGATTCCATAATTATTAAAACTCCTCTAAAATATAACTGATTTCATCTACATATCTACTAATATTAAACTTTTCCTTAACTTTTTTTTCTCCATTAGCTGCAATATAATTTCTAAGTTCTTTATCCTTAATTAGTTTATTAACTACTTGTGCCATTTCTCTTGCATCCTTATAATCAACTAAAAAGCCATCTATATTATTATCTATAATCTCAACTGGTCCACCATGATTAGTTGCTACTACTGGTAATTTATTATTCATTGCTTCTATAACTACTAATCCAAAAGGCTCTGGCTGTATTGATGGCAGAACAAAAATATCTAACTTCTTATAAAAATTACTCATATTATCTACTTGTCCTAAAAGACCTATTTTATCTTTAACTCCACTTTCTAAAATATATCCTTTTAAATTATCTAATATATAATCCTCACCTTTATATACGTCACCTGCAATTAAAAATTCTACATTGTCATTTTCCTCTGAAACTAACTTGGCCATATCAACAAAAAGCTTTTGTCCCTTCCATCTATTTATTCTTCCTGCCATACCTATTTTTATTTTGTTATTACTTCTAACTATAGTAGCTGCAACTTCCTTATAAAATTCATCAATATCTTCCAAATCACTATTTTTCTCAATATCTATGGCATTATAAACAACTTTAACCTTATCTTTATTTTTACTAATAGCTTCTGCAGTAGCTTTACTATTGGCAATTATATAATCTGAAAAAATATTAACTATTTTAGATACTATAAATCTTTCATACTTACTTTTTATTATTTCTCTTATATGCCATACACTTTTAACTTTACAAATCTTAGCTGAAATACCTCCCACAAATATAACTGAAGTATTTGTATAAACTATATCTATATTCTTTTCCTTAATTAAATTATTAATAAATTTAATAGACCTCATTAGCTCAATAAAATATTTACTCATTCCACTTAAAGATAAATTCTTTCTTCTTAATACTGCCAATTCATTTATAATAACTTCTACATTGTCAAAGCTATTAATTTTATCTACTAAGGGCCCATCCTCCGGTAAAATAACTGTAATATTAAACTTATCTTTATTTAGATTCTTTACTAAATTTAAAAGGGATCTATCTGAGCCATATAATTCAGAGCTTGAATGTAAAAAAACTATATTATTCATAATATTCATTAACCTCCATCAATTCATCAATTAACTCAATCCATTTATCCCTTATATTTTCTACATCAAATTCTCTAGACTTAATTCTACATTCTTTAGACATATCTTCTATTAAATTCTGTGAGCTAACCATATTCTCCATAGCAATTGAAAACTCATCTTTATCAAAACTTTTTACTATAATTCCCTCTTTACCATTTGTTATTAAAGGTTCAACTGCAGTAATATCATAGGCTATTACTGGAACACCCATCTCTAAAGATTCAAGAACTATCATTGGCATCCCTTCCCATCTTGAAGGAAGCAATAATACCGATGAATTTAAAAAATACTCTTTTATGTTATTAGTAAAACTCTCAAATATAACCCTATCCCCTAGCTTATACTTATTAACCCTTTTTAATAATTTAACCTTTTCTTTTCCATCTCCAACTATAACTAATTTCCACTCATCATTTCTTTTAGAAAAAGTATTAAATGACTCAATAAGTAAATCGAACCCCTTTTGATAATTTAATCTCCCTGCTGCTAAAAACTGCTTTTCATTAACCTTTGATTTTTCCTTACTATTAAAACTTCGAGGATTATATATAACATGACATTCTATATTTTTCTCTTTTTTAAACATCTCTTTATCATGATTGTTTAAAACAATATATCTATCTAACTTAGGTATATATTTTTCAAAAAGTATATCTTCATTCCAATAATATCTATATGGATTTTGTAAATATGCTTGATATGAGTTATGCTGCCACCCTATAGTTTTTGCATTTACCTTATCTGAAATAATACCTAATATTAGACTGAAATATCCTCCAACCCCTATTACTAAATCGTATTGATTATTGTTAATGTAATTTATATATTCTTCCTGCAATTTCTTTGGATAAGCAATTTCTTTAAATACAGCTTCAAAAATCTCTTTATTAAATATGCCTGTTACTTTATTTACTCCTTTTAGAAACTTATTTATTGGCTTTTTACTATATAAATTTCTATTATTATATAATTTAATTTTAGGATTTAAATTATAAACATCTCTATCAATGGTTGAATCCTTTGATGTCCAGGCAATATGAACTTCATATTCTTGAACTAAGTTATTTGCTAAAACAGATAAAACCCTTTGAGCACCACCTATTGAAAAAAGTTCATTAGTTATAAAGCATATCTTCATATTTTCACCTCCTTATTAATGAACTGTCATTTTACCCATCATAATAAAGCGGCGTATATAATAAAGTATTTTATTAACCTTATATATTTTGTAATTTTTTACAATATTTTATATTAAAAATTATACTATAACACTATATTTTTTGTAATATAATGCTAATTTTTTGTAAAAATTCACAAATTTTATTTTTTTAAATTTATACAAAATAATTAGCCCTCAGAAAATCAGACTTCTGACTTTCTGAGGGCTCTTACATTAAGATAAGTTGTTAAACTACTTAATAGAATCCGCTAATTCTATATCATCTACAACTACTGTTTTATAAAACAGATATAATCTATATCCTATTAATCCACTAATACTATTACAAAGTAAATCCATAGTATCAAATGTTCTTGCATAATTAGGAATAATCATTGATAAAGTAACCTGACTACACTCAATAAATAAAGATATAAATAATGATATAAGTAAAACCTTATTAATATTAAAATGTAAATTCTTTAAGTAATAACATAAAAAGAAAATCATTGGAGCTAATAATAATAAATTACCTCCAATATTCTCAATAACAACACCTAATCCATCTCTTTTATACATTCCAATAGTACTTTGCCATGGAATAATATGAATAATTGGATTTCTGTATTTTACATATTTTCCCCATGCTATAGGAAAAGGAAAATATACTATAGAAATTACTAAAACCATGTATATGCTAAATATCATTTTCATAAACTTCTTTTTCAACAGTTCACTACTCATTTTCTTTTCACCAACTATAATTTGAAGTAACACATCTAAATTAACATATAAAATTATTACAGTAGTTAGCGCTAAAAATTCTCTTCTAGTTATAATAAAAATATTATCCCCACCTTCAAGTATAAATAAAGAAAAAAGCTATACAACGGTATAGCTCTTCATAAAACTATTTTATAATAGTTTTTAAATATTCAATAAATCCATCTCTTAACTCTTCTTTTCTAAGAGCATATTCAACTGTAGCTTCAAGGAATCCAAGCTTATCTCCTACATCATATCTTCTTCCTTCAAAGTTATAAGCATACATTGCTTCATGTTCAATAAGCTTAAGTAATGCATCTGTAAGTTGAATTTCGTTTCCTTTACCTGGAGCTGTATTTTCTAATATTTCAAATATTTTTGGTGTAATTATATATCTTCCTAATATTGCAACATTAGATGGTGCTTCTTCTATTGAAGGTTTTTCAACTAAATCTTTAACCTTATAAACTCTATCTTCAATATGAATTCCACCAACTATTCCATACTTATTAACATCTTGAGCCGCTACTGTTTGTACCCCTAAAACTGAAGTTTTGTACTCTCCATAACAATCAATAAGTTGCTTTAAACATGGCTTTCTATCATTATAAACAACGTCATCACCAAGTAATACTGCAAAAGGCTCATCCCCTACAAAAGTCTTTGCACAAAGGATAGCATGCCCTAACCCTCTTGGTTCTTTTTGTCTTATGAAATGGATGTTAACCATATCTGATATTTCTCTAACCATTTCAAGCATTTCTTTCTTTCCTGCCTTTTCAAGTTCCATTTCAAGTTCAACACTTCTATCAAAGTGATCTTCTATACTCTTTTTATTTCTTCCTGTTATTATAAGAATCTCTTCTATACCTGATGCAACACATTCCTCTATTATGTATTGTAAAGTTGGCTTATCAACTATCGGAAGCATCTCCTTTGGTTGTGCCTTCGTTGCTGGTAAAAATCTAGTTCCAAGACCAGCAGCAGGTATTATTGCTTTTCTTATTTTCTTTTCCATAACTCTTATTGTCTCCTTACTCTTACTATACTTTTAATATAATATTTTGTAATAAACTGTAAATAAATACTTTACATATATTTTAAGTACATGTCTTATTGTAATTTTACTTCATTCACTTTTTTAGACAGTAATACATTAATTATACCATTATAATACCTATTTGAAATGCACATACGTCCGAAATATTTCGACATTTTATATTTATTTAGGTTATTTTAGGTATTTTTTATACTATTTAAACTAATTTATTTATTAAATTAGTATTTAATTAGGAAATATAAATCAATATTTTAGAAACTTAATTCTATATTCTTATAAAAAAAATTTTTGTAATATTATATATGAAATTAAAGAAATCGATTTCCATCAAAAGTTTAATTAAACAGGTATTGTAGATTTTATAAAATATAGAGGTGATAGTTTGAATACGGTAATAAACAAAAAAACTGATAAAAATGATGATGTTTCTATAAAAACTTTATTTACTTATAGTGCAGGAAGCTTAGGAGATAAAAATTCATGTTGTTATTTAGGTAGATTTAATTCAAAAGTTTCTGAAATGCACGAAGACTATATAAAGCCTCAAGAAAATGGAAGTCATCATTTCTGCAGAGAGGTATCTATTAATAATAACTCTGGAAAGATATATGTTTTATCTGAAAATGATTTTGCTTTTAATGCTTCACATTTTTCTATTGAACAATTAACTAGTAAAACTCATAACTTCCTTCTATATGAAGAAGATTCAACTTACTTAATTATAGATTATAAACAAAGCGGCATTGGTTCAAATAGCTGTGGCCCTGACTTAGCTGAAGAATATAAACTTAACGAAGAAGAATTTTCATATAATTTCTATTTAAAATTTGTAAAAACAAATATTTAATATAAAATACCCCCAGGGGTCTAGATTTCTAGTCCCCGGGTGGCAAATTTTTTTCAAATTACCATGTTATTTTATCTTCAAAAATATAATTATGTAACTGTTCAACAGTTGTTTCCTTATCGAAACTTAAATAATATATTCCATCAATCATTTTACCTTCACAATACTCATCAAGAGGAAATCTCTCTAGTTCCATACTTGAATCGCCAAGTTTTAATACTTCAGTTCCTAAATCTAATATTTCATTATAAGTTAAGCTTGTATTAACCATAGGTAATATATCTAATAATAATGATGGATAAGAAGTTACTGGCATAGTTTCTATCTTTTTAAATATTTCTGTTAACACTTCTCTGTGTCTTTCAGTTCTCTTATAATCTCCACCAGAAGTATATCTAATTCTACAATAAGCTAACGCCTGTGTACCACTTACATGTTGAACCCCTGTTGATTCTATAGCTGGTTCACTAGTTCCATTAATATTATTAAGATGTGCTATATATCCATTTACATATTCTAATTCATCTGCATCTATATCTAATTCTATTCCACCAATTTTGTCTATTATTTTAGGTAATGTTTCAAAGTTAACAGCTGCAAAATCTTCTATGTTTAAATCAAAGTTTTCATTTAAAGTTTTTATTGCTAATTGAGGTCCTCCAAAGGCATAAGCATGATTAAGCTTGTCATTTCCATGACCATCAATTGCAACATAAGAATCTCTCATTATTGATGTTAATTTTAATTTTTTATGTACTGTATCTATAGTTGCTATCATTATAGAGTCAGATCTACCAGCTTCACCATCTACTGCATCAACTCCAAATAATGCAATATTAATTATACTATTACTATATTGAGATAATTTTTCTTCTACCTCTTCAGTAATTCCTATATTATCTTTATCGATTTCTACCTTTTCCAACTTATTAAACAAATAATTACCATAAAAATAAACTCCTCCTACAGCACCTAAAATAACTACTAATATTACTCCCAAAATCCAAATTGTTATCTTTTTCCCCTTAGTCATTTCTCTTTCACCTCATCAAACTAGTTTAATATATAGTATTTACGTTTTATCCCCTTTAGTCAGTCAATAGTAATAATATCATATATTCCATTATTTTTCATTATTTTTAATTTTATTAATATAATACTTCACTAGAAACTCAATAATTAAAAATACACCCTAGAAAAAGAAATAATATTCTCTCTTCTAAGGTGTAATTTACCTTATCCTAATCTCCAAATAGATATATTTTTTTCACCATTTTCAATTAATATGCTTTCCCAATACTCTAAAGTAACACTATCAGCATACCATACCTGATGATTTACTCCATTACTATCAATATAATGAAAAACCTTACATTGACTATCTTCATCTCGTTCTTCAGATACTTCATCATATTTTATCAATAAATCCTCAGCATCTTTCTGAGTTATTGCTTTAACTTCACCATTATCTGCAAAATCAAAACCTCCAGTTGCTAAAGCATAATCTCTATTATTTGATACTTTTTTCATCTTATCAATAAGTTCAAGTAAAAACTCCTTATTAGCTTTAGGTCCTGGTTCTGTTCCATATCCATATAAGTTATAACACATCATTACGTATTCAGGTCCTTCAGGAAGCTCTATGTTATCAACTGGTGTTGATGGCTCCAATAAAACTCTTATAGGAAGATTATATGGTTCAGCAGCTTTTATTAATTTTTCTAAAAAAACACTAAATTTTTCCCACAAATCTAGATCTTTTCTTATTTTTTCATAATCTATTTCTATACCTTTATATCCACCTTCAACAGCAATACTTATAATATCATTAATATGATTATCCATAGATTCATTATTTTCAAAAAGCTCATATAATAAATCAGTATCCTTTAATGCTGAACTTCCATCTGAATAGGCTTTATCATTTACAAAAGTAATATAATTTCCCCAAGACTGATCCTTATATAACTCATCAATTATTTCCTTAGTCTCATTAATATTATCAGGTATAAATAGCTTATTATTTTCATCAAAATATGCAGCAAAATAAATTATATTTGATATTCTCTCACTCCAATAATCTATTTCCTCTTCAAAATTTGCTGTATCCCAATAAACTAACCAAGCATCAATCTTACTATCACTATTTGATAATTCTGATTCACTGCTAACATTATTAGAATTATTGTCTTCTATTATATTGTTATCTTCTATTATATTTTTTTCACTTTTACATCCTATCAAAAATAAAATAGACAAAAAGCAAATTCCACTAATCAATAATTTAACTAATCTTTTCATTTTAATTCTTTCCTTTATATTATAATGTCTCAATAAACCAATCAACAATACTAAGCCAAAGTTCCTTTGCAACATTTGTTATCTTTTCTAATCCCTTATATCTATTATCATATAAAATTTTCTCAGTATCATTATCTGTTATATATAACTTTTCAAAAACACCATCATAAACATCATCAACAAGGTTACGTTGACTATATCCATAATCTCCCCATGCAGATTCAAGATAAACATATCCTGAATTAGTAACATTAGTACTACATTCTACAACTAAATCATCAATTACTACCTTTAAATTATTATCATTTAATTGAATTTCTAAACTTCTAGTAGCTGGTGTATTTATTTGAATTTCCTTTTCTGCATATTTTCCTTGTAACTTTAATTCCTCTTCATGTAAAATGCTTTCATTTCCATTAACCGATTCATATACATATAAAACATTATTAATTACTTGAACTTTAATATAATTTTGTAAATCTTCATCAGCTCTTAAATACACTCCTTGAGATCCAATTACATTTCCAGTTAAAATTGTATTTAAAGAAATATTTTTATAATCTTCACTATCCTTTAATCTAATTAAACCAGTATCCTTTGAAAGTGATGTTACTGCTATAACATCTCCTCTATATTCTGTTGCTCCCTTAAGATTATCCCAATAATTCATTCTATCTAAATCACCTTGTTCAAAAACAACCTCTGTATTACTATCATCCTTAATTCTCATTAACAAATGATTTGGATACCAATAAGGTTGTGGTTGCATCCTAGTTAAATCATATATATTATTTTCTTTATTATTATAAGAATATCCCTCTCGATTATAATTCATAGAAAATAATTCTTTAATATTTTTCTCATTAATTGCACTAACCTTTTCATTATTACCAAACATACCTGTATTAGCATGCATTAAAACATGTAATTTAGGCACATATCCTACTCCCTCCATGTATTTCTCTTCTAACAATTGATAATCTGTTGTTATACGAGTCTTCATTTGAGAATAAGTTTCTTTAGGTATTCCATTTTTATCTCTTATATAATCCATAAGATAATGGTTATAATTACGTCCTAGCTCTTCCATCATCTCTGAATACTCTAAAGAAGTTAACTCACCAACATATTCATCATTCTTATCAAAGACATTAATATAAGAAAGTCTATATCCATTAGTTCCAAGCTCCCAATAAGTACTTTTTTCTAACTCTAATAAATCCTTAGGAGTCAAAAATTTAGGGTCTTTATTATCAAACTTTTCTGGATAAGTTAAAATAGTTGCCTTAAAATTATATTTCTCCATTATCTTTTGCGCAAATATAGCCGTTCCCCTATATCCATCTTCAAACATTAAAAATAAGGCTTTATCTGGTAGCTCTTTTCCTTCATTATAATAATCTAATATATCTTGTTGAGTAATAGTAACATATCCATTCTTATATAAAGTTTCTAAATGCTCTTCTAAACGCTCTGTATCCATAACAGTATTGGAACCTGTCCTACTTACTCCAAAATAAGATAAAGCAATAAAACCATTTTCCTCTTTAGTTTCAGTTGTAGCATCATATTCTACATAAGTTGTTGTAGCAAATAAAGTCTTTATTATCAAAACTAAAAGAGCAAATAAAATTATTCCTTCTATGGTACCTCTTATTGCTTTTATATAATCCTTTTTTGAGTTAAATTTATAATTCATACTTTTCACCCTTTATCAAATATGAGTTAAAATGCTTCCTCTTAATTAAGGTTGTCCTTAACATTAATTTTCGTCATTCTCTTCTTTAACTTTCTATTTTTAGCTTCTTCTTTCTTATTCATTTCTTCTATATCGCTAGGAGTCATTCTTGTTCCCCATGTTGACTTCCAGAAAGTTACCCAAGCAACAGGCATTTGCCATAACAATACTGCTTCATAAAATAAACAAAATACTAACCCAAAGAACCAAGTTGTACTTTTTCTTAAACGTAACTGTGTTATACTCATAAGCATTGCCATCATTAAAAGTCCAATAATAAAAGTTTTAGGGAAAATGTTATATGTAAATGGTACAATTATTAAATTATATACAACTACTACTGGAGCTAAAATTGGTACTAATAATCCCATATAGAAGGTTACTGCTGCAAAAGGTTCCTTTTTCCACATAAACTTTCCTGCTATTAATGATTCTCTTAACCAAGATCTTTTCCATCTCATTTGTTGCTTTAAAAACACCTTATATTTATTAGGAACAATTGTAGAACAGACAGCAGTATCTTGATATCCAGTTCTATACTTACTTAAAACAAAATTTGTCATAGCTCTATCATCACCAAAAGTAGCTTTTTGCCCTAAAAAACTTTGATTAAGCCATGCATCTGTATTTTCTATTACTATATCTCTTCTATAACATGCTAATGGTCCTGATAAACAAGTAACTGCATCAAATCTAGATTCAGCAGCCTTCATAATTCTAAATGCTATATAATATCTAACAGATTGCATTTTTGTTAAAACATTTGTATAAGTATTAGCTACATCAGTTCTTCCTGCAACCCCTCCCATTTTCGGATCCTTAAAAGGTTGCACTAAATTTCTAATTGCATTTGGAGCTAAAAAGCTATCAGAATCTACAAATACTAAAAGGTCATGTTTAGCCTCTTTAGCTCCTACTGCTAAAGCCTCTCTTTTTCCTGCATTTTGCTTCTGAACAATATATTTAATTCTACCATTAACTTCAAATCTTTCATTTTCTTTTACTAACTTATCTACTATTTCTTTTATTTTCTCTATTGATTTATCATTTGAACAGTCATCAATAACTATTACTTCTAATTTATCAATTGGATAATTTTGATTTATGCAACTTATAATAGTTTGTTGTATCCACTGTTCTTCATTAAAACAAGGAATCAAAATACTAACTCCAGGAGTATAATCAGGATCAACTTTTACTGGTCTATAAAGAGCTCCCCAAATATATCTAGTTAATAAAAATGAAGCTGTTATAATACTGTATAAATACATCCATCTATTAAACTTAAAATAAAGAACACTTTCAATACGCATAAAAATAATAAATAATGTAACAAATGCTAATAATAAACTAGAAATTAAAATAGTATATGTGCCTGTACTCTTATTAACTTCTCTAAGATTTTTATTAAACTTAACTGCAATAAACATTTCACCATCATTAATATTTGTTCTAATATATTGCGCCTTAGTTTTAACCTTATTTTCATATCCCTCTGGCATACTACCTGGAGTAACTTTAAACTTTAAAACTATACTATTAGAGTTTTCAAGTATATAAGCTTGTTCTTTATCTTCTATCTTCAACAATATACCTGTAGTAGAAACATTAACTCCCTTACATTTAAAGTTAACTTTATTAAATTTCCTTGAATAACATGTTACATTAACATCATATTCTACACGGTATCGTAGCTTGTCTTCATCTTTTATATCTTCTATGCCACTACCTCGCCTATCTTCACCAGAACGAATCTTATTAGGATCTGGAACATTAGATAATAATCTTCTATCACTAGTTACCTTAAGTAATATATCTTCACTCTCTTGGCTCTTTTTAACGCTTCTTTTAAACATCTTATCCCCTTTCATAATAATAAAAATAGACAATAAAATAATACTTTTTTATCTTAAATAATCACTTATTCTACCGAATTCATAACCTTGTGATAAATAATAAGGTATTATTGTATCTAATGCTTCAGCTGTAAATTTAGCCTCATCTGACATATGCATAACTAATATAGTTCCATCTGTAATTTTAATCTCATTATTCTCACCTGATACAATTCCATATTTAAGTTTATTAATTAACTCTTCAGCACTTTTTGCCTCATAATCTTTAGTTGTAAAATCTCCTGAAATTACATAACTAAATCCTGAGTCAAATACACTCATTAACCCTTTTTTACTTACTGCTAAAGTTGGTGGTCTAAAATATGTTTGTAATGCTGGTCTTCCATCAACATAAATATCCCCTACTATGCTTTGTAACTTTTTATAAGAAAGTATTACATCTTCTTGTATAGCTTCAGCTTGTTTATCAGTAATTTCTGCAAATACCCCATTTTTATCTGTAGTATTACTTAATAAAATATGGTTATCTGAATGACTTGCTATATCATGTCCAGCTAAAGCAATTGTACGTAACAAACCTGGATTATCATCAATATAATTAGTACGAACAAAAAATGTTGCCTTTACATTATACTTATCTAATATATAAAGTAATTTATTTATAGCTATATCTGAACCCCAGTCATCAAAAGTTAAGAAAATAGTATTATCATCTGTAAATCTACCAACCTTATCTAAAACTTCAATTTCATCTTCTTCAAAACCTGGTAATGATTCAGTATATTTAGCAAAAGGACTACCTATATATCTCTTAGAAATATACCCTATAGGATCTTCTATATTTTCTAAATGTCCTTTTTTAATCTTATCTAGTACCTCTGGTAATATTTCAGAATTAGTAAGTGGATAATTAAATACATAATCACTTGTAACTAACTCACTTAATTTAGCAAAGCTATAACCATTATGCTTTACACCCTGATCTATATATCCAATAGGATCGACCTTTTCCTTCTTTATTAACTCTACTAAATTTCCAATTATAGTATTATCATTATAATAATCCATTCTAAAATAAACTATAAAACCTTTATGTAAGGCTATATTACCTAAATTGAATATATTATTTTTAACCTCTTCAATAGTTCCATCCTTGCCAACTGCTGTAGTTGCTACAGATAAATTTTGACCAATAACTTTACATCCTGTTGCCGATATTGCTTCTAAAGCCTCATCAGAATACTGAACCTCATAAGGATATCTAACTAAAGTAGCATCTTGATTAAAATTATTTTTTATATATCTTTTAATATTTAAAATACTTTTGGCAACTGATAAATAATCATTTCCACTGCCTTCAACTAACATAATTTGAAGTTCATGACCATTATCAACAATTTCTTTTATCTCTTTTTCATTATTCCTTATATCTTTTTCAGTTATAAAGAATGTAGCCTTTATTTTTTGATTATTTAATTTATTTAAAACATCTTGTAAAACAGTAGTATTACTTACTCCATAAAAACTATATCCAACACTAGGTTGTACTGTGTACACCTTTCCCTCTGTTGATGCCTTCTTACCATTGTTACTAACTCTTAGCTCCTCTGCTTTATTTGTATAATATACATCTAAATCTATAGGTTCTAAATATTCAAAGTTATTATCACTGCCTTGTGAACCATTATTTGAAGTTAAATTTTTTGAATTGTTACTATCATAATAACTAATATTATTACTAGTATCACTATCATCAGCTTCACCATATTGTTGTAACTCATCACAAGTAACAATATTATAATTTAGTTCATTTAAAGCTTTTACAATCCATTCAACAACCATAAGAAGTCTTTCTTCTTCATCAAAATCTTCTAAAGGATTTTCTACAATTGTTCCTTGCATATCCTCTGCTGGTTTTTCATCTTTTTTATACTCAGTATCATCTAGCTCTCCAGCTAATTTAACAGTAATCATACTTCCTTTAGGTATCTTACTTATATAAGCTAAAGTTTCCTCATATGACTTAAAACTTCTATAATTTAATATATACTTACTTTTTACTACATCTTCATTTCCACTAACATAAGCTGCTTTTAACACTTTATCCGTATATGAAGTTGAATTACAATATAATAAAATAGATTCATTTTTGTTTGTCCACTTTTGTATAATTTCATTTGTCCTAATAAAAGAATCTACTAATTCTTCCTCAGTATATTCTTCCATCTTATTTTCTGCTAATAATCCATTGCTTCCAACTTTATGATTTCCCTCTATTAACTTTTCAAATATATCCGTATCTTCTGCTGCTAATATTCCAGGAATAAAAAATGTACTTTTCGTATTATATTGCTTTAAAATATTTACTAACTTATCATTTGTTTCTGGTGTAGATAACCCCACAAAATTAAGAGAAATAACATTTTCAGAAGTATTAACATCAGAAAGTATATTTGACTTTTTAGATGTTGTCTTTATTTCACTTAATGCATCTTTTATTGCCTTATCTGAATCATATATAATATAATCTTTTGCATCATTTTCAGTAAAATTACTTTTCTTATTTAAAACAATAATCCCCAGTATAATTACTAAAACAACTACAATGACTATTCCCAACATTTTTAATTTGCTTATACGCATATTTTCCCCCTTAAAATAATAAAATTAAAAATATTTTCTATGGTTTTTATTTTTATAGACTCCAATAAATAAAGCCTTGATTTTCAGCATCTATTTTATTTATCATAGATTTTATGTCTATTAATACTTTGCTTCCATCATTATATAGTTTGTTAAGAAAACTTAATTCTAAATTCTTATAATTATCATGTGCAACTGCTAAAATAATACAATCTAAATCTTTTAATTCTTCCATATTGACTAAATCTATATCATACTCTTTTTTTACTTCATCCTTATTTGCCATATAATCGCTAACTATACACTGCGCTGAGTATTCCTCTAATTCTTCGATTATATCAACTATTTTCGTATTTCTTACATCTGGACAATTTTCCTTAAATGTTATTCCTAATATTCCAATCTTAGCTCCATTTATATTTTTATTAGCCTTAATCATTTGCTTTATAGTCTCATTGGCTATAAATTTCCCCATATCATCATTTACTCTTCTTCCAGCAGATATTATTTGAGCTCTATATCCTAGTTGCTCCCCCTTATATGTTAAATAATATGGATCAACTCCTATACAGTGTCCTCCAACAAGTCCAGGTGAAAACTTCAGGAAATTCCACTTAGTTCCTGCTGCTTCTAAAACTGCTTTAGTATTTATATCCATCTTATTAAATATCATTGCTATTTCATTTACAAAAGCAATATTCACATCTCTTTGAGAATTCTCTATAACTTTTGCAGCTTCAGCAACTTTAATGCTTTCCGCTCTATGAACTCCTGCTTCAATAATCATTTCATATGTACTAGCTATTATATCTAAGCTCTCTTTATCCATTCCTGAAACTATCTTAACTATAGTTTCTAACCTATTAACCTTATCTCCTGGATTTATTCTTTCTGGAGAATATCCAACCTTAAAGTCTTTTCCACATTTTAAACCTGATTCACTTTCTAATATAGGTACACATATTTCTTCTGTTACTCCGGGATATACAGTTGATTCAAATACAACTATAGAATCCTTACTTAAATTTCTTCCAACAATTTTACTTGCTTCAATTACAGGTCTTAAATCTGGAGTTTTATCAATTTTAATTGGTGTTGGTACTGCAACTATAAAAAATTGTGCTTCCTTTAATTCCTTTTCATTAGATGTAAACTTCACTGTGGAATTCTTTATTGCTTCATTACCAACTTCATTAGTCTCATCTATACCACTAATATATTTATTAATCTTTTCTTCATTTATATCAAAGCCAATAACATCTAGTTTCTTTGAAAATGCAATAGCTAAAGGCATACCTACATATCCCAATCCAATTATCGCCATCTTAAAACCATTTTTCATCATGATTCTATCTTCCTTTCCCCAATTTAAAATCTGAAATAAATTCCAAGACATATTTCTTCTTTTTTATACATCTAATCTTATCTTTATACGTATTTTTTTAATAATATTCATTATTATATTATCAATAAAAACATTAATTGTAAAATGAATTCCATTTTTTCTTTTAATTTCATAATTTTATATATAACTTCTAATTTGAAATATATGCTATAATAAACAATTTATAATAAAAATAAACAAGCACTACGTAGCATATTCATCTACGAAGTGCTTGTTTGCTAAAATTTTTTAAACTAAATTAACCACAGTGAATTAATATTTGACATATAATTTATTTTTAAATACATTTTATTTTGAGATTTATTTTATTCTAAAAATTATTCTTCCTTTAATATCTTACCATTAGTTTCTATTACTTCTTTATACCAGTAAAAACTCTTCTTTTTATAACGTTCTAAAGATCCAGTTCCATCATTATTACGGTCCACATATATGAAACCATATCTCTTCTTTAATTCTGCAGTTGAAGCACTTACTAAATCAATACATCCCCAGCTTGTATATCCCATTACCTCAACACCATCATCAATAGCCTTACCTAATTCAACTAAATGATCATTTAAATATTTGATACGGTAATCATCAATAACAGTTTTTATACCATTTACTTCTACTAATTCATCTATAGCACCTAAACCATTTTCAACAATAAATAGTGGCTTTTCATAACGATCATAAAAATAATTACATATATATCTTAATCCCTGAGGATCTATTTGCCATCCCCACTCTGATTCCTTTAAGTAAGGATTTTTAACGCCAGATGTTAAATTACCTCTACCCCTCTCATATTTAGATACATCCTTAGCAGTACATTTACTCATATAATAACTAAATGAAATAAAATCTACTGTATTTTTTAATATTTCTTCATCATCAGGCTCCATTTGTATTTCAACACCTAAATCCCTAAATAACTTCTTCGTATAACGTGGATATTTTCCTCTTACCTGAACATCAGTAAAGAACATAAGATCCCTATCACGTTCCATTGAAGCAATCATATCATCAGGGTTTGGAGTCATCGGATAATTAACAACTCCAAGTACCATACATCCAACCTTTGCTTCCGGCATAATTTCATGTGCAAGTTTTACCGCTAAAGCGCTTGCTACCAATTCATGATGTGCAGCCTGATATACATCTTGTTTAGTTAACTTTGACTTAGGTGTATATATTCCAGCTCCCATTAAGGGAAAATGAATTACTGCATTAATTTCATTAAAAGTAAGCCAATACTTTACCTTATCTTTATATCTTTCAAAAACAACTCTACAGTAATTTTCAAAGAAACCTATAAGCTTCCTACTTCTCCATCCATCATAAGTTTTAGCAAGATGTAAAGGAGTTTCATAATGTGATAATGTTACTAAAGGCTCAATTCCATATTTTAAACATTCATCAATAACACTATCATAAAACTTTAATCCTAATTCATTAGGCTCTTGTTCATCACCCTTTGGAAAAATTCTTGACCATGCTATTGAAAATCTTAATGTCTTAAAACCCATTTCTGCAAAAAGCTTTATATCTTCCTTATACCTATGATAAAAATCTATTCCTATTAACTTTAAATTTTCCTCTATTGGTTCATCTGAAATATCACCTACTACACCATTTGGCATGATATCTTGAATAGATAATCCCTTGCCATCTTCTAAATAAGCACCTTCACACTGGTTTGCTGCAATTGCACCTCCCCATAAGAAGTCATCATTAAACTTTATAGCCATTAAACTTCTCCTTTCTTAGTTAATTACTCTTATTAAAGTATCATTTTTAGTAATATAAGTTTTTTCAGTTCCAAGTACATCTAAATACTCTAAGCTATTTGTAACTATAACAGCAGTATCTAACTCATATCCTTCTTCTTTTATTGAATCTTTATCAAATTCTATTAATAAATCCCCAACATTTATTTTATCACCTTGTTTTATATGCGGTGTAAAATGCTTTCCACCTAATTTTACAGTATCCAATCCAATATGTATTAGTAATTCTAAACCATTCTCAGCCTTTAAACCAATCGCATGATTTGTTTTAAATAGTGATTCCACTGTTCCATTAACTGGTGAATATACTTTGCCTTCTGATGGTATAACAGCCATACCTTTACCCATAAGCTCTTGTGCAAACACATCATCATTAACTTGTGATAATGGAATAGCTTCACCTTCTACTGGAGATGTTATAGATATCTCACCTACTATTGATGTTTTAACACTATTTTTTTGAGAATCATTAGTAACTTCTTCTACTGTATCTTCATCTTTAATATCATCAAAACCTAATATTAATGTAACAATAGCAGTAACAACTATAGAGATAACAATTGTAATACAAGCATTTATAACATTTGACATATCATCACTTATATAAACTGGAATTGCAGCAAGTCCAGCAGTTGCAGAAGCATAAGTTCTTATTCCAGTAATACCAGCATAAAGCCCAGCAACTCCTCCACCTATCATTGAAGCATAAAGTGGTTTTTTAAGCTTAAAGTTAACACCATATAAAGCAGGTTCAGTAATACCCATAAATGCAGTAGCACTACTTGATAAAGCTAATTGTTTTAAGTCTTTATTTTTACTCTTTAATCCAACTATTAAACTTGAAGTAGCTTGAGCTATATTAGATGAAAGCATACCAGGCCCCAAAATTGTTCCATATCCTAAAGTAGAATATTGTATTTGTTGAATTGGAGCAAAACAATAATGCATACCTGTCATTATAAAGAATGGACATAAAGTACCCATTATTACAGGAATAAGCCATCCTGCTTTATCATTAATAAAGTTCATACCAATAGCAAGAATTTCACCAACATAGTTTCCTAAAGGTCCTAAAGCACTAAAAGCAATTAATGAAGTTATAACTAAAGTTATTAAAGGAACTAAAAATACCTTAACAGCATTTGGAGATATCTTTTTAGCAAATCTTTCAATATAAGATTGCGCAAATACTATTAAAAGTATAGGAACAACACTTGATCCATAAGAAATCATTCTTATCGGTATACCAAAGAATGCTACTGGATCACCAGTATTTAATGCCGAAAAGCTTGGATGTAATAAAGATGCACCAAGTACTGCAGCTAAATAAGGACTACATTTAAATCTCTTTGCAGCAGAATAAGCTAATATAACTGGTAAGAAATAGAATACTGTGTCACTTAAAAAGCTTAAATAAGTATAAGTTTGTGAATCAACACTTACTATTCCAAAAAGCTTTAATATTGCTAATAATGCCTTTATCATCCCTGATCCTGCAAGAGCTGGAATAATAGGAGTGAATATTGCAGTAATAGTCCCTAAAACTTTATTTATAACTCCTGTCTCTTTATCTTCTACATCAGAAGATGAATTTTCACCAAAGTTACCTAACTTATGTATTTCATCACATACTTTACTTACATTAGTACCTATTATTATTTGGAATTGCCCATTTTTATTTACAACACCTTGAACTCCCTTAAGTTTCTTTATTTCATCAACCTGAGCTTTATTTACATCATTTAAGTTAAATCTTAAACGAGTCATACAATTTGTAACACTTGCTACATTTTTTTCACCGCCAACTAATTTTAATATAGTGACTGCCATTTGTTTAAAATCCATTAAAATCTCTCCTTATATAAAAAATTTGTATAAAAAAAGACCTAGAGTAATTATTAACTAATTTATATATAATTTTTAACTTCAATTATATATAAACTAATTAATAACTCTCTAGGTCTTGCCTGCACCACCAGTAACAATCCTATTAAACCAAGTTTCCTTAAGTTTTAGTTTGTTGTAATTCTTTTAATATGTACTGTTAAATAAACTAATTCATCTGAAGATAAACTCTTATTATATTTATCTTTAATTAAACTAGCAATTTTTAAAGCACACTCATATGATTCTGGATATCTAAGCTTTACAACCTCTTCAAAATCTTTATCTCCAACCTCATTAATATTGTCATTTAATATTCTATAGGCAAAGAATTTTAAATGTGTTAAAAATCTACTATAATATAAGGACTCTTCATTTAAATCAGTTTTAAAGTGATATCTTATTAAATTTAAAATATTTTGAATAACTTCTGTAACTTGTATAGTATCCCTTACTGCCCCACTACCTAATTCTGCATTTACAATATGCATAGCTATAGATGCCGCTTCATCTTCAGGTAAGTTTATATTAAATTCTTCATTTAATAAGTCCACTGCATGTAGACCAATATTAAACTCCTTAGAATAAAATCTTTTTATTTCCCATAACAATGCATTACCAAATGGTAGTCCATTTTCTTGCCTTGCTATTGAGAAACTAATATGATCTGTTAATGTCAAATAGATATTTTCACTTAACTCTTCATCTAATGCCTCTTTTGCATATTTTATTATATTATCCGTAACTCTCATATACTCCATAGGTATTTGAGTTAATAATGAAAAAAGTTTCCCAGATACTGATTTAGACTTTAAGAAAAATTCCTTCTCTATTTTGCCTTTTTCAATTTCATCTCCTTTTTTCTTTTGAAAACCAATTCCTGATCCTAAAAGAATTCTCTCTTGATTTCTTTCATTAACTGCACAAACTACATTATTATTTATTATGCGTGTAATCCTCATACACACCTCTCCCTAAAACATTATTAAATTAAAGATTGTAATTTTTAATTGAACGAAAAAAAACCTAATGTATATATAGATAGATTATAAAAAATATATCTACATATACATTAGGTCTTGCCTGCGTTCCAGTAACAATCCTACTTAATCAACATTATTTATTTGTCTAAATAATATCACGTATAGAAAACGGTGTCAATAATTTATTTTTACTAAAAGATACCTCAGTGCAAAAAAAGTAAAGTTTTTTTACTTATATTTATACAATTTTCGACTTATTTCTTATCAATCTATTTATATTTAAAAATATATCTAATATTTTATAACTGAATTCAATATAAAATTGATAAATTACTATTTTTTTAAATAAGTATAGTTAACCTATATGATTATTTGTTATTATATATATTATTTAAAATTATGTAGTTATAGATATCACTAACAAACTATTAATTAAATTTAATTAGTAATCAAGATTCTTCTATTGTAATTCTCTATAGTTCAAAACATTATCTATATTAACAGAATATTTTTATTTAAACTTATGATAAAACTTAAAGTAAAATATAATAATTGATTTTAAAAATAATGATTGTTTTAAAGAGTAATGAAAATAAAGCAAATTTACTTACTTTGGAGGAAAAATGCATATAAAAAAGAAAAGCCGTTTTAATATTAATATTTATTATATAGTTATATTTAGTATTTTAATTTCTTTATGTATTTTATATTGTAGTATATATGTAAAAAAACAATTTAAAAATTATATTTTAGAATCTATTGAGAATATATCTACAGTTTCAAGTACAAATATAAATAATCAAATAAAAAATACATTTACTATTTTAACTAATATAGCTAATAACCTTACATTTGAAGAATTACAAAACCCTGAAGAAACAGTAAAAAAATTTTATTCCATAGTTGAAAATAATCAGTTTAAAAAGATGGCTATTTCAACTCTAGATGGTACTTCATATGTTCATACAGGAGAAGTTATAAATGTTGCTGATAGAGATTACTTTCAAAAATCATTAAATAAGCAAAACTTTGTAAGCAGTATTGTATCTTCCAAAATTGATTCAAAAAAAGCTAATGTTTATAGTGTTCCTATATTAAAAAATAATGAAGTTGTTGGAGTATTGTGGGCTTCTTCATTAACTGAAGTTTTTTATAAAAATATTAATATAAATACTACTTTACATATAGGTGACACTTTTATAATGAATCAGAATGGTAATTTAATAGTAAGTAGTCTAGATTTGGATAATAAATTTTTTGATAATAATAATTTAAATTTCTTTAATCAACCTTATTTAAATACTAAAGAAAATGCTAATGAATTACAAAAACTTAAAAATGATTTATATAATTTACATAATAGTTATAGTGAATTTAAAGTTAATGGTTCTAGTATTTATGTATATTATGCTAAATTAAGCTATAATGATTGGTGGACTGTAACTACAATATCTGAAAAGGTAATTAAAAATTCTTATAAGTATATAACAAACACTATAACTTTAATTACTACAATCTCTATTACTTTATTAATAATCCTATTTAGTATAATAATTAATAAAGAAAGAAAAATATCTAAAAATTTAAAGGACTTAACTTATAAAGATAATATTACAAATGGAAGAAATGATCTCTTTCTTAAAGATAATTTAAATAGGATTATCGATATCCAGAAAGGAAATTTTGCTTTTATAAGTCTAGAAATTGTTAACACAAAAACTTTAGTTAATACTTTTGGTCTTAAAAATACTGAATTCATATTAAAAGATATATATACTTATTTAAATAGTATATTAGACAATGATGAAATTGTTGTACATAGTTATTTTGGTGAATATAAATTAGTTTTAAAATACAATGATATTACTAAATTAACAGAAAGATTAAAAACTATAAATTTCTCAAAAATACATGACAATATAGATTATATACTTGGTATTTATTTAATTACTGAAAATGGTGATAGTTTTGAAGATATATGTTCATATATTAGTATTGCAAAAAAAGCTTTAGATAGTACTAACAATTATATGATATATAATAAAGAATTACATAAAAAAGAAATAGATGAATTAAAGTTAAAAGCTGATATTAAAAATGGAATTAATAATAAAGAATTCAAAGCATGGTTTCAACCTAAATACGGAAAAGATGGAAAAACAATTATTGGCGCTGAAGCTTTGTGTAGATGGTACAAGTATGGAAGTATAATATCTCCTTATATTTTTATCAATATTTGCGAAGAAATTGGATTAATAAAAAATTTAGATGAAATTATATTTGAAGATGTTTGTAAAAACTTAAGAGAATGGCTTGATAAAAATAAAAAGGTTGTTCCTATTTCTATTAATTTATCTAGAAATTATTTAGACAAATCAGACCTTATTTTAGTATTAGATAACTATATAAATAAGTATAAAATTCCTAGAAATTTAATTCAATTTGAAATAACGGAAAGTACACTAGTAAAAAATGAAGAAAAATTTAAAAATATTATTTCTATACTACATAATAAAGGATTTAAAATTTTACTAGATGACTTTGGTATGGGATATTCTTCTATAAAAAGCCTATCTGATAATAAATTGGATATTTTGAAAATAGACAAAAGCTTTATAGATGGAATAGGTAATGAAAATATGGAATCTATAATAATATATACGATAAATTTAGCTAACAGCCTTGGTATGGACGTAATCGCTGAGGGTATAGAAACAAAAGAGCAATATGAATTTTTACTAAAACATAACTGTAATATGTTTCAAGGATATTACTTTAATAAACCTTTAAGTTCTGATGATTTTTCAAAACTTATTTAAAGAATATAGAGAAAAAATACGGAGTGTGGGCAAAGTTCCTACTCCGTATTTTATTTAATATTGCAACATAAATTAATCTATTAAAAATTATAATCTAATATCTATAAAAATAAACACTAAAAATTAATGATTATTTGTATAATAATTAGGATATTTTTACATTTAAATTTATGTTAATATTATAGTAAACATTTACATAAAATCTTTTTATTGCTTTATCTGAACTTTGATTATTCAAATAGCAAAAATGTATTATAAAAAATTTATAATAATAATTTTAAGGGGGACTAAATTTGACTATTAAAAATTTTTCAAAATCAAGTTCACTATCACTTCTTATTGTATTTCTTTTAACTACTATTTTTACTGTATTTTCACCAATTCTCAAAACAGAAGCATTAACCCTAGATACTGATAAAGAATATATAATCTATTCAAAATTATGTAATTGGAAATGCCTACAACCCACTGATTTAAGTAGCGAAAATGGTACACAAATAAACCTATGGGATTATTGGGGGCAATCTGCTCAAAGATGGAAGTTTTCAGATGCTGGTGATGGATATTACTATATTATTAATGCTGAAAGTAATAAAGTAATGGATATTCAAGACTATTCCGTTGATAATGGAGCAAATGCAATATTATGGGACAATAAATATAGCTACAATCAACAATTTAAACTTATAGCTGCAGAGGATGGATATTTTAAAATACAAAATAGAAACAGTAATTTAGTACTAGATCTCTTAAATTACGAATCTGAAAATGGAACAAATATTATACAATATGAAGATAAAAACACAGATAATCAAATGTGGTATATTGAACCTGTTACTTCTTCATCTAACAGTAGTTCAATGAGAAGTTCTCAAGAAATTGTTAATGATATGGGAGTTGGTTGGAATTTAGGTAATTCCTTGGATTGTATAGCTTCTTGGATTGATAATGGAACTCCATCACAATATGAAACTGCTTGGGGAAATCCAGTAACTACTAAAGCAACGATAGATACTGTTAAAGCCGCTGGATTTAATACTGTAAGAATACCAGTTTCTTGGGGAGAACATATGGGATCATCCCCTGATTATACAGTAGATAGTGATTGGCTGAACAGAGTTGAAGAAGTTGTTAATTATGTATTAGATAATGATATGTATGCAATTATAAATGTTCATCATGATGGCGAATGGTGTATTCCAACTTATGACAATGATGTATCAGCATCTGATAAATTACAAAAGTTATGGATACAAATAGCTAATAAATTTAAAGATTATGATGATCATTTAATTTTTGAAGCATTAAACGAGCCTAGATTAGAAGGTACAGAATATGAATGGACAGGTGGTACATCTGAATCTAGGGATATGGTTAATAAATTAAATAAGGTTGCCTTAAATGCAATTAGATCAACAGGTGGAAATAATATTAACAGATCAGTTATGATACCTACTTATGCAGCATCAGGAATGTCACTTACAATTAATGCCTTAGAAATACCTGATGATGATAATATAATCGTATCTTTACATGCATATACTCCATATACATTTGCTATGGATGTTAGTGGCACTGATTATTGGGGATCTTCTTCCGATATACAAGCATTAAATGATGAATTCGATAGCTATTACAATACTTTTGTTGCAAAAGGTATTCCTGTAGTAATTGGAGAGTTTGGGTCAATTAATAAAAATAATACTACTTCACGATCAAATTTAGCCTATTCAATTGTATCAGCAGCTAAAAAAAGAGGTATGTCATGCATTTGGTGGGATAATAATTCAACAACAGCATGGCAAGGAGAAACATTTGGATTACTTAATAGAAGCACTTTAACATGGGAGTTCCCTGAAATAGTTGGCGCTTTAATCAATGGTTATAATGATACTATAGAATAAAGCTATACCTCAGTATAAAGGAAATTAATTCCTTTATACTGAGGTATGTTTTTTTATTATTTTTATTTTAATTCATCTTTAAAATAACCTAAAGTAAATAATGCAGATCTAACTTCCTCATCAGTTGCATCTTGATTATTGTATATATTACTTGCATAGTCTATACCATATAAAAAGTTTTGCCATCTCACTTCTTGATAACCTTTATTTTCCATAGCTCTAGCTTCTTCTAATTTCTTTTCAAGCTCTACTTTGTTTTCTCTAACAACTAAATTTTTAGATGATTCATTTATTTTAGCTATTATTTCATCAATCTCTTCTTGAGTTGAATTTTCATTAACTAAAATTTCTTTAGCTTCTTCTATTAATGCATTATGTGCTGTAATAGCATCTTTATAATAATGTAATTCATTTAAATTACTATTATTAGCTATAACTTCTTCAAGATTTGAAAAATCTACTTTTTCAACTAATCCTTCTATTGCTTCTTCTATAACTTTTATAGCTTCATCTATTACAGATTGATCTTTAGAAGTTAATGCTAACTCACCTGCATTCATTGCTTCTTTTAATTGATTTGCTGTTTCTTCTGTGTAAAGAGTTAGGTCCATAGCTTTTGCTTTTTCTAAAACTGCTTCTAATTCTGTTGTATCATAATCTGATATCTTAACTAATCTAGCATTTGCCCAGTTTGCTTGGTCTTGTCTATTTCCATTACCTGAATCTGTTACTACTAACTTTAATTCTTTTGCACCTTTAACATCTACTTTAATATACTCTTGATTTGTTGTAATTCCAAATACTCCTGATTCATATTTTAATTCTCCATCAACATATACCTCAAATGTAGCAGAAGCATATTTTTCAACTAATACTGCTCTATCCATACCAATATATGATTCGAAGTAATCATAATCTTTTCCTTCTAAGTTATATACATATTCAGAGTGTGCATTTACACCTAAACCTTCACTATAGTCAATAATTTCTCCATCTCTTAATAAACCTATAACTCCACCAGTTATACTCTTATTCTTTCTAACTGTTCCCCAACCTGTTGTTCCTGTAACTGGAGTTAAGTCGCTTATTGAAGTGCTTTTACTTACTACATTAACTTTTGATGTAGTTGTATATTCTCTTCCTAAAGCATCTTTTACAGAATAAACTACTTCGTATTCTCCTACCTTAGAAGTATCTACATCAGATTTAACTTCTACAGAATCTATTATAGAATCTCCTTTTATATTCTTTGCAATAACAAACTCTTTTTCATTAAACCCTTCTCCTAATTCTACAGTTATTATTGGGTTTGATGAAATATTAAGTTGAAGAGTATCTGCTTCTACTTCATCTAATGTATTTAGCTTTATATCATATGGCGTTACTGTATATACTGCATCATCATCTAAGTTAGAGCTTGTATCAACAAAGCTGTCTTTAGAAGTAAATCCTATATATTTTCCATCCTTACGTATTTCATACCCTAATAAGTTACCTTTATCTTCTTCATTTATTGAAAATACAAGTTTTACATTTCCATTTGAATTAGTTGTCTTTACATCAACTTGAGCATTGTCTGTAAATCCATTTCCTTCATAATTCATAGCTAAATCATTTAAGTAGTAAATCTTCTTATCTGGTTTTTCATATTTAGAAGATATTTCTGCTGCAACTTCCTCACTTACTCTTATACCGTGTCTTGCAAAGAACTCTGTTAAATCTAATTGCATTGCATCAGATGCTGCAACAACCCAAGATTTATAAATATCTTCTCTTGTTTTATTTCCATAATCATTAGCTCTAAATTGTTGTTCAAACTTACCATAGAATGTATTGTCATATAAGTATAATTGCCATAATGGTGCTAATTGTGCTAAATGTGTTGAATCAGCTGTATTATATAATTCATTATTAGAATAATCATCTAATCCAACTTTTGGATAAGTATTATTTTCCCATATATTTTGATCTGTTATTCTTGTTTGAGTTCTAGTTAGTGATTCAAAATATAATGGCATAATATTATTAGTAACTTCTACTATTGTTCTTCCAGATGTATCAAAATTATGACCAAGTTCATGCATTGTTCCCCAACCCATGTCTGCTCCAACTATACAGTTTTGATTACCTGGTCTTATTCCTATCACACCATTAGCTGCATTCATAAATGCACCACCAGTAAGGTTTTTAACCATTGGCATTATTCTAAAGTTATAGTCTGAGTTTAATTCACTTGAATTATCATATCCCCAGAAGTCCATTGCATTTTCAACAATTTCATCCCAAGTTTCAGCTGTATATTTAGGAGTTTTATTATTGTTCTTATACCATTCTAAAGCATATGTTGCTTGTGTTAATGATAAAGATTTATTTGAGCTAACAGCAAAAATATCTGGTGTAGTTTCAGGATATTTTTCTATTTTTTCAACATAAGCTTCTAATTCTTTTATTACTTCATCCTCATCACTTTCACCAAGTATAAATACAGGATATTTTTCAGCTCCTTCTATTCTTACCTTTGGTGCTCTTGTTTGCTCATCACTATTATAATTCGTAAAGAATAATTCTCCACCTTGAATTGTTCCATCTAAAATTCCATTTGATGCCTCATCAAGTTCTGGTATAATTATTTCATTTTTTCCATTGTGTAATTCGAATGTTTTTGCGCCACCATGTTGTGTCATTGCTTGCTTATATAATAGTGTTGGAGTTGGTTCTCCTTCTTCTACGTCAACATATACAGTTATCTTATCTCCAGCTAGAGCTGATAAACCTGTTACTTGCCAGTCTTGGAATCTCCACATTTTTCTCGCAACAGATTCTTCTATTGAGTTCCCTCTCATTTCTAACTCAATTACATCTGCTTGCCTTGGATTATCCACTATTTCTTTAGCTAAATCTATTGTTGATTTAAACTCTTCTTCATATAATGGATGCTTCTTTGCAACTTCCTCTAACTCATTTATTTTATCTATACTGTTAAACTTATCACTTACAACACTCATTGTGCCATCTGTAAATAATTCATTTACTGAATTCCATACTTCATCTGACTTATAGAACATTATTTCACTTAAGCTTGCCCAATTTTGAGTTGAATTTTTAAATACAAATTTAACTCTCTTAAATTCTGTTTCATTAAATTTAGCTTCTATAAATCCACTTGTAGCATCATATGTTCCTGTTGCAACTAATTGATAAGTATCTCCTTGACTTGTTCTTGATGCATATATTTCTACTTCTTCTGCAAATCCCTTTAAATCACTTTGTCTTGGAGCATACACTATTCTGTTAAGCTTAACTGATTCATTAAATGTAACTTCAACTTCATTATTAAATGTATCAGTATTTCCCTTTGATGTTTCCCAATAGCTACTTAAATCTCCATCTATAGCATTTTCAATTACTTGATTCCAGTAATGTCCACCATTATTACTTATTGATTTTATATTGTCATAAGACATTCTATATAAGTTGTTATATTCTTCATTTTCAACGTAAGTAGCTTTTCTCATAGTTGCTTTAGTAGCTTCTATTTGTTTGTTTTCAACTACAACTTTAGCATCATTAATGATTTCTTTAAATTCTTTCTCATATAATGGATGTTTCTTTGCAGCTTCTTCCAACTCATTTAATTTTTCTATACTATTAAACTTATCACTTACAACAGTCTTTGTATTGTCTGTAAATAATTCATCTACTGAATTCCATACTTCATCTGACTCATAGAACATTATTTCACTTAAGCTTGCCCAATTTTGAGTTGAATTTTTAAATACAAATTTAACTCTCTTAAACTCTGTTTCATCGAATTTAGCTTCTATAAATCCACTTGTAGCATCATATGTTCCTGTTGCAACTAACTGATAAGTATCTCCTTGACTTGTTCTTGATGCATATATTTCTACTTCTTGTGCAAATCCCTTTAAATCACTTTGTCTTGGAGCATACACTATTCTGTTAAGCTTAACTGATTCATTAAATGTAACTTCAACTTCATTCTTAAATGTATCAGTATTTCCCTTTGATGTTTCCCAATAACTACTTAAATCTCCATCTATAGCATTTTCAATTACTTGACTCCAGTAATGTCCGCCATTATTACTTATTGATTTTATATTGTCATAAGACATTCTATATAAGTTGTTATATTCTTCATTTTCAACGTAAGTAGCTTTTCTCATAGTTGCTTCTGTAGCTTCAATTTGCTTATTTTCAACTATAGCCTTAGCATCTTCTATAGATTGCTTAAATTCCTTATATAATGGATGTTCCTTAACACTTTCTTCAAGTTCATTTAAAGCTTCTATGCTATTAAATTCTTCACTTACCTTAGTTAAAGTATCATCTGCAAATAAACCTTTTAATTTATCTTGTGCTGCGTCTTCTTTATAGAACATCATTTCTGATGCTGTTGCTGTTCCTTTATTTTTAAATACAAACTTTATTCTCTTAAAGTTTGTTGGATTAAACTTAATTTCTACTACATCTGCTGTTTTACTTGCTGTAGCACTTGTTACTAATTGGAATGTATCTCCTTTAGTTGTGCTTGATGCCCATATCTCAAAATCTTCTGCAAATCCTACTGTATTCCAAGCTGATCTATAGGCTATTCTGTTTAAAACAGTATCTTCTTTTAAGGTAAATATTAATTCATTTGTAAAGGAATCAGATGTATGTTTTCCTGTTTCCCAGTATGTATCTAAATTTCCATCTATTATATTTGCAGTTCCAACACTGTCTCTTAAGTTTCCACCAGTACTTGTTATACTTTCTATATTAGAACTGTCCATTTTAAAGACTTTATCATAAGCATCTTTATATTCTGAGTAGTATGTATCAAATTTTGAAATTGTTGCTTCACTTTCTTCTATAGTGTCTTGTTGTAATAAACTCTTTGCATTTTCAAAGTCTTCTTTATACTCTTCATATAATGGATGTGACTTTGCCTCTTCTTCTAATTTATTAATTTCTTCTATTGTATTAAACTCTTCTGATACTACAGATAATGTACTATCTGTAAATATTGAATTCATTTTATCTAAAACTGAATCTTCCTTATAAAACATCATTTCTGATGCTGTTGCTGTTCCTTTATTTTTAAATACAAACTTCATTCTCTTAAAGCTTGTTGGATTAAACTTAATTTCAATAACATCTGCCGTCTTGCTTGCTGTAGCACTTGCAACTAAATTGAAATCATCCCCTTCTGCTGTATCAGATGCCCATATTTCAAAGTCTTCTGCAAATCCTACTGTGTTCCAAGCTGATCTGTAAGCTATTCTATTTAAAATAGTCTCTTCTTTTAAGGTAAATATTAATTCATTTGTAAATGAATCAGATGTATGTTTTTTTGTTTCCCAGTAAGTATCTAAATTTCCATCTATTATATTCTCAGTTCCAACATTTTCTCTTAAACTTCCACCAGTACTAGTTATACTTTCTATATTGGAATTATCCATTTTAAATTCCTTATCATAAGCATCTTTATACTGTGAGTAATAAGGTGTAAATTTTGATACTTCTGCCTTATTAGTTTCTTGTGTTTCTTGAGAATCTTCTATTACTTTATTAATATTAGTAGTTTCCGCAAAAACACTTAAATTTGGTCCTATAGTGTTAATAGTTAATGCTAAAACAAGTATAGCTGAAATCTTTTTCTTATTCATTGTTATCCCCCTATATATTGTCATTCTGTTAAGTTATATGAACATTGCTCTTCTCAACTCTAGAAAATACTATAGGTTTATAAGACTTAATAATACTCCTTAGAAAAGAAGAGAAGAACAATAAACAAGACTAATATAATTTTCAAAAAAACTAATAGTTATCTTAAACATCAAGCTATTTTTCATCTCAATTTAACAAGTTAGTATCTTTATTTATTCTAAATAATATAATAATTTATTTTCATCTGTCAATATAGTATAAAATCCATTTTTTCTCATGGTTAGAAGCCTTTCAGAATCCTAAGCCAAATCTGCTTTATTCTAAAGACAAAAAAGCCTCCTTATTATTAAGGTAGCTCGCTAAAAAAGCCATCTAATAAAAGATAGCTCCATAAATTAGATATACTCTTTGAAACAAATACTTTTACTTTCAAACAATATATCCAACTTATTACCCAAAATATTTGGGGCAACTGGCTGACTTAGTTATTATAACTTTAGTCCCTATAGCTTTGCGTCCTTAAATTTCCTTAAGTTTGCCTATTAACTTTTTTAAACATTTTATCATAAGATTAACTCATATGCAACTTTCTATTATTTGATATTTATTATTTGTTATTCTCATATATTTTCATAAAAAATTTACTTCTTCATAAAACATCCTTTAAAAATCACTTACCCTAGAATATCTACCATTCCATTTTAATGCACAAGTTCCTCTATTCTCATGTCTATTTTTAATTATAACTGCATTCATACATTCTGGATTTTCCTCTGCATTTTTAGCTTTATTAATATTCTTATCATTAAAAACATTGTTAATAAGCTGACCATTAATATTCATCGTTATTACCTCCATTTAAATTATTTTTCCTTACTCCCATGAAAGTGAAAAATCATATTCATGTAACATTCTATCTATAGTTGTTTCATATATAGAACACATCTCTAAATTAGGTTGAATTACTATAAGTCTTAATATTTTACAATCTATTCTACTTAAATACTTATCTATAGCTCCTACTCCTAAAAGCTTTATTTCATTATTATCATGTAGATTTATAACATTATTTTTGTTTGGTACTATTGTAATTACCTCCATAACCTCTTTACCAAGTAAAATTACATCACAATTTTTTGATATATAGTCATCCTTATAAGGTACTTCAACAACTTCATTAAATAAAATTTTCACTTTATTATCACTTTCTATTTCTTCTATCCTTTCTAAAATCACCCTAAAAGATATAAACGTTAACATCTCTACGTAATCTGAAATCTCTTCTAATCCTAACTTAATTAATTCATTTTTAAATTCTTCTCTTTCAATAAAACCATAATTTCTTTTTAATTTTAGTATAGTTAGCTTCTTGATATCTTCCTCATTTAACCCAATTTCTATATTTTTATTACTCATAAAATCCCTCATTTCCCTTTAAAATTTAATCAATCTCTTAATAAACTCATTTTATGTTAATATTTTACATATTAATTATTACAAAACTTTTTAACTTTTTTTACAAAATTCTTAAGTTATATATATTTTTATTTTTTTGTAACTTTATACAAATTTTTATATAACTTAAAGGTAGTAATAAGATTTGCTCTTCACACCTCTTATTACTACCTATTTTTATAAAGTTAGCTCAAATTATTAAACAGTAAACTTAGTAACTTGTCTTTCTATTACTTGAGCTGAATACTTAGAAACTAGCATTCCTTTACTATTTTCAAAGATATTATTTTCAATTATGCTGTCCATTAAAACTTGCACCTCATCATTTGTTATTCCAGCTTTAACATCTGAAATAGATATATTAGATTTTTCTCCTGTTTCAGTTAAAAATGTCATTGTTAATGTATATTCCATAATTCACACACCCCTCTTTTATTATTCTTGGATTTGAGATAATTCAGTTACGTAGAAATTTCTAGTATTTGCACTAAGTAAATCTGCTACTATTTCAGCTACTTCTTGAACCTTACTAAGATCTGCATTTGCTACTAAATTACCTATTTTCTTTTTTGTAAAGGTTGGATTCCCATCCTTGTCAATTGCTGATTGTACTTCAATTGATAATACTGTGCTTTCTAAAGCTTTGTTTGCCATAATAAATTCCCCCATTCATTTTTTATTGTAAGTTTTTTTATTTATTTGCCTTACAATTAATACATATCCGTGAAAATTACTTTTTTACAAAAATACTAAAAAAATTTTTAAATTTGTTGTATAAAAATTCCATATATGGTCAAGCTATAAATATAGACATATTATTTAAAGTCTACTCCCCCATTTATACCGACTACAGTTCCCCCCCTGTAGTCTTTTTTATTGCAAAAAAATAGAGCCAAACTTTATGTTTTCACATAAAATTTGACTCTAAACTTTAGTAATGATTTACTATTTCTTTATTTTCTTTCTACTTAATAAACTACCTATAAAAATAAGTAATGATGATAATAAAGAAAGTTCTGATGCTGAAACAGCAGATCCTGTTTTAGGTAATTCTTCACTGTTTGATTCATTCTTCTCAGTTTCTACCTTATTATCTATAGTTATAGAAACATCTTCTTTATCAGAATCAACACTTGGTACCTCTGGAGTTACTGGTTCTTCTGGTTTTACTGTATCTTCAGGTAACTCTGGTTCCTCTGGAACTACTGGTGTTTCTGGATTACTTGGTTCTTCAGGTAACACCGGTTCATCTGGAACAACTGGATTGCTTGGTTCTTCAGGAACTACTGGTGTTTCAGGATTTTCTGGTTTTACCTCTTCTTTAACAGTTACTATTCTTTTTACTGTTGTAATATTTCCATCACTATCTGTTACTGAATATATTAATTCATATTCTCCAGCAACACTTGTGTTAACTTCTCCAGTTACTACTATACTTGCTGTTAAATCTTTATCCTCATAATCTGTTGCAGTTACTCCTACTTTTGGATCAAATACTGATCCAAATTCTATTTGTATATTATTAGCTCCACTTATTACAGGTTTCTCATTACTAAGTACTGTAACAACTATTGTTTTAGTTACCACATTTCCATTACTTCCTACTACTTCATACTTAACTGTATAAACTCCAGCTTTATTTATATTCACATCACTTGTATATTTTAAGTTATTTATTATATTTGGATTTTTAGGATCTGTTACTTCTACCCCTTCTAATGGATTAAAGTTTTCTCCTAGTTTTATTGTTACATTGTTAGCCTTTATTACAGCATCTGCTATTTGTTCAGGCTCTTCTGGTTTTATTTCCTCTTTAATAGTTACTATTCTTTTTACTGTTGTAGTATTTTTATCACTATCTATTACTGAATATACTAATTCATATTTTCCAGCAACACTTGTGTTAACTTCTCCAGTTACTACTATACTTGCTGTTAAATCTTTATCCTCATAATCTGTTGCAGTTACTCCTGCCTTTGGATCAAATGATGAGCCAAATTCTATTTGTATATCATCAGCTCCACTTATTACTGGTTTTTCATTACTAAGAACTGTAACAACTATAGTTTTAGTAGATTCTAATCCTTTTTTATCAACTACCTTATAAGTTACACTATATACCCCTGGAGTAGTTGTAACTACAGTATTTTCTACAACTTCTATACTATTAGTTAAGTCTCCATCCTCTTTATCATAAGCTGTAACTCCTTGACGCTCATTAAAGCTTTCTCCAACTTTTATTGTTACATCATTAGCAGTTATTTCAGGTCTTGTATTTACGTATATATTAACATTATCAGAATAATTATTATCTTCCCCTGCTATTTCACTACTTTCATAACCATCAGCTTCTGCTACTACTGTAAATTTATATTCTCCTTCAGTTGTAAAGTATTGTGAGAAATCATAGCTTACTTTATTTGCTGCTTTTGCTAAAGATAAAACTTCTTGTCCATTTATATCAACAACTTTTTCAACAACCAAAGCATTATTTCTATATAAAGCTATTTTATATCTTGTTGCATTTGCTACTGCATCCCATGTTGCAACCATGTCATTCCAAACTAAATTTTCAACCTTGTCTAATTTAGATGGTGTTGGAGTTGTTGGCTCTTCATCCTTAACTTCAAATACAGAAGACCTATCAGATACTTCACTATCTTTATAGCCATCTGCTTTTGCTACTACTGTAAAACTATATTCTCCAGCTTCTTTTATAAAGCTAGTTAAATCATATTCATTTGTATTTACTACTATTGTTTCTATTAATTGATCATCTTTATAAAGACTTAATTCATAAGTTTTAGCATTTAATATTGCTTTCCACTTAGCTAATCTTCTATCCCATAATAACTCTGTTACTTTATCTAATTGTTGCTTTTGAATAACATTAATTGATATTTCTATAGTTTTTGATGTATCTCCTGAAGCTATTGCTATTACCTTTATTGCTTTACTTGATTCATCTTCCCCTATAGTTAAAGTACCGTTACTATTTATAGTTGTATCTTTGCTAGTTTCACCTTCTATTTTCCAAGAAACAGAATTATCAAAGTTTCCAAAGCCACTTACTGTTGTTGCAAAAGTATGAGCGCTTCCAACTCTTATGTCAGTTATTTTATTATCTATATCTATTGATGTTATTGCATCTGGAGTAGGTAATACCTCTACACTAACCATATAAGTTTTCTTTGTTTTTCCATCTTCTGCTGTTACTTCATAAGCTACTGGTGTAGTAAAATCTAAACCACCATACCAAATGAAATTTGATGGTAAAGTAGAATTCTTATAGAAAGTAGGTCTTGCTATTAATTTAGTAATATCTGTTCCATAAGGTACTATGAATTTAATAGTATTATTTACATCATCTATAGTTCCTTCTATATCTTGTGGTAAATTTTTATTATCACTTTTCAATAAAAATATCTTTTCTATTTTTGCTTCATTTGATACTTCTTCTACATTAAATGTAAAAGTAACATCTATAGAATCACTTCCATCAAGTTTTGCTATATTATATGTTACTTCAAATGTTCCTAATTCTGTTGGAGTACCATCAAATCTAAAATAATTAATACTATTATCTGGAATACGGTAAGCATTTATTCCTACTGGTAAACTTCCTGATTTTAAAGTTGTTTTTACATCATAATTTGAATTTAATAAATCAGTTGACTCCCAGTATCCATAATTGCCTTTTGCAGCTCTAAAAGTTTCATCTTCCATATATAACCTTTTAACTATATTTAAAGTTACTACTTCAGCTGAAATTGAACCTTGGTTTCCTGGTAATATATCTCCATAATAAATATATAACTTTGTATTATTATCAGACTCTTCTAATAACTTACTTACATCAAAAGCACTTGAATTTCCACCTGATGAATCTGTTTGAGCTACTTTTAAATTGTAGCTACTTAAGTCACTATATCCTAAAGTCTTACTTGTACTTCCATCACTATAATTAATTTGATATCTTATTCCACTTAAATCTACAATATTTCCTGGGACATATGTCGATTTATCTGCACTATTAAATACAGTTATTGATGATATAGTTTTTTCTTTTACTGTTATATCTTGACTTACAGTTTGTCCATAATAACTTATATCAACTTTTGTATCATTAACTGTTAAAGGATTAGCTAAATTATTAGTATATCCAGAGTATATATATGTATCATATGGTGATCCATTTAACTTAGCTTTTAGTACTATTCCTTCATCAGAGTAATTTTCTCCTACATAATAATCTACTTTTCCCTTTTCAGATATTTGAAGATCTGAAACTGAATTAGGTTCTACTATATTATAAGTAACAGTAAAGTTTTTACCCATGTATGATCCATTTATAACTTTACCTTGTCCTACAGATGAAGAATCAAATTCATCCATATTTAACATTTGCGATGTTAATGTTATATTTTTTCCATTAATAGTTAAAGTATCGAAACCATATAGAGATAACTTTTCACCTACAAAATAATCTGTTTGTGATAATTTTGCAGTTATTGAGTTAATGTCACTTCCACTCTTAAATACTGGTGTCTTATCTCCTTGTGTATCCATTTTCCATACAATATCAAAATCCCAACTAGCAAATGTTCCTTGACTTTGAAGTTCAGTTAATGACTTTTTACTATCTGAATTGCTTGTGTCACTACCTACAGGTTCATATTTGTCTATTCCATAAGAATCACTAATTGTTCCTCTTTTTAAATACCCAACTATAGAACCTAATTTTTGTGTAGTTACTCCAGTAGAATCTAATGTCATTATTGAATATGAAGTTTCTATAGATGCTCCATATGAAAATGATTCATTAAAACCTACTAAACCACCTAAGTATAATGGATAATCACCTGCACTTGTTTGAGATACTTGTATACTACCTTTAGAATAAGTGTTTTCAATAACCCCTAGATTATAACCTAATACTCCACCTACATTTGCATCATTTGAAGCCATAGAAATACTCATATTTCCATCAAAGCTTGATCTTTCAATAATTCCTGATGGATCTTGGCTTCCTACTAATCCTCCAATAGTTGCTTTTAGAAACTTATTAGCTACAATCGCTTTTAATTTTAAACTTCCATTTACTTTAACATCAGAAATTGCCCCACTATTTTTACTAGCTATTACACCAAAATCAGAGCTAACTTCCATATTAATATTTGCATTTACATTTAAGTTAGTTATTGTTCCAGTATTATTTTTAATTAATGGCTTATCTAAATTATTTATAGAATAGCCATTACCATTTAAGTTCCCAGAAAAACTCTCTGATGTAAAGAAGCTTCCTGTTGCAACATCTATATCATTACCTAATTTAAAATAAGCATTAGGGTATTTACCTAAACTATTTAATTCATCTACATTAGTTATTACATAAGGATCAGAAGATGTTCCACTTCCTGCAGCTGGCTTATATATATCATTATTTTTACTTACTACATAAAACTTTACATCACTACCTGCATCGCTTGGAACTGTAAAACTTCCACCTAAAGTTTTAACAACAATAGCAGCTGTAGGTTCTAAATTTAAAGCCTTACCACTTTCCCCTAAATATATAGGATAAGAAGTTACCTTTTCTGTAACTACAGGATCTCCATAAAAACTATATTCTCCAGTTTTCTCTGGCGAAAATGCTGCTACATAAAAACTTCCTAATACCTCCTTAAAAGTTTTATCTTTTAAATTAGGAATTTGCTGTATAATTTCATTCATAAACTGCTCAACAGTTTTATTAGTTCCATCCATAGTATAAAGTTTCTTTAAGAAATCTATTGGATTACCATTATTAGTAGCTTGAGCAGCTAAATATCTTACAAATAAGTATGGCATTGAATAATCTTGTACTGTTGTATTTCTAGAACCTGAATAAACTAAAGACGAACCATTTCTTAATTTTTCACTGTCATTTATTCTAGTTAGCCATCCATTATTATCATGATATCCCCACAACTTGTCCATTACTGCTACAGATATACCTTCATTTATCCAGCTATATTGATGAGCAAGTACAGCATCCCCCTTGAAAGTTAATAATCTAAATAAAGCATGTTGACCTTCATGTGCTAATAGACCATTTAATCCATCAAAGCCACCCTCACTAAACTTATCTGGCTCTTTAGTATTAATATGTATTGATGTTATATCATTTTCATTTCCATAATAACCAGAGTTTCCATCTGTAGTTTCAAGTAAAATAGAAAGCTTACCTGAATTATCTAAGTACGGTATATTATCACCTGATAACTCCTTTAACATTTCATAAGGAGCACCTTCATATACCTTAATCATTTCTGATGCTGCTAACTCTGTTTTATTAGCTGCATCATACTTATCCTTTAAAGAGTTTTCCATCCAAACATAACACTTATCACCTATACCTATTAAAGTATAAGTTTTCTTAGTTGCTTCAGTTTGTCCTATTTTCTTTGTATCTCCTAAAGCATAAGTTGTTGTAATTTTTGAATTTAACTGTACACTATTTTCATCATTTTCTAAAGCTAAGACTTCTACAGTCTCTTTTGAACTCTCATTGATATTATCATTTTCTTCAGAAAGTGATGAAGTTTCACTAATTGAGTTAATATTTAAACCAGAATCATCAAATATAATACTGCCTGTAGATTGACTATTTTCTAAATTAGTATTAACTATAACTACATAGTCACCTTGTAGAACCGCATTAGCTTGACCTACATTCACAGCAGCGATAACATTATAAGCTATATTTGAGAAAAATAGCGTAAATATTAATGAAAAAGCTGTAAATTTTTTCATATTATCCCCCTTATATTTAATTAATGAATTATTAGAACAATATTACCATAATATTAAAAAAAAATTAACAATTTTTTATTTTATTTTATATGTATTATGGAAAATATATTTTTTTTGACAAATTATAAAGTTTCATATAAATATTATGAAAATATGAATAAAAAATAAGCCATATGCTTATACATATAGCTTATTTTTTCTACTATTTTACTTTTGCATCCTTTAAGAATTTTTCAATTCCAGCATCAGTTAATGGATGGAAGCACATTTGCTTTAATACGTTAAATGGAATAGTTGCAATATCAGCTTGAGCTGCTGCACACTTAGAAGCATGTATTGGATTTCTAATACTTGCAGAAATAATTTCAGTTTTAATACCTTGAACCTTAAAGATATTAGCAATTTCACTTATTAATTCAGTTCCATCCATTCCAACATCATCTAATCTTCCAACAAAAGGACTAACATAAGTAGCTCCAGCCTTTGCCGCCATTAAAGCTTGTTGAGATGAGAATATTAAAGTAACATTAGTTTTAATTCCCTTTGCACTTAAAATATTAACTGCCTTTAATCCTTCAATACACATAGGTATCTTAATAACAATATTCTCATGAATCTTTACTAATTCTAAAGCCTCTTCAACCATCTTTTCATGTTCTAAACTAATAACTTCAGCACTAATAGGACCATTCACTATTGAACATATCTCATTAATTACTTCTGTTAAATCTCTACCTTCTTTTGCAATTAATGATGGATTAGTTGTAACTCCATCTAAAACTCCCCATGTTGCAGCTTCTCTAATTTCATCTACATTTGCCGTATCAATAAATATTTTCATATTCCATCCCTCCAAACTTTTATTTATATAAAACTACTTAAGTATACTCATTACTGTATTTTTAATATTTTCAACAGTTAATCCATGCTTTTCTAATAATGAATCAGGATTACCAGACTCACCAAATACATCATTAACTCCAATTTTCTTAACTAATACAGGGTAATTACTACAAACTACAGATGAAACTCTATCTCCAAGTCCACCAATAACAGAGTGTTCTTCTACAGTTACTATACCTTTAGTTTCTTTTGCAGCCTTAATTATAATTTCTTCATCTATAGGCTTAATTGTAGATATATTAATAACCCTAGCATTAATACCTTCAGCCTTTAATTCTTCTGCTGCCTTTAAAGCTTTATGAACCATAATTCCTGTTGCTATAATAGTTACATCATTACCAGAAACTAATTCACTACCTTTTCCAATTTGGAAATCATAATTATTATCATATATATCATCTAATGGTATTCTTCCCAATCTTATATAAACAGGTGAGTTAATATTTGCTGCTGCTCTAACACACTTGCAAGCTTCAATATCATCAGCAGGTGATAGCACTATCATATTAGGAAGTGAACACATTAAAGCAATATCTTCTATAGCTTGATGAGAACCTCCATCTGGACCTACAGTTATTCCAGCATGAGTAGCTGCTATTTTTACATTAGCTTTTGGATAACAAACAGAATTTCTTATTATTTCAAATGCTCTACCAGCAGCAAAAACTGCAAATGTTGAAGCAAATGGTATCTTTCCTGTAGTTGATAAACCAGCTGCCATAGCTATCATGTTTTGTTCTGCAATTCCTATATTAAAAAATCTATCTGGAAATTCCTTTGAGAAAAATTCTGATTTAGTAGCCTTTGATAAATCACCCTCTAAAGCTACTATATTTTTATTTTCTTTTCCTAGTTCTACTAAAGTATGTCCATAAGAATCTCTTGTTGCTCTCTTCATTACTACTTCCCCCTATCCTACTATTTCTGCTATAGCCATTTCAGTTTGTTCTTTATTTGGTGCAACACCATGCCATGCTACATTATCTTCCATAAATGAAACACCTTTTCCCTTAATAGTATTTGCAATTATACATTTAGGTTTATCCTTAACTTCTTCTATTTCATTAAAAGCCCTATTTATATCATCAAAATCATGACCATCACATTGAACTACATGCCATCCAAAATCAGAAATTCTATTTTCTAAATTATCTAAAGGCATTATATCTGAAACTCTTCCATCTAATTGAATGTTGTTTTTATCAACTATAGCAACTAAATTATCCAGCTTATATTTTGCTGCAGCCATCATAGCTTCCCAAACTATTCCCTCTTGAAGCTCTCCATCTCCTAATACAACATAAGTTTTAGAGTTATAATTATTAAGTTTATTTCCTAAAGCAATACCACATGCATTTGAAAAACCTTGACCTAAAGATCCTGTACAAATATCTACACCTGGACACTTCTTTGCATCAGGATGCCCTTGAAGAATAGAACCAAGTTCTCTTAAATGATTTAATTCTTCTTTATCAAAGAAACCTTTTTCAGCAAGAGTAACATATAAAGCTGGAGCTGCATGTCCTTTACTTAATACAAATCTATCTCTCTCTTCATACTTAGGATTTGATACATCTATATTCATCTTTTCAAAATATAAATATGAAAGTATATCTATAATAGAAAGGGAACCACCAGGATGTCCTGATCCTGCTTTATTTATTGTTTCTATTATGTCTTTTCTTAAATTCTTTGATATTTCAACTAATTTATCTTTATTCATTAATAAAATTCTCCTTTTCTATTTATATTTTTGTATAAAAATTGAGGAATCAATAAATTCCTCAATTTTAAATCTACACAATATTTAAACTGTTTCTGTATTTTTAACTTTAACTTCTTTATCCTTACTTACTAAGCTAATTACAACTAAAACTGCAACTATAGCAACTAATGTTATAGTTAAGCCTGTACCCCCTATATATTCTTGAACTTTTCCTAAGAAAATTCCTGATACAGCAAAATCCGCATCTGAGAATGTTGAATTTGCTATTCCTAAGTTTCCAAGTACAGGTAATAAACCTACTGGTAAGAATGATATTAATATACCGTTTACAAAAGATCCTAAAATAGCTCCTCTTCTACCACCTGTAGCATTTCCGAAAACTGCTGATGTAGCTCCACAGAAGAAGTGTGGTACAACCCCTGGTATTATTACAACTAATCCTAAGGCACCTAAAACTACCATAGAAATTACTCCACCTAAGAATGAGAATATAAATCCAATTAATACTGCATTTTGAGCATATGGGAATACTATTGGACAATCTAATGCTGGTTTTGAGTTAGGAACTAATTTGCTTGAAATTCCTTTAAATGCTGGAACTATTTCATTAAGTACTAATCTAACTCCATTTTGGATTAATATAAATCCTGCAGAGAATGTTAATGCTTGAATTAAAGAATATACTATATAGTTATCTCCACTTGATAATTCACTTTCAACAAATGTTGGACCTGATACAATTGCAACTACTAAATATAAAACAACCATTGTAAGTGAAATAGATACAACTGAATCTCTTAAGAAACTTAAAGATTTTGGTACTTTCATTTCTTCAGTTGATCTTGAATTTTTACCTACAGCTTTTCCAATTAATGCTGATAAAGCATATCCTACACCTGAAAAATGTCCTAATGCAACAGAATCATTTTTTGTTATCTTCTTCATGAAAGGTTGTAATATCGCTGGTGATAATACCATTACTAATCCTAAAGCAATTGCTCCTGTAAATACTAATTGGAAACCTGTCATTCCTGCTGAAGCTAAGATAACTGCTATCATACAAGCTAGATATAATGTATGATGTCCTGTTAAGAATATATACTTAAATTTTGTAAATCTAGCAATTATAATATTTGCTATCATTCCAAATGCCATAATTAAAGCTGTTGCTGTTCCAAACTCATCAATAGCTAAAGCAACAACTGCTTCATTGTTTGGAATAACACCAGATATATTAAATGCATGTGAGAACATAGTTCCAAATGGTGTTAATGAACTTGTTATAACATTTGCAGCTGCACTAATAACTAAAAAGCCAACCATTGCCTTTAATGTAGATTTAATAACTACATCTAAATCTTTTTTCTGAAGTAATAATCCAACTAAAACTATTATTCCAACCAAAATTGATGGTTGTGATACAAAATCAACTAATACTTTTAAAAAACCTGTCATTACCAATTCCCCCTGTATTTTTTATGAAACTTATCCAATAGAAATATATCTTTTATAATCCTAACTTTTCTTTTATCTTATTTTTTAATTCATCTTTATCTAATAATGAATCTAATACTATAAGTTCTGGTAAATGACTTGCACTATCAGCTAAATCTGCTCCTGTAACAAAAATATCTGCATCTGATGGTGTTACATCTGCTAAAGAAGTGTGACTTGCTTCATATTCTCCTGATACACCTAATTCATTTAATACGTCTGTTATATTCATTTCCACCATAAAGCTTGAACCTAACCCTGAACCACATACTGCCATTATTCTTTTCATTTTAAAATACCTCCATTAACTCTTTTTCATTATTTATTTTCATTAATTTATTAAATTTATTTTTATCCATACAAACTTCTGCAATTTTTCTTAATAACCCTAAATGTGAATCATTATCCCTTGCAGATAGTGTAAAAAACATACTTATTTGTTTTCCTAAAAAATCTACTGGCTTATTTAACTTTAATATACATAATCCTTCTTTTATAGCACCATCTTCTGGTCTAGCATGAGGCATACACACCCCATCAGCTATACAAAAATAAGGACCAAATTCATCTATTTTCTTTATTATTGAATCATAATATCTTTCCTCTATAATTCCCTCATTTTCTAAAGTATCACAAGATATTTTTATTGCCTCAGTGTAATCCTTGACCTCATCTATTATTTTTACAAACATTTTCCTCCCCCTACTTCTTATACTAGTTTTTTAATTTCTTCATATTTTGTTGCAGATTTAAATTTATCTACATTACTACCTCTCATCAGTATATTTACTAGTGAAACTAGGCTTTTACTTTCTTCTTTATTAGCTAAAACTACTATTGCTTTTATAGTTACTTTATTTTTAACTCCAAACTCTAATGGTTCTTTTAATGTTAATAAACTAACTCCATTGTCTATAACATTCTCTGGTGGAGCATGTACAAATGCGATTTCTGGAATGAAAACCATGTAATTTCCTAATGTTTCTACAACTCTTATCATATCTGAAATATAAGCTTGTTTTATTTTTTTAGATTTTACTAAAGGTTGAGATGCTACTTTTATGGCTTCTCTCCAATCATCTATAACTAAATTAAACTGAGCATATTTTTCAGGTATTATTCTTGCTATATCAGTTGTATCTTCACTTTTAACTTTCTCAATTAAATACTTACAATTCTTTTCATACCACTTATTATAAATTTCAGCTTTAATTCTCTCTAAATCTTCAATCTCTAATAATGGACTTACTTTTATAACTTTATATTCCTTTAGTTCTAATGGTACTGTAGTTACTACAAAGTCGATATCAGTATTATTTAAATAATCATTAACATCTTTTAATCTACATATACCTTCAATAGTCACTTCTGGTATCATTAAGTTTATTCTAGACTTTAACAAGCTTGATGTTGCTAGTCCTCCATTACATACAATTAAAATTTTAGAGTTTAAATTACCTTTAACATACTTTTCAAATAAGGTTTCAAAATACATTGCCATATATGCTATTTCTGCATCTGGAAACTCTACACCAATAACATCCTTTTTATTATTTAATACCTTTTCTGTAACATCATATATGAAAGACATTTTATACTTAATCTCTTCTAACATAGGATTATTTATTATCAAATTATTTTTCAATCTATAGATTGCTACATTTAAGTGCATTGCCATTTGCATTAAAAATTCATTATCATTATCAACTTTAATATTAAGTATTTCGCATAGTTCTTCTACTATCTCATTAACAACAACATCTAATTCTTCTTTATTTTCAGTAATATACTTAGATCTTTTAGCTCCTTTAAATACTTTAAACAAATAAGATATTCTTTCATCATTAACTTTTACTGGCGAAAACTTTTCTATAATTTCCTTTAGAAAAATACTTTCTTTAGTTAATAAATTACTTTTATAATTTTCATCTTCACTCTTGGAATTTATACTTTTATATAGAGTTAATAATAAAATTATTTCTAGCTCTTCATAAGCTTCTTCTGTATATTGAATACCCTTATTTTCTTCAACAGCTTCTATAATGTTTCGTATTATGTTTTTATCTAAGCTGTTATTTTCATACAAAAGCTTGTATACTTCATATTCATATCTCTCTTCAAGCTTATGAAATAATACTAAGAAAGCATTTGCTAACTTTTCATAATTATTTTCCTTCGTAGTAATTCCGTAATATGATTTTTTAGTAACTTCAACACCTAAACTCTTTAATATTTCTTCAGATGCTTTCAAATCATTTACTAATGTATTTTTACTTACTTGGATATAATCTGATAATTTTTCAATAGTTGTGCTGCTTCTTATTAGCAATATTATTGCTATCATAATAACTCTATCATCAGCTGTATATAACTTATTAGTACACTCTTTCAGTATATTGTTGATATTTTGATTTCTTTTTAAGTTAATCTTAACTCCTAATCTTGGCTTTCTTTCTAATTCAATATTATTTTCTTGTAAAAATACTCCTATAGAATCTAAATCATTTCGTATTGTTCTTTCACTTACATCAAATGCTTTAGCTATGTTTTCTATAGTTGTCCATTCTAGTTTATTTTCTAGAAAGTTAGTTATTTTTATTTGTCTTTTAGTAAGAATTATCAACTCTTTACCTCCTTAGCTACCTTACAATATCATTGTATTCGTTTTCTCAATGTTAAACTATACCAATTGTTTTCCTTAATTGTGGCAATTTTTATTTATGGTAATTATACATCAAAATACCTACTTAATACTAATTTTACTTATTTTTTGTAATAATTTCCTGTTAATAATATAAAAATAGTAGATAGAATTAATTAATCTTAAAACTACCTACTATTTTCATTTTATTCTTTAATTATATTATTTAAATATTCAATAAATCCATCTCTTAACTCTTCTTTTCTAAGAGCATATTCAACTGTTGCTTGAAGGAATCCAAGTTTATCTCCTACATCGTATCTTCTTCCTTCGAAATCATATGCATACATTGCTTCATGTTCAATAAGCTTAAGTAATGCATCTGTAAGTTGAATTTCATTTCCTTTACCTGGAGCTGTATTTTCTAATATTTCAAATATTTTAGGTGTAATTATATATCTTCCTAATATTGCAACATTTGACGGTGCTTCTTCTACTGATGGTTTTTCTACTAACTCTTTAACCTTGTATACTCTATCTTCAATATGTAATCCACCAACTATACCATACTTATTGACATCTTGTGGATCTACTGTTTGAACTCCTAAAACTGAAGTTTTATACTCTCCATAACAATCAATAAGTTGCTTTAAACATGGTTTTTGATCATTATAAACAACATCATCACCAAGTAGTACTGCAAAAGGCTCATTCCATACAGAGTTTTTAGAACAAAACATAGAATGTTCTAATCCTACTACTTTCTTTTGTCTTATGAAATTAAAATTTATTTATATTTCTTTAGTTTTTTTAAATTATGGATACTATTCATAACTATTTCATTCTTAATTAAAAACATATATATTAAACATAAAGTAACATATAAAGTACCACCAACAACAATTTGAATAATTCCAGTAAATATTGACTGTCCTAACATATTTCCTAATATTCTAATTGCTACACACATAATTGTTCCAGATAAAATATAGAATAAAATTCTTTTAAAATATAAACTCATATTCAACTCTTTTCTTACCATTATTGATTGATATATGCACACTGATGCTTCTGCAAATATTGTTCCAATAGTGGCTCCAATTGCATCATATTTTTTTATCAATAAAAGATTTATTACTAAATTAATAACTGCTCCTATTATAGTAGATATTATATAAATTTTATCTTTCTTTTTGGGTATTAGATATTGTGTCCTAACAACATTAGCCCATGCCAAAAATACTATTGTTATAGATATTAATGATACTATATTTACACACTCAATAAATTTATCTCCTAAAAATATAGGTATTAATATTGGACTTACCCCTATAAGACCAAACATTGCTCCAAATGATATAAACATAACAAATTCAAGAGACAATCCAATATACTTATTTCCTTCCTTTTCATTTCCAGTCGCATATAAATTAGACATTTTAGGTAACATTACTGTCCCTAATGCTGTAATCACACCTAATGGTATATTCATTATCTTCTCTGAATTTTCAAAAAATCCAACTTGAATCATGTTACTCATTGATCCTAACATAATTTTATCCATTATTTTATACACACTTACAGAAATTACCGGAATAAATAATATTAATATTGGTTTTACTTGTTCTAATATTTCTTCTTTACTTACCTTAACAAATGAAATATACTTACTTAAATATTTCCATAATATAAATTGACTTATAAGACTTCCTAAAGCTAATATTAGCGAATATAAATATAAATCATTACTATTTCTAACAAATATAAAAATACTTAATATAGAAACTAATTTTATAACTGTATTTCTAACTACCGTTAATTTAAACTGCTCCATACCAAAGAAAAACCAATTAATATCTAATAATGCTGATATTATATAAATAGCCTGTATAATACATATTATTTTATTTTCTTTAGCTATAAATATAATATATACTGAATATAATAATATCATAATTGCAGACATTATAAATTGTACTGAATAAATACTTATAAAAGTTCTTTTTAATTTTTCTTTATTATTTCTTACCATAGCAATGCTTCTATTACCATGATTATTTACTCCTAACATTGCAAATAATACAAAATAATTAGCAATGGAATATGTATATGACTGAACTCCAACTCCCTCTGGACCAATTACTCTAGAAATATATGGAGTTGTAATAAGAGGTAGTATCATTATCAAAATTTGATATGATAAATTATAAATAAAATTCTTTTTTATACTCATAATACATTCTTCCTACTTATACATTTCATTGTAGTAATTTAAATATTCACCTGAAGTAACATTTTTCATCCATTCTTGGTTATCTAAGTACCATTGAATAGTTTTCTTAATTCCAACTTCAAATGTAGTTTCAGGATACCATCCTAATTCTTCTTTGATCTTAGTTGGATCAATTCCGTATCTTCTATCGTGACCTTTTCTATCTTCAACATACTTAATTAAGTTTTCAGTAACTTCTTTATCAACATTTTCATTTAAGTAAGATATTACTGTCTTAACTATTGTTATGTTAGTTCTTT
>NZ_SMUS01000013.1 GCF_004353185.1 Clostridium cuniculi | reverse complement strand
ATATCATTTCTTTATAATCTTCTGTATATTTTTTACCTCTACCCATAGTAGAAACACTTCCTTTCTCTAACTAAATATTATTTTATCTAGTTCGATAAAATGTGTCCACTATTTTATACTAACACCATAACCACTTTTCATATCGTAACGGAAAGGGGGTGAGATTGATGAAACCATCTGACTTCCAGAAAACAGTTCAATGCCGTTTTGAAAGTTGTTTGAAGAAAGTTGTCCGACATGTTGTTAAGGACTATCAGAAGAAATTAAAGCGACGACAAAAGGGAGAAACGCTTTTTTGTGAACTTCCAGAAATCGTTGTAGAAAATCTGGCTGTCTGGGACGACTATGATACGGACTATACGATTTTCAATGTATGTGGTAGTGATATTCGTATTTGTGATGATGAACTGGCAGAAGCCTTGAAACATTTGTCTGAGCGTAATCGAGAAAATTTGTTGATGTATTATTTCTTGGAAATGAGCGATACCGAGATTGCAAAAAGACAAAATATTTCAAGAAGTGGTGTTTTTCAAAACCGACACAATTCACTAGAGCTTATGAAAAAAATACTAAAGGAGAAATGATAGCAAATGAAACACACAATGAAGAAGCCGTCCTACTACTTGCTTTCGCAGGCAATGGACGGGGACGAAAAAGCGATTGAAAAGATACTGGCATTTTATGACCCTTACATATCAAAGTGCTGTCTACGACCACTCTATGATGAATACGGCAATGTCTATATTGTTGTAGATATGGAATTAAAGGGACTTATCAGAGAAGCACTTATTAAAATGATTTTAGGGTTTGATATTGCCTTAGAAATCGAAGAAGAATAACAAGCAGTAACCGCAGAGCATGATTTGTTCAATCCCCTCTTTCCTGCTCTGCCCCTGCTTTTATATGAAAGCAACACGCTTTCGCCACAGCTCTTTGACAACTGAATAAAGCAGACAGATACGTTTGTGAGATAGCGAGCCACGGGAACTGTACGCCACGACCTTTTCAAAAGAAAGCGAGCGACCCACGCAGTGATCCGAGAGCGACTGTTGGAAAAGTCGTTTTGCCATGACCTATCCTCACAGAATAATGATACGTCCGCATGGTGCGGTTCTGCCCACAAGAATGGGAATAGTTGAGATACTAACGGAGCTTTCCAAAGCCGTCTGCCTGCTTATAATTGATAGTTTCAGCAACAAAATCTATCTACTCTTTTTATTTAGGTGTGTTATAATGACCTTATTAGACGAGTGTATTTTGTTGCTGTCACAAATGAAAGGGGTCTTAATAGTGATAAGTGATACACAAAATGCACAATCTCCTACAAAGGAAAAAAAGACTTATACAGTAGAGGAAATTGCTGAACAACTGGACATTAGCAAAAAGGTAGCTTATTCATTAGTAAAAAGCGGTCAATTCAGTTATGTTCGTGCTGGTAAAGCCATACGGGTATCAAAGGTTTCTTTCGATAAATGGTTAAATGAAATTTAACTATAAGGAGAGAAAATTATGGCTTCAATCAAACAAAGAAAATCAAGTTTTTCAGTTATTTATTGGTACTTAGATAGTGCAGGAGAAAGAAAACAAAAATGGGACACGCTGGAAACAAGAAAAGAAGCAAAACAGCGAAAAGCCTTTATAGAATACTATCAAGAGAAATTTGGATATGTGATAGTTCCATTAGAGGAACAATTTGCACATCAGATTGAAAATTCTAAAAAGGAGTTAGATGTTGTAGACAAAGATATTACATTGCGTGATTTCCTAGAAATTTTTGTTAATTTATATGGCACATCTAAATGGTCGCCGAGTACATTTAGTAGTAAGGTAGGCAGTATTGAAAATTATATCAATCCGATTATTGGAGATTGGAAACTGAATGAAATAACTACAAAAAGTCTATCAAAATACTACAATGATTTATTGAGCGTTCCAGAAGTACCACGGGCAAACAGAAAAGCAACTGGTCGTTGTGTTCAACCAGCGAACATCAAAAAAATACATGATATTATCCGCTGTGCCTTAAATCAAGCTATCCGCTGGGAGTATATTGATACAAACAAAAGAAACCCTGCGTCTTTGGCTACGTTACCAAAAATTCCAAAGACTAGGCGAAAAGTGTGGAGTGTTCAAACATTTCGAGAAGCGGTAAAAGCCACGGAAGATGATTTGCTTTCAATTTGTATGCACTTAGCTTTTTCCTGCTCTATGCGAATTGGAGAAATTACAGGACTTACATGGGAAGATGTTATTATTGATGAAGAGTCCATTGCTACAAATAATGCAAAGGTAATCATCAATAAAGAACTTTCAAGAGTAAATGCAGAAGCTATGCAGAAATTAAAGGAAAAGGATATTTTAAAGATTTTCCCAACGCAAAAACCGCATTGTACCACAAGGCTTGTCTTGAAAACGCCAAAAACAGAAACAAGTAATCGTGTTGTCTGGTTACCTAAAACAGTTGCGGAACTATTGGTGCAATATAAAAAAGACCAGCAGGAATTAAAGGAATTTTTAGGAAGTGCCTACAATGATTACAACCTTGTTATTGCGTTGGATAATGGCAATCCCGTGGAAAGCCGTATTGTTAGAGATAGGTTTCAAAAGCTCTGTGAAGAAAACGATTATGAAGTTGTGGTATTTCACAGCCTACGCCATTTAAGTACGGGTTATAAACTCAAAATGACAAACGGAGATGTTAAGTCCGTACAAGGCGATACTGGTCACGCAGAAGCAGAAATGGTTACAGATGTATATTCAGAAATCATTGACGAGGACAGACGTTTCAATGCACAAAAAATGGATAAAGAATTTTATTCTACGCTTAATGATGATACAGACAATCCAAAGCAAGATACCGACTTAACCGATAGTGATATGGCGTTATTGGAACTGATTAAATCTTTATCGCCAGAAATGAAAGAGCAATTTTTAAAGCAGGCACTTCAAAGATAGAATTTCAAAAGTGTTAGCAAATTCCAAAAAAACCAGCGATTTTTCTTCAAAAATAAAAAAGTGTTAGCAAGCCTATTTCCTTAAAAGTCTTAAAAAAATATCGAATAAAAAATGACAGATTGAAAACAATTCGTATTCAGCGTAAATAGAAAGCCATAAATAAAGAAACGCTGAAAACCTTGTAAAATAAGGCTTTCAGCGGAGTTTGTGGCGTCCCAGACAGGAGTCGAACCTGCGACGTTTCGCTTAGGAGGCGAACCCTCTATCCTGCTGAGGTACTGGGACATTCTTAAAAATCTATTCAATTTTATCTAGTTATCATATCAAAAGGCGTTTGTTCCACCTAGCCCTTAGGAGGGGACTATTCTATCCATTAAACTATGAGAGCACGCATATTAAGTTAGATTATAAAATAACTTATCTTTATTAAAATAAGTTATTTTATATATATTTTATTACAACATTTAGTATATGTCAATTTTTTCTACTTATCCCTGGGATTTTTAACGTTCTTTACTTTTGCTCCATTTTCATCAATTAAGAATGTTATTATCATATTATTATAAAAAGGTGGCCTCTTCCCAACTTTAAGTCCAATTACTATTTCATATTCTTCACTACAAGGTCCATAAGTATTTACAGCCTTTGCATCCATTACTTCCGCCTGCTTTATGCAATAAGGAGTATCCTTTCCAAACAAAGTATATACCTCACTACTTATATATGGTTCTAATATAGCTATTAATGCCCTTTCTATAGCACTATCTCTTTGCTTTTTTTTCTCTTTAACAGCTTTCATATATCCCGGAGACTGTACTGGTGGTAATGTTGGAAATGGATTAAACTTATAATTAGGAAATTCATTTTTGCATCTTTCAAAATTATATTTATAATCCTTTACCTTCCCCCATTCTTCTAATGTATCATACTCACTAAATTTTGAGTTAAATTTTACTCTAATAGGTGATTCATATAATTCTTTATTATTTTCAAGGAATAAATTATCTCCATATATTATCGCTACTAGCGCTAAGGTGAGCTCTTGCCTAAATATCTTATCTCTATTAATTGTATTACCAATATCATCACCATTATCAATCTCTAATGTAATAAGCAAATACACTTTATCATTCTCATCGTTCTTTTCCCAACTTCCTAAAACTTCATCTCTAACATTATAATTAATCTGATCTAAATCATATCTCTTCCCTATTGATAAAAATAACTTACCATCTTCATCAGAATGTGTTAATGTATATTTTCTTGGAAAGAAAAAGTCCTTTGTTCCTATTTCATCTTTATAACTTACATTTAATTTATTTGGTTGAAATTTAGTCACTATATATACCTCATAAAAAAATTCTCTCATCTTTAATTAATATATGACTTTGAACATATTTAGTTTATTAATATTTTCTACTTCAAATATCTTACTTTCAACGTATATTTTATAGTATACTTTATTTATATTTAAAATTTTGAGGAGTGACAAAATAATGATAAGAACTATAATTTGGTTTATATGGTTTGTATTAAGCTTGATAATTAGCACACCATTCATATTTAGAGTGAAATACTTAATTAAGAAAAATAGAATTGAGGAAAGTGAAGCTTTAATATATAAGTGTACTAATATATGGGCAAATTCACTACTAAAATTAGCTGGAGTCAAAGTTAATGTTCACGGAATAGAAAACATTCCCAAAGATAAAACAGTATTATTTGTAGGTAATCATCAAGGTAACTTTGATATCCCAATATATATTACTCAAGTTCCAAAGGTAATAGGATTTATTTCAAAAATAGAAGTTGAAAAAATACCACTAGTAAGAACTTGGATGAATTTTTTACACTGTGTTTTTATGGACAGAAGTAATCTTAGAAAATCAGGTGAAGCAATAATAAAAGGTGTTAAAAATCTAAAAAATGGACATTCAATTGTAATATTTCCTGAAGGAACTAGAAGTAAGGGTGGCCCAATAAAAGAATTTAAAGCTGGTAGTTTTAAGCTAGCTACTAAGTCAAAATGTCCTATAGTACCAGTAACTATGGATGGATCTTTTAAAATAATGGAACATGGTAATGGACCTTGGATTAAACCAGCTACTGTTAATCTTTATTTCCATCCAGCAATTGAAACTTCAAATTTAACTAAAGAGGAACAAGATATTTTACCTAAAACTGTTCAAAATATAATTGCTTCAAAAATTTCTTAGTATATTTTAAAAGGTGAGTTAAAAACTAACTCACCTTTTTTATCTTATAATCATATAGACATATATATTCCTTTGAAGGAGTCCTTTCATTACAAAAAAATAGAGTACATAGGTAGACCTAACTTCCCACATACTCCATGACACAATAACACAATATTTAAAATTTAAGTAATGACTATTTCCATTGCATATTTTGAACTATTTTTCGCTAATTGTCAATTATATTTTTCTGGTATTTTTAATTTTTTTTTAAAATCATCTCATGAAAACATTTCCATTTTGTCTTATTTTGAAAATAAACAAGTATTTCATATTTTACAATAAATACTTAGTGCATTAATTATATTTTTGCTATATACTTAATAAAGTCGATTAATTAGAATAATTATTTAAATAATTTGAAATAAATAAAAAATATATGAAAAAAAGAGGATACTATATGACGAAATTAACATTTAATGATTTAGGCTTAAAGGAGAGTTTAGTAAAAGCTATAGATGATTTAGGCTTTACTACTCCATCTCCAATTCAAGCTGAAGCAATTCCAGTTGCCCTTTCAGGTAACGATATTATAGGTCAAGCTCAAACTGGTACAGGAAAAACAGCAGCATTTGGTCTACCTATGATAAACAATTTAAAAATAAAAAATGCCATAGGCTCAATAATCTTAGCTCCAACAAGAGAATTAGCAATACAGGTTCACGATGAATTAGTAAAATTAACTAAGTACGAAAAATTAAACATCGTTGCTGTATATGGTGGAGCACCTATTCATCTTCAAGCTAGAGATTTAAAAAGAGCTAATATAGTAGTTGGTACTCCAGGTAGAGTTTTAGACCACATAAGAAGAGGAAATTTACCTTTATCATCAGTAGAATTCTTAGTGTTAGACGAAGCTGATGAAATGCTAAACATGGGGTTCATTGATGATATGGAAGAAATAATGAAGAGTATTCCTGATGAAAGACAAACTTTATTATTCTCTGCAACAATGCCACCTCAAATCAAGAAATTATCAAAAAAATATTTAAAAGAAGATGCACAACATATAGTTATTGCTAGAAAAGAAATGACTGGCTCTACAATAAAGCAAAACTTCTTTGAAGTTAATGGTACTCAAAGATTAGAAGCTCTTTGTAGATTAATAGATTTTGATAATCCATCAGCAGGTATTATCTTCTGCAGAACTAAAAAAGGCGTTGATGATTTAGTTGCTGCAATGCAAGCTAGAGGATACATGGTTGAAGGTATGCATGGAGATATGTCTCAAATTCAAAGAATGAAAACTCTTGCTAAGTTCAAGAACGGTTCATTAAAATTTTTAGTTGCTACAGATGTTGCTGCTAGAGGAATTGATGTTGATGGTGTAACTCACGTATTTAACTATGAGTTACCTCAAGATATTGAATCTTATGTTCACAGAATCGGTAGAACTGGTAGAGCAGGTAGAGAAGGTACTGCTTACAGTATAATTACTCCGAAAGAATTCGGATTCCTTAAACAAATAAAAAATGTAACTAAAGGTAATATTGAAAAAGGAAATGTACCTACAGTTCAAGAAATATATAACGCTAAATTTAAATTAATGGCTAATGAAGTTGCATCAATAATAGAAGCTGAAGATTATTCAAAATTTGTAGATGTTGCTACTCAATTAACTGAAAATCATGATTCTGTTAAAGTAATTGCTTCATTACTTCAAAGCCAATTTAAAAATCAATTATCTTTTGATTATTCAAGTGATAAACTTGAAGCTCCTAAATCAAGCAAAGAAAATGATGTTAGATTATTCTTCTCTGCAGGTAGAAGAGATGGCTTAACTATTAAGACATTAATAAACTATATAAAGAATAATGCTAAGGTTGGAGCATCTCAAATAAGAGATATTGATATAATGGAAAACTTCGCATTTGTTAATGTAGATAATGCAATTCACAAACAAGTTCTTGAAAAATGTACTGGTGGAAAGATTAACAAGAGAAGAGTTAACGTTGAAGTTTCAACTAACAACAAAAAAAGAAGAAGTAATAGCAGAAAAAAAGCTCAATAATAAAAAAAAGATAAGGAAGTAATTACTTCCTTATCTTTTTTTTAACACCTTCAATTAAATATTCTAAATGACTTACATCAAAATTTGCTCTCTTTATCATTTTTAATCGTTCTTCTGCTCTTTGTATAGTTTCTAAAGCCTCTGAAAAATCTTTTCCCTTAATAGCACTATTTGCATATTCTATTAAATAGTCTATCTTTAATGCCATTTCTGCTAAATCTTCTCTATCTTCATTAACTAAATCAATTAAAATATCATAAACCTTTGGTGATACCTTATTTCTAGAATCTCTTAATAAATTATTATTTTTACTTGTTATTTTAGCCATTACTTTACCTCCGAAAGTATCCTATTTATTAGTTCATTTTATTATATTATAACTTATATCTAATAAATATACTCAGAAAATATTGAAGAAAAGCTTTCTATACTCATTGGATATATTCTAACTCTTTTTAATTGATATAAACCATCACCTATGGAACTTATTCCGCCTTGAGTAGTAGTTGCAGCTTTAATACCTAATTCTTTTTGGATCTCAATAGTTTCATCATTATATTTTCCAACAGGATAACATAAATAATTTCCATCTGATCCTATATTATTTCTTAAGAAATCCTGCCCTCTCTTAATTGCATCATAAGCATCTTCTCTAGATAACTTATCTAACTCTAAATGATTAGCTGTATGATTTTCTATTGACATTCCAGCCGCCTGCATCTCTTTTAACATGTCTGAAGACATATAATATCCATTATCTACTCCATCAGTTATAACAAAAAACGTGGCCTTTAACCCATGGTTTTTTAATGATGGAAAAGCACTAGTATAGTTATCAGAATAACCATCATCAAAGGTTATTACTACAGGTCTTTTAGGTACTTTTCCTGTTTCCATAGCCTCTAATGCTTCATCTAAGCTCATTGCAGTAAATTCATTTGCTTCTAACCATGCCATTTGCTCTTCAAACATATTTGGAGGTACCAATAAATTATTATTAGGATCATCATCACTTATAGAATGATACATAAGGATGGGAATTCTAACTTCTTCTGGTGAAATATTTATGTATTCAACTTCTTTTTCTTCTACTTTACTTTCTTCTTCCTCATTTTCTTCTTGATTATCTTGCTCCACATTTTCATTATTATCATCAATTTGTTGTTCTTCATTTTTAGTTGCATCTATTGGCTTATTATTTTCTTCATTTTTTCCACAAGAAACTATTCCAAAAACCATTAGCAACATAAATGATATTATCAGTAAAAATTTTTTCATAATTCTCCTCCCTATAATTTTTATTTGCTGAAATAATTTTAACTTAAATGATTAATTTTGTAAATTAATTACTTTTACCTTATTTGAAATATCTATTTTTAAAACTTTCATAAAATATTTCTTTTTATAAATTTATAAACTACTTCTTAAAGTCTCTATTTTTATTTGTAATTCTTTTAATTTTTCTAAAAATAATAGTACAATATATAATCACTTATTTTTTTATTGTTTTTAAAATTAATCATTATTATAATTATTATTTTATTAAAATTTATTCTTTGATTTATTTTTTCTATTTCCCTAAAAATCTTTTTTTGAATTTTTTAAATATTTTTAATTTTAAAACAAAAGAATTATTTATTTAAAAATATTTCTTTTTACTTTTTATGGATTTTATTTTTATAAATATTTTATTTAAAACAGATGGAGCAAATATTTTTACAATTACTTACATGTATAAATTATACTTTTATTCCAATAAAAAGATTTAGTATTTTTTTGTAATTTAATCTGTTTTTCTTATATATTTTGTATATTTTTTTCATTTATTAATACTTTTTTATACCCTCCAAATTTTATTAGATATATAATTTAAAGGTAATAAAAAAAATATCTAGTTTTTATACTAGATATTTTTTAAGTATTTATATTTTATTTATTTTCTTGTAGCAATTTATTTAATTTATTTTGAACTAACCATAATTTTTTTTGTTTTCTATTAAATGCAACCATTTTATTTTTATTATTTTTGCTTTCATCAAGAAGTTTAATATATTTTTCATCTGCTATTTTTAATGCATCTTCAATTACTAAAAGTTCCTCTTTAGTAAACATAAATTATCGCCTCCAACTAATTAATTTTCACTAACTTATTATATCATAGATTACATTCAACTAATTTAAAAGTATTTCAAAGGTAGCAATAGTTAATAAAAATATTTTTATCTTCAAATAAAAGGAGCTATTAATCCCTACTAATAGCTCCTTTGTATTGAATTATTATATCTTCTTTACTACTGATGATTTTAACTTCATAGCTCCGAATCCATCAATTTTACAGTCTATATCATGACCATCTGTAACATCATATAATAAACGTATATTTTTAACTTTTGTTCCTTGTTTTAATGCTGATGAAGCACCTTTTACTTTAAGATCCTTAATTATTGTAACTGTATCTCCATCATTTAAAACATTTCCATTTGCATCTTTTATAATATTTGCTTCTTCTTCTGCTGCTTGGCTTGCTGCAGTCCATTCATGACCACATTCTGGGCATATTAAAAGGCTTCCATCTTCATAAGTATATTCTGAATTACATTTTGGACAATTTGGTAACATAAATTCATTTCCTCCATTCGTTTTTTAAGTACTCTTTTTTAATAAAGAGTACTTTTTACGTTCTTGCATCATTTATACTATCATAGTCTAATAATATTTACAAACTTAGCAATAATGGCTCTATCAGTAACTTGTCCTTACAAAAATATAATTTCATTTTAAATAATATACTACTTTATTATATTTATAATCTCATCAATCTTTTTTGCACCAAAATATATTTGCTCATCATTTACTATTATAGCTGGTACACTCATTACTTTAAATTTATCTTTTATTTCCTTAAAGTTTGAAATATCTATCATTTCTGCTTCTACCTTTTCATTCTCTATAGCTATTCTTTGAGATGAAACTACTACATCAGGGCATAAATGACAAGATAATGATACACACACTTTAATATTTATATCTTTGTCTATCTTCTTAATATTATTTAAAGTATCTTCTGATATCTGTTGTCCTGCACTCCCAAGATTATATATAGCCAATATAAATGAATTTAGTTCATGTCCTCCCGGAACTCCATGGAACTTAACACCACTATATTTTTTATTATTATCTAATAATGCTACTACTGGATACTTATCTGCATTTATCTTATTTTCAACTTCTATATTTTCACCTTTATTATATATTTCAGCACTAACTCTTTCATCTAAATCTGCAATATCTAAAATTAAATCTCTTAACTCTATTGATTTACTATTGCTTTCATCTACTATAGATACAAGTGTAACGTTCTTTTCTAATCTAGCTAATACTCCTTTTAATTGAGCTCTTAATCCATCATTTAAAAGCTTACTTCTTTTTGATACATTATCTAAATCAACATTCTTAAATTCTTTTTTCTCTACTTTTTTAGGCTCATATTCATCTTTAATTCCAAGTTTTTCTTTTAATTCAATAACATATCTCTCTGCTGATGTTGCTGCAATAGCACCATCTGAAACTGCAGTTACTATTTGTCTTAATGCTTTTGGTCTTAAATCCCCTGCAACATATACACCTTCAATATTAGTCTCCATATTTTCATTTGTTACTATATATCCAAACTTATCAAGCTCTAAAATTCCATTAAATAATTGACTTTGTGGCGCATATCCTACAAATACAAATATACCGAAAGAACCATCTTCCTCTTTAGCATGATACTCAAATGTTTCACCTGTTTTATTATTAATAAACTTAGCATAGTTTATCATTTCATTTCCATTTGCTTCTAATATTTCAGTATTAAATTTAACTTCAACCTTTGGATGTGCTAAAACTTTATCTGCTATCGATTTTGCACATGTAAACTCTGGTTCTCTAGCTATAACAGTAACCTTAGTTGCAAATTTAGTTAAGAACATTGCTTCTTCAGCTGCTGCAAATCCTGCTCCAATAACAAAGACTTCTAACCCTTCGAAGAATTGTCCATCACAAGTTGAACAATAAGCTACTCCTCTACCTGTAAACTCATCTTCACCTTTAAATCCTAACTTTCTTGGTGATGCTCCTGTAGCTATTACTACACTTCTACCTCTTATTTCTCCTCTATCAGTCTTTAAAGTCTTTACATCACCTTCTAAGCTAACTTCTAAAACTTCTGCAGACATAAAATTTACTCCAAAATCTTCTGCCTGTTGTCTCATTTCTTCCATTAACTTTGGTCCATTACTATTTCTAGCTCCTGGATAATTTGAAATATCATAAGTTTTGTTTACTTGTCCACCAAATTCCGCCTTCTCTATGATTAACGTATTTAATTTTGCTCTACCTGCATATATTCCAGTTGAAAGTCCTGCTGGACCTGCACCAATTACTAATAAATCATATATTTTTTCCATTTTCTCTACCTCCTATTACTTTTTTAAAATATTAATAAAGTTTTATACATATAAAATTTTATTAATACTTTAAAAATAAATTTTTATTCTGATAAGTGGTAAATAAACACACATAAAAATTACCACTTATCATCATATAACTCTTAGTTATCTATAAATATTAAAGGCTACATCTAAACTTTTCAGTTTAGATAAAGCCTTAATATCAAATATTATAGCTTACCAACTAAATCTAAGCTTGGCACTAATGTTTCTTCACCTGGTTGCCATTTAGCTGGGCAAACTTGATCCCCATGTTCAGCTACGAATTGAGCTGCTTGAACTTTTCTTAATAATTCTGCTGCAGTTCTTCCAATTCCTGGTTCGTTAACTTCGTAAGCCTTTATTTCACCTTCCGGACTTATTACGAATGATCCTCTTAAAGCTAAACCATCTTCTTCAACCATAACTTCAAAATCTCTAGCTAACTTACCTGTTGGATCACCTAACATTGGGAATTGAATTTTTGCAATTGTTTCTGAAGCATCTGCCCATGCTTTATGAACAAAGTGAGTATCTGTAGATACTGAATATACTTCACAACCTGCTTCTTTAAACTTAGCATAGTTATCTGCTAAATCTCCTAATTCTGTTGGGCAAACAAATGTAAAATCTGCTGGATAGAATACAAATACTGACCATTGTCCTTTGATTGATTCTAATGTTACTTCCTTAAATTCTCCATTGTGATAAGCTTGAACTGTAAAATCTGAAACTTTCTTATTGATTAATGACATATTAATCCCCTCCTGAAATTTATTTTCAATTGATATTTTTTATCAATTATCTCTTGTAATTAATAATAATTATTACCTAATAATTTGTCAATAGATATTTTTAAAAAATTTTTCCTTTTTTTAAATAAACTTATTTATTTTATAATATTTATAAATAATAAAAATAGCCTTAAACGTCATTTTTTAACGCTTAAGGCTATTATTTAATTTAATATTGTATTTTTTTACATATATTATTAAAGTACTATAAATAAAAAACTGTAAACCTGTGTTCTAAATGATTTCATCATTATCTTGAGAGAATTAAATGATTATATTCTCTTTTTTTATAATATAATCCTTATTGAACATTTTCTGTATATATGCTAAATTAATATTTAATTAGTAATAATTGTATACTATTATTTACCTTTTTGTAGAATATCGCCTATATTAATATAAATATTAATATTTATACTGAAGCAAGTCTAATTATGCCCCAAATAATCTGCTAAGCTAATATTATTCATATAATAATGTAATTCTACAAATAATATCTCTATGTAATTTCCTATATAAAATTAAAATTTCACATTACTAATTATAAATTAAAAATACTTTTATAACTTTTAGGAGGACTTTTAATGACAATTCAATTTAATATGATTCAATCTATCGGATTAGCTGTAATTTTCCTTTTAGTTGGAAAAGCAGTTAAAAACAATATTCCGTTATTTTCAAAATATGCTATCCCCTCTCCCGTAATTGGTGGACTTATATTTTCAATTGTACATATGATTCTTAGACAAAGTAATATTGCTGTATTTGAATTTGATACAACATTGCAAACATTTTTTCAAACAATGTTTTTCTGTACCGTTGGATTTAATGCAAGCTTAAAGATGCTTAAAGTCGGCGGTAAACAAATATTAATATTTTTACTTATAGCTACAGTCTTAGCTGCCCTTCAAAATGTATTAGCTGTTGGTCTTGCAGAATTTGTAGGAATTAATCCACTTCTAGCACTACTTACAGCCTCACCTGCGTTAACAGGTGGCCATGGAACATCGGCAGCTGTAGCACCTAGTATTGAAGCACTTGGATATCCTGAAGCCCTAACAGTAGCCCTAACAGCTGCAACATTTGGACTTATTGCTGGTTCTTTTCTTGGTAGTCCCATGGCTAATCGTTTGATTGTTAAAAATAATTTAATAAATAAGAAAAAATCTCAATTATCTAATGAAGATGATTTTGATTTATCTATTATAGATACTAAAAAAACTACGCTAGATACTAATAAAATCAGTATGGCTTTCTTTCAAATACTAATAGCCATGGCTCTTGGAACTTATCTAACTGATGCTTTAAACTCATTTGTTGGAAAATGGTTTGCTGGAGTAACTTTCCCAGCATATATAGGTTCAATGCTTGTGGCTGCTGTTATAAGAAATATTTCTGATAACTCAACTATTTTAAAATCCCCTTTAGAGGAAATTGAGGTAGTTGGAGAAGTATCATTAAATCTATTCCTTGGTATGGCACTTATAACATTAAAGCTTTGGCATTTAGTGGACTTAGCACTTCCAATGTTAATTTTACTTTTAGCTCAATGTGCACTAATGTATTTTTATGGTATGTTTGTATCATATAGATTAATGGGTAAAAATTATGACTCTGCCGTAATGGTAGCAGGTTTAACTGGATTTGCAATGGGATCTACATCAAATGCAATGGCTAATATGAATTCAGTTACTGAGAAATATTTATATTCTAAAACTGCATTCTTTATAGTTCCAATAGTAGGAGCATTATTTATAGATTTTATAAATATAGGAATTATATATGGATTTATTGCTTTTCTTTCTTAAAAATGTACAAAAATTAATATAAATCGTTATATAAAAATAATATGAGCCCTGTAATTTAAAGTATTACAGGGCTCATATTATTTTTATATAATTTTATAATAAACCATGAAAAAAGGTTGTAGTTTAAACTACAACCTATAACAATCTAAAATTATCTTCTATTTTGTTCTTTCTTAGCTCTTCTACAAGATACACATCTTGTTGGCTCATTATCGAATCCTTTTTCCTTATAGAATTCTTGTTCTCCTACTGAAAATATGAATTCACTTCCGCAATCTCTACATGTTATTGTCTTATCTGTCATAAATATTCCTCCTAAAATTAAAGATTCTAAATCGATATAATAATCTCTAATTTTCGAGAAACTATTTACCTAAATGAAACTTTTTTGTTAGCAACTTTGCTACTCTCTTATAATAACATAGTATTTTCTTAATTACAACCTTTTTTTGATTATTTTTTATAAATTCTTAAAATTAATCCAGTATTTTGAATTCAGTTTCATTTATAAATCTCAAAACTTAAAAGGATAGCTCCTATTTCAAAGAACTATCCAATAACATTTTATAATATATTAATACGCTTCTACAAATACTTCAAAGTATCCTTGAGGATGTGCACAAGCTGGGCAACTAATAGGTGCTTCTGCCCCCTCATATATGTATCCACAATTTAGACATTTCCATAATACAGGCTCTTCTTTTTTAAATACTGAACCTTCTTCAATATTTTTAGCTAATTTTGAATATCTAGCTTCATGTCTTTTTTCAACCTCAGATATTTTTTCAAAAGCAGTAGCAATAACTTCAAATCCCTCTTCTCTTGCTGTTTTAGCAAACTCAGGATATAACTCTGTCCACTCTTCATTTTCACCAGCTGCTGCAGCCTTTAAATTTAATAATGTATCTTCATGGAATGATACAGGATATGATGCTGTTATTTCAATAGCCTCATCTTTAAAATCTTCCTTTAAAAATTTATAAAACTTCTTAGCATGTTCTTTTTCTTGCTCAGCAGTTTCCATGAATATGTTTGAAATTTGAACATAACCTTGTTTTTTAGCTATACTTGAATAATATGTATATCTTGTTCTAGCTTGGCTTTCTCCAGCAAATGATTTCATTAAATTTTCTGCAGTTTTTGTTCCTTTTAAACTTTTCATAATTCCCTCCATCGCATAAAATTTCACTATCAAAGAAAATATTACAATATTTATACTTTTTTGTAAACATGTGATCGTATAATTTACCATTAATACAAATATATACTTTTAATTTTTTCTTTTTAATTTGTCTGTCAGAAAATTTTTAACTTTTTTATTTTAATTTTTATTAAATAATTCTATATTGCCAAATAAAAATATTCTATGATACATATTAGATACATTAATTAATATTAATCTTGTTCGTAAGATAATATTTCTCCAGTATTAGCATTTATTTCATAACTATATTCTCTATTATTATAGTAAAACTCTACTTCATATATTTGTATTCCGTTATCTACATCAACTCCAAATTTAATAAATGAAACTTGATCACTTGTTATCCCTGCATGTTTTAGGGCTATTTCTTTTGCTTGTTCTTCAGAAATATTAACTACACTATTTACATTATTTTGATTTTGATTATATTCTGCATCATAATCATATTTTATTATTTCTCCATTATTTGAATTTATCTCATAATCATATTCTTTATTATCACAGTAAAATTCTATATTATATTTTTCTACTCCATTATCTATATCACTTTCTGCTTCAACAAATGATACTTGATCACTTGTTAATCCTGCATGTTTTAATGCTATTTCCTTAGCTTCATCAATAGTTACTGTTTTATTATTTAATACTTTTGAATTGCTACATCCCATTAAGCTAATGCTAATTATTGTTGTAATTATTACTAACTTTAATTTTTTCATTTTATCCTCCAATCATTTTAAATAGACTCTTATTATTGTATATTTGTCTAATTCACTCTCTATATAAATTTTAGTATTATAATTATTTACTATTCTATTTGCAATAGATAGTCCAATTCCAAAGGAATTATTATTTACTCTAGATTTATCAATTTTATAAAACCTTTTCATAACATTATTGATTTCATTCTTTGGTATTCCAATTCCATTATCCCTGACTTCTAACTTTAATTTACCTAATTCATTTTTTAATATTATTTGAATTTCTATATTATCCTTATTATTATACTTTATTGAATTATCGATAAATATAATTAATAATTGCTTTAAGTCATTTGGGTCGATTTTAACTTTTATATTTTCTTCAATATTAATTATATATTTTACATTCGGGTTTAAAATTTTATAATGTTCTACCACTTCATAAACTACTATTATTGGATCAATTTCATCTAATTTATTAAAATCCACTTCTGTTTTTTCCGCTTTAGACAATAGTAGCATATCATTTACTAATTTCTTTAATCTTTCTACCTCTTTTAGACATATATCTAATGATTTTTCTAAACGTTGTTTATCATTTTTTCCCCACCTTTTTAACATACTTAAATGTCCATGAAGTGCTGTTAGTGGTGTTTTTAACTCATGTGATGCATCGGATACAAATCTACTCTGCTCATGAAATGCATCCTCTAATTCATCCATCATCGAATTAAAAACAATATTTACTTTATCTACTTCATCATTTAGTTCTGAAATTTCAGCCCTTTTATTAATTCCTTTTTCCTTTATTTCATTCATAGTTGTTATAAGTCTTCTAAGCCTATTTATAAAATTCTTAGAAACATACATAGCTCCTATTCCACTTAAAACTAGACCTAAAATTAATGTAAAAATTAAAATTGGTAATGAACTTTCAATAAATTCCTGAAACATATCATTTTCTCTAACTATTTGTATTATATATTGAGAATTCCCTATATTTATTGGACCTGTTATAACCATATATAGCTCAAAATCAAAAAACTTAGAGTTCATTATAGTTTCTTGATTTACATAATCCAATTTAATCTCATTCCATATTTCTGTTTTAGATTCGTAATATACTTTATCTAAAGAATAAATCCTTATACCTTCGTCATCATTATTAGTTAACTGCTGTAAATACTCATAAAATCCACTTTCTGATATATCTACATTTATATCCTTGGATAAACTAGTTATCTCTTTATACCTATCTTTTAATAAGTCTCTTTCATATTCATCTGTAAACACCCAAAATGTAATTAATTGACCAATTGTATATATAACTAAAATTAAGCTAATTATAAAAAATGAATTTTTCATAATTTCTAAAAATATAGGTAACTTTTTAGTTTTCATAACTAACTCCTCATGATATAACCAATTGATCTAACTGTCTGTATATACTCTTCCTTATCTTCATTATTTAACTTTGATCTTAAATATCTAATATATACATCTGTAACATTAGTTTCTGGTTCATACCCATATCCCCATATTTTTTCTAACAATTCTTCTCTAGTAACTACCCTATCTTTATTATCTATTAATATTGTTAATAGTTCATATTCTTTGTTAGTTAAATTTATCTCTGTTCCATTTTTTTTTACAATCCTTGAGCTTTTATTAATTACAATATCCTTAAACCTTACTATATAATTACTTAAACTATCTTGTCTTCTAAAAACTACTTCAATACGTGCAAGTAATTCTTCTATTGCAAAAGGTTTAGCTATGTAATCATCTGCTCCTATTTGCAAACCATTAACTTTATCAATTACACTATCTTTTGCACTAAGCATTATTACTGAAGTCTGCTTTTCCCTTTTTAATCTTCTACATATTTCAAATCCATTCATTGAAGGAAGCATAACATCCAGTATTACAAGATCGTATTCTTTTCTTAAAGCCTCTTCTAACCCCTTCCTACCATCCTCTTTAATACAAACATTATATCCCTCATATTCCAATTCTCCTTTTATAAAATCAGAAATATTAGGTTCATCCTCAACAATTAATATGCTTTTCACTTTGTCTACTCCTTTATAAGTTACTTCATATATGTAATTTTAATCATAATAATTATCTAAGTCCGTAATAGCACCTAAACTTGAATCAACAGTAACTTCCATAAGTATGTTATTTGAATCCTTTATTTTAAATTCATACTCAAAGCTGAAAGTGTCTAATTCTAATTTTTTATTAATACCTATTACTTCTCCTTCAACTGCTTGAAGTGCCACTTTCTTTGCTTCATCAACCGTATAATTAATATTAGATTTAGCTATACTATATACAGTTATAACACCTACAGCTCCTATTATTACTAATACAGCTATTAATATAGAAATTTTTCTTATTATTTTTTTCTTGCTTTTACTTATTATTTCTCTTATACTTTCTAAATATTTATTCATATTATTTCCCCTTTTTCTTAATCTGTAATATGAATTATATAATATAAAATAATATTTTTCATGAAGAAAGAATGAGAGTAAAATTAAAATTTTTTAATCTTTTATAAACTTCATATTATTTTATCTTTTAGTACTATTAACACTTTCTCTATTTTAGCTACCCTTCTTTTTTAATAATTCAAAATAATTTAGTTTATCCAATGGTTTTGAATAATAATATCCTTGAGCAATACTACAATTATTTTTAATTAAAAACTCAACTTGATTTTTATTTTCAACTCCCTCAGCCACAATTTTCATTCCTAATTCATTAGCCATATTAATTGTAGATTTAATAATTATATCCATTTTTAAATCACCTATATTATCAACAAATGATTTATCTAACTTTAATGTATCAAAATTAGAAGAATAAATAGAATTTAATGTTGAACTACCTACCCCATAATCATCTATATCTACTTCAAATCCTATTTTTTGAAGCTTCAATATAATTTTATTTATTAAATAATTATCTTTATTTAAGGCACTTTCTGTAATTTCAAAAGAAATATAAGAAGGATTTACTTCATATTTTTTCATTAACTCTCTTATTTTATCTACTATTCCTATATGCTCTACATGCATCCTTGATAAATTAATCGAAATTGGCTTTACAGGTAATCCTAAATTATCCATCTCTTTTATATCTTTAAACGTTGTTTCTATTACTGCTTCATCAAGTTGTAATATCTGTCCACTATTTTCGAAAACAGGTATAAATTTAGCTGGTGAAATAAGTTGTCCATCTTTTTCGCGCCATCTTATTAATGCTTCCGCTCCACAAATTTCATTTGTTTTCATATCATATTTAGGTTGATACCATACTTCAAACTCATTATTTTTTAATGAATCTATAAATTTAGATTCAAATTTTCTATTTTCTATAATTTTATTTTTATTATCTTCATTAAAAAAATTAACTTTTTTATTTACATTTCCTTTTATTTCATTCTTAGAAATTAAAGCATTGTTATATATTGAATGTAAATCTTCGAACTCTTGAAGAGAACAAACTCCAAAGGAAAGATTCATTGAAACAATTAATTTTTTCTCTATATCTTCTCTTATTCTATTTTGAAATTTACTAATTTTATTTATTATATCCTCTTGTGAGGCTCCTGAAATAATACAAGCAAATACATCCGCTTGATATTTAAATATTTCATCATTAGGTAATAACTCTTTAAAAATTAATGGAATATATTTTAATAGCTTATCTCCAGTATCACTTCCGTGCATTATATTAATATTCTTAAATTTATCAATATCCATTACAACAATATACTTATCTAATTTATCTTTTTGGCTCATATATTTAAAATATAATTTCATATATTCACTATTTTTTTCGTTAGTTAACTCATCTATAAATATAATTTTTGAAATTCTTTTTTGATACTTAATATATTCCATAAAAAAAATAAATAAGAATATTATCATACTTATATAAACAATTATATATCCACTTACCATAATCTTATTTATAGTTTCCATATTTTTATAAATCTCTTTTTTAGGAGCATATGATATTAGATGCCAGTCATTAATTCCTATCTTTTCACAGTATGCTAAATACTCCTCATCTTTATATTCGTAGCTAATGATATTTTTGCCCGATTTATCTATACATTCTTTTAATATATTTAGTATATTATTAGTATCAAACTCCTGTATAGCCTCTAATTTATTTTCATTCAAATTATTTACCTGAGAAACTAAATTCCCTAACGAATCAACTACTACACTTTTACCTTTTCCTTTAAAAGAAGTAATATTTATGAGCTTTGAGAAGTCACTTGCTTTATACGTTGCTGTCAGTATCATTTCTACTTTATCTTCTTTATATATAGGTACTGTAAATATATTTAGTATTTCTTTTCCATCTTCACTAATATAACCACTAGTAATTTGACTAATTCCATTTATTCCATTGATAAAATAATCATAATTACTTAAGTCTAATTTCTGATCTAGAGTAGTATAGCCTATTCCATTTTTATCAATAATACCCATATTATAAAATCCATTCACATCACTATGTGATTTAAGCTCTGTAATAATACTTTCAATGTTAAAGTTTTTATTACTTTCAATATTCTTAACTAACTCTCTAAGTAAATTTTCCTTAGATGAAATATTACTTTTTAAATTAATTATATTTTGAGATGAAACAGTTTCTAATGTAATTTTGGCTTCTTCTTTAATAACATTATTTATTTTATTCATATATATATATAATAAAAATAATCCAATAATTGAAACTGCAACACATAAAAATAAAATTGCTACTCTTAAGTTCTTTTTATGTATTTTATTAAAATTTTCAATATTTTTCATAAAATTTTATTCTTTCCTAATAAAATAATAAAGTTATAAAATAATAAAGTCATTTTCTCTTTTACTTAAAATAATTTTTTATTATTTTATAATACATTTAAACCCTCCTAAAAAACAAATTATTACAAAAACTCTTAAATTATACCTAATATATGCAAATTTTAGTATTTAGCTTTAATTTTGTCAACTTTTTAATAATTATAATTTAAATTATATAAAAATAAATAATAAAACATCAGTAAAAAGGCCACTTTAAACTGCCACATTACTGATGTTTTATTATTTTTCATACTATCATTTTTTTATGTTTTTAAACCATTCAATGGTTGCTTTCTCCATTTCTTTTGGAAGTATATTATTATATACTTGATTATATAGCCACCCTAATGTCTTATTATTTAAATACTTTTTCATTTCATTTTCCGCTTCTAACATTACTACTTTTATTAAACAAGGACACTTAGTGTGTGTCTCTGGTAAGTTATTCTTATCTATTAATATATTATTTTGTCTTATTTCTGCACATTGAAAGAATGGTTCACTTCCCTCTACAGCTTCTACAACATCCCAAAATGTTATCTTATCTGCACTACGAGCTAGGGCATATCCTCCCTTTACTCCTGGTACAGATTTTATTATTCCAGCTTTACTCAATCTTGCATATACCTTAGATAGATAGCTTTCTGATATTCCTTGAAATGTTGCTAAATCCCTGATTCCAACTGATTTACCTTCATCTAAATTAACCATATATAGTAAACAATGTAGTGCATATTCTACTCCTACTGAAAATTTCATTTAATTTTACTCTCCTTAAAAAATAATATATTTATCATACATTATTATTAAATTTCATTCAAGACAGCTTACTTATATTACATTAAATTGCAAATGGAATTTTATTGTTGACATAAAAAAAAATATATTATATCATTATTCCAGATAAATATTATCGACGATACATTGTATCTATAATTCAAGGAGGAATATAAAATGTTTACAGAAAAATTTTTAGAGGTCTTAAGTAATGAAGGGGTTGTTTCTATTGTAACTTGTGCAAATAATGAGGCTCATGTATCAAATACATGGAATAGCTATATAGTTATTGTGGAAGAAAATAAAATATTAATTCCAGCAGCTGCAATGATAAAAACAGAAAATAATATAAATATTAATCCTAATGTTAAATTAACACTTGGTAGCCATGAAGTAATGGGATATAAATATATGGGAACTGGATTTTTACTTGAAGGAACTGCTAGATTCTTAAAAGATGGAGATAACTTTAAAATGATGAGAAATAAGTTTCCTTTCTTAACAAGAGTATTGGAAGTCACAGTTAGCTCTTGTAAACAGACTTTATAAAAGAGGTCATATCTATGCCGAGAGTAATTGATAAATTTAAATGTATATCTTGTGGAAACTGTGAAAGAGTATGTAAAGTCGGATGTATATCACAATTAGAAAATAAAAAAAGAACAATAAATCCATCAGCTTGTGTTGATTGTGGAGCATGCCAACTTGCTTGTCCTAAAAAATGCATATCTCAAAACTAGCTAAAAGAATGTAAATAATTAAAAAGAATAGTATCTGTTATCTTATACTATTCCTTTTAACTGTTTATTCTTATCTGTATATAATTCATAAGTTATAAATATCAAAAAAGGTTGTAGTTTAAACTACAACCTATAACAATCTAAAATTATCTTCTATTTTGTTCTTTTTTAGCTCTTCTACAAGATACACATCTTGTTGGCTCATTTTCGAATCCTTTTTCTTTATAGAATTCTTGTTCTCCTACTGAAAATACGAATTCACTTCCGCAATCTCTACATGTTATTGTCTTATCTGTCATAAATATTCCTCCTAAAATTAAAGATTCTAAATTGATATAATAATCTCTAATTTTCGAGAAACTATTTATCTAAATGAAACTTTTTTGTTAGCAACTTTGCTACTCTTTTATAATAACATACTATTTACTTAATTGCAACCTTTTTTATTTATTTTTTATAAATAATTAAAATTAATACAATATTTTCTATTCATCCGCATTATCATTAATATTTATTCTATACCAAATTTATTTTCTGGATTAAAATCATCAGGATACTTTTCCGAAATAATAAGCTTTTTATCTTTATCTACACCTGCATAAAAAACATCTTCAATATTATTTATATTTTTCCTTTTAAGCTCAGACTGTAACCAACTTTTATCTATGCCTACTATTTCAAGATTCTTATCTATTATTTTTCCATCAATTATAATATCATTTATTAAAGAAGAACTCTTTACCTTTAAATCCATATCATATGGAGTTATTGGCTTTTTATTAGATTTTATTAGAACTGATAATTGACCATTACTCTCCATAATTGCAAATTGTACATCCTCTAAATTAAAAACATCTTTCTCTCTTAATTTCATCATAAGCTCATTTATTGTAAGTCTAAGTCTTTTCATATTTTTATCAATAATACGTCCATTTTCTATTAATATTAAAGTCTTAGCATTTATTATTCTTCTAGCCATATAACTTTTTAAATTTAAATAACTAGTTGCTATAGTTAATAATGTAAAAATTATTAATGCTATAATTCCAGAAAAAACTACATGGTCTTTATCAATTATAATTTTAGCAATCATTGATCCTACAGAAACAGCCATTATAAAATCAAAAAAATTCATTTGTGAAATAATTTTAATTCCAATTAACTTACTAAGAATCAGTGCTAAAATATATATTAAAATACATTTGATTATTGTGCTAAATAATATAGTACTGTACATATAAATTTGATCTCCTTATCTAAAATATAGTTATATTTTAAGTAAGTAGATTAATTTTATTCAATTAATATTATTATCCTGTAAATCTTTTATAAATCTAAGAATTATATCTTGCTCTTGTGATGTGTAATTACTCACTATATTGCAAAGAGAATCATAATTTTTTTTATGAAGTTGATTGTGTATCTTATCAACTTTTTCTCCCAACTCAGTTAGTTTATAAAAAATTTTCTTTTCATTGTTTTCATCTTTATAAGTTGTAATAAGATTCTTTTCTATGAGACGATTAGCTATTTTAGAAATTCCCCCTCTAGTCATTTTAAGTTTTTTAGCAATTGTAATTCCATTTGCTTCTTCTATACTAGCAATACATGATATTACATGACATTCTGTAATGGAAATATGATTAATATTAATAATTTCATTTTCTTTTAATAATTGCGCAATCTTTTCCTCATTGTGAGAATATTTTTTTTCTTCAAATTGTACGATTAAAGTTTCAATTTCACTTACTATTGTCTCAATTTTTTTATTCAAAAGTGTAACCTCCAATTAGATGTATTCTAGGAAACATATTTATTTTAATGATTTTAATAAAATTTGTAAATGGCATTAATAAATTTAATCATCAATAATGTTGACTCGGAAACATGTTGGTGATATTATAAACATGTTTCCAAAGAAACATGTTTGATGGTTATCTAAATTCGTGCTCTATACAATCTATATAGACTTTGAATAGCTAATAATATGAATAAGTATTTGAAGTAATGATTTGTATAAAAAACATTATTAATTTAGAGAGGAGATAATTTATTATGAAAACTTTTTATTTTACTGGAACCGGAAATTCATTATATATTGCAAAAAAAGTTGGTGGAGATCTTTATTCTATTCCTCAAGTATTAAAAGGAAATCAGTATGTTTTTGAAGATGAAAAGATAGGCATTATTTTTCCTACCTATGGACTTTCTGTGCCTAATATAGTAAAAGAGTTTATAGAAAAAATAACATTAATAAGTCCATATATCTTTATAATTATGACTTGTGGTAATAATAATGGTAATGCTACAAAATGGGTTAAATCTTTTGCAAAAAAACACAATATTAATATTAGCTATTCTAATAGCATAAAAATGATAGGAAATCACATACCAATTGCAAATATTGATAAAGAAAAATCTTTAGATAAGAATATAGAAGAAAATATAAATCATTTAATAGATGACATAAATAATAATAGAAAGTATATAAACAATGGTATTATAATAGGAGGACTATTAAGGAATATATTAAAAACTGTAAATCTATTTCATCCAATAGATAGCCCTTCTAATTTCTCAGTAAATAAGAATTGTATTAAATGTAGTACTTGTATAAAAGTATGCCCAAGAGCAAATGTATCTTTTAATGAATCAAAAGAAATTATATTTAGTAATCATTGTGAATCTTGCCTTTCTTGTGTAAATAATTGTCCAGTAAAAGCTATCCAAGTAAAAGGTGATAAGAATCCTCAGGCTAGATTTAGAAATGAACATGTTTCATTAAAAGAAATTATTAATTCTAATAATCAATAAAGGAGAGTATACTTTGTATTATATTAGTATTAGATTTGCTTGGATTAGTATAGCGTTGCTTATTTTTACAGCTTTGAAATACATAACTAGAAGAAGCGGAAAATATTCAATAAACTCTTTTTTTAGAAAATATCATATTGTGGCTGGAATATTAATGATTATTACCGGTTTTCTACATGGTATTTTTGCAGGAAATGACATAACAACTACTTTTAAAGATGTACAAATTGCATCTAAGTTTTTTACATTAAATTTAGGAACAATATGCTTCATTATTTTGTTGCTTTTATGTATTACTTATTTATTGCGAAGAAGGCTTAAAAAAATATGGATTATTTTTCATAGAAAATTAACCATTCTTCTTATATTATTAACAATACTTCATATATATAATAACTTGTAGAATACAAACTAAAAATATCTTAACTTATAAAAACTATCCTAGCCAAATAGTTTTACCGGTTATGACTAAAACCTCATTTACTTATGATACGATTCTCTGTATCAATAGCAAGTGAGGTTTTTACATTATATAAGGTATTTAAAGGAATAAGTCTAATTAACTTTAAAAATAATAAATAGAATCGTGCAAATTATTTAAATAAATAGGCAATCGAAGTTTTTCTATTTGTGCAAAAATATTATCATACACTCATAAAAAATGATTTTAACAGGAAACTGTATGATACATCATGATTGTTACAATATAAAATTTTAGGAGGTATGATATATGTCAATGATGAGAGCAATTCAAGTATCAGCAAAAGGAGAGCCTATGAAGCTAGTTGAAATTCCTGTGCCACAACCAGGAGAAGGTCAGGTACTTCTTCGTGTAGAAGCATGCGGAATATGCCACGGTGATTCAAAAGTTATTGAGGGTGCTACTTCATCCTATCCTCGTATTCCAGGACACGAAGTAGTAGGCATAGTAGAAAAATTGGGAGTTAATTCTACAAAATGGAAAGTTGGTCAACGAGTAGGTATCGGATGGCATGGAGGACATGGTCATACAACAGCTCTTACAACAGACGGAGGATATGCAGAATATATGGTTGCTTATGAGGATGGTTTAATTCTAATTCCAGACGAAATCTCAGCCGAAGAAGCAGCTCCATTGCTATGTGCAGGAGAAACTACATTTAGTGCATTAAGGAATAGTAAAGCACGTCCTGGTGACATTGTAGCAATCTCTGGTATTGGTGGACTTGGTCACCTTGCAATACAGTACGCAAAGAAAGCCGGTTATGAAACGGTTGCTATTTCTCGTGGCACAGATAAAGAGAGTCTTTCAAGACAACTTGGAGCACATCATTATATTGATTCAGATAAGGAAGATATAGCTGAAGTTTTAAAATCATTAGGTGGTGCAAAAGTAATTATAGCTACAGCACCAAATGCAAAAGTAATTTCTTCTCTGATAGGTGGGTTGAGGACGGATGGTGAACTCATTATTGCAGCAGTCTCAGATGAACAATTACAATGGTCTGCTATGGACTTTTTAAAAGGTCCATATACTGTAAAAGGTACATTTACTGATATAAACGAAATGGAGGCAGCTATCCGATACAGCATACTAACAGATGTACGTCCAATGATTGAAGTCTTTCCTTTAGAACAAGCTCCTGAAGCCTATGAAAAAATGATGTCTTCAAAAACACATTTCCGTGCTGTATTGAGTATGTCAAAATAAAGGATAACACCTAATTGATATGTATAGAAATATATCTTGATTTATTAGTAAAAGTATCATGAATACTTTTACTAATAAACATAATTACCGGAGGAAAAATATGAGTAATTTAAAAGGATTTTGCACCTGCAAAAATTTGAAATGTCCCTTACACCCTACAAACCATAATAAAGGATGTACACCTTGTATTAGCCAAAATCTTCGATTGAAAGAAATTCCAAATTGTTTTTTTAATTTAGTAGATGGTGCTGAATTCAGAAAAGGTGATTCTTTTGATGATTTTTCCAAATTAATACTAATAAGTAAGGAAGAGGTTCAATGAACACTACACTAAGAAATCTTTATTCAACTGTTGAGCAACTTGCAATAACGGAAGGTCAAAATAAGACCACAATTCCGTATCTTACAATTTATCGTTATATCCAGAAAGATATTGACATTCCAAGCATACCTAATCCGTTTATATCCCTTGTTATAAACGGTACTATGCGCCTTTATTTTGCAACAGGGATATCAGATTATACTTCTGGGCAATATTTAATTTCTGCAATAGATACCCCTATATCTGGGCAACCTTTACTTGCCTCGCCGGATTCACCCTTTCTTGCGTTGTTAATCGAGTTTTCCATAGATGATGTTATCTCTGTCTTATTAGACATGGAAGGGGATTTTCCTGGGAAATTATTTGAAACAGAATATCATAATAATATTAAACATAATGATAATAATAAACTTTTAGAAGTTATATTCCGATTATTGAGTATGAATGAACAAATGGACAAGTTGTCATTCATGGGTAAACACCTAAAACGTGAGATTATCTTTAATGTAATTTCAGGACCATATGGAAAACAATTTCTTCAAAACATTGTTAATCTTCAGCAAGCAGGAGATATTTACTATATTAACAATTGGATTAAACATCATTATAAAGATCCTTTTACAGTAGAGGAATTAGCAGAACAAAGCAACATGAGCTTATCTAGCTTTCACCAAAAATTCAAAAGTGCTGTAGGAATGGGTCCTCTTCAATGTAAAAAAAAGCTTCGACTTATAGAAGCAAGGAAGCTTATGCTAGACAAATCTATGAGCGTAACTGATGCCGCACTAGAGGTTGGATATGAAAGTGTATCTCAATTTATCCGAGACTACCGATGGATGTTTGGTCGTTCCCCTCAAAAAGATGTACAAGAGCTTCTTAGTCTATTTCAATCAAAATTTCTATAGATTAAAAACTTTTTAATTATTCATATTTTCATCTATCTATTTTATATTAAAGAAATAGTAAAAAAACACAATCCTTATTTAAATCGGATTGTGTTTTACATATATACCATACTATTCATCTAAAAGAATTCTTTCCTATATCTATTAATACACATACTAGTCTTGATAAATTATCAATATATTTTATATTTATAACTTATTTAAATACTTATCTATAAACTCTTCTTCTTCTAAAGGTTTAGAGAAATAATATCCTTGAATTTCATCACATTCTTCTTTTAAGAAATTATACTGATCTTCAGTCTCTACCCCTTCTGCTACTATTTTATAATTAAATATTTTAGCAATTTTAGCAATGTATTTTACCATAGCTTTTCCACTAATTGTCTCATCAATAATAAAACTTCTATCTATCTTTAAAAAATCTGCCTTTATATCTTTTAACATAGATAATGAAGAATAACCAACTCCAAAGTCGTCTATTAGCACTTTAAATCCAGCATCTTTAATTAGATCTACTATATTACTTCTTACATTATCATATGAATATGTATCACCCTCTGTAATTTCTAATTGCACATATTCTTTTTCTAACCCTACTTCTCTAATTATTTTTAAATATTCATATAAAAAATTCTGATCTTTTATTTTTTCTCTTGATAAATTTAAAGAAATAGGTACTATATCGTATCCTTTTTTAAGCCATTCAGCTTGTTTTTCGCAAACCTCCCTAAATACATAACTATCTATAAATGTAATAAATCCTGTTTTCTCTGCTACTGGGATAAATTCATTTGGAAACACTGTAGAATTATCTAATTTTATCCATCTTATTAATGCTTCAGCTCCAACTACTTTCTTGGTTTTTGCATCAAACTTAGGTTGATATACTAATCTAAATTCTTTATTTTTAATAGCGTTATTCATATCATCTAATATATTCTTATTATCAATCATTTCATAGAAATTGCTTTCTTTGAAATATGAATAAAATTCATTTATTTTATTTTTTGATTTCTTTTTAGCTATAATTGCATTTATTTCTAAACTCTCTACAGGAATATCTTTGTTATTCATATAGCATATACCAACTGAAGGTATTAATATATGATTTTGTGATAGTTTTATATGTCGTATAGATTCACATATGCTATTCACAATATATTCTAAATCTTCATGGTCTTTATATTCGTAATAAGCTAAAAATTCATCTGCTTCTTTACGGCAATAGCAACCATTGCTTCCTATATGAAACTCTAAAATTTTATATATATTTTTTAATACTTGATCACCACATTCTTTACCTAAAACAGTATTAACTATTTTAAAATTATCTAAATCTATAGACATATATATAGCTTTTAATTCTTTCTTTATATATATCTTTTTTAATTCCTCATTAAATTTTTTATAAGAGTTCCCATTTGTAATAGGGTCTAAATTTAGTATTTTATCATTTTTTCTTCTTTTAACACTCTCAACAAATTTAAAGAATCCAGCTATTAAAATAATATCAATTATTATTACTATTGATGCCCAAAAATTCAAACTTTCTATTTCATCTACATCACTATCTATAACATATTCTGGAATTATAGTGCACAGGTACAAATCTTCAAAACCAATAGGTGTATAAGCCATCCATCTCCTTTCACCTGGCCCCTCATACTTAATAACTCCACTTTTTTTATTAAACATATCTAACTTAAATTTATTAACTTGATCTGAATTTTTTTCAGAGAATTCTAATATTATATCAAAAATATTGTCTAACCTAATTTGGGTCATATCTTTATTTGAATAAAAAATACCATTACCATTACTATCAACAATATAGGAGTATCCTGACTCTGTATAAACTGGTATAAGTAAGTCTGTATTTTGCGATTTATCTTTATGTAAATAAACGGTAGTTATACTATCTTCATCATAATCATCTAATGAATTTTTTATTACTAAATAATCTTCTCCATTAATTGAATATTTGAAAATCCTTTTTTCTTCTAGCAAAATAGAATAAATTGTCTTTTCATCAATTGTCATTCTTTCATCATTATCATTTACAAAGATTGCATTTCCATTTCCTATTACTCCCATAATTTCTATAAAATTTTCTTTTCTAAAACGTTTTATAAGTTCAACAATCTTTACATCATCAATTTTATTATTTTCTATGGATCCAGATTCTAATACATTTTCAATAAAAATATCCATTTTATTATCTAGTACAGTTTCAATTCTAACTTTACCTAACTCACTATCTTGTGAATTTGCTTTTAATAATTGTTCTTCTCCATTTTCATTCATAGCATTAGTAGAAAATTTATTTAAAGTACAAATTGAAATTAAAAATACAAAAATACAAAAAATAATACTAACTAATAATGTTCTCTTATCTAATATCATTATATTCATTCCCCCATTGTTAATTATTTATTTTTATATTTTTTAATATCTATAATTATTTAATATTAGTTATTCTGGATAATTCTACATAATTATACATTGATTTATTTTGAATTTCAATTTTAATTATTTTAAAAATTATATTTAAATCTTATAATTTATATAAATTTATTGACTATAAGAAAATTCTTCTTTTATTACTACTACGATTTCACAATTGCCTGAAAATAAAAACAGAAAAAAATCCACATTATTAAATTTTGGTGATTTATTTTCCTTATAAATCTTCTTTTTTATCACTCTTCCTTACATATAAAAAACTTCTATATGCATCATATTACATATAGAAGTTTCTTGTAAGTCAATATGTATTATTCTTAATTATAATGTATATTTATATCTTCAATTAATCTATAAACTCATTTTTATTGTTTTATAATTAACTATATATCCCTTATTTTTATTATAGTATTTTAAATTTATAAATTATTTAAATACTTATCTATAAACTCATCTTCTTCTAAAGGTTTAGAGAAATAATACCCTTGAATTTCATCACACTCTTCTTTTAAAAAATTATACTGCTCCTCAGTCTCTACACCTTCTGCTACTATTTTGTAATTAAATATTTTAGCAATTTTAATAATATGTTTTAACATAGATTTTCCGCTATTACTATCATCAGTTACAAAAGATCTATCTAATTTTAGAACGTCTGCATCTATATCTTTTAACATAGTTAAAGAAGAATATCCAACTCCAAAATCATCTATTAGCACTTTAAATCCAGCCTCTTTAATTTTATCTACTATATTACTTCTTACATTGTCATATGATAGTGTATGCCCTTCTGTAATTTCTAATTGAACATATTCTTTTTCTAAGTCTACTTCTCCAATTATTTTTAAATATTCATATAAAAAGTTTTGATCTTTCAGCTTTTCTCTTGATATATTTAAAGATATAGGTATTATATTATATCCTTTTTTTAACCATTCAGCTTGCTTTTCGCAAACTTCTCTAAATACATAACTATCTATAAATGTAATAAATCCTGTTTTTTCTGCAACAGGTATAAATTCATTTGGAAATACAGTAGTTTTATCTGGTTTTGTCCATCTTATTAAAGCTTCAGCTCCAACCACATTTTGGGTTTTTGCATCAAACTTAGGTTGATAAACTAATCTAAATTCCTTATTTTTAATAGCTTTATTCATATCATCTAAGATACTTTTATTGTCAATTAATTCATTAAAATTGTTTTCTTCAAAATATGAATAAAACTCATTTATTTTATTTTTAGACTTCTTTCTAGCAATATTAGCATTCAACTCTAAAATTTCTATTGAAACATCCTTACCATTCATATAATATATCCCAACTGAAGGTATTAATATATGATTTTGCGGTAGTTTTATATGTCGTATGGATTCACATATAATATTTACTATATGTTCTACATCTTCATAATCTTTATATTTATAATAAGCTAAAAATTCATCTGCTTCTTTACGACAATAACAGCCATTATCTCCTATATGAAACTTTAAAATTTCATATATTTTTTTTAATACTTCATCACCATATTCTTTACCTAAAACAGTATTAACTATTTTAAAATTATCCAAATCTATAGACATATATATAGCTTTTGTTTCTTTCTTATTATATATTTTTTTCAATTCCTCATTAAATTTTTTATAAGAGTTTCCATTTGTAACAGAATCTAAATTTAATATTTTATCGTCTTTTTTTCTTTGGACAATCTCTATAAATTTAAAAAATCCAAATATTAAAACAATGTCAATTATTATTACTATTGTAGCTATTGAGTTTAAATTTCCTATTTCATCTACATCAGCCCCTATAATAGCTTCTGGAATTATAGTACATAAGTATAAACCTTCATATCCAATGGGGGAATAAGCCATCCATCTTATTTCTCCAGGCCCTTTATATTTAATAATACCACTTTTTTTATTAATCATATCTATTTTCATTTTATCAACAATATCTATATTATCTTCTGAATAAGATAATATTATATCTAAAATATTATCTAATCTAACTGATGTGCTCTCTTCAGTAGAATAAAAAATACCATTACCATTACTCTCAATAACATATGAACATCCTAATTCTGTATAAACAGGTACAATTAAGTCTGTATTTTTTGAGTTGTCTTTTTCTAAATAAATAGCTGTTATATTATGTCCGTTACCATCATCTAATGAAGTTTTTATTGCCAAATAATTTTCTCCCTCAATTGAGTGTTCGGCAAATTTTCCCTGAGATATAATATCATGAATTCCATTTTGATCAACTGTTATTATCTCATCATTTTTACTTATAAAAACTTCTTCATTACCTAATACAACTCCCATAATTTCTATAAAATTTTCTTTTCTAAAATTCTTTATAAGTGGAATAATCTTTTCATTATTAATCTTATCGCCCTCTATAGCTCCAGATGATAAAACATTCTGAAGAAAGATATCCATTTTATTATCTAAAACAGTTTCCAATTTAACTTTACCTAACTCAGCACTTTGTTTATTTGCTTTTAATAATTGTTTTTCGCTGTTTTTATTCATAGCATTATTTATAAATTTGTTTAAAGTAAAAAATGAAATTAAAAATATAAAAATACAAAAAATAATACTAAACAGTAAATTTTTCTTATCTAATATCATAATACTTATTCCTCCATTATTTATTATTTATTTTTATATTTTTTAATACTTAAATTTATTAACTAATCTACTAATAATTTTTTATATGAAAAAACTTCACTTTTATTGATTTTCAATACTATCCATTATTGATTTATATTCTATATTATGATTACTTTTTCTTATATCTAATTTATTATAAGTTGTTGTATCCAATTGCACGTATATCCTAACTCTTTTGATAATTGCTTTATATTTCTTCCGTTATAATTTTCTATAATATATTCTTTAATATATTTTTTAGAATATATCCTCATTGGAAAAGTTACTTGCTGTCCTCTAAAACTTTCATATATTTTTAAGGTATCCTCTTCTCCCAATAAGTCTACCAATTCTTTGTAAATACCACTATATTTATCACTATTACTTTTCATATATGTTTCCTCCTTTATATCCACTTTAAATAATAACTTGATAAACATTTTTTGTAATCTTTATTAAAAAAGTGATTTTTTATTGTAAAATAACTTTTTTAATAATAATTTAAATATTTTATAATGTTTATTAATAATATAAATATTTAATAATAATATAAATATTAATTAATAAAAAAATACTCTTACATATGTATTAAATATAAGTAAGAGTATTAATAATCCATAACTCTATTTACAATTTTAGTAAAAATCTCATTTATTTATGGTACGGTTCTCCGTATCAGTATTAAGTGAGGTTTTTATCATAAAAGGACAAGAAACTTAATTTCTTGTCCTTTATTTATATTGATACAATCTGCTCTTTACTATACGGTATTCCTTCTTTATCTTTCCACGTTGTTGTAACCTTAAATTTATCTGGCGTTCCGGAATGTACAAATACAACTTCTTCAAAACTTTTACCTGATTCCAGAAATTCGTAGGGTACTTTACTTCTCCATATAACGCCTTTACATTCTTCTGGAATTACAAAATCCACACTATAAGCAGTAGCTTTTCCCGAATTCCATATTTTCATTTTATAATTTCTTTTAGAAACCTTAACAACTCTTGCTTCAATATTTGCCTTTGTTGCTTCCTCTCGTTCCCTTTCCTTTTCTTCTAATTCATATTTTTTAAGCTTTTCCTCTATCCCATTTAACTTCTCTTGAATCTTTCCTGCTTTTCTAGAATCTATAAATGAAATTATAGATAATATAAGTGCTATTGTAGGAAATCCGTATTGAACTAAATCAATAAAAAACGCCTTAAAATTCATCCATAGTTCTATTATCTCCATACAATCTCCTATTTAAATAACTTTTTAAAGTCCTTAACTACTTCCTTCATTATTTCATCTTTAAAATCTTCAATATTAGAATTTATTACATCTGTATTTTCTTCAAGAAGTTGTTCTTTAGTTGTTACTCTTCCACAATCAGAACATTTAACTTTTATATCATCATCAGCCTCGTCAATATCTATAATATTTTCATCAATCGCCGAGAATTGGTCATTTCCACAAACACTACATATTAAACTAATTTTCATTTCCATATCTTTCATAAAACCTCACTCCTAATGCTATTTTTATAATATTTACATTGATAAAAATAGGTTGAGATATCTATCCCAACCTATCTATACTATTATCCTCTAGGTGGAAAATTATCATTACCATAAGAATCTTTTTCTCTTATTCTTCCGTTTCTTCCATGAATAATGAGTTCTGATTTTTGATTCCTAGCAATCTCTCTAGCAATATTAATAGCTTCTTTTTGTGTTTTAGTAGTAACAGTAGCTCTACTATTTCCAGCTCCTTTAACTTGCCAATTTCCATTTCCATTAGGTGTAACATGTTGATTTTTTTTCATATATATTTTCACTCCTTCTATATAATTATAGAAGAATGACTTGCTCAAACATTCATCTATGAGTCCTTAATTTATTCTACTGGTATTTTAAAAGCTTTTAAACCATAAGTTTTAGCATATATCCTTTGTCCATTTTTAGTTATCCAAGGGCGATATATATATTTCTTTTCTTCCTTGTCTTTACTATTATTCATGCTAAAACACCCCCTTATTGCAAGAATTTTACCTATCATATGTACAATAAGTAAGTTATTCTTGAAAAAAAGCGATTTAACTGTTAAAATATTATTTGCAAGAAATCTAAACAGTGAGCAAGTTTTGTTCGCTATTTTTCAAGAAATGAAGCTGTCTAAGCGCCAACTTAGATATTGCTTCATTTTTTTATATTAAACGGATTTTCCGTCTAATCATCATTTTCATTTTCTTTTTCTCCTAGTAGAGCTGCTTTGGTTAGGTCAAAAATCATTACTTGTTCATTTTCATACCAATCACCTAAGATACGGTAACCCTCTTCTTTTATGTTCCAATTCATAAGTCTTGATAGTGTATAAATAAAGTCTTTATTATTAATTCTTACATTTATACTCTTTATATTCTTAAAAAATTGTATTGAACCTTCTTCATTTGCATCACATATTTGTACTGCAATCATCTTTTTTTCTTCATTCATTAACAAAACTACATTTTTAGGTTTACCCATTTTTATAACAGCGTTTTTTGAAAATGTTATTCCATTATCTGTTATTGATACATATGGCAATCCAGAAGTAAGATTAACTTTTTTAAATCCTTCCAACATATTCATCTCTCCTCATAATTATTATATTTTTCCAATTTACTTTTGTCAACATCTTGTCATTTATTTTTTATTATTTTATCACTTTAACTTTATATACCTGTTGCAATTCTATTAATCCCAAAATAAATATTTTTATCGTGTAACATTTTTGTTTCATTTTAATCATATTTTAAATCACCGTTTTAAGCTATTTCCCAAGAAATTATTAATCCTTTTTATTTATTATACCATATTTAATACTTCTTTGTATCTTTTTAAGTTACACTGTGTAATAAAGTAATCATTGTTGAATTGTATTTTAGTTTGTGTTAGTATCATGTTTTCTTAATTAATTCAACTATTATTTTATATGGCAATATCTAAATTTAATGTATTTATTCCAACATTTCTAAACATAAATGAAGAAGGAGTCCCCTTTATAGATACTCCTTCTTCCTTACTTATATAGTCAACCAAGCTATCATTTATTTTTAGTTTTATTGAATCTATTTCCCTTGCTTCATTTATAGTTATTTCTGATATTATCATATGAAGTAATTTCTTCTGTTGCTCTCTAGTTGCACTTTCTGTTAGTACTTTTCCGAAATTCTCTAGTATGCTCTTTATGAATTCATATGGTATTTCTTCACTTACATCGTCTGAAAGTGTAACTAGCAATAGTTCTTTTTCCTCTTGAAGACTTTTAGCTCTCTTGTTCAGCTCGTCTTTTCTTTCTTTGAACTCTTCCTTAGATATTAGGTCTTCTTCATATCCCTCGAAAAGCTTAGTTTTCTTTTTATCTATCTTTTCAAGCTCTTTATCTATTCTTTCTAGATCCTTCTTAGCTGGATTTATCTTTTTGTGTCTTTCTTTATTGATATTATTTACTATAGTTTCAACCATTTTCTCATTGGAAAGTAGTTCTGAAAGCTTATTGAATACATACTCATTAGCTTTATCAACCCTTATTGAATTACTATTACATACTGCTGTACCTTTGTTTTTCCAATTTCCACAAGCATAGTATTGTATTCTTCTCTTTGTTCCATCTTTTAGTGTATTTGTAGTTCTCATTATTACCATTCCTGCTCCACATTTAGGACACTTTAGTATTCCCGTTAGTGGATATTCTCCATCATATATTCTTGAAGGCTTTCCTTGCTTACTTTCTAATATAGCTTGTACTTTATCCCATAGTTTTTCATTTATTATTGCTTCATGTATTCCATCCGTTATTATAGGATTGGGATTTATGTTTCTTCTTCTCTTTTCTGACCAATTCTGTCTTACATTATATCTAACTTTTCCTATATATACTGGATTAGTTAGAATATCTTTTATTGAAGCTACAGAAAAATTATTTCCCCTCTTAGTTTTGCATCCTAATCTATTTAGCTTACTTGTTATTGCTTTATATCCCTTTCCTTATGAATATTCATTGAATATTAATTTTACTATTTCAGCTTCATTTGCATTTATAGTTAGTTTATTTTTTCTTCTTTTAGCTCCTTCTTGATTTTCCATAGGTACTAAATCATAGCCTAAAACTCTTCCTCCACACCCTTCTCCAGCCCTTACTTTGGCACACATTCCCATTTTTACATTTTGTGCCAATGTACCTCTCTCAAACTCTCCTATTAAAGCCATCATTTGGAATTGCATTTTTCCTGCTGGTGTATCTGTTTCAAATGGTTCTGAATATGATTTAAAAGTTATATTATTTTGCTCTAGTAGATCAACTATTTTTAATACATCCGATAACTTTCTACTGATACGATTTATCTTCCATGATATAACCATATCAAACTTTTTATCTTGTGCGTCACTTAACAACTCTTTTAACTGAGGCCTATTTTTTATATTTTTACCACTTATACCTCTATCAGAATAACATTTATAGATACTATAATTATTCTTTTTACACCATTCTTCTAAGAGTCGCTCTTGTTCATCAATACTATATCCTTCTTCTGCTTGTTCAATAGTACTAACCCTACAATATAATGCTACCAACCTTCTCTTTTCTGGAATCCGTGCTTCATTAAGAAATTTTTTTAATCCCATTAATCATTCCTCCATTATTTAGTTTTTATAATTTTCCTCAAATCAAAGTTATAATATATATTTGCTGAATACTTTATTTACAAAAACACAATCATACTATAACTTTGATTATTAGAACTTTTATATATACATTGAAACTCTATTTATCCACTCCTCTGATTCACAAAAGCTTACTATAGTAGTTCCTTTATTTATACATGTTCTTACCAAATCACCTACTCTAGTTATATCTATATCTTCTACACTCCATATTACTAATGCTTCTATCTTTCCCTTTTCTACTGCTTCTATAGTTTGATTTAGTTTATCTGTTTTATTTACTTCATCTATATATACATTGTCTTTATGTTGATTACATTCAAGTTCAAATTGTAACCACTTCAATCTACCCAATCCCCCTTTGTTCAAATCTTCATTAGTCTCCTCTTTTCTCAAATATATACCTATCTTTTTTCCTCTAACTTTTTCTAACATTTTGACGCTGTTTCCTTTCCAAAACTCTTGGCATAGCAAAAAACCACCGAAACCCCGTGATTTTTTTACTATGCATCTATTTGAAATTTCTTTTAGAAAAATTCCCCTTCTACAAATCTACTATTAGCATTTGTTACTCCGGTGTTTGAATTCCTTCTCTTTGTTTTTTGTTATATATAGAAGTATCATTTCCGATACTTCATTTATTAGCTTGTCTACTTCTTTATTACTCATCACTTTTCCTCCTCATTATTATCTAAGCTTAATAATTGCAACATTAACCCCTTGAATACTTTGATATTGAATATTTTCGAAAGTGATTGATGTTCTGTTGCTAAAGTCTAAATCATATAAGTCAGTTATTTCAAAAACTAACTCAGAACAATACACAATTCCTGTACCTTTAGACACCTTTATATTGAAGTAGTTTTTATTGTTAGGTAGATCTTTACCTATAGCAATTTCATTATCTGAAAATGCAAACTGTATCTTATCTTCAATTTTTAGATAGTCCATTATCTTTTTGTTTATAGACACTCTTTTACCTGTTTTAGCATTAACAACTGATAGTCCTCCACCTCTTGTAGATTTATTAGCAACTGCTCTACTGATTGATGGAATGAATGCATCCAATATACTTTCCTTGATTTCTTCCAAATTATCATTTGTTTTTTCCACTTCTTCATGTAGTTCAACTACACTTTCGTTACTTTCCATTACCATTTCGTTTAGTTCTTGATTGTTTTTGATTGTTTCCATTTTTCTTCCTCCAATTTGACACATATATTTTCTATTACAGATTTGTTTGATCTTTGAAACACTAATTTATTTTCCTTTGAAGATATCTACATCTTCATCACCTCCTTTCGAGTCAAAAAAATTATTTTTTGACTATTTTTTTACGGGGTTTCGGGACGGCACATTTAGATTGTTACTTGCTCAAACTCTTCCTCCTCCTCTCTTAGTTGCTCTTTTGGTAGTTTTATTACATATACATCTTCTATATATCCAAGTGAGTTTTTTCTGCTTCTTGTGAATCTATCTGATTCGCAGTTCAAGTATCCATTTTGCTTTAGCTCCTTTAGAACTACATTTTTATCTTCATAGCCTCCTTGCTTTATCATTTCTTCAAATGATATCTTATTCATTTGAACTTCAATACAATCTTTCTTAGGTATCAACTTTCCTAATGTATCCATTGGAACATTATCACTTGTTTCAAACTTCCTTTTGAATTTCGAGATGTACTGTTTTATATAGTCTATAGCTGATTGTGAAAAGTTCCTTTTTGATATAGAGCTTTGCTCTATTTCTATTAACATATTGATTATTCCATCAATATCTAACTTAATACCCATCATTTCCTGATAGTAATATGCTGTAGTTAGCAATACTGCATAGTTATTACATCTTCTTTTAGTCATGGAATCTACTACAATTTTTTCATCTATCTTTTGGTAGATTTCATCTTTCACTTTTTTAACTCTCTCCTCAATATCATCTTTATCTATTTGCATGATATATTCTGCAAACTCAAACCCTATATGACCATAGTTTTTTAATATAGTTTGATTGATTTTTTCAGAATTTTCTGCATCTTTAGTCCATGAAAAATTCGCTGCTTCGATTACTCTAACATGTATTCCTGCATTCTTATTATAATTATCTACTAGAGATTTTTCTCCATTAGATAGGATTGTTGTTAACCATGTTTCTTTTTCCTTTAGTTCTGAAAACCTATTTAGTCTATCTTTGTCTGTTCCGTTAGCCATTGCATATATGAATTTAGTGAAATTATTTGAACTAGACATAGATATTTCATCTAATGCAAATGGAACTCCTTTGATACCACCTAACTTATTCAACAAAGCATTATTAGTAGCATTATATGTGTTATATAGACTTTGTTTTTTCGCATCTGGTTTCGCATAGAATCTATGTATCCCTAATACTCCTAAAAATACTGCTAGTAGTCCTGCAACTATCTTATTATTATTGGAACTGCTTCCACTACTTTTATTTACACTACTTTTTATTTGATTAGTGAAGTTATTTACTGCTCCCTTTAGTCTTACTCCACAATTTAGGCAAACTTCTGCTTCTCTATTCTTCACTTCTTGTCCACATTCTAGACAGTAGTTATCTCCTTGGCCTCTATTTGTTCCAAACTTTACACATATTACTGCTTTTGGATTGTTTAGCTCTTCTCCACATTGTCTACAATACATTCTTCTCTTCCTCCATTTTCTTTTATGTTTAGCTTGTTTATGACTTGTTGTACCCAATTGCATGTATATCCAAGCTTTCTTGATATTTCTTTTATATTTTTTCCATTATAGTTTTTCATGATATATTGCTCTACATATTCTTTAGAATGTAATCTCATAGGAAATGTTACTTGTTGACCCCTGAAATTTTCATATATTTTCAATGTAGCTTCTTCACCTAGAATTTCTATCATTTCCTTATAAACACCACTATAATTTTCATACTTTTTTTTCATTCATTCTCCTCAGTTACTCTCCTTTCAAATCTCAATTAAATAATAACTTGATTAAGATTTTTTGTAATGCTGATTATAAAAGTGATTTTCTCTTGTAAAATCACTTACAAAAATCCAAAGTTTCTTTAATTGTTTCCTTCTATACCTACAGCTATAACTGTAATAACTGTACCCAGTATCTTTAATATTTTTACAATATTCACTTATCTCACCTCCTTTCAAATCTGTATAGACATACTAATACTCATCTGGAAATAGCATTGTAGAATATTCTCCACTATCTATTACATATACTTTTATCTCATTATCCATTTGAATATCTTCCAACTCTATTTCATACTTACATGAGTACTGAGGAACTTCTTGACTTTGATTTATTACAATCTTATTACCTTCTTTTCTTATCTTGAAAACTTGTAAGTAGTCCACTTCAAAATTTCCTTTATTTTTTAGATTATCAATCATACTCCACATTATTAGTTGTAGTCTTATATCTACTTCCTCATTTACACCTCTAGTTACATATCTGTTGTTTTTCTTGAACATATCTTTTCTACCTCCTTATTGTTAGTTTTTATTTCTAGCTTTCCAGCTCTTATTACACCTACACATAGAATTCTCTTCATACACTTTTCCTCCAAATTCAAAAAAGCTAACCATGAATATGGTTAGCTCTTATACTTCTATTTCTGAATATAAATATTCATCTACTTCATTCTCAAATATAGCTACTGGATCTAATTCCAATATATCTTCTATTTCTACATCTGCAATTATTTCATCTATAGCATGTTCTTTACTTATTCCTTCAATCCAATATGATATTATTGTGTCTTTATCTAATAACCTATCTATATGCCATTCATCATCCATCATATTTTCTAATGCCATTCTAGCAAGACCTCTTAAATTTGAATCTTTCTTATATATTAAATGACATCCATCAATTAATATATAATTACTATCTTTTAAATCATCATAATATTTAATTATATCTTTTATAGTAATTTTCAATTCTGTATTTTCTTTTATTCCTAGGTACATAGAAACTATATTTGATTTATCTCCTATATATTCTCCTTCTAGCTCTTTTGCTATTTTTAATGTATCATCAAAGTCTCTATAAAGCTTTTCTTTTAATTCTTCATCTTCTATAATCTTCAATAATTCTTCAACAACTTCTATTTCCTCATTACTAACTTTGCTATACTTTCCTATAACATTATTTATTTCTTTCATAAGAAATCCTTGTATTATATTCGAAAATTGCTTTGCTATCATTTTTATCTTCTCCCTTATCTTGTTATAAAATAAAAAGTCTTAATCACTACTCTTATAGTAATTAAGACTTTTAAACTTGATTTATTTCTTGTTTTAACATCTCTAAGAACTCATCTGAAAACACCTTTTCCCCAATCGCAATTTTTATTAGCTCTATTAGTTCTAGTTCGGTTACATCAAGACTTCTTGGAATATATGTTTCATCACCTCTTCTAGTTGCTTTGTATACACAGAACCTTACTTCATCCCTCTTTAGTTCTTTGATATAGATCTTCTCTATTGAGTATGTATATTCTCCTTCTCCAACTTTTCCTTGATTTATTATCTTACAGTATTTAGTTTCCTTGATTATCTTTTCTTCACTCTTCTTACTCACTTTATTCAACCTCCTTATTTTATTCTAGTAGGAACTTAGAAAGTTCTTCTGTAGTTACTACTACTATTGCTACATCGCTTGAAAGCAAAAATAAGGAAGAAGTCCAATTAACTCCTTCCTTACATTTAATTACATCAGTATATTCTGGTATTAAACCTTGCAACTTATCTTGTTTCAGTATTTTGATATCTTCGATATTTTCTGCAATAACTATATATCCACCTAAATCAGCTTCTATATCTCTATCTTCATCATATGCTTCATTTAATACATTTAGTGTCTCTCTAATACTTTTAATAACATCTGCTGGTAGCTTAATTAATTGTACTATTTGACATTCTTTAAAAATCTTTTTAATTATAAATTTCTCCCTTCTAAATATAAAGAGCTCTTACCTATATATCTAAATATAAGTAAGAGTCTATCTTTTCTAATTAATAATATATATTTAATTTATATTTTATATACAGTAATTATTCTATTAACCAACTTGAAATTTATTAAGTAGCTATATATATAATTTATAATTATAATAATTTCTACTCAGTTTAAATTCTTTAATAATTCAAGTAAAACAGCCAAAAGACTTTATTTTTTCTATATATCTTTTTCTTTGAAAATATTAAACTATATTCAAATTAAAACAAAAGGAGAAATTATTTATGAAAATTAAACAAATTAGAAATGCCACACTATTAATTGAATATGCAGGGAAAAAATTTTTAATTGATCCTGTTTTAGCTAAAAAGGGTACTTATCCTCCATTTCCTAGTCCAGTTCGTCAAAATGAATACAACCCATTAGTAGATTTACCTGTAGAAATTAGTGAACTTATAAATGTAGATGCTGTTATTGCAACTCACTTACATTCAGATCATTTTGATGATTCCGCTAAAGAAATATTACCTAAAACTATAAAAATGTACGTTCAAGATGAAAATGATAAAAAAGAATTATCAAATTCAAACTTCACTAATATTGAAATTATTAAAGAAAATACTACTTTTTCTAATATTAAAATAATAAAAACAGCTGGTCAACATGGTACTGATGAAGTATTAGATAAAATAGGTGATGTATGTGGAGTTATATTCCAACACCCTTCTGAAAAGACACTTTATATAGCTGGAGATACTGTTTGGTGTGATGGTGTAAAAACAGCAATTAATGAATATTTACCAGAAATTATAATTACTAATAATGGTTGTAATACATTGTTAGACTATAATCCTTTAATAATGGGTACAGATGATATATATGAAATATATAAAGTATCACCAAATTCATTGATTATTGCAAGTCATATGGAAGCAATGAATCATTGGACACTATCTAGAGAGGATTTAAGAAAATTTACTATAGAAAAAGGCTTTTCATCCAATGTCTTAATACCAAATGATGGAGAAGAGTATATTCTTTAATAATATTATTAATTAAAACTAAAAATATAGATGAGGAGTTTTTGTTTTCATCTATATTCTATAATTTTAAAAGAAAGGAACGTGATTTTTAAATGAATAATAAAAAAGAGGTTTTATGGTCATATAATTTTATTATTCTTTCATTAATAAATTTTTTCTTAACATTACTATTTTTATTGCTTAATTCTACAATGACAGATTATGTTATAAATAACTTTAGTTCAACTACAAGTCAAGCTGGATTTGTAGTTGGTATTTTTATTATTGGTTCATTAATTGGTCGTATTGTTACTGGACAAGCTAATCATTCTAAAAAATTATTATGTATAGGATTAATACTTTTTACATTAACTACTCTATTATATTTTCTTAACTATGGGGTAAATTTTTTGATAATTAGTAGATTATTGAACGGTATCACTTTTGGAATAGTTAGCACTATTATAGGTACAACTGTAGCAGTTACTATACCACCTTCTAGAAAAGGTGAAGGTATAAGTTACTTTGCTGTAAGCACTGCACTTGCTACTGGATTAGGTCCATTTATCGGTGCTTATTTAAGTACTAATTCAGATTTTATTACTATTTTTAAATTTTGTTCATTATTAGGTTTAATTAGTTTAATAATAGGGTCTTTTGTTAATTTCCCTACTTTACATTCTTCTAATAAAAATAATGATAATAAATTTAAACTTTCTAATATAGTTGAAGTTAAAGCACTTTCTATTTCTATAATTGTTTTTTGTATGACATTTTGTTTCTCTGGCGTTATTTCATATATAAATGTATATGCTAAAGAACTATCATTAACTAAAGCAGCTAGTTATTTCTTTATTGTATATACTATTATTGTTTTAATATCAAGACCTTTTACAGGTCGCATAGTTGATAAGAAAGGTGCTAGATTCATAATATATCCGGCATTTATTCTATTTTCAACTGGTTTATTCCTTCTAAGTTTTACTCAGAATAGTTTAATGCTATTATCATCTAGTGCTCTTATTGCACTTGGTTTTGGAAATCTTTCATCAATCTCTCAAATAGTTGCAATTAATTCAACAACACCTAATCGTATGGGACTAGCCACAGCAACATTTTTTATTTTTTATGACTTAGGTTCTGGATTTGGACCTTCTATTCTTGGATCAATTATTTCATTAACAAGTTACAGCTCTTTATACTTAATCTTAGGAGTTTTAGTTCTTGTTATATTAATTATTTATTTAATTTTTATACATAAAAAAGTTAAATAATATTACATTAAAAATGCTAGTCAAATAGAGAATATTTGACTAGCATTTAACTATAAAAAACATCCTGGATCCTTTATAGTATCCTTAAATATAATATTAACTTTATAATTAACATATTTGTTTAATTCATTTAAAAAGTTATCTAATATTTCATTAGATGGAAATACTGCTTCTATAATATAACACCCATCTCCACCAGTTTTATAATTATGAAATATATATTTCTCTTGAGCATTTATAAATCTTAAAAATAAATTATGATTATCCATTGTAGTTGATGTAACAGTTATCATTACATGAATATTAACACCTAATTTTTCTCTACTCAAATTAATAGTATATCTATCTATTATCCCAGTTTCTTCCAACTTCATTACTCTATTCGCTACTGCTTGCCCAGTCAAATGTACCCTATCACCTAATTCCTTCATAGTAATTCTACTGTTCTTAACTAACTCTTTTAATATAAGTCTATCTGTATTATCTATCATTTTTATATACTCCTATTTAATAAGTCAATTTTAGTAAAAACCGCACTTATTTATGATACGGTTCATTTTTCATTATTCTAAAAGCTCTATAAACTTGTTCAAGTAACATTACTCTAAACAATTGATGTGGGAACGTCATTTTAGAGAAGCATACCTTATAATTAGCCCTTCTTATTACATCTTGAGATAATCCTAAACTACCACCTATAACAAAAGTTATGTTAGAGTTACCCATAACCCCTTGAGTCTCAATAAATTTTGAGAACTCTTCTGAGGTCATTTGTTTAGCATTTAAATCCATTGCTACAACAAACATATTATCCTTTATCTTAGATAAAATAAGCTGTCCTTCCTTATCTTTAATCTGTAATTCTTCCTTCTCTGATGCATTATCAGGTGTCTTTTCATCAGGTAATTCTATAATATCAATTTTACAATATCTTGTTAATCTTTTAGAATACTCATCAATTGCTTGTTTTAAATACTTTTCTTTTAATTTCCCTACAGATATAACTGTTATGTTCATTACTTTTCCTCCTAAGTTATCAATACTTTTTTATAAACTTAACTTTTAATATTAATTCTTATATTTCAAATTTTATAACTATCAACGTCAATTATAGTAGTATCTTCTCCTATATAAGTATTTTTAGGAATCAATACTCTTAAAATATCATTTTTAAAAACAGCTTTTATATTTTGTGCATCTGCATTTTCTACATAATAGTCCTCTTCTATATCGCCACCAGACTGTATTACTGCCATTGCTATATTCTTATTATTAGTATAGAACATATTTCTCTTTACCTTAAGAGTTATATAATTATTATCATATTCCAAATCAATATTCTCCTTTTTAACTCCAGGAAGATAGCATTCTAATGTATATGCTCTTTTATGCTCTTTAAAATTAATATTAATTGAAGACATATTATCTATTTCACTGATTAAACTATTCATAAAATCACTATTTACAAATTTATCAACTATCTCATCTATAACTTCAAAATTACTAGATACAGCATTTAACGTAGTTGAAAATATATATGGAAATATATTAAACATATAGTCCTCCACTCTAACATTTCTAACTACTTATAATTTATTTATAAACTCTGCTATTTGACACTCTATTAAATGTATTTTTAACTTAATCATCAAAAAAAGAGCCTTGAAATCAAAGCTCTTTTAGTTTTAAATTATTTTCCACAACACTTCTTGTACTTTTTACCGCTTCCACAAGGACAAGCATCGTTTCTACCAACCTTGTTTTCGTTTCTTACGCTACAAGATTCTCTGTATGCCTTTTGAATTTCTTTTCTCTTTTCTGGTGAGAATATTGCATCCCATTGTGGTAACATATATAAGTATTCAGCCTTAGCTTCTAACATATTGAAGTATAATTTTTCTAAATTTATATCTAATACTATTTCATCAGTAGCTGTTAAAGCTTCTAAATCATAAGAATTGTTTAAGCTATCGTTGATTCCATCAACAAATCCCATTATAAATTCTTCAGAAGTTTCATATTTCTTTGCAAAATCAGCAATAGTAGTTTTTATAGACTCCTTACTATTAGCTAATAAATCTCTATATATAGCAGTTTCTATTTTAGTATATTCATTCCAGAAAGCTGCTTCCCCTTTTGTTTTAACATATTCCACGACCATATCTGTCCATTGTTTATATAAACTCATATCCATTTCTCCTCTTTCATATCTTACGATTATATAAAAATTATACTAAATATTATGTACACTTTTCAATATATATTATTACATCATTTTTACTTCATATTTAGCTTGATTATTGCAATAACTACACTTCTTTTCCGCAATTTCATTTATTACAGGAAAAGTTTCTTTTTCATTTATAACTTCATCCATTGCTTCGTCTATATGTTCTTCACATGCATATATTAATTCCATACTAATCACCTTCGATTCCTTAAAATTAAATTCTCTATAGAGTTATAATTTTGCTAGGATTATGCCTATTAGCCATACTTAAAAATACATCTGATCCTACCTCAATATTATTAGCAGTTAATATATCTTTTACTGTTAACTCTGCAAGATCTGGAGTATTATTAGTATTACTTAAATGACCTAATATAATATTTTTTCCTAAACCATTTTTTAATATCTTAACAATAGCTTCTCCACAATCTTCATTAGATAAATGTCCGTAACTTTCCTTAATTCTTTGCTTCAAGCTATATGGATAAGGACCCATATCTAACATTTGTGGATTATAATTGCTCTCTATTAAAATAACTTCAGAATCTTTTATACTATCTTCAATTTCTTTAGTAAATGTTCCAAAATCAGTTGCAACACTTGCCATTTTTCCATCTAAATTAATAGTATATCCAACTGGAGCTGCAGCATCATGTGGAATAATAAAAGATTTTATATCAATATCTTTTATAGATACAACAGTTCTTCTATCCATAACCTTTATATTATGCTCTTTTATTTTTCCAATAGTACTTTCCATTGCAACCCAAGTATCATGAGGCGCATATATAGGAATATCATATTTCCTTGATAAAACTCCTACACCTTTAATGTGATCTATATGTTCATGTGTTATAAAAATTCCATCTATCTCACTTGGATTTTGCCCAATGTGTTTTAATGCTTCATCTATTTTCTTTCCAGGTAATCCAGCATCTATTAATATTTTAGCCTTTTCAGATCCTATAAAAATACTATTTCCACTACTTCCACTATATAATGAGCAAAATTTCATTTAATATTCCCCCAAGTTTATTTTACTACTCTTCTTATATCTGCTCCTAATGCTCTAAACTTATCTTCAATATGAGGATATCCTCTATCGATATGCTCAATTTCAGATATTTCAGTTTCTCCATTAGCAACTAATCCTGCTATAACCATTGCTGCACCAGCTCTTAAATCTGTAGCTGCTACTTTTGCACCATTTAATGATTTAACACCATCTATTATAGCTGTTCTACCTTCAACTTTAATTTCTGCACCCATCTTCTTTAATTCATCTGTGTGCTTATGTCTATTTTCCCATATACTTTCAGCTATTAAGCTTCTTCCTTCTGTAATACTTAGTAAAGTTGACATAGGTTGTTGTACATCCGTCGGGAATCCTGGATACGGTGCTGTTTTTACACTTACACCTTTTAATGGCTTATCAACAGTTACTCTTACGCTATCGTCACCTTCTTCAACTATTGCACCCATTTCAATAAGCTTTGCTGAAATTGATTCTAAGTGCTTTGGAATTACATTTTTTACAGTTATATCTCCTTTTGTAGCTGCGGCAGCTATCATAAATGTTCCTGCTTCTATTTGGTCAGGTATAACACTGTAATTACATCCAACTAAGTTCTTAACACCTATAACTCTTATAACATCTGTACCAGCACCTTTTACGTCTGCTCCCATAGTGTTTAAGAAGTTAGCAACGTCAACTACATGAGGTTCCTTTGCTACGTTTTCTAATATAGTTGTTCCTTCAGCCATAGTTGCTGCAATCATAACATTGATTGTTGCACCTACAGAAACTACATCAAAGAATATATTAGCTGCATGTAATTCTTCTGCTTCAACGCTTACAGCTCCATGTTCTATTGTTACCTTAGCTCCTAAAGCTTCAAATCCCTTTATATGTTGATCTATAGGTCTTACCCCTATAGGACATCCACCTGGTAATTCAACTCTAGCTTTCTTAAATCTAGTTAGTAAAGCACCAATGAAGTAATATGATGCTCTCATTCTTCTTACATCTTCAGTACAAGCATTTACAGTTGTTATATCTGAAGCATCTATTTCTAAAGTATTATTATTTAGTTTACTTACTCTACATCCTAAACTAGTTAGTATTCTTTCTAGGCAATGTACATCTTCTATATCAGGTATATTATCAATAATACATTTACCCTCAGCAGCTAAAATCGCTGCTGGCAAAATAGCAACAGCTGCATTTTTTGCTCCGTTAATTTCTACAGAACCTTGCAATACTTTGCCTCCATTAATAATTAATGTTTCCATCCTATTCACCCTTATCCAAATTTATATATATATTAATCTATCCTATAACATAAAAATTATCCAATTTTTGTTTTATAAGTCAAATTTTCTTTTTTGTCTTACAAATTTTTGGTCAACACTATTGATTATATCATAAAGTATGTATGAGTTAATAGCGTTTTTTTCTTCCAAAACTCCTTATTTTTTAACTTTCCCATAAGATATCGCTTAAATATACAAATTGTCAATTTAAGCTTATGTGTGATATAATTTAATATAAACGTATTATACAAAATTTAACTTGTGAGGTTATAACATGAAATATTATTTGGTAGCATTATTTGATGATGTATCTTATAAAAATTTAAGCCCAATTCAAAGAAGTTTATCTAAAAAATATAGAGCAAATAGAAACTCTCCAATTCCTTATATTCCTTTAGAGGTAATAGAGAATCCTAATATAGATAAACTTAATACTGTTATTGATAAAATTTTAAAACCATATAAAAACTTTAAAGTAGAGCTGTCATCAACTATAACTCTTTGCGACTCAAATAAAACTCTCAACTTAAAAATCGAAAAAATTGGATATATCAAAAAATTAGATCGTCTCATTGGCGATAATCTTAAACTACATGGTTTTAATGTAAAAAATGATAATACCGATCTTCACCTTTCTCTAGCTAATATTAACTATATTAATAGAGATAATAAAAAGTTTGATACAGAAATTGAATATAAACCTAGTATTTCAACTTTAAAGGTTAATAGATTAGAACTTTGGAAAATATCCAATAATCGAAGAGAAACATTAATTCAAACATATCCATTAAAAACAATTTAATAATTTTTTATATTAAAAGAGCACTATTTTTCTAGTTGCTCTTTTTTTATGTTGAAATTTGTAATAATAAATTTTCAACTTTATTTTTTTGTATTCGTTTACTACACTTTTCAATGCTTAATTATTTCTGTAAAATATATTATATTAATCCTAGTAGACGGGGAGGACACTTATGAATATTTTACCAATTGTGGAATTACAAAAAGAAAAAAGACATGAAGTTTTAATTAATCAGAATCTCTCACAATATAAGCTTTGGGCGAGAAAGCATCTTGAATTACAAGTTAAATTAAGCTCATTAGCAGAAGAAACTAAGTGTTATAAATACTGGATAGACGACGGCTTAAATTTAAACAAAGAAACTGTATTTATTAAATATGCAGATTTTCTTGCACATGTAATTAATCTAGGTATTGATAAGCATTATATTGATAGTTATGAAGTAGTGCTTAGACCTAATGATTACTGCTTAAGCGATCAATTTTTAAACTTATATATTGATATAAACGACTTAATAATCTCACCTTCTAATGATCACTTTTTCACTCTCCTTGAAGATGCATTAAGTTTAGGTATTACTTTAGGTTATTCAGAAGAAGAAATTTTTAACTCATTTATATATTAATTATTAAAAGCATTAAGATGACTCATAACAACATCTAATGCTTTTTTTATTCACATTTTTAATAAATCACCCTTAATTTAGGAATACTATATTTGAGGTGATAAAAATTGTTTGGTTTTATAATTGCTATAATATCTGGAATTGCCATGAGCGTTCAAGGTGTCTTTAATACTAAACTTAGTGATAAGATAGGAACTTGGGAAACTAATACTATTGTTCAAGGATCTGCACTTGTTTTGACATTAATAATTTTATTTTTCTTTGGCAATGGTAATTTTAGAGAAATTAAATCTGCCAATAAACTTTATCTTTTAGGTGGAGCCCTAGGTGTAGTAATAACATTTACTGTTATTCTTAGTATAAAATCATTAGGCACAACTGTTGGAATAGGTACAATTCTAATTGCTCAACTTCTTGCTGCTGCTTTAATTGATGCCTTTGGCTTATTTGGTTCCGAAAAAGTCCCTTTTTCCTTTCATGAAATACTTGGAATAGTAATAATGATAGCTGGAATAGTACTTTTTAAGTGGAAGTTTTAATTTATATTATATTAACAAAAAACTCCTAATTCATATATTATAGTAATGTGAATAATTTTAGGAGTTTTTTATGTTTTCTTCAACTAAAAAACTAGATCCTAATCTTAAAAGTCTTTTAGCATCTAGTGGTATTAAAGAATATAGAATTTTAATAAAATATAGAAATTTTCCGGATTCAATTTCAAAAAAAATAAACTCCTATAGGGGTACAGTTATAAGAAAAATTGAATCATGTAATATAATATGTGCTCAAGTAAAAGCTAAATCAATAGAGCTATTATTAGAGTATCCAGAAGTAAACTATATTTGTTTAGATCAATACCTTTCATTATGTGGTATGAGTATTCCTGCAGCTAATAAAGTTAGACTTTCAAATAAACTTTCTATATACGGTCGTGGCATTGGTGTTGGTGTAGTTGATTCTGGAGTATATCCCCATGGAGATTTAACTTATCCCATTAATAGAATAAGTACATTTGTTGATTTAGTTAATGAACTCCCTTATCCTTATGATGATAATGGACATGGAACGTGTACATGTGGAATAATTGCAGGTAATGGACTAGCTTCAAATAAAATATATACTGGAGTTGCACCAGAAGCTACCATTCATTGTTTCAAGGCATTTGACAAATTAGGAAAAGGTTATGTTTCTGATGTTTTATTTTCATTAGAAGAATTAATTAACATTAGTGAAAAGTATAACATTAAGGTTATATGTTTGCCTTTTGAGACTCTTTATTATAATAAATTTATTTTTACACAATTTGATATTCTCTTTAAAAAAGCACGACTTCACTCTATAGTTTGTATACTTCCTAGTGGTAGTAACAAAAATATAGATGGATCTATTACAGGAATTGCTTTAAGCTCTAATTGCATTACTGTTTCAGGTATAGATACTACTTCATCCGAAATAAAGTCTTACTTATATTCATCTTGTGGTGCAATAAAAAAAGATAAAAAACCTGATTTCTGTGCTGCATGTGTTGATGTAGTATCATTAAACTCTAATACATCCTATATATCATATAAAAATAATACTAAAATGCATGCACCCAAGTTAGATACCTCATATAAAAGCTTTACTGGTACATCTGTATCTGCTGCATATGTATCTGGTCTATGTGCTCTGTTATTTGAGGAACATCCCAATTTTACATTTGATGATATTTTATCATTATTAAAAGTAGCCTCAATACCATTAGATATTCCTAAAAATCAACAAGGTGAAGGTAAAATAGATATAAATAAAGTTTTAAAACAATAAAAGAAACACCATAAACGGTGTTTCCTTTATTGTTGTATATATTTAACCGGATCTACTGGTTTGTTATCAACTCTAAGTTCAAAATGTAAATGTGGTCCTGTGCTATTTCCAGTACTTCCAACAGCACCTATAATATCATCTTTTTTTACCATATCACCAACATTAACATATATCTCATTTAAGTGCGCATAATAGGTTTTCATATTATTTTCGTGTTCTATTACTATTAAATTACCATATCCACCATTATTATATCCAGCCTTAATTACCTTACCATCTAAAGATGCATTTACGCTTTCCCCTAGATTTTTAGCTATATCTATTCCCTTATGAACTGATTTTGCCCTAACCTCTCCGAAATAAGAACTTAAATATCCACCCTTAGTTGGATTAGATAAAAATGCTACGCCAGCATAATACGGATTCTTAGTACCTACTTTTACTACAGTATTAACAGCTGGTTGAATAATTTTCCTGCTTACTACTTTCTCATCACTTTTATTTAATCCATCATAAACTATTTCTTTATGAACTAAGCTAATTCCCCTTACCCCCTCAATAGTCTCAGTTTCCCCTGAATACAAATCACTACATTCCTCTGTTACTATTTCTGGTTCGATAACTTCAGATTCCGTTAAATCTATTTTAAAGTCTAATCTTGATAAATTTTCATTTATCACATAAGCATCATATACTTCTTTTGCTATCTCACCACTTAAATTTAAATTTGATATTCTACTTTTTTCTATATCTGAATCAATTGTTCCCATAACTTGTATTGCTGTAATATTATTAACATCAATTCCTAATTCATTTACATATGAATTGCATATTTCTTCTAATATTAAGTACTTATCTTCAATTAAAGATGTAAGTCCAACAGTTTTATCTGCTAACCTTATTGAATGGCCTTTTAAATCAATAGTAAAAACATTATTCATATTATTACTAAATACATCGGCTGTATTTAATTTATTATCAATGCTTTCATCTGAAATTAAATTTTCTACGCTATTTTCACTATTTGCTTTATCCATTAAAACTAATTCATTTTCTTCTAAGCTATTTGTATTGAATTTTGCATAAACGTTATTATCAGGTACTATAAAAATTAAAGTCATAATCATAAGTACTGAAACTTTTTTTAATACTTTCAACCATATACTTATGTTATTCTGCCCATTCACGTCCATTCTTTTATTTTCCTCCTACTTCTATTTTTTAAGCACATCAATTAATTTACCCCAATTTAGCTACATTATACATATTTATTATTTAATTGTTATGTTGAGGGTTCAGAAAGCGTTTGCTATAATTAATTTAAATGTATAGCATTAAACAACTTTTCTAATACTTAAAGTTGTTTACGTTAATTAACTTCGATTTACTAAATAAAGATTTAGAATCTAACTTAAGAAAGGTCGAAATATAATATGAGCACTTTTATGCTAAAAAATAATTCATTAAACTTTACTCCAGTAAGCAATGTATTTATTGAAAAATATATGCCAAAAGCTCGTGGAGAATTTATTAAAGTTTATTTACTAATGCTTAAATATAACAATTCTGGAGAGATGGGCGCAAGTTCTTCAATTTTGGCATCCTCTCTAAACTTACTAGAATCTGATATATTAAACGCCTTAAATTATTGGAATGATGAAGGTGTATTAAAACTTATTCCAATAGATAAGATGGGGAACTATAATATAGAGTTTGTAAACTTAGTAGAAGACTCAAATCCCAAAAATAAAGAAGTAAATTTATTAGAAGCATTAAATAAGACATCTACTAAGGATATGCTTAATGATATTGAAAGATTATTAGGTAGACCTCTATCCCCTAAGGAAATGACAACTTATTTAGGCTGGCAAGAAGATTTTAATTTTTCTTCTGAACTAATACTAATTTTACTTGAATATTGTGTTTCAAAAGGAAAGAGTGATTATAGGTATATAGAAAAGGTAGCTATTGCTTGGCACAATATGAATATTACAACTATTGATGATGCACAAAATTATATAAAGAAAACTGAAGATAAATGGGTTAAAATTCGACATATATTAAATTATTTAGGAATTAAAAATCCTGATTTAATGAAACCACAAGAAGAAATGTTGGAAAAGTGGATTATTGATTATGCTTTTCCTCTAGAAGTAATAGAAAAAGCTTGTAATATTTGTTTTCAACGTTTAAACAGATCTGACTTTAAATATATAGACGGTATTTTATCTAGTTGGAATAAAAGTAATTTAAAAACAATAGAGGATATAGAGAAAAAGGAAGCTAGTTATAAGAGTAACCAATCTAATCGAAACTTTACTTCTAAAAAACAAGAAGTTAATCCACTTAAATTTAATAACTTTGAAGCTCGTGAATATGATTATGACTCATTAGAAAAGAAATTGTTAGGATGGGATAAAGATGATTAAAGGATATCAAGCAGAGCTTATGGATATGTACGAAAAAACTCGTACAGAAGAAAGCCGTAAACTGACTCAAAGACGTGAAGAAATAAAAAGTAAATACCCAGAAATCTTAGAGATAGATACTACAATACAAAAACTTTGTTTAAACTTATCTATGGCAGCTTTAAAAGGAATTACTGACCCTAAAGAGTTAGATAATATTAAAGATGAAATTACTGATCTAAGAGCAAAGAAATATGAAATGTTAGTATCTCATGGATATAGTCCTGAATACTTAAATTTACATTATAATTGTCCAAAATGTAAAGATACAGGATTTATAGGAATTGAAAAATGTTCTTGTTTTAAATCAAAGTTAATTAAACTTTATTATAAAGATTCTGAATTAGAGGAAGCTGTTAAAAATAATAATTTTAAAAACTTCAATATAAACCTATATCCAAATCATAAATTAAATGATGAAAGATATACTCCAAGGAAAAATATTGAAGATATCTTAGAATATATAACTGGAGAATACCTTCCTACATTTAAAAACAGTAATACTAATCTTTTATTTTATGGTAACTCAGGAACTGGGAAAACATTTTTATCTTGGTGTATTGCAAAAGAACTATTAGATAGAGGCTTTTTAGTTGTTTATAAAACCGCAGATGATCTTTTAAGAGCACTAAGAGATATAAAATTTAATAATGATACTGATTTAGAAAATTTACTTATTAACTGTGATTTATTAATAATAGATGATTTAGGTTCAGAGCAAATAACAGACTTTTCATCATCTGAATTATTTACATTAATAAATAAAAAGATATTAAAAAATAAAAAAATGCTTATCTCTACTAATCTTACATTACCACTTATCTCAAAAAGATATAGTGAAAGAATCTCTTCAAGAATAATTGGTGATTTTAAATTATTTAAATTTTTCGCTGAAGATATTAGAATACAACTTAACCTAAAAAGACAAAGATAAATAATTTTATAAAAAAAGTCGGTTTACACCGACTTTTTTATATTACATATTTTTATAAAACAAAAAAACTCCACTTTTGTGGAGTTTTTGGAGCTTTCTGTGGGACTCGAACCCACAACCTGCTGATTACAAGTCAGCTGCTCTGCCAATTGAGCCAAGAAAGCAAAGTAAAGTGGCGACTCAGAAGGGGCTCGAACCCTCGACCTCCGGCGTGACAGGCCGGCACTCTAACCAACTGAGCTACTGAGCCGTATGATGGTGGAAACAACAGGGATCGAACCTGTGACCCTCTGCTTGTAAGGCAGATGCTCTCCCAGCTGAGCTATGCTTCCAAATTTAATGGTGACCCCTAGGGGAATCGAACCCCTGTTACCACCGTGAAAGGGTGGTGTCTTGACCGCTTGACCAAGGGGCCTAGGCTTTTGTTCATCATACTGTATTATTCTTTTGTTATACATCACACTTTAAAAAATTGGCGACTCAGAAGGGGCTCGAACCCTCGACCTCCGGCGTGACAGGCCGGCACTCTAACCAACTGAGCTACTGAGCCGTATAATGGTGGAAACAACAGGGATCGAACCTGTGACCCTCTGCTTGTAAGGCAGATGCTCTCCCAGCTGAGCTATGCTTCCAAATTTAATGGTGACCCCTAGGGGAATCGAACCCCTGTTACCACCGTGAAAGGGTGGTGTCTTGACCGCTTGACCAAGGGGCCTAGTGGAGCTTCATGTCGGAGTCGAACCAACAACCTGCTGATTACAAGTCAGCTGCTCTGCCATTGAGCCAATGAAGCGTATCCATTATATTTTAATTATATAATTTTAAAAGTGGCGACTCAGAAGGGGCTCGAACCCTCGACCTCCGGCGTGACAGGCCGGCACTCTAACCAACTGAGCTACTGAGCCGCGTTTGGTGGAAACAACAGGGATCGAACCTGTGACCCTCTGCTTGTAAGGCAGATGCTCTCCCAGCTGAGCTATGCTTCCAAATATTAATGGTGACCCCTAGGGGAATCGAACCCCTGTTACCACCGTGAAAGGGTGGTGTCTTGACCGCTTGACCAAGGGGCCTAGGTTTTTTTCTTTTCTGCTGCGCTCTCCCGAGCACATTACCTATAATACCTAAAAAAATATATAGTGTCAACACTTTTTTTAAATTTTTTTTATATATTTTTTATTATGTTTTATTAACTATATCTAAACTAGCATTTTTACTGGGTTTGATGGGTTTTTAATTTTTTCTATTGCTTCCCCATATCTCCCTAATAAATCTTCTTTTTCTTTAATTTCTTTATTTATTTTTTTAATTTCAAATGCACAAATCTCCAAAAATTCCTCTGTTGAGATCTCATCAATATTTATATTAAATCCACTTTTTTTAAAGTTTTGTCCATTAGCCATTATCTTTATAGGCATAATATCATTAATTACACATAAAATTTCTTTTTCCCATATGCCTCTTTTATTTACAACATATTTATCTCTTAATAAATTTAAACTTTTAAAATCACTTTTTAACTCATTTTCTATTGTATCCAAAATCCCTTTATATAATGCAACTGATATTCCTCTATTTAATTTGATTTTTAAAAAGTCACTATATTTAATTAAGAATTCATCAATTTCACTTTCTGTTATAAACTGAACTTCTGCCTTATCAAAAACCTTTATTCCCTTTTCATTAGGATAATTAACTACTACTTGGTCATAATTCATTCTTCTTAATTTTAATTCCTTTTGATAATCATCAGAATTAGAATTAATTATTTTAACTTTCATTATATTCACCTCTTTATTAGTATTCCTTAATTTTATTACTTATATTACTAGACCCAAATTATATAATTTTTATTGCAGAACATAATGCTAAATATTAAGATATACTTAATTGAATAATATTGTGAACTAAAGCGTTAATGCCGTGATGCCGAAAATTAATGATATAACCTCCATTAAGTCATATAATTTCGCTAAGAATTTATATTATTATTTCCATAAAATTAGCTAAAGCTTCGAAGTTCGCTATCGCTTACCTCAGCTTCTTAACGCTAATTTTATTACAATAATAATTAAATTCTGAAGCTTATTATATAATACTTTCTTCCGGTTATATCATTAATTTTTCTCTATCACTAGCTTTAAAGCTTAGGTCTGCAATTAAAAAAAGAAATACTCATAAATTTAATAATTGATGAAGTAAAGTTGCGTAAAGAAGTTTTTACTGTTTGAGCGAATAGCGAGTTTAAAAACTTTACGGAATCAATTATATAAATTCTAGGTAAAAATTTCACGGTTACTGGAAAATAGATATTTCATTTTTTCGCTTCCACGTAACGAACAATTTAGTTATATGAAAGGAGTGTTTAATTTGCATCATGATTTAATAATTGTTGGCGGTGGAGCTTCTGGCTTAATTGCTGCTATTACTGCTAAAGATTTTGGAATAGATGTTGCAATTGTTGAAGGCACTGATAGAATTGGGAAAAAGATTTTGACTACAGGTAATGGTAGATGTAATATATCAAATAATTGTATAAAACCACCCTTTATTAATTACCATAGTTCAAATCCTAATTTTCAATTTACTGCTTTAGATAAGTTTTCACTTGAAGATACAAAAAATTTCTTTCTATCTTTAGGACTTCCAATTGTGGCATTACCTACAGGTAAACTTTATCCACAATCACTTCAAGCTTCTTCTGTTGTGGATATTTTAAAAATGGCTATTGAAGATAGAAATATACCTTTATACACAAACTGCAAAATAAAAGATATCCACAGCGGAAAAAAATTTAAGTTATCCACAACTAATGAAGAATATAAATTATTCACAGCTAATAAAGTTGTTTTAGCCTGTGGAGGAAAAACAGCACCTAAAACAGGTTCCGATGGTAGTGGCTATAATATTGCAAAAAATTTAGGTCATTCAATAACACCATTAGTTCCTGGAATAGTTCAATTAAAATTAGACTATCATTCTCTAAAAGCCTTATCCGGAGTTAAATTTGATGGATACGCAACGCTTTTAGTTAATGATGAAGTTGTAAAAAAGGATTTTGGAGAAATCTTATTTACGGACTACGGAATATCAGGACCTCCTATTCTTCAAATATCAGCTTTAGCATCTCAAAATATATTTAATAAAAAGAAAACTGAAGTTGTAGTAGATTTATTACCTAGCTATTCAAAAGAAGATTTAGAAGATTTCTTAGAATGTCATTTTGCACTTCTTAGCCATAGACCTATAATTAATGCTTTGGTTGGTGTAATTCATAAGAAAATAATCCCTATCTTATTAAAAGAGTGTGGAATAACTAATCTTCAAATGCCATGTTATGAACTTTCATGGAAAGAAAAAATGAAATTAATAAGTACTCTAAAATCTTGGAAGTTTACTTGTACTGGAACTAATGATTTTAATCAAGCACAAGTTACTGTTGGCGGAGTTAATACTAAAGATATTAACTATGATACATTAGAATCTAAAATAATTCCTAACCTTTATTTTTGTGGCGAAATATTAGATGTTCATGGAGATTGTGGTGGATTTAATCTTCAATGGGCTTGGAGTTCTGGCTATACTGTAGCAACATCAATTGCTCAAAATATATAGATTAAATATTAATTTCTATAAAAAAATAGCAAACCTTAAAAATATTTTTTTAAAGTTTGCTACTTTTTCTATTCTAATTTGACATTAACTTTTTCCATTTGCTAATTAGTACAGTTAATTCTTTTCCTTCAGTATCAGCAATCTTATGAAGTATTACCAATCCCTCTTCATCTTCATTTTCTTTTATTTCATATGAAGCACTTATTTCAGCTCCATATCTACATTCTTTTTCAAATACTACACTTAACTCCTTAAGTTCATAATTTAAAACAATATCCAATGGAAGTGACTCTACTGCCCACTCAACATATTTAACATTATTTACGTGCATATTAGAATCTATATCACCATATCTAACTTTAAAATTATTCTTATCCATTTCTTTAGTCAACTTTTCTAATTTAGTTAACTTAATATCTGGACAATTTTCAATATCTACTCCATATGCTATATATTGATCTTCTGGAATTCTTACAGCTCTTCTCCTATCTATATTTATTAATAGGAAAATTCCCTCTCCTTCTACTATTTTCTCATTATTTTCATCATATATTTCATAAGCTCTTGAAGCATAAAACTTTTTAAAGCTCTTAGCCATTGTCACTACTCTTATTTTTTCTCCATATTTAGGATATCTGTTTACCTTTATATCATATCTATAAAAAACATAAGCCAATCTTCTCTCTGTTAAATAATCAATTCCAACACCTAATTCCTCTGATTGCTTGCCTCCTATATCACAAAAATAATTAATTATAGATGACATTTTACATTCTAATCTATAATTAGTTTCATAATAATGTACTTCATATTCTCTTTCTGTAACTATTCCCACTATCGGCACCCCTTCTTCTTTAAGCTATCAAAAAGAACCCATAAAAATGGGTTCTAATATTTTTATCTATTTAAAGCTTCTAATAATTCTTCTAAATTTATTCCGTGAACGTATGCAGCTTCTTCAACTGTTTCTGCTTGTGCAGATGGGCATCCAACACATCCCATTCCAAAACTCATTAAGATATCAGCCTTATTAGCATTTATTTTTATTATTTCTCCAATTGTCATATCTTTTGTAATCATGCTTAATCACCCAACCTTTCTTAAAATTATTTAATAAAACTATTTTATATGAAAAATATGTAAAGTTCAATTAAATAATCTTAATATAAGTTCGCTAATCCGCTATTAATTTGATTTACAATAGAATTAATATCTATTCCATACCTTATCGATATTTCTTCTAAAGATGAAAATTGATTTTCTGTAATATCATATGTTGCTATTCCATAACTCATTAATATATCAGCAGCTATAGGATTTTCGGCAATTGCATCACATAAACTTGTATACTTATCAACCATAATATGCACCTCTTATAATTTTACTTATTAATATTCTGCACATTATAAATTAATATTATACAAATATAAAAAGCCGTATAAAATATTTTATACGGCTAAATAAACTTTATATTATAGAGGCTTAACTCTCATAGTTTGATCTCTTCTTGGACCTACTGAAACAATTGAAATTCTAGTTTGAGTTAATTCTTCAATTCTTTCTAAGTATTTTCTTGCATTAGGGTGTAATTCTTCGTAGCTTCTAGCTTCTGCCACACTTTCATCCCATCCATCAAATTCTTCATATATAGGTTCACATTTAGCTAAGTCTTCTAAGCTAGCTGGGAAGTAATCTATAACTTCGTCATTAAACTTATATCCAACACACATCATAACTTTTTCTAAACCAGCTAATGTATCTATTTTAGTTACAGCTAGTGAAGTTAATCCACTAACTCTAACTGAAGTTTTTAATATAACTATATCAAGCCAACCACATCTTCTTGATCTACCTGTAGTTACTCCATACTCATGACCTTTTTCTCTTATCCATTCTCCAGTTTCATTTTCTAACTCTGTTGGGAAAGGTCCTTTACCAACTCTTGTAGTATAAGCCTTAGCTATACCTACAGCATTAGTAATCATATTTGGTCCTATACCAACACCATTAGCTACTCCACCCGCAGTTGTATTTGATGATGTTACATATGGATATGTACCATAGTCTATATCTAATAACATTCCTTGGGCACCCTCAAATAAAACTGTTTTATCTTCTTTGATTTCATTATAAACTCTTACTGATGTATCCTTTACGAATGGCTTTAATTTCTCACCATATTTAGAATACTCTTCATATATTTCATCAAAACTTAATGCTTCTCCACCAAGAACATTAACAATATACTTGTTCTTCATTTCGATATTTTCCATAAGTTTTTCTTTAAATACTTCTTTATCTATAAGATCACAAACTCTTATACCACATCTCTCAAACTTATCAGTATAGCAAGGTCCGATACCTTTACCTGTAGTTCCGATATCATTTTTACCTCTAGCTTTTTCTTTTAATCTATCTAGAACCTTATGATATGGCATAATAACATGTGCTCTATCACTAACTATTAATTTTTCTGGAGTAACTTTAACTCCTTCTTCTTGTAAGTAATCAATTTCAGAAAAGAAAGCCATAGGATCTACTACTACACCATTTCCTATTACATTAAGTTTTTCATCATGTAATATCCCTGATGGTATTAAGTGAAGTTTATATTGTTTATCTCCAACTTCTACAGTATGACCTGCATTATTACCACCTTGATATCTGACAACTACATTTGCTTCTTCAGCTAGGTAGTCTGTCATTTTCCCTTTACCTTCATCTCCCCATTGAGCTCCTAAAACAATAAATGCTGACATCTACACATTGCCTCCTCTTAAGACATACTAATGGATTGTATTAGATTGCAATCCCATTTAACATGGTATCAGAGTCATTGTAAAATTTCAATATTTCTACGAATATTTTTTTGCCTTCTATAAATATAATTCGTATAATAGTATTATAAATATATTTTCTGGAGGAGTCGTATTATGAATATATATGAAGAGTCGCTAAAATTTCATAAAGAATTAAAAGGTAAATTAGAAATAACTTCAAGAGTTAAAATTACTAATGAAAAAGATTTATCCCTTGCCTATACCCCTGGTGTTGCTGAACCATGTAGAGAGATACATAAAGATCCATCTACTGCTTACTTATACACCAGAAAGTGGAATACAGTTGCTGTTATTTCTGATGGTACTGCTGTTTTAGGACTTGGAGATATTGGTCCTCTAGCTTCTTTGCCAGTAATGGAAGGTAAGTCTATATTATTTAAAGAATTTGCTAATGTAGATGCTTTTCCAATAGTTCTAGATACTAAAGAAGTAGATGAAATTGTTGATACTGTGGTTAGAATTGCACCTACTTTAGGTGGAATAAACTTAGAAGATATATCTGCTCCTAGATGTTTTGAAATAGAGAAAAAACTAAAGGAAAAATTAAATATACCAGTTTTCCATGATGATCAGCATGGAACAGCTATTATAGTTCTATCAGGATTAATAAATGCTTTAAAAATAGTTAATAAAAATATTGAGGACTTAAAAATTGTTGTTAATGGTGCTGGTTCAGCCGGAACTGCAATAACTAAACTTTTATTATCTTATGGTGCTAAAAATATAGTTATCTGTGATAGAGAGGGTGCTCTAAATAGAGATACTACTTATTCAAATAAATACTTTGAAGAACTATCTCAAATTACTAATCCTAATAACGAATCTGGAATATTAAAAGATGTTATTAAAAATGCCGACGTGTTTATAGGTGTTTCGGCTCCTAATATAGTATCGAAGGAAATGGTATCATCTATGAATGATGATGCTATTATATTTGCTATGGCTAATCCTACGCCTGAAATATTCCCTGATGATGCAAAAGAGGCTGGAGCTAAAGTAATTGGTACTGGGCGTTCTGATTTCCCTAATCAAATAAATAATGTTTTAGCTTTTCCAGGAATATTCAGAGGTGCTTTAGATGTTAGAGCCACTGAAATAAATGAAGAAATGAAAATAGCAGCTGCTTATGCAATTGCTAACTCTGTTTCAAAGGAAGAACTAAATCCTAATTATATAATTCCAAAGGCATTTAACTTAGATGTGCAAAAAAAAGTTGCTGAAGCTGTTAAAGAAGCTGCAATTAAAAGTGGAGTTGCAACTATATAATAATAATAAAAAAGTATTAGGTCAAAAAATCTAATACTTTTTTTCTTCTCATTCCTCTATAAAAGTTATTAAAATTTGTCCAATAGGTTTATCATATGAATATATATTTCCCCACTCTTTACCATCGGTGCAGTCATTAGGAAGTGAAAAAGATAGATGTTCCTCTTTTATGAAAGGCTTAACCAAATTGTATAATTCCTTATAACTTATATGTTTCATTACTTTTGAAACACTTGCACTATTTTCACCTAAATCTTTAACTTCAATTCTATACATTCTTATCTCCCGAATTTATTGATTAGTATATTATATTTTTATTCCCATTAAAAATTGATAAAAATAAGCTGTATCAAAATCATAATTTTGATACAGCTTATTTAAATTACATTCTTTCTACACTTTCCATGCCTAATAAATCTAATCCTTGCTCTAAAACATTTTTAACAAGATTTATTAAACTTAACCAAGAAGCTTTCTTAGATTCATCTTCTTCAGCTAATATTCTAGTGTCATTATAGAACTTATTAAAGTTATTAGATAATTCATATATAAATTCGCAAATTTTATGAGGTGCTCTATCTCTGAAGCTTAACTCTATAACTTCATTAAATTTAGATAATTGAAGCATTAATCCTCTTTCTGATTCGCTTTGAGGTACTAAAATACTATTTTCAGCATTAAATCCTTCTGATTTATTTAATATAGATTTAATTCTTACTATTGTATATAAAATATATGGTCCTGTATTTCCTTCAAAAGAAGCAAATCTATCTATATCAAATACATAATCCTTAGATGCTTGGTTTGATAAGTCACCATATTTTAATGCAGCTAAACCAACCTTTGAAGAAATTTCTTCAACATCTTCTTCTGCAATATTTTTGTTATCCTTAAGCTTTTCTTTACCTGCCTCTTTAATCATATTTATTAAATCTGCAAGTCTCATTACTCCACCTTCACGAGTCTTAAATGGCTTTCCATCTTTTCCATTCATAGTACCAAATCCTATGAAATCTAAAACAGTATCCTCATGTGCTATTCCTGATTTTTTAGCAGCTCTAAAGAATTGTTCATAGTGAAGTCCTTGTCTCTTATCTGCTAGATAAATTATTTCATCTGCTTTCATATCTCTAACTCTTTCTACAACTGTAGCTAAGTCAGTAGTTCCATATAAAGATGCTCCATCAGACTTTAATAATAGTAGTGGTGGAACTGGACTCTTATCAGTTTCTTCACTTACATCAAATACTAAAGCTCCTTCACTTTCTTGTGCAAATCCTTTTTCTTTTAATTCTTCTATCATTGCTGGAATGAATTTTTGTGCATCACTTTCACCATTCCATAATTCAAAATCAACATCTAATGCTCCATAGTTTTTCTTTAAGTCAGTAACTGAAACATTTAATATATGTTTCCATAGAGCAACATATCCTCTTCTACCTTGTTGAAGTTCAACTGTAGCTTGCTTAGCAGCTTCCATTACTTTTTCATCACTTTTAGCAAGCTTACTTGCATATGGATATATATCTTCAAGTTCATCTATTGTAAATGGAGCTTCTGCTGGATATTCTCCAGTAAAGTTTTCATCAAAATATGGTAAAGAAGGATTTCTTCTTTCAACCTCTGATATTACCATTCCCATTTGAAGTCCCCAGTCACCTAAGTGAACATCACCAACAACATCATGACCTAAAAACTTTGCAATTCTTTTTATACTTTCTCCAATTATTGCTGATCTTAAATGTCCAATGTGTAGTGGCTTAGCAACATTTGCTCCACCGTAATCAACAACTATCTTTTTAATTTCTGTAGCTTTTGAAACTCCAAAGTTCTCATCTTTGTTCATCTTATTAACATATTCTATTAAGAATTCATCATTAATATTCATATTAATAAATCCAGGTGCAACAGCTTCTAGTTTTGAGAAAATCTTATTATCATTTAACTTTTCTACAACCTCTTGAGCTATTATCATAGGTGCCTTCTTATGCTTCTTTGCATTTGCTAAAGCTCCATTACATTGATATTGGCATAAATCAGGTCTATTTGATACATTAACCCTTCCTGTTTCTCTTTCGTATCCTAGCTCTTCAAAAGCATTTTTAACTACTTCATTTATTTCATCAATAAATAATTTCATAACCTTACCTCCTGTTTCTGTATTAAAATATAAAAAATCCGTCTCCTTTCATACAAAAGAGACGGAATATTTCCGCGGTACCACTCAATTTAACTAAAAACTTAGTTCACTCAAAACTTTAACGCAGTTAACGGCATACCCTTATATAAATCTCTTTATACTTAAGTAGCTTCTCCAAGTCCCTTTTCCTTATTCAGTATTTTATAGGGCTTACACTCTACCCCTACTCGCTGTAAAATACTATTGAATAAGTACTCTTCTTTTCATAGAATTTTTATATTTTTAATTATTTCATTTTTTCAATAATATATTCATTATCTTATATTATATATTTTAAACTCATATATTACCACACTTAATTTTTAATTACTTAATATATTACATATTCTTTGACTTCTCTGCACATTTTTCAACTGCACTTATAACTGTATTTCTAAATCCATTCTTTTCAAGATCTATTACAGCTTCAATTGTTGTTCCACCTGGAGAGCAAACTTCATCTTTTAATACTCCCGGATGCTTTTCTGTTTCTAATGCTAATTTTGTAGCCCCTAATATACTTTGTTCTGCTAACTTATAAGCTTTAGCTCTAGGAATACCTAATTTAACCCCTGCATCTGCCATTGCTTCTATAAACATAAATACATAAGCAGGAGATGAACCACATAAAGCTATAAATGCATGAAAATCTTTTTCTTCAAGAATTTCATACTTTCCAAATGTGTTATATAATTTCCCTACATATTCTAACTCATCTAAAGTTATATTTTTGTTTGGGCAAACTGCTGACATTCCCTCTCCAACTAATGCTGGTGTATTAGGCATTGTTCTTACAACCTTAACCTTTTTCCCAAACCACTCTTCTATTTGTGCTATTGTGATTCCAGCAGCTATAGAAATAACAATAGTATTATCACTAACTATATCCTTTATTTCTTCTATAACTTCCTTAAAAAAATATGGCTTAACAGCTAAAAATAAAATATTGGATTTTTCAGCTACTTCAGTATTAACTACTGTTGCCTGTACTCCAAACTCTTTATTTATTCTTTTAGCTGATTCCTCACTTTTTGTAGAAACTATGATATTATCATTATTTATATCATTAGATTTAACTAATGCACCAAGCATAGCCCTTCCCATATTTCCACAACCTATAAAACCAATTTTTCTATTCATACAACCCCTCCTACATTTAGTGACAAGTGGCAACTTGCTAACTATTCTTTATGTACTAAGTCTAAATCAGCAAACTTAGAGTGCGCTCCAATCCAAGCCATTTTAACTGTCCCAACTGGGCCATTTCTTTGTTTAGCTATAATACATTCTCCTATACCTTTTTCTTCAGTTTCTTTATTATAGTATTCATCTCTATATAAAAACATAACAACGTCAGCATCCTGCTCTATTGATCCTGATTCTCTTAAGTCAGATAACATCGGTCTATGGTCAGCTCTTTGTTCAGGTGCACGAGATAACTGTGATAATGCAATTACTGGACATTCCATTTCTTTTGCTAAAGCCTTAATAGATCTTGATATTTCAGATACCTCTTGTTGTCTATTATCGCTACCAGCACTACCTGACATAAGCTGTAAGTAGTCAATAAGTATCATATCAATACCATGCTCCATTTTTATTTTTCTACACTTAGATCTCATATCCATAACACTAATACCAGCAGTATCATCTATATAGATTCTTGCCTTTGCTAAAGGACCTGTTGCCCTTGCAATTCTTTCCCAGTCATCATCCTCTAAGTTACCTGTTCTAAGCTTTAACATATCAACGTTAGCCTGCGAACACAAAAGCTTATATGCTAATTGTTCTTTAGACATTTCCAGGGAAAATATAACTACACTTTTTCCTTCTTTTAAAGCAGCATTTTCTGCAATATTTAATGAGAATGTTGTTTTTCCCATAGATGGTCTGGCAGCAATAAGTACCATATCACCCTTTTGGAATCCAGATGTTTTAGCATCTAAGTCCTTAATACCAGATCCAACCCCTGTTATGGCTCCTCTATTATTAAATAATCTTTCGATTTCTAAAAAACCTCTTTCAAGTACATTAGAAAGCGGCTCATATTCTTTAGAATCCTTCTTCTCTGCTATATCAAAAACCTTTTTTTGAGCTAAATCTATTACCTTTTCAACATCTCCACCACTATTATAACTTTCTTCAATAATAGATGTAGATGCTTTTATTAACTTTCTTAAAGTAGATTTTTCTTCTACTATTTTTATATATGAACTTAAATTAGCTGTTGTAGGAACAGATGCACTTAACTCAGATATATAAGTAACTCCACCAGCCTTATCTAACATATCAGTAGTCTTTAAATACTCTAATATAGTTACTAAGTCTACCGCCATATCCTTAGCATACATTTCCTTTATAGCTTTATATATAGCCTTATGTCCATCTCTATAAAAATCATCTTCATTAAGCTTTTCTAAAACTTGAGCAATGGCACTTTTATCTATTATCATTGCCCCTATAACGGACTGCTCTGCTTCTATGCTTTGTGGTAAACTTCTCATCATAGGTGCTTCCATAAATAATCCACCTCCCAATTTTTTTTATTGTATTTTCTGATTCTTTTTCTATATATAACTTATTATATCAAAACGCCTTCATTTTACTATGTTATTTGTATAATAAATTTATTTCTTTACATAATAAAATTAAGCTTCCTATACTAGGAAGCTTAATCTACATTACTTCTCAAATACTATCTCCATTAGTTCCTCTATATGACTTATAGATTTAACTTCAATATCTTCAAGTCCTAGAGGAACTTCTTTTTCGTTATCTTTAGGGATAGCAACAAGTTTAATTCCTTTTCTTCTAGCCCCGTATATCTTTTCAAATATACCTCCAACTGGCTTAACATTTCCTCTTAAAGAAATTTCACCTGTGATAGCAACGTCTTGACGAATTGGTCTTTCTGTAAGAGCACTTATTATACAAACTGTAATAGCAGCTCCAGCTGATGGTCCATCAATTTGACCACCACCAATTACATTAACATGGACATCATAATCCTTTATATCTTTATCTGTGATCTTTCTAATTACAGATGCTGCATTAAATACAGAATCTTTTGCCATAGAACCTGCAGTGTCATTAAACTTAATTGTTCCATGACCTTTTTTCTTAGCTGGGAATACTGTTGATTCAATTTCTATTGTAGAACCTAAGAATCCACTTACTCCTAATCCATATACATGACCAACTTCATATTTATCTAAATTATCTAATCTTTCAAATGGAGAATATCTTCCTATTGAAATAACTTCTTCAACATCTTTTAAAGTTATCTTACTGCTTTCTTCTTCACCACTTGTATTAAATAATGAATATCCATATGCATCAGATAATATATTTACAGCCTTTCTACCTTCAATTGTATATTGACTTATTAATTTCCCAACTCCATCTTCTAGTTCTACATTTAATTTTTCAGATGCATTATTAACTATTCCCTCTATATCTTTTGAAGATAATGGTTCAAAATACACCTCTGTACATCTAGATCTTAATGCCGGATTTATCTGACTTGGATCTTTAGTAGTTGCACCTATTAAAACAAAATCAGCTGGTGCTCCCTTTTCAAATAAATATCTTATATATTCAGGGATATTTTCATCATCTGGATCATAATAAGAAGATGAAAACTCTACTCTTTTATCTTCTAAAACTTTTAATAATTTATTTTGAAGTATATCATCTAATTCACCAATTTCATCGATAAATAATACTCCGCCATGAGCCTCAGTAACTAATCCTGTCTTTGGCTCTGGAACCCCTACTTCGGCTAAATCTCTCTTACTTCCTTGATATATAGGGTCATGTACTGATCCTAATAAAGGATTTGTTATTTCTCTTGGATCCCATCTTAATGTAGTTCCATCAACCTCAACAAACTTTGAATCATCATCAAAAGGTGTGAATCTTAGTTTTTTAGCAGCTTCTAATGCAAGCCTTGCTGCTGAAGTTTTACCTACTCCTGGTGGTCCATAAAGAATTATATGTTGAGGATACGGTGAAGACATTTTTGATATTAATGATCTTACTGCTCTCTCTTGACCAACTATTTCATCAAAGTTTTCAGGTCTTAAAAGCGACATAACATTTTTATTAATATGCTTTGCATCTAACTTTTCTAATCTTTCTAACTTTGCTGTAGTCTTTGTATTTTCTTTTCCTTTTTGCTTTTTAATTATAGACAATTTAAGTTCATCCATAAACTTATCTTGCCTTTCAACTAAAGCCTTTTCTACTTCTGATTCTATTTTATTTTGAACATATTTTTTAGCTATATTTTCTGATATCCAGTAGATAACATCCTCTAATACTTCTTGAGATGTCTCATCTGTTGGAACAACCTTTGCTCCATTCCCATCAGATGCTATAACATTTAATGCATATATTCTTTCATTTATATCTGTTGAGTTAACATATTTTTGTAGCTTAAATCTTACTGTTCTAGCTCTAATTGCACCTTCATCTAAAACATTTTTAAGAACATCAAATAATACATTAACCTTTGCTTCTATTGGTAAGTCACTTGTTAGAATTCCTTCTAAGTTAACCCCTTCGTTATATAAATTCAATGTTAATCCTCCTTATTGCTTAGGAACAATAATAACTTTCATCTTTGTAGATACTTCTGGATATAATTTTACTTCTACTTCATATTCTCCAGCAACCTTTATAGTATTTACAACAATTTTCTTTTTATCTATTGATAAGTTAAATTTATTGTTAATTACTTCAGCTATATCTTTATTAGTTATTGCTCCAAATAATCTTCCGTTATCTCCTGCCTTAGCATCTATAGTAACTTCCTTACCTTTTAATTCAGCAGCTAACTTTTGTGCTGCTTCTAATTCAGCAAGCTTCTTTTTTCTTTCATTTTCTTTTTTTGCATTAACAACATGTAATGCATTAGCAGTTGCTTCTTCTGCTAATTTCCTAGGAAATAAATAGTTTCTTGCATATCCATCTGATGCCTCTATAACATCACCTTTTTTACCTAATTTTTTAACGTCTTGTAATAAAATTACCTTCATATTATACACCTATCCTTTAAAGTTTTATTCTTTTAGTTCTAAATGTTTCTTTATTGCTTCTTTTAGCATATATACGGCTTCATCCATTGTTCCATTTACTTTTGCCCCAGCCATATTCATATGACCACCACCACCAAGTTCTTCTAATATAACTTGAACATTTACTTCACCTGTTGATCTACCACTTATAGTAATAGCATTATTTATTTCACATAAAACAAAGCATACATCAATTCCTGATATGCCTAGTAGCTCATCGGCTGCTCGTGCAACAATTACAGTATTATCTACTTCACTAGGACAAATAGCTATAGCTAAATTATCATTAACTTCAGCACTTTTAATAGTATCTGAAATTAATAAATAATCCTTTAAACTATCAGTAAACATCTTTTTAACTTCTATAGTATCTGCACCTAAAGATCTTAAAAATGCTGCAGCATCAAAAGTTCTTACTCCAGACTTAAATTGGAATCCCTTAGTATCCATAAAAATTCCGCCTAAAAGACCTTCTGCTTCAACCTTTGAAATCCTTGGTTTCTGTAACATATATTGTATTAGCTCAGTTACCATTTCTGATGTAGAAGATGCATAAACCTCTATATAGTTTAGCAATGCCCCTTCTATTATATCTGGGCTTCTTCTATGATGATCTATTATTATCTTTCTATTAATTTTTTCAACTATATTTAAATTATTCACATATCCCTTATTATGCACATCTACTATTATTAATAAGGTTTTATCATTAATTGCCTTTTCAGCCTCGCTACTAGAAATTAATAAGTTATCATATTTACTATCTCCCTTAAGTTTATTCATATAATAATCAATTGCATTAATATCATTATCAATTATTATATTACAACTTTTTCCCAATTGTCTTATGGCTGACCATAATCCAACTGACGCCCCAAATGAATCCATATCCGGATTTTTATGACCCATAATAAGTATATTACTACTTTCAAAAATCAACTCTCTTAATGCTTGTGAAATTACTCTTGCTCTAACTCTAGTTCTTTTTTCAAGCTCACGAGTATTTCCACCAAAGAAGCTTATCTTTTCATTATTTTTAATAACTACTTGATCTCCACCTCTACCTAATGCCAATTCTCTAGCGGTCATTGCATTATTATAGTTTTCTTGTGAATTATCTCCACCTCTACCTATTCCTATACTTAAAGTAACTTCTAACTTATTACCTCTATCAATATTAGATATTTCATCTAATATACTAAATTTACAATTAATTTCATCATTAATATATTTGTCTTGTACTGATAAACAATATTTATTATAGTCATATTTAATAATCATAGCTTTTAACTTTTTGCTATATGAATTTATACTTTTTTCTACTTCTGCAGCTAACATAGGTCTATTTGCTTCATCAGTTACTTCTAATGCCTCAGATAAATTATCTACTTCTATTAACATTATACTTTCTCTAATTGAATACAAATCTCTTAAATTACTTACCTCATTAAAATATACTATATATTTTTGTTTAATATATGGATTATTTTCATTACTTATATTAGTTGCATATATACTATAAAAAGTATCTTTTATCTTTACCCTTTGTCTTAAATCTTTATCACACTTTAATAATTTTTGCAAATCAAGATTTCTACCTATACTAAGTATATTTTGCTCTTTTAAGTCTAATAAATTTAATTCTTCTTTTAATCTCTTATTAGCCCAAAGTATATTACCTTCATTATCAATTAAAGCTAATGGATATAACATATTAGAAATATTATCATTTATATTTGCTTTAATTTTTGTAGTTAAAGTATCAACCTTTTCATTGTATAGTTGCCTATTAATATCTAAATATACATTCCATGCTACATATATTATCAAAACTGCACTTGCTAAATAAAACTCCTTAATATAATAAAGAATTATTACTAAAATAGTAATTGCAGCTGATATTAATAACTTACTATACTTTTTGAGCTTTTTTTTCATAAAAGCCTCCTAAATTTTATATTAATAACGTCCCTTGATATGATTTTGAAGCTTAGTTAAACTCTTACCTTCCTTTTCATATTCATGTTCTTCTGCTATTCCTAATTTTAATTTTTTTCTCATTTCATCATCAACTTCATTACAGCTATATCCTAACTTTTGTGCTAATACATATAAAATTAAAATCGCTCCTGATATACAAGTTAATATAGAATCTTTAGCTACATTAGTGCCTCTTGTTAAAAGGGAAAAAAATTCACCTATAATACATAACAAGCTTGCTTTAAGCTCTTCTATAATTTTTATATTAGCCATAATATTTAGCTCTTCCTTTTTTTTCACTAAATTCTCACCTCTATTCAATACCTTGTATTTATATTTTAATTATTTTTCTTTATTAATGCAACTAAATAGGGGTTTGAATTACAAATTATGTAATTATTTTAAAATATAAAAATAAAAGCCCCTGAAAATCAGGGGCTAATAAACTTATTACTATTCAGTTGTGAATGGTAATAAAGCTATGTTTCTTGATCTCTTGATAGCATCTGTTAATTGTCTTTGATGCTTAGCGCAAGTACCAGAAATTCTTCTTGGAAGAATCTTACCTCTTTCTGTAACAAACTTTCTTAGCTTGTTGATATCTTTGTAATCTATTGATTCAGCTTTATCTACACAGAAAGCACATACTTTTCTCTTAGATCTTCTCATTTTTCCAGATCTTTTCATTTCTCTCATGATGTTCCCTCCTTATAAAATAATTAGACTTTTTTTTAAAATGGCATATCACCATCATCTACTGGAGTCATATCTCCAAATCCCATATCAGGACTTTCTGCTGGAGCACCCCATGCGTTATCAGAATTTCTTGAGTATGAATTATTATTACCTTCACCAGCACCAGAACCTATGAACTCGAAACTTTCTACAGCTACATCAGTAGTGTATCTTTTAGTTCCATCTTGAGCATCATAACTACCTGTTCTTATGCTTCCAGTAACAGCAATTTGTCTACCCTTTGTAAGATATTGTGTAATTGTTTCTCCAGTTTTTCCAAATGCTACACAATTTATAAAATCTGTTTCATCTTTTTTAAATTGTCTGTTTATAGCAACAGTAAATCTACAAACTGCAGTACCGCTACCTGCTGCATATCTTAATTCTGGATCTTTAGTAAGTCTACCAATAAGTATAACTTTATTCATTTCAATACACCTCTTACGCTTCGTTTTTAACGATTATGTGTCTTATAACACCATCAGTAATTCTGAAAACTCTGTCTAACTCTTTTGGTAATTCAGGATTAGCTTCGAAGTTAATTAAAGTGTAGTAACCTTCGTTAACTTTGTTTATTTCGTAAGCAAGCTTTCTCTTACCCCAGAAATCAACATTTTCAACTTTTCCTCCACCGTTTTCTATAACACCTTGGAATTTTTCGATTCCAGCCTTAACAGCCTCTTCATCTAATGATGGGTGTAATATAAATATAGTTTCGTACTTTCTCATCATTTTCACCTCCTTTGGACTAACGGCTACATTTTACTGTAGCAGGGATTACAATTTAAGATTTTATCACTTTATTCTACTATTTTCAAGTATTTTTATTTCAATTATTAGATTTAACAACCTTTTTTGCATCTTTTTGGAATTTCAGGCGTGGTATCATAACAATTCTACCACATCCAACACATTTTATTTTAATATCAGCACCTAGTCTTATTACTTCAAACTCTTTGCTTCCACAAGGATGTTGTTTTTTCATTTCAACAATATCACCTAAATCAAATGTTTCAATCATATTTATACCCCCTAAATATTATTTTTTATTTATAATAGTTGTTTTTGGATATGGAATTTCTATTCCTGCTTCATCTAAAGCTATTTTTATATCTTTTCTTAATTCTCTTTCCATTTCCCATTGACTTAATGGCTCTGCTCTACCAACAACTCTAATTGTTACTCCTGAAGCATTTAAAGAAAGTACTCCTAATACTTCAATTGCACTTCTTAATTTATCTTTATGTTTTTCCTCAAATAAATCACTAGTTCTCTTAATCACTTCTATAGCAGCATCTACATTCTCTTCATAAGCTATTTCAACATCAACTATAAATCTTATATCTCCTCTTGAATGATTTGTTACTTCTAACACAGAACCGTTTGGTATTAAATGCAAGTCTCCTGTAAAATCTCTTAGAACAGTTGTTCTTATCCCAATACTCTCTACTATTCCTGAAAACTGTCCAATAGTTACATGATCCCCAACTCCATATTGATCTTCAAATAATACAAAAAATCCATTAATAAGATCCTTCACCAAGCTTTGTGCTCCAAGACCTATAGCAAATCCTCCCGCACTGGCTAATGCTACAGGTATTTTAGCTAAAATATCATATAACATAGATCCTATACCTATTATATATACTGTATACTTCAAGACGCTTTTTAATACTTCTCCTATAGTCAATGCCTTCTGTGGTTCTAAGGAAAAGCTAGCCTTGCTAGCAACCTGTCTATCAACAAACTTCTTTATAAGTTTATTTCCTATTCTTATTGAAAAATACATTATAATTGATATGAATATAATTGATATAATTTTCTCAACTATAGCATCTAGATCTATTCTCTTACTAAAAAAATCAAATATTTTCTTACTTATGCTAGCTAAATCCGTAAATCCATTCATAATAATGATTCACCTCGCTATTTACTTAATTGCTATATACTTAGATTCTTCTTTCTTATATATATTCTTAAACTCAATTATATTACTACTAATTATTTTATTTAACTCTTCTTCTTCTTCTACCCTAATGCAAATACCACAACTTTGAGTAATTAAAGTTGGTGTAGGCATTATTCTAAATTTGTGGTTTAATTCATTTAACTTTTGTTCTGCAGACATTGCATCATGAGTATTTTTAAATACTATAATATAATAATTCATTTTCTTATTTCCTCCTTAAATTATATATATATTAATTATATTATATCTATTTTTATTTTTTAATAAATATATTAAAATATTGCTGTTTTAAAATTACATATTTTTCTAATAGTTTATTGCAATTTTATTTATTTATTTTATTATAATATAAGAAGGAATATTTTACGTGTATATAAAAGGAGAAAAGAATGAAGGTATATTTAGATAACGGAAGCACATCATTTCCAAAGCCAAAGGTTGTAGCCGATTCGATATATAACTATTTAACTAACATTGGCGGAAATCCTGGAAGATCAAATCACTCTAATGCATTAGAAGCTAATAGATCAGTATATATGGCAAGAGAAGAAATTTGTAATTTCTTTAATTATGATAAACCTGAAAATGTAATATTCACAAATAATATTACATCTTCGTTAAATATTTTATTAAATGGAATAATAAAGCCAGGCGATCATGTAATTACATCTTCTATGGAGCATAATTCAGTTATTAGACCGCTATATAATTTAAAAAATACTTTAAATATAGATCTAGACATAGTTAATGCAAATGTTCTTGGAATTGTAGATATAAAAGATATAGAGAAACTAGTTAAACCTAATACAAAGTTAATAGTTATTACTCATGCTTCTAATGTCGTAGGCTCTATTCAGCCAATAAAACAAATAGGAGATTTATGCAAAAAACTTGGTATATTTTTTATATTAGATAGCGCACAAAGTGCAGGTGTACTAGATATTAACTTTAAAGATTTATCATTAAATGCCTTAGCCTTTACTGGACATAAAAGTCTATTAGGCCCTCAAGGAATAGGAGGATTTATTATTGATGATAAATTAAATGAAATTTGTAACCCATTAATATCAGGAGGTACTGGTAGCTTATCACATTCATTAACTCAACCTGATTTCTTACCTGATAAATTTGAATCTGGAACATTAAACATTCCTGGAATAGTAGGCCTGTATGAAGCAATAAAGTTTATTAAATCTGAGGGTTTAAATACAATTTATGAACATAATAGCTATTTAAGATCTTATTTAATAGCTGGAATTCTTAATATGCCTAACTATACAATAAGTGGTGCTTTAGATAGAAAAGCTGCAACATCTTGCGTATCAATAACTCATTCTAAATTAGATATTAGCGAGCTATCTTATATTTTAGAATCTGATTTCAATATTAGCAATAGAAGTGGATTGCATTGTGCTCCATTAGCTCATAAAACTATAGGCACTTATCCTAATGGAACTGTTAGACTTAGTTTAGGTTATTTTAATACATTAGAAGAAATTAAATACACTATAGATTCTTTAAATAAAATAAATTCAATTTATAAGTAAATTTTTTACTGGTGAATAACTTATATTATTCTTGTCGATACTTTCAATAAGGAGGTTATGACATGGATAATTGTTTTTGTGTAGATTCATTATCCCCTAATTCTTCTCATGAATTAGGGGAATATTTATATATAAAGCTTAAAGATATTTTTATGGAAAATAGACCAATAATATTTTTATGTATTGGAACTGATAGAGCCACTGGTGATTCATTAGGCCCTTTAATTGGATATAAACTTAAAAATATCGAAAGAAAGAATATTTATATATATGGCTCTTTAGAATATCCTGTTCATTCTATTAATTTATCTGAGGTTTTAAATAAAATTAAATCTAATTTTACACATCCTTTTATTATTGGAGTGGATGCATCCCTTGGTAATGTCCAAAATATAGGGAAAGTATTTGTTGAAGATTCTCCTCTTCATCCTGGTTTAGCCCTAGATAAAGATTTGCCAGAAGTAGGTGAAATGAATATAAAAGGTGTAGTTAATATATCTGGTAACTTAGACTTCATGATGTTGCAAAATACTAGATTATTTGTTGTCATGTCTCTAGCTGACTGTATTTCAAATGCTATCTCTTATTTTATAAGTAAAACTTTATCAAACAATACCTTAATATCTTCTGATTAAAGGTTGTTTCTATTTAATTTTTGTTAATCATAATCTACAATAAAAAATGCGGTTATTTAAATAACCGCATTTTTTATTATTTAATTTTTACTATTAATAGCTTCATTTAAAACATGTAACTCTTCCTCAGATAAGTCATATCTTGATATTCCTTTATCTATTGGTTTAGCATATGTAGTGCTATCATGTCTAGAATATATTCCAGTTATAATAACACCATCGTTATATGAATCTAATATTGCAATTGAAAAACTTAGATCACTACCCACATCTTCAAAAGCCTTATATCTCATTATAGCAACTTTATTAACACAACCTTTTAATTCCTGTGAAATATTTTTACATTCATCAATTGCTTCTTGAGATTTATTTAATGCTTTCTCAATATTATCTAAATTATCATTAAGCATTTGCTCTAAATTCTTATTATTAACACCTCGCATCATCTTTCTATATTTTTTCTCTAATTTTTTTACAGATGCTAATAATACCATTGTAATTATAAATAGTAATATTGTTATTATTGCTAATCCTATTATTATGAAGATTGAATATTCATTAATTATATTTATTATGCTGTCCATTTCTGTTACTTCCCTTCAAATGTTTCACGTGAAACACTTTATAAATTAATTATTTCTAATATTCTTTGTAAATCCTCTTCAGAGTAGTATTCAATCTCTATTTTACCCTTATTATTTTTATTTGTTATGTTTACCTTAGTTCCAAAATAATTTTCTAACTTATAAGTTACATCCTTATAATATGGATTTTCATTTGCCGGCTTTGATTTAGCTCTTGTAGGACTAGTCTTTAACTTTCTTATTAAAAGTTCTAGTTCTCTTACTGATAATTTATCATCAATAACATTCTGTGCTAATTCACACTGAACCTTACTATCAGTTATTCCTAATAAAGCTCTACCATGCCCTTCTGAAATTACACCTTCAATAATGTACTGTTGAACATCTTCACTAAGATTTAATAATCTTAAAGTATTAGTTATTGTAACACGTGATTTTCCTATTCTTTTACTTAGTTCTTCTTGTGTTAAATTAAAATCGTTTATTAATCTTTTATATGCTAATGCTTCTTCAATAGAATTTAAATCTTCTCTTTGAATATTTTCAATTAATGATATTTCTAAAATTTGTTTTTCAGTTAAATTCATTACTATGGCAGGTACCTCTTTAAGGCCGATAGATTTAGCTGCTCTCCATCTTCTTTCTCCTGCTACAATAATATACTCATCATCAACTTTTTTTAATACTAATGGCTGTATTATTCCATTACTTTTAATTGATTCTGCTAACTCTAATATTTTTTCATCATCAAAAGATTTTCTTGGTTGATCCTCATTACTCTTAATTAAATTAATATCTATTAATATAGAAACATTTTCTTTAATATCACTAGTTTTTTCTACCTTAGTATCTAATGTACTTAAAATAGTATCTTCTGGTATAAGAGCATTTAGACCTTTACCTAAGCCAAATTTTTTACTCATATCTTTACCTCTCCTACTGCTTACTTAAAAATTCTTTTGCAAAACGCTTATAAGCATCTGCACCCTTACACTTTTCATCATAAAGCATAATTGGCAATCCAAAGCTTGGTGCTTCTGCTAATCTTATATTTCTAGCAATAGTTGTTTTATATACTTTATCATTAAAGAATTTTTTTGCTTCTTCATATACTTCATTACTTAAATTAGTTCTATAGTCATACATGGTCATAAGTACACCTTCTATATCTAATGACTTATTTAAAGATTTTTTTACTAATTGTACTGTATTAATTAATTGGCCTACACCTTCTAATGCATAAAATTCACATTGTATAGGTATTAACACAGAATCAACTGCTGTTAAAGCATTAATTGTTAAAACCCCTAATGAAGGTGGACAATCTATAAATATAAAATCATATTGATCTTGTATAGATGTAATTTCTCTTAAAAGTATAGTTTCTCTATCTTTTACACCAATTATTTCAACTTCTGCACCTGCTAATTCCATAGTTGATGGTGCTATGTATAAATTAGTAATTAATTCACTTTTTATAATAACATCCTTTAATGGTACATTTGCTGTAAGTACATCATACATAGAATACTCTAAATTTCTTTTATCTATTCCAAATCCACTTGTTGTATTTCCCTGTGGATCAATGTCGATTGTCAATACTTTATAACCTTCCATTGCCAAATAAGCACATAAGTTAATATTAGTAGTAGTTTTTCCTACTCCACCTTTTTGATTAAAAATACATATCTTTTTCATATAAAGCCCTATTTTAGGACTTCACCCCCTTCCCATATTTATATTATATATATTTTTCTATAATAATTAAAGGTAGCCATACTAAATTTAAAGTAAATTTTGTATAAATGTTTCACGTGAAACATAAAAAAAACACTCAAAAGAGTGCTTTTTTTATTTATTTTTAGGGATAGAAACTGTTATTTCAATACATTCTTCTTTATCTTGAAGTTTGTATTCTGCCGGAATATTAAATTTACTTAATACTTGCTTTATAGTATTAACATATAACTTTCCAGGTAAAACACCTTTTCCTTTTCTTTTCTTCATTTGTTCCCCAGCCAGCTTTAATAGTTCAGTATTAATTAACTCTTCTGTCTTTTTAACATTTAAAGAGTTAGCTATTACTTTTTTTACAACCTTTAATTGTAGCTGCTCATTTGGTAAACTTAATAATGCCCTTGCATGTCTTTCTGTCAGATTATTTTCAAGACATAGTCTTCTTACCTTTTCACTTAATTTAAGTAGTCTCAATTTATTAGCTATGGTCGATTGTTTTTTACCCATTCTTTTAGCTAATTCTTCTTGAGTAAAATTATGATCATTAATTAAGTTGTAATATGCCTCAGCTTCCTCCATAAAGTTTAAATCTTCTCGTTGTAAATTTTCTAATAATGCAATTTCTGCTGATTGAGTGTCCGTAATTTCAATTATATTGCACGGAACAACTTCAAGCTCTGCCATTCTAGCTGCTCTCCATCTTCTTTCTCCAGCAACTAATTCAAATTTATCTCCCATTTTTCTTACAGTAATAGGTTGAATTATACCATGTTCTTTTATTGATTGGCTTAATTCCTCTAATGCTTCTTCATTAAAAAACTTTCTTGGCTGATATGCATTAGGAAAAATACTATCAACCCTTACGTTCATTATTTCTTTATTCATACTGTACGACCATCCCTCATAATTTGTTAATCAACAAGTAATTCCACATTTTAACAACAATATTTCTACATTTATTTATATATATATATTATTTAAAAGTAATTTATATTTAATGCTATATTATTAATCTATTTATTGTAAATTCATATTATTTCCATTAAAATAATTTTATCCTTTATCTACTACTATTGTAAAGGCTTTTTATTAACTGTTCCTGCTTTTCTTGGATAAGTTTTTGGACAATTTTTTACTTTCTTTACCTCTACTATATTGTGTTTTAAATCAGTTTCTTCAATAGATATTTCTATTATTCCCTGTAATTCTCCACCCAATATTTTTATGGCATTACTTCCATTTTCAAGTTCTTCATCAATAGCAGGTCCTTTTAATGCTACAAAATAACCATCTTTTTTTACATATGGCATACAAAATTCAGATAGAACTGCCATATTAGCTACAGCTCTTGATGTTGCAACATCAAATTTTTCTCTTAACTCTGGCTTTCTAGCTCCATCTTCTGCTCTAGAGTGAATTGTTTTTACATTTTTTAATCCTAGTTCCCTAACTACAAGATTTAAAAAATTAATTCTTTTATTTAAAGAATCTAAAAGAGTTACTTCTACATTTGGATTCATAATTGCAATTGGAAGTCCTGGAAAACCAGCACCAGTTCCAACATCTATTATAGTTTTAGCATTCTTTATTGGCTCTGACTTAAAAGCTTTAATACAATCTATAAAATGCTTTTTGATAACATCCTCATCTTCTGTTATGGCTGTTAAATTTATTTTTTCATTCCATTCTTGAAGAAGCCTCATATATTTAATAAATTGCTCATATTGAACTTCTGTAAATTCTAGTCCAGCATCATTTGAGGCTGTTTTCATTAATTCAAAAAACTTCATCTTTAGTCCTCCTGCTTATTTTTCTTATATTGATGTTCTAAATATATTAATAAAACTGATATATCAGCTGGAGATACTCCAGATATTCTTGATGCCTGACCTATACTTACTGGTCTTATTGCACTTAATTTTTGAATTGCTTCTACTCTTAAGCCTTTTACATCATTATAATCTATATTTTCAGGCAATAATTTTTTCTCAAACTTTTTAAACTGATTAACTTGATCTAGCTGACTAGCTATATATCCTTCATATTTAGCTATAATATTAACTTGTTCACCAATATCATCTGTATACTCTGGTCTTTCTGGATCTAATGGTGCTAACATAAAATAATCTAATTCTGGTCGTTTAATTAATTCATACATACTTATTGGTTTCTTTAGTTCTGTAGAATTAAGTGATACTAAGAATTCATTATTTTCTCTCTTATTAGTTATTTGTAAATTCTTTAGTCTTTCAACTTCATTTTCTATATTAGATTTTCTATTTAAGAATCTATTATATCTTTCATCGCTTACTAGACCAACTTTTCTTCCTATTTCAGTTAACCTAAAGTCAGCATTATCTTGTCTTAATAATAATCTATATTCCGCTCTAGATGTCATCATTCTATAAGGCTCATTAGTACCCTTAGTTACTAAATCATCAATTAAAACACCAGCATATCCATCAGAACGTGTTAATATCATTGGTTCTTCACCTTTAATTTTTAATGCGGCATTTATACCTGCAACAATACCCTGTGCAGCAGCTTCTTCATATCCTGAACTACCATTTAGCTGACCTGCTCCATATAAACCTTCTATTGTCTTAAATTCTAAAGTTGGTTTCAATTGAGTTGGATCTATTGAATCATATTCTATAGCATAGGCAGTTCTTAATAATTCTACATTTTCTAATCCCTCTAATGTTCTATACATCTTTACTTGAACATCTTCTGGTAATGATGATGACATTCCTCCAACATACATTTCTAATGTATCTTCACCTTCTGGTTCTATAAATATTTGATGTCTATTTTTATCTGGGAATTTCATTACTTTATCTTCTATAGATGGACAGTATCTTGGTCCAATCCCTTCAATACTCCCATTATACATAGGAGATCTATCTATATTTTCCTTTATAATATTGTGTGTTTCTTCATTAGTATAAGTTAACCAACAAGAAACTTGTTCTCTATCTATATTGTCATGCATAAATGAAAATGGAACTATCTTTTTATCTCCAGGTTGTTCAATCATCTTTGAAAAATCTACAGACCTTCTGTTAATTCTTGCCGGAGTTCCAGTCTTAAATCTTCTCATTTCTATTCCAAGATTCATTAAGTGTTGTGTTAGCTCATTAGCTGCTGCTAATCCATTTGGACCACTATTATAAGTTACATCTCCAATTATTATTCTTGCTCTTAAATATGTACCTGTTGTCAAAACTATAGCTTTACATTTAAAGAAAGCTCCATTCTTAGTTAATACTCCAACAACTTTTCCATCTTCAACTTCAACATCAACAACTTCTAATTGTCTAACTTCTAAATTTTCTTGATTTTCTAGAACACTTTTCATTCTATTTTGATATTTTTTTCTATCAGCTTGTGCTCTTAAAGAATGTACTGCTGGCCCTTTAGATGTATTTAACATTCTTGATTGAATAAATGTATGGTCAATATTTATCCCCATTTCTCCACCTAATGCATCAACTTCTCTTACTAAGTGACCTTTTGCTGTACCTCCTATATTAGGATTACAAGGCATTAAACCAATTGCATCAAGATTTAATGTACATACTAATGTCTTTAATCCCATTCTAGCTGAAGCAAGCCCTGCTTCACATCCAGCATGACCTGCACCAACTACAATTACGTCATATTCTCCTGCATTATATCTCATTTTCTACTCCTACTTTCCTACACAGAAATCTCCAAATATTTTATTTACTAAATCCTCTTCTAATTCATCTCCTGTAATTTCATTTAAGGCTCTTAAAGATGAGGTTACAAAAATAGATATTAAATCTAAGTATTCATTCATTCTTACTCTATTTAATGCATTTTCTGCATTCTCTAATGCTCTAAACAATGCTTGCTTATGTCTTGAATTAGATATTATTAGACTTTCTGTATCAATTTTTCCACTAAAGAATAACTCTTTTATTGTTTCTTTTAAATCACCTAATCCAAGTTCTTCTTTAGCTGACACTTTAATTATATTTTCAAAACTATTTATCATATTTTCATCAATTTTAGACTCTAAATCTATTTTGTTTAATATAACAATACATTTTTTATCACCAACTGACTCTATAATCTCTCTATCTTCATCATCTAACTCTCTTGATGAGTCAAGAACTAATAAAACTAAATCAGCTTCTTGAATTTTTTCTCTAGATCTTTCTACTCCAATTCTTTCAACAACATCCTCAGTTTCTCTAATACCTGCTGTATCAATTATTTTAACTGGAATACCATCTAAGTTTATGTACTCTTCAATTATATCTCTTGTAGTTCCTGCAATATCAGTTACTATTGCTCTCTTTTCTCTTAACAAAGCATTTAATAAAGATGATTTTCCTACATTTGGTTTTCCAACTATAGCAAGACTTAAACCTTCCCTAATAAGTTTTCCTTCATCAGCATTTTTTAAGAGAACTTTCATTTCACTTATAGCCTTTTCTAAACTTTCTCCAACTTTTAAAGGAATACTTGGGTCTACTTCTTCATCATCTTCTGTAAAATCTACAGCAAATTCTACTAGTGCTAATACATTTAACATATATTCTCTTAATCTATTAATTTCTCTAGATAAATATCCTGTACTTTGCATTAAGGCAGATTTCATTGCTAAATCTGTTTTAGCTGTTATTATATCCATAACGGCTTCAGCTTGTGATAAATCTATTCTACCATTTAAAAATGCTCTTTTAGTAAATTCTCCTGGTTCTGCAAGTCTAGCACCAGCTTTAATTGCTGCTTCTAACACCTTATTCGTAGATACTACACCACCATGACAGTTTATTTCTATAGTATCTTCTGCTGTGAAACTTCTTGGTCCTTTCATAAAACTAATTATTACTTCATCAATTAATTCATCAGTTTCTATATCATATATATGACCATATTTCATTGTATAAGGTTTCATATTTTTTATATCATCGTTACTCTTAGGTCTAAATATTTTTGATGCTATATCTAACGCTTTATCTCCAGATATTCTTATAATTGCGATACCGCCTTCGCCTAAAGCTGTAGCTATCGCACATATTGTATCAAATTCTTTCATTTTATCCTCCAGTTTTAGTGACAAGTGGATAAATTTCTACATTAAAAGTTGTCACTATTATTAATCCTTTTACTAATAAGTATATTTGAATTCTATCCTTATTTTCTTTTTTTAATTATTATGCCCTATTTTCGCTATTATTCATTTTACAAAACAATTTTATATAAGTCAAAATTCTAAAAAAATAATAAGAGAAAGCCTAATTTAGGCTTTCTCTTATTATTTTTTTAAACTTATAATTATTCTTCTAAAAGGCTCTTCACCTTCACTATATGTGTTAATATCAGTATATTCTTGTAGTGCTGAATGAATAATTCTTCTTTCATAAGGATTCATAGGTTCTAACTTATATGGTCTTCCAGATTTTTTAACTTTATAAGCAGTCTTTTGAGCCACTCTTATTAAAGTTTCCTCTCTTTTATGCCTATAGTTTTCTGCATCTAAAACCACTCTCTTATATGGGTTTTCATGATTCTTATTAACTACTAATGAAACTAAGTATTGAAGTGAATCTAAAGTCTCACCTCTATAACCTATTACTAATCCCATCTTAGGACCTTTCAAATTAATCTTAATAATATCATTTTCCTCTTTGATATCGATGTCTGCATTTATATCCATAGAATTTAAAACACTAACCAAGAATGTTTTTGCATCATCCAAAGAGTCTGGTTTTGCAGTAACCTTAACTTTAGCAGGCTTTGCACCAATTAAGTTAAATAATCCTTTACTACCCTCATCAATTACTTCAACATCAACCTTATCTTTTGTTAATTTTAACTCATCTAACGCATGTTTTAAAGCTTCTTCAACTGTTTTACCAGTCATTTCAATTGTTTTCATACCCTATTCACCACCTAGAAAATATGATAATTATCTCTTTTTAGTTTTTGGTGTAGACTTTTTAGCTTTTTGAATTTTAGCTTGTGCTGCTTTTTCTTCTTCAATTTTTTTCTTTTTCATCGCTGGTAGATAATTTAAGAAATATGTTTGTATTAATTGAATTATTCCACCAGTTATCCAATAAATTATTAATATTGGTTGGAATTGAAGTGACATAAATCCCATCATCCCTGACATAACTATGTTCATAGTACTCATATTCATTCCGCCTTCTTGTTGAGGCATTGATTTGCTCAATAATAATGATGGTATATAAGTGCTTAATGCAGCTAATATTGCTAATATAATTGAAACAAAGCCAATTCCACTTGGAGGAGCAAAAATATCTGGAATAAATAAGAATGATGTATCAGCTCCTGGCGTAGCTGTTATATTTCTAAACACTCCATATAAAGCAAATAATATTGGTAAAGGTAATAATGCTGGTAAACATCCACCAAACATACTAACATTATTTTCTTTCATTAATTTAGAAGTTTCTAATTGTAATTTTTGTGGATCATTTGCATACTTTGCTTGAAGTTTTTTCATCTCTGGTTGAATTTCTTGCATTTTTGCATTTGATTTTGTTGATTTAATATTAAGAGGTAATATTAATAATCTAATTATCGCTGTAAATAATATGATTGCTAATACATACGAAACCCCTTCTGCGTGTTTTGGTACCCCTAATGCTATAATTAAATTATGTAAAGCCTCGAACATCTTCGTCATTACATTTACTATCGCATTCCACATTCTATAGCCTCCTTATTTTACCGGATCATATCCCCCGTTTTTGTTAAAAGGATTACACCTCAAAATCCTTTTTATAGATAAAAATCCTCCCTTTAAAGCACCATACTTAGTAATGGCTTCAACTGCATACTGAGAACATGTAGGTACAAATATACATCTTCTTGGACGCATAGGAGAATAATATTTTTGATATAACTTTATAATTGTTAAAAGCAATTTTTTCATTGCAAATATATTCCTGCCTTTTTAAATAAGTTTATCATAGCAGCTTCTACATCGCTATATTTTTTTTCATTTATAGCGCTTCTGGCTACAAAAACAAAATCATATCCTGATTTAATATCTTTCATATTTAATCTATAGCTTTCATATATAAGTCTTTTACTTCTACTTCTAACTACGCTATTTCCAACTTTCTTACTTACTGAAATACCTACCTTATTATATGGTAGATTTTCATCATTTATATTTTTCTTATTATTGAAAACATATAAAACCAATAATTTATTAGCATAAGACTTTCCTCTTCTGTAGACAAGTCTGAATTCCGTATTTTTTCTTAATTTATATATCATAAGTTTTAATAAATTCTCCTTAAAATTCCTGCACTTGCAGAAAAAAGGCCACAAAGTGCGGCCCTTATGCTGTTAATTTTTTTCTACCTTTTTGTCTTCTTCTCTTAAGAACAGTTCTTCCTGAAGCAGTGCTCATTCTTTTTCTGAAACCATGTTCTTTTTTTCTTTGTCTCTTTTTTGGTTGGTATGTCATGAACATTCGAAATACACCCCCTTTGAGTGATTTATTTTATAGTAAAAACTATACTTCTCAATTTAAAGTTACTTTATTATTATATATATTTACCTTTTTACTGTCAATATGAATTAAATTCCGCAAAACTGTTGATAAAGTTATTCACAGTTTAAAATTTGTGGATAACTTATTGATAACTTATATTGATTTATGATATTATTAAGTATAAGTGTGAATAAATATGTGAATAACTTAACTTATCCACAATTGTGGATTAATCTGTGTATAACTTGTTCGATTTTTCTTAATAATTATTTAGTTTTTTACATATTATTGTCAGAAATAGGGCGTTTATTAGCTGTTTATAATATTTATGTTTATAATATTTAAAACTGTGGATAACTATATTATGATTATATTATCTACATAAAATGTTAATATGTTATTAATTTTTTCAACTTTGTCAACATAATCATTTTTCTGTTAATAATTCTGTTGATATCTTGTTTATAATTTTTTAAAATTTCTTTTTTTGGAGGATACTTAAATGGAGACTGAGCTTAAAGAATTATGGGAAAAAACCCTGAATATAATAAAAGGCGAGTTAACTGAGGTTAGTTTTAACACTTGGATTAAAAGCTGCGAGCCACTATGCATATCAGCCAACACAATAAAAATCAGTGTCCCTAATTCCTTCACTCAAGATATATTAGAAAAAAGATATAAGGATTTAGTTATAAATTCAATAGAAGCCGCTTGCTCTAAAACGTATAATTTAGAGTTTTTAATTGCTTCTGAAATACAAGAGGCTGAAGAAAAAGAAAAAAAAGAAAAGGAAAATACTAAGGATAATATAGCTGTTACAGTTAATGATGAAATGTCTAGTACATTAAATCCTAAGTATACTTTTGATTCTTTTGTAATAGGTAATAGTAATAGATTTGCCCATGCTGCATCTCTTGCTGTTGCTGAATCTCCAGCTAAAGCTTATAATCCTCTTTTTATCTATGGAGGCGTAGGATTAGGTAAAACACACTTAATGCATGCTATTGGACATTATATACTTCAAAACAATCCAAATGCTAAAGTTGTGTATGTTTCATCAGAAAAATTCACAAACGAATTAATAAATGCTATTAAAGATGATAAAAATGAAGAGTTCAGAACTAAATATAGAAGCGTAGATATTCTATTAATAGATGATATTCAATTCATTGCAGGAAAAGAACGAACTCAAGAAGAATTCTTCCATACTTTTAATACTCTACATGACGCCAACAAACAAATAATTCTATCATCAGATAGACCACCTAAAGAAATTCCAACTTTAGAAGATAGATTACGTTCAAGATTTGAATGGGGGCTTATTGCTGATATTCAGGCTCCTGATTTTGAAACAAGAATGGCTATTTTAAAGAAAAAGGCAGATGTAGAAAATCTAAATGTACCTAATGAGGTAATGGTTTATATAGCAACAAAAATCAAGTCTAATATTAGAGAGCTTGAAGGAGCATTAATCAGAATAGTTGCTTATTCATCATTAACAAATAGAGAAATAACTGTAGATTTAGCTACAGAAGCTTTAAAAGACATAATTTCAAATAAACAAAATAAAAGCATCACTATTGATCTAATTCAAGACGTAGTCGCTGCTTATTTTAATTTAAGAGTTGAAGACCTAAAATCACAGAGAAGAACTAGAAATGTAGCATATCCAAGACAGATAGCTATGTATTTAAGCAGAAAGCTTACAGACATGTCACTACCTAAAATTGGTGAGGAATTTGGCGGACGTGATCATACAACTGTTATACATGCTTATGAAAAAATATCAGAAACTCTAAATAATGACGAAAGCTTAGAACATACGATAAACGATATAACAAAAAAGCTAACACAAAAATAATCAACAACTGTACATAATAACTAGTGAATACTTTGTGGATAAGTCATTTTTTAGTCTTTCAGTGTGGATACTGTGGATAAGACTATCAATTTATTACCGACTTATCCACAGTATTTTTTACATGCATTTTGTTGAAATATAAGGGCTGGCGGTACTTATCCACAAATCCACAGCCCTTACTACTACTATTATTATATTTATTTATTATATTTATCTTATTATATTGCATAGTTCAATGTTGATAACTGTGTATAACTTAGGAGGTAAAATTATGAACATAATATGCTCAAAACAAAAATTACAAGAGGGTATTTCTATAGTAACTAAAGCAATTACAGGAAAAACAACAATGCCTGTATTAGAAGGTATATATATCGAAGCTAATAAAGAAGGTTTAACTCTTATTGGTTCAGATATGGATGTAAGTATAGAAACAAAAGTTGAAGCTGATGTTATTAAAGAAGGTAGTATTGTTATTGATTCAAAGATTTTTTCTGAAATCATAAGAAAACTACCAAATTCAGATGTAAAAATAGAAATAGCTGAAAATGATTTAATACAAATTACATGTGAAAAATCAGTGTTTAATTTAGTTTTCATGAATCCTAGTGATTATCCTGCATTACCAAGTATAAATGAGGATCTTAGTGTTGAAGTTCCTCAAAACTTATTAAAGAATATGATAAAAGGTACATCATTTGCTATAGCTCAAGATGAGGCTAGACCAATATTACAAGGTATACTTTTTGAAGTAAAAAATAAAGAATTAAATTTAGTTGCATTAGATGGGTATAGATTGGCCGTTAGAAGTGAATTATTAGATGTAGATGATAACATTGAAGTTGTTATTCCTGGAAAAACTTTAAATGAAGTTTCAAAAATATTAGAAGATAATACTGATATCGTAAAAATCACATTCACAAATAATCATATTTTATTTAATGTTAATAATACAAATATTATTTCAAGATTATTAGATGGTAAGTTTGTTAATTATGTTTCTCTTTTACCACAAGAATATAAATTATTAGTCAATGTTAAAAAGCAAGATCTTCAACAAGGAATTGAAAGAGCATCATTAATGGCTAAGGATGGAAATAGTAATTTAATAAGATTAGATGTTCAAGAAGATACTTTAGTTATAACTTCTAATTCTCAATTGGGAAAAGTTAGAGAGGAAGTTAATATAAATCTGCAAGGTGATGGAGTTCAAATTGCATTTAATTCAAGATACTTACTAGATGTTCTTAAGAATATGGAAGAAGAAGATGTAGTTGTAGAGATGACATCAAGTGTTAGTCCATGTGTAATAAAAGGAAAAAATAGTAATAGTGCTAAATACCTAGTTTTACCTGTTAGACTAGTTAGATAGGAGGAAACTTGTATAAAATTTGAATAAATATACAAGAGAAGTGTTATGAATGAAATACAAATAAGTACAGAATTTATAAAATTAGATTCATTTTTAAAATTTTCCGGAGTAGCTTCACTAGGATCAGAAGCTAAAATGTATATTTTAGATGAACTTGTAAAAGTTAATGGTGAAATTTGTATACAAAGAGGGAAAAAATTATATAAAGGTGACATAGTTGAATTTAATGGGGAAAGTTACAAAGTAGTTTAAATAACTAATTTTTTCCAGAATACTTATCCTTATTAAATTTAATATGTTATAATTAAAGGTGTTTAAGATGTTTATTAAAAGATTGCAAATGCTGAATTATAGAAATTATAATGTATTGGATATAAGTTTAGGTCCACATGTTAATGTTTTTATGGGTGATAATGCCCAAGGAAAAACTAATATATTAGAGGGCATATACTATTGTGCTTTTGCAAGATCTCATAGAACGTCAAAAGATAGAGAGCTTATCAATTGGAACTCTAATAATGCATTATTAAGTATTACAGTTGGTAGAGAGAGATTAGACAAGAGAATAGATATAAGCATTCTTAAGGACGGAAAAAAAGCAATACAAGTAAATAAGATTAAAATAAAAAAGATAGGGGAACTATTTGGAAATTTTAATGTTGTAATGTTTTCTCCGGAAGATTTAAAAATAATTAAGGATTCTCCCGGTGTAAGAAGAAAATTTATTGATATGGAATTATGCCAATTAAATCCTAAATACTATTATAATCTTGTTCAGTATAATAAAGTTTTGAATGAAAGAAATAGTATATTAAGAAATAGAAATATAAATAAAGATATTTTAGATGTTTATGATATGCAATTGGTGGAATTTGGATATAATATAATAATAGATAGATTAGAATATATTCAAAAGTTAAATAAATATTCTGCTAAAATTCATTCTGATATAACTTCTGGTAAAGAAAAAATTGAATTTAAATATATTAGTACTATTAAAGATTTAGAGAACATAAAAGAAAATTTCTATTCGCTTTTAGAAAAAAATAGAAGCAGGGATTGTGAAAGAGGAATTACATCTATAGGTCCCCATAGAGATGATTTTACTGTTTTAATAAATGATATTGATACTAAAAGTTATGGTTCTCAAGGACAGCAAAGAACTGCAGTTTTAACTATTAAATTTTCATCATTGAAAATAATAAAAGAACTTACAGGGGAACATCCAGTATTACTTTTGGATGATGTATTATCAGAATTAGATTTTAGTAGAAAAAGATATATTTTAAGCACAATTGGAGATATACAAACCATTATTACATGTACTGGAATAGAAGATTTGTATGAATATTTAGATGATAAATCTAAAGTTTTTAAAGTTAAGGATGGAGAAATCCTAAACTAAGGGAGGAGATCTTATGTTTTTACATTTAGGAGAAAACGTAGTGGTACCAATAAAGGATGTAATTGGTATTTTTGATTTACAGACATCAATGTATAGTTCAGATACAATATCATTTTTAAGAATGGCTGAAGAAGACGGATTTGTTGAAAAAATTTCAAAGGAAAGTCCTAAATCATTTGTTATAGCAGAAGTTAATAAAATGAGTAAGGTGTATTTATCACCTATTTCATCATCTACTTTAACTAAGAGAACAAATATTGATTATAATCCTTAAGTCCAATATTTAGCCTTCAGAGTTAAGAAAACAAAAATATAAGGAGGAGTTTATGTTGGAAGAGAATAAGCAAAGTTATGATGAAAGTCAGATTCAGGTTTTAGAAGGTTTAGAAGCAGTTAGAAAAAGACCTGGAATGTACATAGGGAGCACGAGCTCTAGAGGACTTCATCATTTAGTATATGAAATAGTAGATAATAGTATTGATGAAGCTTTAGCTGGATTTTGTAAAAACATAGAAGTTACAATAAATGAGGATAATTCAATTACTGTAATCGACGATGGTAGAGGTATGCCAGTTGGTATACATCCGAAAATGGGAAAGGCAACAGTAGAAGTAATAATGACTGTATTACATGCTGGTGGTAAATTTGGAGGCGGAGGATACAAGGTATCTGGTGGTCTTCATGGAGTTGGGGCATCAGTTGTTAATGCATTATCTGAGTATTGTGAGGTTACAGTAAAGAGAGAAGGCTTTATATGGCAACAAAAATACTCAAGAGGAAATGTATTATGTGATTTAACTAAAATTGGTGAATCAGATGAGCATGGAACTAAAGTATTATTTAAACCAGATCATGAAATATTCGAAGATACTGTATTCGACTTTGAAGTATTATCAAGTAGATTAAGAGAATTAGCATTCCTTAATAAGGGGATAGCTATAACTTTAATAGATAAGAGAGAAGATGAAGAAAGAGTTGAAAGATACCATTATGAAGGTGGTATAAAGGAATTCGTTTCTTACTTAAACAGAAATAAAGAAGTATTACATGAATCACCTATTTATGTTGAAGGTGAAAAAGATGGAATAATAGCTGAAATTGCACTTCAATACAATGATGGATATAATGAAAATTTATATTCATTTGCAAATAATATAGACACAATTGAGGGGGGAACTCACTTAGCAGGATTTAAGAGTGCTTTAACTAGAGCAATAAATGATTATGCTAAGAGATTTGGTCATATAAAAGATAATGACAAGAACCTTTCAGGTGATGATGCTAGAGAAGGACTTACAGCTGTTGTATCAGTTAAGATTTCTGAGCCACAGTTTGAGGGGCAAACAAAAACTAAGCTTGGAAATTCAGAAGTAAGAGGAGTTGTAGATTCAATAGTGGCTGAAGGAGTAAGTATTTTCTTAGAAGAAAATCCTGCAGTTGGTAAGATTATAATAGATAAAGCATTAATGGCTGCTAGAGCTAGAGATGCTGCTAGAAAAGCAAGAGAACTTACTAGAAAATCAGTTCTTGAAAGATCTACTCTTCCAGGAAAATTAGCAGATTGTTCATCTAAGGATCCAGCAGAATGTGAAATCTATATAGTCGAAGGGGATTCAGCGGGTGGATCAGCAAAGCAAGGAAGAAATAGAAAATTCCAAGCTATATTACCTTTAAGAGGTAAGATTCTTAACGTTGAAAAGCAAAGATTAGATAGAATACTTAACTCAGACACAATAAGATCAATGATTACTGCCTTTGGTGCAGGAATTGGAAAAGATTTCGATGAAGAAAAATTAAGATATAATAGAATAATAATTATGACCGATGCCGATGTTGATGGAGCACACATAAGAACGCTATTATTAACATTCTTCTATAGATATATGAGACCATTAATAGATGGAGGACACGTATATATAGCTCAACCACCACTATATAAAGTTAGTAAAGGTAAGAGAGAAGAGTATGCATATACAGATGAAGAGCTAGATAAAATCTTAGAAGAGTTTGGTGGAAAGGATAGTTCAATAAATATTCAAAGATACAAAGGTCTTGGAGAAATGAATGCAAATCAATTATGGGATACAACTATGGATCCAGAACACAGAATTCTTTTAAAGGCAACGGTAGAAGATGCTATTGCAGCAGATGAAATATTCACTATATTAATGGGTGATAAGGTTGAACCAAGAAGAGAATTTATTCAAAAGAATGCTAAGAAAGTAAGCAATTTAGATATATAGTACTAAAGTATTTAGTATTAGTTGAGGTGAGTACATGAACTTAAATGAAGGAAAATTTATACATGTAGATATAAATAAAGAAATGAAAAAGTGCTACATCGATTATGCCATGAGCGTAATCGTTGGGCGTGCTCTTCCTGATGTAAGAGATGGTCTTAAACCAGTTCATAGAAGAATTCTTTATGCAATGCAAGAGTTAGGTCTAGAGCCAAACAAGGGATACAGAAAATGTGCAAGAATAGTTGGAGAAGTTTTAGGTAAGTACCATCCACATGGTGATTCATCAGTTTATGATGCATTAGTAAGAATGGCACAAGATTTCTCCATGAGATATATGCTTGTAGATGGTCATGGTAACTTTGGGTCTGTAGATGGTGATAGTGCAGCGGCAATGAGATATACAGAAGCAAAGATGAATAAAATTGCAGTAGAAATGCTTAGAGATATAAATAAGAATACTGTAGATTTTATGCCGAACTTTGATGGCGAAGAACAAGAGCCGGTTGTATTACCTTCAAGATACCCAAATCTTTTAGTTAATGGATCATCAGGTATAGCAGTTGGTATGGCTACTAACATACCTCCTCACAATTTAGGAGAAGTTATAGATGGAACTATAATGTTAATAGATAACCCAGAAGCTACTGGATTAGAACTTATGACATGTATTAAGGGGCCAGATTTCCCAACTGGTGGAATTATAATGGGTAAATCAGGGATAAGAGCTGCTTATGAAACAGGAAAAGGTAAAGTTGTAGTAAGATCTAAAACTGAAATAGAAGAGGAAAATGGAAGACATAGAATAGTAGTTACAGAAATTCCATACCAAGTAAATAAAGCTAAGCTTATTGAAAGTATTGCAGATTTAGTGAAAGATAAAAAGATTGTTGGAATATCAGATTTAAGAGATGAATCAGATAGAGAAGGTATGAGAATAGTAATAGAATTAAAGAAGGATGCGAATCCTAATGTTGTATTAAATCTATTATTCAAACATACAAAGATGCAAGATACTTTTGGTATTATAATGCTAGCTTTAGTTAACAATGAACCACAAGTTTTAAATCTAAAACAAATATTATCTAACTATATTAACTTCCAAAAAGAAGTTGTTACTAGAAGAACAATATTTGAACTTGAAAAGGCACAAGCTAGAGCTCATATTCTTGAAGGGTTAAGAATAGCTTTAGATAATATTGATGAAGTAATTAGCATCATTAGAGGATCAAAAACTAGTGAAATAGCTAAAAATACTTTAAGTGAAAGATTTGGATTATCAGAAAAGCAAGCAGTTGCTATTCTAGAAATGAGATTAAGAAGATTAACAGGCTTAGAAAGAGATAAGATTGAAGAAGAATATGCAGAGTTAATGAAACTTATTGATTATTTAAATTCAATTCTTGCAAGTGAAGAATTGTTATTAGGTGTAATTAAAGAAGAATTACTTGAAATAAAAGCTAGATATAACGATGAAAGAAGAACTCAAATAGAGAAAGTTGTAAATGATATTGATATTGAAGACTTAATTCAAGAAGAAGAAACAGTTATAACTTTAACTCATACAGGGTATGTCAAGAGAATATCAGCTGACACATATTCTGCTCAAAGAAGAGGGGGAAGAGGAATACAAGCAATGTCTACGAAAGAAGATGATTTCGTTGAACACGTGCTAGTAACTTCAACTCATTCAGATGTATTATTCTTTACTAATAGAGGTAGAGTATATAAAAAGAGAGCATATGAAATACCTGAAGCAGGAAGAACAGCTAAGGGTACGAATATAATAAATCTTATTCAAATAGAACAAGATGAAAGAATAGAAACTGTATTAACTGTTAGGGATAATATTGTAGATGGATACTTGTTCATGGCAACTAAACAAGGTTTAGTTAAGAAAACTCCGTTATCAGAATTTAAGAACTTAAGAAAGAGTGGACTTATTGCTATTAACTTAAGAGAAGGAGATGAACTTCTTAAAGTTAAGGTAACAAGAGGAGATGCTGATATAATAATAGTTTCTCAAGATGGTAATGCAATTAAGTTCAATGAACAAGATGTAAGACCTATGGGAAGAGCTGCATCAGGAGTTAAGTCTATGAATTTAAGAGATGAAGATGTAGCTGTTTGTATGGATATAGCTTCAGATAATGAAGATTTATTAGTTATAAGTGAAAATGGATTTGGTAAGAGAACACCATTAACTGAATATAAGAGACAAAATAGAGGTGGAGTAGGTCTTATTACTTACAAGATAAGTGAAAAGACTGGTAAAGTTGTAGGAGCAACTGTTTGTAGTCCAGAAGATGAATTAATGTTGATAAATAGTAGTGGTATAGCTATAAGAATAAATGTTTCTGATATTTCAGTAACTAGTAGATCTGCAATGGGAGTTACATTAATGAGAACTTCAGAAGAGGAAAAAGTAGTAGCTATTGCTAAAATAACTGGTACTGGCGATAATGATAATGAGGAACAATTAACATTAGAAGCTTGTGCAGATAATGAAAGTGATGTAGATGATAAAGATACTAGTTTAGATAGATTAGTTGAAGAAGCACAAAAAGAAGATTCTGAAGAGTAATATAGGCACTATTATTTAAAATAGTTATATTATGTGGCAAGTTATGAATACTATTAACAGTATTTAATAATTTGCCACTTTTTATATTAAAATTAGAGTGAAAATATTATTTAAGGGGTAATACAGCAATACTCTTATCCTAGTGTATCAATAGTAGAAAAATAAAGAAAAAAGGAGAAAAATGCATATATAATTAAAATAAATTAATATAAATATAAAATAAATTGAAAATAAATAATAGCTACATGATAAGATAAAACACGTCGCTGATGACTGACAGAAAAACAACATAAAAAAGTTGACATGTTAGAAAGTAAGTGATAAGATAAATTACGTTGCTTGAGCAAAACGTCAAAAAAACTTTTAAAAAAAGTTGTTGACAGTAGCAAAGAGTGATGATAAGATAAAGAAGTCGCTTTGGTGCGACAGAGTAAATGGTCTTTGAAAATTGAACAGAATATAGTTAAAGTAAACCAGCAATTCTTTTGAGAGTCTTAAAATAAAGACTCAAAGTAATTTGAGCAAATGATTAAACTTTTTAGTGAGAGTTTGATCCTGGCTCAGGACGAACGCTGGCGGCGTGCCTAACACATGCAAGTCGAGCGAGTGGAGTTCTTCGGAACAAAGCTAGCG